>JANOAV010000122.1:0-92465 GCA_031411295.1 Verrucomicrobiales bacterium | reverse complement strand
CGGCTCGCCCCGACTTGGAATTGGCAGATGAATCATCGGGGCGGGCCGCCCCGACTCCTTTGTGGACGGCAGAACCATTTCCGGTGGGGGAGGTGCAATTTCCCGGCTATCTGGACCCGCATTACACCAGCTACAGCAAGGCTGCCCTGACGCACAACATTATGCCAGACACCCTGGAAAAAATAGAGTTCACCTTCGGCCTCTACATGCGGACGTTCTTCTGTGACCCCACGGGGCTGTTCTTTTCCATGCTGGAAATGTAAAGCAGTCCCTGCATTCCTGCGTCGCCTGGGGCGCTCCCGGGAAAATGGTTCATTACTGCTGGAATCCTGCGAGGGCCGGGTTGAATTTGAAGTCGCCTCCAAAGTCCGCCGCTTGACGCTCCATTTCACCGCTTCATAATGCTGCCATTCTAACCTCCCTGTTTCAACGCCTCCCGTGCCATTCATGCTCCCCGTGCTAATAAATTCCTGCCAATCTGCTCGCCCCCTTTCGGAAAGGGTTGCCTTCGTGTCTAACCAAAATCAACTCCCATGTTAAACCCCGGACAAACCTTAGGCATCATCGGAGGAGGTCAACTGGGGCGGATGTTGACGCGTGAGGCTCGGCGCAATGGCTATCGGGTCGTGATTTTTACGGACGAATACCCGCCCAGTCCGGCTGGCCAGTTGGCAGATGTGGAAATCAATGCGCCTTATTACGATCCTGAGGCGACAGCAAATTTCATTGAGCAGGTCGATGTCGTGACGATGGAGTTTGAAAACATCCCCAGCGGGTTCCTCCAAGCGGTGGAGCAGCGAAAGGAAATCTATCCGCCCAGGTTGGCGCTGGAAACCACGCAGAACCGGGAGCGCGAGAAAGGATTTCTCAAGCAACACGGATTATCTCATGCCGAGTTCCGGGTGGTGGACAGTGCCGAAAGTCTGGCCGCCGCCGTGGGTGAAATTGGGACCCCCTGCGTGCTAAAGACCGCCGCCTTCGGCTATGATGGCAAGGGGCAGGTGAAGTTGAATGGGGGAGAGAATCTGGAAGAAATCTGGGGCGCGTTTGGCGCTCCACGTGGCGTGTTAGAGCAATGGGTGGAGTTTGTGATGGAGATCTCCGTGATCGGCGTGCGGGATCAGCACGGAAACTTTGCGGCGTTTCCACCGGGGGAGAACATCCACAAGCATCACATCCTCGACGTGACCATCGCTCCGGCACGGATTTCCCCAGAGCTACAGGCCGAGGCCATTGCGCTGGCGGGACGGGTAGCCGAGGCGTTGCAATACGTTGGCACGCTAGGGGTGGAGTTGTTTGTCACCAAGGCGAACAAACTCATTGTCAATGAAATTGCGCCCCGCCCGCACAACTCCGGGCATCACACGATCGACGCCTGTGATTGCAATCAGTTCGAACAACAACTGCGCGCGGTTTCCGGCCTGGAAGTCGGCAGCACCCGCCAGCATACTCCCGCCGTCATGGTGAACTTGCTGGGGGATGTCTGGTATGGCGAAATGACCGCGCCCGATTGGTCTCCCGTGTTAAACCATCCGCGCGCCAAATTGCATTTGTATGGCAAACGTCGCGCGTTGCCGAAACGCAAGATGGGCCACTTTACGGTGTTAGGTGACACGGTCGAGCAAGCCTTGACGGATGCCCGGGCGATCAAGGATGAACTGGACCAGCGTGCTGCGGCAGCCCGGGCGTAAACGCATCCCCCTTCGGCCACATCCTCGGAGGATTCTCGCACGAGCAAGATAGGGGTAGGGACAGCGCATTGGATTGCGCCGCCCCTCCCTCCGAACCGGACTGGCGGATCTCCCGCATCCGGCTCTCCAGTTAGGAGTTGGCTGCTTGACGCAGGCTCTTCATGTCTTGGGCTTGGGCTGTGGCCAGGCTGTAGAGCCCAAGCTTGGTAAAGTAGTGGTTGGACCATTTCTGGTGGTCTCGGCCTCGCCCTCTCCCTCGCAGTCCGGCGCGTTTGCGCAGGATGCCTCGCATTCGCCCACGCACCCACCCGTCTAGCACTTCCAAGGCACTCGCGCTGGCGTGCTTGAAGTATCCGTAAAATCCTACCAGCTTGGGGCGCAGTAACTTCGCAATGGCCTCGAGGCTGTGCCCGTTGGCTCGCTTGGTTAGTGGCTTGAGGCTGGCTTTGAACTTTTGAACACTCTTCGGGCGGATGAAGCGTCGCAAGGTGCTTCCTTTTTGGCTGCGCCAGAAGCGATACCCGAGGAAGTCAAAATGCGCTTTGGGTGGTCCCAGATCCACAATTTTGGTTTTCTCGGGGTGGAGGGTAAGTCCGGCTTCGGTGGTCCATTCGCGCAAGGTTGCTAGAGCTTTCTGGGCGGCTTCTGCGCTTGGACACAGGATGACCATGTCGTCGGCGTAACGCACCATTTCGTAGCCTAGCTGGCTCATGAGGTGGTCCAATGGGTTAAGATAGATGTTGGCTAGGAGCGGACTAATGACGCCGCCTTGTGGCGTGCCTTCGTCGTGCTCTTCGGGGTCGATCCACCCTAAGGGGCCCATGACTCTTTGCTTGAGGAAGCTTTCGATGAGTGCAAGCACTCGACTATCTGCGATGCGTGCTCGCACTAACGCCATGAGGCGCTCGTGCGGGATGCTGTCGAAATAGGCTTTGAGATCCACATCAACAACGTGGGTGAGGCCGCTTTGCAGCAGTTCGTCCACGCGTCGAAGGGCATCTTTACAACCACGTCCGGGTCGAAATCCATAGCTCTGCTCGGCAAATTCTCGCTCGAAGATCGGCTCTATAACCATTCTCGCGGCGGTTTGCACGACGCGATCTCTAACCGTTGGTATTCCCAACGGTCTTTTCTCGCTGCTGCCGGGCTTGGGGATCATGACCCGTTTGACTGGCTTGGGTTCATAGGTGCCTTTGCTTAAATGCTCTTTTACGTCGAGCAGACGCGTTTGGCTGTCTTTGCCAAAGTGCCCTATGCTGATGCCATCTATGCCACAGGCCCCGGCGTTGGATTGCACCTTTTCCCAAGCTTGTCCGAGGGTTCGTTCGGCATAGATTTTGTCTATCAGGCTGAACCACACGTTTCCTTTAACCCCCGTTTCGAGGGCGATGAGCATCTTCTCGCTCCAGACTCCGCGTTGGGCTTTGTGGCGTTGCCACAGGCTTGCTTCTGCTTGCATATCCGTTGCCGGAACTGTCGCAGAGGGGGCTTCACGGTGTCCTTCGCTTGAAGGATCTCCTTCCCTACCGCCCTTGGCTCCATCGGAGTTACCCGACTTCACAGCTACTATGGCGGTTCTGACTTCTGCCGGGGAGCTTGCGCTCTCCTGTCCCGACAGATCTCCTGTGTTCACTACACTACCCTTGCCTACCATACTATCACCAACCACCCTAACCTCTCCCTGTGATGTAACCGTAGCACGCATCGCAGAGCCGCTGCCGGGGGCAGCGGAACTTCGCCTTTGACTCGTAGGCTCGTCAGTCGGTTCTGGCCGAATCGTGTTCACTTGATGTTATGGTCTGGTAGGTTCTTTTTCGTTGCTCTCCACCCCGTCTCGCGACGACGCAGTTACTACAAGTTCTCGGCCTGGATACGGTCCAGACCGGCTGAGGTCTCCCACCTCAGAGGGTTGTGCAGCTCCACAGCGCACGAGTGGGGCTTTGAAAGCCCCATACACAGGCCTGGGTATTCTATGGGGCAAATTAACTTCCATCATGATGGCGTGGCTTTCAAAGCCCCGCTCCTTGGGACTGGACCTCCGGCCACGGGTGCGGGCGAAAAGTCTTGGCAAAGTAGTGGACCATCGGTATCCTCACAGAAATGAAACCGATGAATCCCGCCGTCCTCAGCAACTTCCCAAGCCAACGTGCTAGCGGTGGGCGTCTCGGCTCTCAGAGATGCTGGCTGGTTGCCATCATCTGCCTGGGTTTATCCACTTTCCAAAGTGTTGCGGTGGATCTCCCCTGGCCGAATTGGCGGGGGCCTTCCGCCACCGGAGTCTCGGTTGACGCGCAGCCTCCGGTTGAGTGGAGCGAGACCAAGAATATTGCCTGGAAAGTGCCAGCCCCGGGCAGCGGACACAGCTCTCCGGTCATTGCCGGTGGTCGCATCTTTCTCATAGCCGAAGTTCCCGTGGGTGCGCCTGTGGCTCCGGTGTTCGATAACGCCCCGGGCTCGCATGACAATGTGGGGGTCGATCGCACTCACGAATTCTTCGTTACGGCCCTTGATTTGGCGACCGGGAAAACCCTCTGGCGCACGGTGGTGGCAAAAACTTTCCCGCATGAAGGCGGCCATCAAACGGGCAGTCTGGCCTCAAACTCACCCGTCACTGATGGCGTGCACGTCTGGGCCTTCTTCGGTTCGCGTGGCTTGTATTGCTTGTCCTGCCAGGATGGAAAGATTGTCTGGCAGAAGGACTTGGGGAAACTAACCACCCACCATGCCCATGGCGAAGGTGCTTCGCCTGCGTTGTATGAAGGCACGTTGATCGTGCCCTGGGATCAGGAAACGGGATCCCGCGTGTTCGCCCTGGAGGCGCTGACGGGAGCAGAACGCTGGAGCGCGGCCCGGGATGAAATTACGACTTGGGCGACACCCATCGTGACGAAAGCCACCCCCACGAGTCCACCGCAAGTGGTCGTCCCCGGCACGACGCGGATCCGCGGCTACGATCTTGCCAGTGGCAAAGTGCTGTGGGAATGCCGCGGCATGTCGCGTAACGTCATTGCCTCCCCCGTGGCAGCGGATGGCATCGTTTGCTGCGGCTGCAGCTATGATTTGAAGGCCATGTTGGCGATTAAACTGGAGGGTGCGGAAGGCGACATTACGGCCAAACCCAACGTCCTGTGGTCCACCAATCAACGCACGCCCTATGTGCCCTCACCGCTGCTCTACGACGAGAAAGTATTCTTCCTGGGACACTATCAAGGCCTGTGCTCCGCACGCATTGCCGCCACTGGAGAACGCTTCGCAGGTCCCGTGCGCTTGGAAGGTATCACTGACGTCTTCGCCTCCCCAGTCGGGGCCGCCGGCCGCATCTATATCACGGATCGCTCGGGGGATACGCTGGTGATCACCAACGATGCTACGGTGCGAACCCTGGCCAGCAATCACCTCGCGGACAGCTTCAGCGCCTCCATCGCCTTAGCAGGAAAATCGCTCATCTTGCGTGGGGAGAAATCAGTTTACTGCCTGCGGGAGAAATAAAGCACGCGTCGAAAGTAGGCTTGGCCGTTACTGTGGCGACTCAAGGTTCCGGTGTGTCTAATCGATTGATCTTAACCTGCAGAAAGGCAGCTTGCAGCAGATCCTTGCCCTCCACTGATGATTTCCCCGAGGGCTTCCAAAGACCAACCATGCGGACTGCTCCATCAGCAAGGATTGTTGCGGTGTTGATCGAGAAACGGTGCAACTCCAGATTGCCGGCAAGTAGCGCCCGCTCCTTAGGTGTGTTACTGGAGCGTGGCCGAATAGTTGGTGGTGCGAAATCGTAATCAAGTTGCAATGACAGATGAACATTCTGCTTATCTTCATCGATGGATGGATCCAACTCAAGCGCCACGCCCACATTCCTCAGCGTTGCCTTCAGCTTCAGGGGCTCGGCGGGGTCCGAAGCAGGAACTGTTGAGTTATCGTCAGGAGGTTTCTGAGTTTCGATTTCCTTCAGATTGGCAAATTCAGTTCCTGCCGCAAGCTTGACGCGTTGACCTGAGATGGTGCGCAGGAACAATGTTTGCTCAATCGTGGCCCGTTGTTGCTGGACCGCTTCATTCAGCAATTTCCATTGGGTCGTTTGATCATATTTGGAGTGACCGACCGACGCGAGTTCTTCCAAGAACGCACGCTCCGCCTGCACGATGTCCAAGCTGAATGTCAGCCCCATATTTCCTGGGCCAAAGATGGATTCGTGGATGACTCTGGAAACTTGCTTCATAACCGTCGGGGTCGTGCTCACCAAAATGATGAAGTTGGGCCTGCTACTGAGAATCTGGGTGCTCGAACCCTTGGGGAAAATAACTCCCAATCCTTGCAATATTTCTAGCGGGGATTTCAAGGGCGAACCATCGCCAAAGGGATCGTTGAAGGGCTGATCTGGTGATGGCGCTTCAGAGGTAGGGATGGATCCGAAAAAAGGACTCGGAATAAGGAACGAGCGACGGATCGTCCCTGGCGGAGGGGGGGCTTCTCCAGAGGGCGTTGGCAACAGACGCTCCCCATATTTCATCAGCCACTCGGCCAGCAAGGGATTGGGTTTCGAGGGATAAGTGAGGACATCCGCGGTTAAAAAGGCCGCCTGGAGCTGTTGCGGGTGCGGTGGTTTCGCCTCTTCCTGCGGTGCCCAGACGCCGAGGAGCACGGTGGAACCGCTTAGCATTTGCAAGGAAATCGTTGCCGCAGCAACGTGGAAATCGGTGAGCATAACGGAGCCTGCTTTAAGGTTACTCCTCGGGATCGGCGCAATGCGGTCTGTCGGCGGAGACCAGTGATATTCATAGTTAGTCGTCACACTCAGGGTTTCCGCATCCTCATGCAAAACCGGATCGACTACAAAATTCAAACCGGCAGTGCGGGTCGCTTCGGTAACGGTCGTCTGCCCAGTCTTATCCACCCGGAGTTCAGAGAGATGACTTCGGTCACTGCCGCATTGCGTGGAAGCTCGTTGCCCACTCTTCGTCTCCAGAATGGCTTGTTCCAGAACACGAGACTCTCCGGTCGGAATTTTGGCCAATAAATTCGATAGGATCGCTGCATGATCAGCTAAGGTAACTGCTTCCGCCACGCCTTGCCGCAGCAATGGGGCGTCTGCTTCAATGATCCTCAAATGAAATCGCAGCACCCGATTTAACGACGCAAAACGAGCTGAAGCAGCAAATTCATCATGGAAGGCGTTGAGCGTTCGCACGACTAGCGTTTTCGAGGTTGGATCATAGACTACGTGTGAGCCTTTGGGCAGTTGGCGAAATTTCTGTAGCACCACTTCATTGCTGCGGGCGAGAAATGCTATGATTTCCTCCTCCGTGGCTCCCTCCGGAGGCACGGGAGGGGCCACTAGTTGGCCGTTGGCCGTGGATTCCCCATCAGGTTTCGGGTCATAATAATCCCGAATACTCCACGCCAAAGGGTCCGCCGATGCCACCTCGGTTGCAACAGCACTGGGGATCTGAGCGCGTAAACTCGACGCACGAAACGCGAGCAGGACCAACAATAAAGGCAGCAATCTCATCGCTCTTGGATAACAGAAGTGGGCCATCTTGTCTATCATCACTTTTGCCGGGCGGCCTCTCTGGACCAGCGGTTTTCCTGTTGACCACCCGCAGCAGGTTCGGGTTGCTTCCACCTGAAGTTCGCGTCAGGGTGACGGATGCGTGCGGCTCCCTCTTTGGATTTTCCTCTTGGTCATCAGATGATTCTGGCTTCGGCTGGATCCGGGAAAACGCATGATCTAACGACGCGCTTCCTCACACTAATGGCGGCGGGCGTGGCTCCAGAGAAAATCATCGCGCTAACATTCTCCCGGAAATCAGCGGGGGAATTTTTTAATCGTATTCTACGTCGCTTGGCTGAGGCTGCTAGCAGTGTGGAAAGTGCTGCTGCCTTGGAATCCTCTGTGCAGGAGCAGGAGCGGGTGCATCGGCGGCATTTGGGGCTGGAGGACACTGCGGCGGCGGAGCGGGAAACGTTAACCCAGCAACGGTCCCAGTTTCTGTTGGTGCAAATGGTGCGACGGCTGCATCGGTTGACGCTGGGAACGATGGATCGCTTTTTTATTCGGATGGCGCGCTCATTTCCTCTGGAGCTGGGTCTGAGTGGCGAGTTTGGGATTCTGGATAATCCTTCCGAGCTGGCAGCGCAGCAGCGGATTTTTCACCGCATTTTCCAACCGAAAGGCAGTTCCCAAGCAGATCAACAGGAGTTCATCCAAGCCTTCCAACAGGCTACGCACGGGCGAGAAGAAGCGGGGTTGGTGCGGAATCTGAATAAATTCCTCAAAGATTGTCGGGGCTATTACAACGAGGCCCGACAGGCAGCGGCGTGGGGCCAACCAAAGCAAATTTGGCCGCAGGGTGGTGCCCCGCGCGTTCCTGCGATGCGCCTGCCAGAAGCTGCTCAGTCCGCTCTGGATTGGCTTGAGACTGGGAAGCACGGGCTTTCCAATGCCCAGGCTGAGGTGCTGCGGATTTATCTGCATGCCATGTTAGAGCATGGTCCACTGCAAACGTTGGATGACGCAGTGAAGCCAATTGTGAAGAAATTGGCGGAGGCCTATGCCGACCTGCAACAAGGAGGGGCAAGCATGGCCCTAGCCGGGAAGCGCGTGGCGATTGATGCGCTGGGGTGTCAGCATTTGTTGGAGGTATTGGATGCCCAGGTGGCGGCGGATTTTGCCGCCGGCTGCCAGCAAATGCAGGGCGTCTGGCGCATCCTGCATCGGTATGATCAGTATTACGAAACGATGGTGCGGCAACAGGGGCAGCTAACGTTTGGCGATGTGCAGCAACTGCTTACGGGCGAGTTGGCGGAGATCCACGCGGAGGATCCGCAGGGCTTGGCTTCGCAACGGGAGTTGCTGGCATTCCGTTTGGATGCGCAGTTTGATCACTGGTTGCTCGATGAATTTCAAGATACCAATGCCCGCCAATGGCGCATTCTGGAACCCCTGCTGGATGAAGTGTTACAGGATGACACCGGGTTGCGCACGTTCTTTGCCGTGGGAGATGTGAAGCAGGCGATTCACATGTGGCGGGGCTCGGACCCCGACTTGATGCGACGGATTCGCGAGCGCTACAATGACGATACGGCGGATCTGCCGGAGCGCATCGCCACCCTGGCGAAGGCTGTCAGTTGGCGCTGTGCTCCTGCGGTGCTGGGCATGGCTAACGCCGTGCTGGGGGATCAGGCAGCGTTGGATCACTGGCTCCCCGCAGGGACCTTGGAGCGGGGATGGGAATTCGAGCATCACGAGGCGGCCGCCAAGAATACTCATTTATCCGGCAATGCTGACGTGCTCATCGCCAAGCTGGAAAACGGTGAGAAGGCGACTGCCGAGGCGAAGGCGCAACGGTGCTACGAAGTCATGGCAGCCAAGATCTGCGCGGAGCAACCGCTGGCGCGCGGGCTGTCCTGCGCGGTGTTGGTGCTTACAAACGCGCAGGCCCGGGAAGTAGCGGAGGCGTTGCGCGGTCTCACGAAAATGAAGGTGTCCTGCGAGACCGAGACGGAGGTGGTCAATGGTGACACCGCTACTTCAGGTTTGCTGGAACTGCTGCGCCTGGCCGCTCACCCAGGAAATACCTTTGCACGACAACATTTGGAAATGTCGCCCTGGCGGGAGGTGGCGGCGGTGCGCTGCAAATGTGAGGCGGTTGGAGCCATCCCCATCGCAGCGAGTAAAGTGCGGCAGCAAGCGGTGCTGGAAGGACTGGCGGCGGTGGTGCGGGATTGGTCGGCGGCTTTGCGCGCGGAGTTTCCTGGCCTGCCAGCATTTTCGCGCGAACGCTTGGCGGACTTGGCCAGCATCGCAGCCACCTTTGATCAGGCGGGACAACGAGATCTCGATGCCTTCATCCAGTTGGCCGAAGAGCATACCATGCGACAAGCCTCGCTCCCGCAATCGATCCAAGTGATGACCATTTTCAAGGCGAAGGGCCTGGAGTGGGACGTGGTTTATTTTACCGGATTGGATTCCCGCGGGAAGGACGACACGTATGGACTTTCCTACGATGACGAGCGCCACCTGCAATGGATTACGAAGCTGCCGATCAAGGCCCTGGCAACGCTAAATCCAACGATTGCAGAAATGTATCTGCGGGCGGATCGCTGGCGGTGGCGGCAAAATATTTGTCTGCTCTATGTGGCCCTAACTAGAGCGAAGCGCGCCACCCATGTGGTGCTTCCGCAGCCACCGAAAACTTCAACCGCCATGAATCTGGCCACCCTCATCCTGCACATGCTGCCGGAAGGTGACGAGACCTTGGTGCAATGGGAGAACGTTGCCGCCCAGCGTTACTGGCAGGCTCCGGGAAGTGTGGATGATTGGTATCTGAACATACCCTTGCGACCGGAATCATTACCAGTGTTGGCGAACGTAGAACCTCCCCCGATTAAGTTGCGCAAGGTCCGGCTCCCGAGACGTCGCCCTTCGGACTTGCCCATTCAGAACTTATTTTCCCGGGATCGTCACTATGCGATGAACGTGGGCACCGCCGTGCATGCCTTGGCGGCTCAAGTGACTTGGTCTGATGAAGTGACCACCTCAGGCCTCAATGAGTGGGCTCGGAGCTTACCGCCCGAACATCGTGCCGCTGCGGTGCGACAATTGAGCATCAGTTTAAAATTACCGGAGGTAATCGCTTGCTTCACCCGCCCAGTGGAGCCTGCGGAGCTGTGGCGGGAACGCGCCTTCGCCTTGGTCCACGATGGGGAAACCCTCAGTGGAACGATTGATCGTGCGGTCATCCTAGCTGACGCCAGCGGGGCCGTGACCGGAGCCAGATTGTGGGAATTTAAAACCGACCACGTGCGCAGTTCAGCGGACCAAGCCGCGTTAGTCAAACGCTACACCCCGCAAGTTCAGCAATATCGCACCGCCCTGGCCAAACTCCTGGGCCTCACGGAATGGGCGGTATCGGCCGAACTGGTCTTCCTTACCAAGGGGACAGTTGTGGCCATTGCGTGAGGGTGGCAGCAGCGCGCCGGACGGATCCCACACGTGATCTACGTCCGCCCGTAGGCTACGCAGTCAGTGGATTGACCCGGCGGGCAGCTTTCCGTTTATTGGCGGAAATTCCGCGCCTATGAAATCACTCCTTCTGCTCCTCTGTCTTTCCAGTTTCGCCACCGCGGAGGAATGGGCCGCCACCAAGGTGCCTTCTCAATCTGCCCTGGCCACGCCCATCTGGCTGCGAACCTATTTCACCGTGCCGGATGCGATGACTTCCCGGGCGGAGAAAGATTTGTGGAGTGATTCCATTACGCTGAGCGTGGGGGATATTCCCGGGCCGTTCTCCATTTGGATCAACGGGCAAAAGATAGCCGAGGCCGCCAGCCAGCCAGCCACCGAGCGTCGGCGGTTCAAGGTGCCTAAGGGCATTCTGGAGAAGAAAGTTTATAACACTCTCGCGATTCATCTGGAGGGCGCTGCGCGTGGCATCGGGCTGCCGCCGATTCTCGCTGGATACTTTGATGAATTGCTCTTTGCTGGCGCTTGGGAACAGCGTTCGGGCGAGGTGCCTCCGGCGGATTTCAAGCCGGTGCCGACGGCTCCGCAAACCGCCGTTTATCTGGAAACGGCGTTCAAGCCCTCCACGACACCGCTCTCCGCAAATCAGGAAACCATGCCGGGCGTGAAGCTTCCGCCTGCGGAATCGCTCGCGAAGATGACTCCGGCGGAGGATCTCATCGTGGAACTCATGGTTAGTGAGCCGGAAGTGACGCAGCCCACGCATGTTAGTTTCGATGATCGGGGCCGCATGTGGGTGGCGCAATACCGCCAGTATCCTTATCCGGCGGGCGTGAAGATGATCAGTCGGGACAAATACTATCGCTCCCGATTCGATCGCGTGCCCCCGGCCCCGCCGCATCACGATCCCGGCAAGGACATCATTTCCGTGCATGAAGACACGGATGGCGATGGCAAGTATGACAAGCACACGAAGGTGCTGGAAGGCTTGAACATGGCTAATTCTGCGCTGCGTGGCCATGGCGGACTCTGGGTGATGCACACGCTGTATTTGCTGTTCTATCCAGCCAAGGATGGGGACACGTTAGGCGAACCCGAGGTGCGGCTGGCGGGGTTCGGACTGGAGGACACGCATTCGGTGGCTAATGGTTTGGCGTGGGGACCGGACGGTTGGATTTACGGCGGTCAGGGCAGCACGACGACGAGTCGCGTGGTGCGTCCAGGCATTGATCCGCCAGACTTTCCCGGCGTTTACCATGAGAGCTGCATGATCTGGCGTTATCATCCTGACAAGAAGATTTACGAAATTTTCGCCCAAGGTGGTGGGAATACTTTTGAGTTAGACTTCGATGCCGAAGGTCGGCTGTTGTCAGGACACAATGGTGGCGATACGCACGGTTTCCACTTCATGCAGGACGCCTTGATGCTGAAACAGGGGCTGGATCCGGGAAAATTTGGCGCGCAGTCGAATCCCTTCTCCTTCGGCTATTTGGACGCCATGAAAAGCCAGAATCCCATCGCCCGATTCACCCACGCCACCATCATGGCGGATGGCAGCGCCATGCCAGCGCGCTATGCTGGGCGCATGTTAGGTGCAGATCCGCTGCATCGGAATGTGATCGTGGCGGAGCGGATGGCGCGCGGCTCCACCTTTGAAACCAAGGATTCGGGCGTGGCGATGGCTTCAGCCGATATTTCAAGCCGTCCGGTTTACATCACCAATGCCCCGGATGGTGGAATCTATGTGGCAGATTTCTACGAGGAATTCATCGCGCATGGGCAGAATTATCAAGGCCAGTTGGATCCCAGCACGGGCCGGATTTATCGGCTGCGGGGGAAGGATACGCCGCTCAACAAGGATGTGAATCTGGCCGTGAAATCGAGCGCGGAGTTGGTGGGATTGTTGGCGCATCCGAATCGCTGGCATCGGCAAACGGCAGTTCGGTTGTTGGGAGAACGTCGGGAGTCATCGGTTGTCGAAGCGCTGAAATCCGCTCTGGCTAAGGCCGAAACGCATCCTACCCTGGAAGCGCTGTGGGCCTTGCATCAGATGGGGGCGCTGGATGAAACCATCGCGCTAAGCGCCTTGCAGCATCCGCAACCGAGCGTTCGTTTGTGGGCGATTCGTTTGCTGGGCGACGCCCAACAGTTGCCGGGAAATTTCGCTACTGCAGTGGTGCAACTAGCGGCCAGTGATCCCGACGCAGAAGTGCGGGCGCAGCTTGCGTGCACGGCACATCGGTTGTCGGCCGCGCAAGGGTTGCCGATGATTGCAGCTTTATTCAAGCGGGACACCGATGTGGCAGATCCCTGCATTCCATTACTATGCTGGTGGGTCCTGGAATCCCATTGCGCCAAGGATCGGGAGGCAGTGCTGGCAACACTAACGTGGGAAAGCAAGTTGGTGCAGGAACAAATTCTGACGCGACTGATGCGACGTTTTGCAGCCACGGAGGCTCGGGCGGACTTACTGACGTGTGCCAAGTTACTGGAGTTGGCACCCTCGGCAGAGCATCGGAAATTGCTGATGAACGGATTCGAGGAAGCGTTCAAAGGTCGCGCGCTGCCGCCCTTGCCAGAACCGCTGGTGGAAGCCCTGACGCGCGGCGGGCTGGCTTCCGGCCATTTGCGGTTGCGCTTGCGGGAACCGGAAGCGGTAGCGGCGGCTTTGAAATCGTTGGCTGACAATGCCGCTAAACTCGATGAACGCCTGCTCTGCGTGCGCCTGTTTGGTGACGTAAAATTCCCCGAAGCAGTGACTCCGTTGCTTCAGCTAGCGGCAGGAAATCAGCCGCCAGAGCTGCGAAAGGAAGCCCTCACGGCACTATTGAGCTATGAGGACGAACGGATCGGCAGCGAGGTTTCTCAACACTACGCCAAGCTTCCTCCTGACGTGCAAGCCGCTGCTCAGACGCTGCTAACCAGTCGTCCGGCATGGAGTTTGGCTCTGCTGAAATTGATCGAAGCCGGCACCGTGGCACGCGGATCTCTGCCGCCGACCACCGCAGAACTGTTGCGCAATCACGCGGATTCCAAAGTTGCAACGTTAGCCAAACAACTGCTCACCGCCGCTGCGCCCCGTCCGCAAGCACGCGCGGAAATTGAGCGTCTGCGCGGCATCATTGCCGCCTCCGCAGGGGATACTTACAAGGGCGAGACGCTCTTCCTGCAACGCTGCGCAGGTTGTCACACCTTGTTTCAGAAGGGCGGCAAGATCGGCCCGGATCTCACGGCCTATCAACGCGAAGACCTTGGCACCGTGCTGCCCAGCATCGTGGACCCCAGCGCAGAAATTCGCGAAGGTTTCACAGCGCAAGTCGTGAGCACGACTGATGGCCGCACGCTGAGTGGATTTCTCGCAGATCAAGACAATGCCGCCATCGTGCTGCGCGGGTTGGACGGACAGAATGTTAGTTTAGCCCGCAAGGACATCCGCGAAATGCGTGCCCTACCCACCAGCCTGATGCCGGACGGGCTGCTGCAAGGATTGTCCGATCAGGAGATCCGGGATTTCTTCGCCTACCTGCGCATTCCGCAGCCGATCACGCGGTAGTCGAACCCCACCAACCCGCTTGCGCGAGCGGGAAAGCTCGATCCATTTGGCTAATGTTAAATGCTTTCCGCAAAGCCGCTATCCAGCTCCTGACCGATCCCAAGATGTGGAAACTTTTGGGGTGGAGTATGCTTGTTTCCCTCGTGTGCTTCGTGGCCTTGTGGGCTGCGATGAGTGGGCTCCTGCATTGGGGGGCCACGCATTGGCCGCGTCTCCAAACGTGGCTGAGTTGGGGGGGCGTCGTGGTCAGCTTCGTGGCCACCTGTTTTGTTTTCCCGACGATGTTCGTGCTGGTGCAGAGCTTCTTCCAGGAGGCGGTGGCGGATTGCGTGGACGCGAAATATTATCCTCATTTACCCCCTGCCGATGGGGCTCCGTTCTGGACTGCCATCTGGCGAGCCCTGAAGTTCTTTCTCGTGATGCTCTCCTTGAATCTGGGCGCTGCACCCATCTATCTGGGGATGATGTTTTTCATGGGGAGTGGTGCCGCGGTCTATGCGGTGCTCAACGGCTTCCTGGCGGGACGGGAGTATTTCGAGGTGGTGGCACTGCGGCGGTTGTCTGGCGGGGAGGTGGATGCCGCCCGCAACGCGCGTTGGGGGTCCGTCTTCTGGACGGGACTGGCCATTACCCTGTTGGGCGTCGTGCCGATATTGAATCTGTTCATGCCAATCTTGGGCGCGGCGGCCATGGTTCATATCACGCAGCGTCCAGGACGGGTGATGAAGTAGCTGGCAGCTCACCAGGTCCAGCAACTCAGCGCCTTGAGTTCCCTGATATAAAGGGCTTTCCCGCTGATCGCCAAGTGCGCCCACGCGTCTTGGTCGCTGACTTTCTTTTGCTCGATCAGTTCAAATTTCTCTGGATTGGCTTTGATGAGGAGGAGCAGACCGCGTTCATCCAGCGCCAGAATGCGATCTCCCTGCGCCACCATGCTCATGTATTTCCCGAACTTCTCATCCGTGACCCAATGCTGTTGACCGGTGGCCAGATCGAAGCACGTGATCCGCTGGTTGCGAAGATGCAGGAACACCTTGCCTGCGATCACCACCGGGGTGGACATGTAGGCTTCTGCTTTGTGCTCCCACTGCAAACTTAGGGGATGTGCCCCATCCTTTTTATCGAAGGCAAACGCCTGCGTTTTCCCGCCATAGGCGCTGGTGAAGAGGCGATTGGATTTCACTACGGGAGTTAGGATGTTCATCCCTTGAAATGCTGGGATCGGCTGCGACCAGAGTTCCGCTCCGGTGTCAATATTTACGCCACAGAGGTTCTTGCGGGTTTGCACCACCAGTTGCCGGGTGCCGCCAAGTTCTGCGATGATGGGGGAGGCGAACGCGCTGCCATTGGTTCCCCCACCGTCTTCCAAACTCTTCCAGATCAGCTTCCCGGTGCTCTTGGCCAGTTTACAGAAAGCCCCGCCTGCCTGCACGTAAACGAAATCGCCATCCAGTAAGGGACTGCAAACGAATCCGAAGGCCGGCGGCTTGGCAGCCAAATCTTTGACAAAATCGACCCGCCATTTTTCTTTCCCGGTCTCCAAATTCAAGGCGACGAGCACATCGCGCATGCCTGCGATGTAAACGGTGGTTCCATCACAGGCTGGAGTGGATCGAATCCAATCGCCATTGGAAGCCGCGTAGAAGGGCACGCCTTGATGTCCCTCCCACTGCACCCGCCATTTCTCCTTCCCGGTGGCTCGATCCAACGCGATGGCTAACTCAAAGGTCTTGTCCTTGCTGGCAGTGGTAATGACGGTGTCTCCGACCACTAACGGACCTGAGTAACTCGCGTCCAACTCCACGCGCCACTTCTGCTGCAAGCCCCCAAGTCCTGTGGGCCAAACGGGTGCTGCGGGCGCTTGCCCGTCGCGCTTGGGGCCGCGCCACTGCGCCCAATCGTCGGCCTGGGCGGATGTCCAAAGTGCAAACAGGCAGAACAGAATGGGAAGGCGGGTTAATTTCATGCCCGCATCTTAAACCGAAATCGGCTGCCGCCAAGTAGTTCTGTAGCCCTCCGTTAACCTTAACCTTAAACCTAAAACTGTCCGGTGCGCAGCAGCACCAGCGTGCAGGCTTCCAGCCAGGGAATGCCCGCTGCGTCCAAGGCGCTTTGCACGCTGGCAGATTCCGTGCCGGGATTGAAGATCACCCGCTTGGGGTTCAGCTGCACGATGTCTGGGATCAGTTTCTCCAGCCGTTCGGGGCCCAGATAAAGCGTCAGGGTGTCCACCGGTTCTGTGATTTTGCCAAGCTCTGGCACCACGGGCAGTCCGAGAATTTCCGCCAAGGCCGGATGCACCGGAACCACGGTATGGCCGTGCTCCTGAAGCAGCTTCACGGCTAAATATGAGTAGCGTTCTGGTTGATTGCTGGCACCCAGCACGACCACGATTTCTGGCTTGGTTGATGACATGGCTTTAATTGAAGATGGGTGAAATTTCTATGGCGTTACCACGTCGAACCTTGTATGCGCAATGACATCATGAAAAAATTTACCTTCACTCTCGCCCTTGGAGCCTTGGCCAGTTTGGTCTTGGCGTTGAATTTCGCACCTGCCGCCAACGCTTCCGCCAAGCGGAAAATCCTTTTCTTCACGAAATCCAGCGGCTTCGAGCATTCCGTCATTTCTTGGAAAAAGGGGCAGCCCAGCCATGCAGAAACGGTCCTCAAGGAGTTGGGTGACAAGGAAGGCTGGGAGTTCACGTTCTCCAAGGACGGCTCGCTCTTCAGTAAGGACTACCTCAAGCAATTCGATGCGGTGTTCTTCTACACTACGGGAGATCTAACCACCCCCGGCACGGACAAGCAACCAGCCATGAGCCCAGAGGGTAAGCAAGCCTTGTTCGACTATGTGAAGGCTGGCAAGGGCTTCGTCGGCACGCATTCCGCCAGCGATACTTTCCACACCGACAACGAGGATAAGAAAGGCCCGGAACGCTACAAGAACCATGGCGAGAAGGCCGATCCCTATGTGAAATTCCTCGGTGGCGAATTCATCAAACACGATGCGCAACAGGAAGCCAAAAATACCGTGATTGATCCCAAATTTCCCGGCTTCGAAACGGTGGGAGCCGACTTTGGTTTCATGGAAGAATGGTATTCGCTGAAGGACTTCGCGCCTGACATTCACGTGCTCAGCGTGATTGATGCGCCTGCCATGAAGGGGGATGACTACAAACGTCCACCTTACCCCAGCACGTGGGCCCGAGCAGAAGGCACTGGCCGTGTGTGGTATACCGCCATGGGGCATCGCGAAGATGTGTGGACCAACCCCATCTTCCAGAAAATCCTCATCGGCGGTGTGAAATTTGCCCTGGGCGATGCCAAGGGTGACCTCACCCCCAACATCAAAACTGCCGCTCCAGAAGCCTACACCAATCCCGCCTACGTGGTCCCACCGCCACCGAAGCAAAAGAAAGTAGAGGCCAAGCCAGTTGCGCCAGCGGGCGCAGCGAACTAATGACTCTCACACGCGGAGTGCCCGCATCTTGACAATCGAGCCAATCTCCGGCTCTGTGGGCAACTTATGAATTACGATTTCTCATTCTCGCTGGAAGGCCATGTGGCCTTGGTTACTGGAAGCTCCCGTGGTCTCGGCAAGGCAATTGCTTTTGCGCTGGGCAAGCGCGGGGCCAAGGTGGCATTCAATTATCTGAACAACGAAGCGGCGGCCCAGAAGACGTTTGCTGAGTTTCAGGCCGCCGGTGGGCAGGGGATGATCGTGCGGGCGGATGCGAGCGATGCGGGTGAAATTTCCCGCATGGTGACGGAGGTGAGTGCCCAGCTGGGCCCGATCGATATTCTGGTGCCAAATGCCACGCCCGCTCAGCCGCTGAAGCCGCTCGAGCAGTATGACTGGGCGTTCTTCCAGCAGATGTTGGATTTCTTCGTGAAGAGTCCGTTTCTGTTATCCCAGGCCATCGTGCCAGGGATGAAGGCCAAGCAATGGGGGCGCATCATCAACATTGGCAGCGAGGTCTTCCAACGCTCCGTGCCGAACTTTGCACCCTATGTTAGCGCCAAAGGTGGTCAACTGGGGCAGACGCGCTCGCTGGCCAAGGAACTGGCTCCCTTCGGCATCACGGTAAATATCATCGCCCCTGGCTGGATCCCCACCGAGCGCCACGACAACGATCCTCAGGAGGACAAAGACAACTATTTCAAAACGATCCCCATGGGGCGCTGGGGTATTCCTGATGACGTGGCCGCTGCCGCGGTGTTCTTCGCCAGTCAAGAAGCCTCCTTTGTTTCCGGCCAAACGCTGTGCGTCAACGGCGGAGCATCCCCTTGGTGAAATGTTCCCGCTCCCCCAAGCTCAGACTCATGAGGGACGTCACGTTTCCCTAACCCCACTGGACGCTCACGCGGACGCTGCCCAACTATGGTTAGGCTCCCACGAGCCCGCCACGGTCGAATCCATGTGGCGTCATGTTTCCGTAGGGCCATTTGCCAACGCGCTCGACATGCAGGCATGGCTGGAAACGCGCATGACGGCGGCGGATTCCATTGCCTTTACTGTTAGGAATGCAGTGGATCACCAACCGATCGGCAGCATCTCCATCCTTCGAATCACACCGGACCATGGGGTCGCTGAACTGGGTTACATCTGGTATGCGCCCGCTGCGCAACGCACCAAAGCCAATACGGAGACTGTTTACCTGCTCTTGAAATATTTATTCCAGTTGGGGTATCGTCGGGTGGAATGGAAATGTGATGCTGCCAATGCCCGGAGCCGAGCGGCTGCTTTACGATTAGGCTTCCAATACGAGGGGCTCTTTCGGCAGCACATGCTAAGCAAAGGTCAGAACCGGGATACCACATGGTTCGCCATGTTGGACCACGAATGGCCAGCCATCGCTGCCGCCATGGAGCACTGGCTCTACGTGGACGACAGCGTGCCACTGGCTCAACTCCGGAGCCCCGTGGAGGGCGAGGTAACGAGACCAGCGCCACGCTGAGCGAAAGGAGGCAGGAGACTAACCGACTGTAAAACCGTTGCCTGTTACTGGTCTCGTTACCTCGCCCTCCACGGGGCCGGTTGCAGCGCTATCAACGCATTATGCCCGCCCATGCCGCTGGCCATTTTTAACGCAACTTGGTCGGGACGGATCTGCGATGAAATGGTGGCCACGCCAGCACCTGTGAGTCCAGCAAGACTCGGCGGAAATTGTCCTTCCTTCAGAAATGCGCCCATGAGCGCTACTTCCAATAGCCCACTGGCACCCAGGGAATGCCCTGTAAGCGGCTTCAGTAAAGCCAGGGGAACCGCGCCATAGTCCGCCCCTAGCCACTCCCTCAGCACCGCCTGCTCCGCACGACCCTGCTCTGCGGTGCCAGTGGCATGAGGGCAGATGCCGCCCAAGGAGAGGTCAGGAAATTCCCGCCGCATCAGATCCAAGCACGCCCGCAGACCACGCCCATCGGCCGGCACTGCTAGTGGGTGATAAGCATCACTAGAGGCCCAGTAGCCACAAAGTTTTGCCAAAGCCGGGCCGCGGGGTTTCGCTTCCAGGGTCACAGCGGCGGCGGCTTCCGCAGGCAATAGTCCAGCGGTATCGGGATGATAGGGATCGTTCAGATGATTCTTCGAGAGCAAGCCGCTTTGCTGAAACGTGCGCAATAATTCCGGCACTAACGGTAGCTCCACTGCCACCACTAATGCCCGCTCACAGGCCCCCGATGCCAGCGCCAGATGCGCCATCCCCAAGGCATCCAACCCCGCCGCGCAGGCATTGGAAAGCAATTGCCACGGACCCTTCACTCCCAGCTCGATGCTGATGGCGGCGGGAATTTCACTCGGCAAGGTGTTGCTGGCCGCAAACCGCCCAACCGGCCTGCGCCAGGCGGTGTGGCCGTAAACTTCCATCGCATTCCCCCGACTCGTGCCCGCAAAGATCCACGCATCGGCAATCTCATCAGGCGTCCAATCCGTCTGCGCCAAGGCACCGCGCGCCACGTGCAGCGCCACATTGGTCGCCACACCATAACGCCGGCCTTTGAGCAGCTCCCGATCCTGAATCCAACCACAGGGCAGCGTTTCCAAACCAGGAGCCGACACCAACTCACCTAACGGGCGCAGCCCACATTTCCCCCATCGCACTGCGTCAGCGCAGTCCGCAAGCGTGCTCCCAAGGGCGCAGGCGGCCTCGGCGGCGGAGATGTAACTGGTGAAGTTGACTGACAAAATAGAGGGATGAAAAATGGGAGCCGTTCCCTAAATCCTCAATTGCTGGTATGCGTGGAACTTGCCGCATCACCCGCCTGCCCATAGTCAGGCTCGTCATGTCTATGGGCGGAGGTAAGCGGGATCTCAAGCAAAAATAGCAAAGGTGGATCTAATAACCACTTCCAAAGCAAGGATGGCATGGACCAGGCTCCGTCAGTTATGACCACCCAAAGGCTGATGAGATGGCACCCTACGGGGCGGGCGGAGGAGCATCGGCCAGACCGCGCTCCACACAGTCGTTGCTGCCCAACGCTGCACCTTTCCGGGGCACACCAAAATCATGCGCGGGGCTTCAAAATGATCTTGAAATGACTGGATCTGGCGCAGTTTAAGCTGGCTGGGGTGCCCCTAACCTGTCATTCTGACCCATCATCCGTGCAAATTTTACCATTTTGGACTAGTCAGATTGACTAAGATGTTCTAGAATTTATTTATTAGTAATTATTATATGTGTTATAATTGTCAAGCCACCCGCTCTGCATGAAAAGCGCCTTTCAGCCGAAACCAGACGTCTGCCTCCTTTTGGAAGGCACCTACCCCTACGTGTCAGGCGGGGTTTCGACTTGGGTTCACCAGATCATTAACGCGCTGCCGGAGTATCAGTTCTCTCTGTTTTTTATCGGGTCAGAAAAGGCCGCCAACGTGAAATTCAAATACACGCTGCCACCGAACATCATCAGCATCGAGGAAATATACCTGCACGAGCCAGCACGCGGCGGCGGGGGATCAGGCCGGGCGCCAGATGATGATTGCGAGGAATTAATGGGAATGCTGCGAGCGTTTCTGATGGAGCCGAGCGCAGGCCCAGCCGAGACGACGGCTTTTCTGGCCATTGCGCGGAAGATCATGAAGGTTTCCAAGGTAGCCAGTTTCGATGCGGTGTGGAATCATCCCACCGTCTGGGGTTTGGTGTGTGACATCTATGAAAAGCACGCGCCAGAGGAATCGTTTCTGGACTTTTTCTGGGCCGTGCGGGCCTTGTGTGAACCGATTTGGAAAATCGTATCCGCCAGCGAGCAGGTTCCACCAGCCCGGATGTATCACAGTCTGTGCACCGGCTACGCAGGCTTTGCCGCAGGAATTGCGGCCAGCAATTATGAATCAGCCTTCCTGCTGAGCGAACATGGAATCTATGTGCGGGAGCGGGTGTCTGAATTGCAGAAGGCCCGGTGGATTACGGATCCGCCAGTGATCCGCCCGGATTTGTATCGCCAGCCGGCCATGTTGCGCCTGATCTGGATCGAGTTTTTCAAGCTACTCGGGCGGTTCGCTTATCAGACGGCTAATTATGTGACTTCGCTCTTTGAAAATAACGCCCGCACGCAGGTGGAGTTCGGGGCGGACCCGTGTCGGATTGAGATTATTCCAAATGGGATTCACGTGCCCGATTTCTACCAGTTGCGGGGGAAACGTCGGGCCGCCCGGCAACTGAATTATGGGCGGAAGAACGTGGGATTCATTGGGCGTGTGGTCCCAATTAAAGATGTGAAAACCCTCCTTAAGAGTGCACGGTTGGTGGTGAATGTGTTGCCGGATACGCAGTTCCTTATCGCTGGGCCAATGGATGAGGAGCCCGCTTATGCCGAGGAATGTCAGACGTTGGTGCAGCATCTGGGCTTGCAGGATCATGTTAAGTTCCTCGGCTCAGTGAAAGTGCACGAACTGCTGGGGGAATTGGATTTGATGCTGCTGACGAGCATTAGCGAAGGACTGCCCTTTGTGGTGTTGGAGAGCTATGCGGCGGGCGTGCCGATCGTCAGCACGGATGTGGGAGCCTGTCGGGAATTGATCGAGGGCCGCCCGGAGGAGAAACCCAACTTCGGTCCGGGAGGGTTCGTAGTTCCGGTGGGCAATGCTGAGCAGCTAGCTGATGGCATGATCCGAATCCTGACCGATCCGCTGTTGGGGGATCAGATGGGCGATGCCGGGCGGCAGCGGGTGGAAGCGCATTATGCCAGCCAAACGGTGATTAAGCGCTACCGCCAACTCTATCAACTCACCCCCAAAGATTTCAGCCGCACTGGCTTGGGGCCGTTGCACCGCGTGAAATCCGATACCACAAGCAATGTGCCGGCGGTCCGGCCCACCACCAACGTAATTTCCCGATAAAATCTTATGGCAGGCATTGGCTTCGAACTTCGTAAAATCAGCCGCAGTGGCTCGCTGGAGAGTATTTTCCGGTCCTATGCATTTTCCGGCGTCATCAGCAGTGGACCGTGGATCATTTCCATCCTGTCGTTGGTGTTCCTCACGCGGGTGTTACATCTCTTCCTGTCGAAAGAATCCATCCAACTTTTCTCCGCCTCAGTTACCCATTGCTACGCCTTTTCCCTGATCCTGGTGGGTCCGCAACAGTTGGTGCTGACACGCCATGCGGCGGATAAATTCTTTGCCAAGAAGCGGGACAGTATTTTCCCCGCTTGCTATGGCGCGCTGACCTTGACTGCCGTGCTCGCATTGGCTGTGGGAGGCATTTTCTTTGGCACGATGGTCGATGGCACGGTGCTGTATCGTATGTCAGCGGTCGCTTTGCTGGTGATGGTCAGCTGCATTTTCATCATTTCCAATTACCTGACCGCCCTGCGGGATTATAAGAGTGTGGTCTGGAGTTTCTTTTTCGGCTATGCCGCGAGTTGTGTTCTGGCCTATCTATCCGCTAAAGTTTATGGGGAGGACGCCATCATCCTGGGCTTTGCCGCCGGGCACGGAGTTTTGTTCGTCCTGCTAATGCTCTGCCTGCATCGGGAATTCGGCGCGGGCGGACATTCGAGCACGGCCAATGCGTGGGATTTCCTGGGTTATTTTTTCCGTTTCCCCATGCTGATGGCCTGCGGGTTTTTCTATAATCTGGGAATCTGGGCGGACAAATTGATGTTCTGGTGGTTCGCAGAGAGCCGGCAAAATATTTCCGGCAGCCTCTACGCAGCACCCATCTATGACACGGCCATCTACCTCAGCCTGCTGAGTATTGTGCCGGGCATGGCGGTATTTTTCCTGAAGCTGGAAACGGAATTTGCGGATCGGTATCAGGCGTTTTTCGATTCGATTCAGGATGGCGGATCACTCTCAGACATCCGTCAAGCGAAGCAAAATGTCATCACGACGCTGCGGTCTGGCCTGGCCCAATTATTTAAAGTTCAGTTGCTGACCACCGCCCTGCTGGTGGCCTTCGCGCGGCCGATTGCGGAGTCGTTTGGCATCGGAGCCACCCAGGCAGGGATCTTCCAAGTGACCCTTTTCGGGGCGTTTCTGCTGGTTTGCTTCCTCAGCATGCTGACGGCTTTATTCTACTTTGACGATCAAAGGGGCGCCCTGCTTGCCAGTGCGGTTTTCGCGCTGACCAATGCTGGACTGGGTTTCCTCACCATCAAACTCAACGAGGCTTGGTATGGTTTCGGATTTGTCGTGGCTGCGGGATTAGGGGTGATGATTGTGGCTCATCGGCTGAATGCGCGCGTCGCCCGTTTGGAGGAAATGGCATTTCATCGGTAGGACGTTCCTCCTGGCATAAGAGCTTGGCTTTCGCACCGCTCTTCATCGCTCGTTTGCCGAGCACCTGACTTCGTTGCGTCCGAGCTGTCGCACTTTTGATAAAGAGCGCCCCCCTTCCAGACTGACCAGAAGGATTGATATTCTTCCGTTCCAAATTTTTGAAGAAATCCCTTTTCAGAATCACAAAGTTCGTTATAATTTTCATAATTGCAGTAAATTTTTAGATTATGAAGTCGCGTTCCCCTGGTTATACCCTAATCGAGGTGACGATGGTGGTGGCCATCATCGCCATTCTTTCCGTTGGTGCCTACGTTGTTATGAAAAACGTCCGGGAGGATACGAAGCGTGCCAAACTGGAACAGGATGTGGTCACGATCAATAACTCGATCCGTCTCTACTCCATCAGCGGAGGAAGTTTTGATGGGGTAACCGATGCGGCAGGGATGATCGCTAAATTAAAGACCGTGGCCTCCAATGGCGGCAAATTGGCAGCGCTGCGAGGTAGCATGATCGACCAACGCTTAAGTTTTATTAGTGCACAGGAAGGTGATACTCCGCCGTTCGCAGTCTGGAATGGCCCCCAGCACAATTTTGTGATCACAGACGATGCGACCGATGCCATTAAAGAGTTTACCCTCTCCGAATCCGCCATTCCCACCAACCAAGCCACGGAGATTCGCAAGCCGATGATGGCACTCAACGAGGATGCTGGCTGGGTCTGGGCCTACACCAATACGACGCGGAGCCCCAAGCCAGCCCCCACGAATCGGCCCTCCGTGGTGGTGAATTCCCCCACCCCGACCACCCCAGAAACGACCCAACTCACGCCACCCGTCTTCATGCCGCCGCCACCCCAGTTAGTGCTGCTTTCCTACCCCTTGCTGGTGATGGTAGGTCCCCCCAGCACCGACCAGTGGACTACCGTCTATAAGAAGAATAATGACTCCTCCTTCTATCCCTATACTGGCCCGATTACGGTGGATCCCGGCGATGTGCTGGTGGCCAAGCGCATCAGTTTGGAGCCGGAAACTTTTACCGACAGCCCGACGGCCTCCGTATCCTATATTCCAAATCCAGAACCTTTGGTTCTTGGCAATACGTTCCCGTCAACGGTTACGTATGCTAGCTTGGGTGGACCATTGGTCAGGGGAGCGGAAGAGCTGACTCCTCCCGGAACAGTCACGCTGGCAAGTGCCGGCACCATTCCACTAGCGTATCAGAATTCTTCGGTGTTCAACGTTTATTGGACTCTGGATGGCAGTGATCCAACCACTTCCGGCACCCGGCACGCCGGGGTGCCATTTACCAATGGCTATCCGGGGATGTTCCTCCCTCTAACACTGGCAGACTTCGGCAGCGCTCCCGCTCTTAGCCTCAACCTTTACGCTGGATCTGCCAAGCCGCTAACTGTGACAAGTTCAGCCGTTTATAACAAAACTATCACCGTCCAAAAAACCACTTTGCAGCCGCCGCTGATCGCACCGGATGCTGGGGTCGTAGCTGTGGATGCCACTGTAACCCTGAGTCTCAATACCTCCGCCGGGGTGTTGCCGGCAGGCGTGCGGATCTACTACCGCACCGATGGCACAGACCCTGGAAACAACGCCAGCGGAGAACCGGTGGCTGGCTCCACCCTGTGGACCGGGAGCACCTTCACGGTCACGCCCACCCTCACCACTCCCGTCACCGTCACTTGTCGCGCTTACCCTCCTTCGGGCTTGAAATCTTGGTTCTCCACTAGTGCTCTAACGAGTGCCACTTACTCGTGCGCCCCGCAGGCAGATCCTCCGACCTTCACGCCACCGCCGCCAGTCTTAGACATCTCGCTTTACCCCCTCTCCGTGACCATCAACAACCCCAATGATGCCACCTACACTCAGATCAAATATACTCTCTCTTCGGCACCGGCCACAAGTCTGACCTATAATGGACCCATCATCACCCCTCCGGGCACCACGATTAATGCCTATATTTATTCCACCGATCTACTGCAGTATCGTGATTCGGAGCACGCGCTTGCGACCTACCAACCCACGGCGGTCACCCTGCAACTAACGGACAATTTCCCTGGCGCGTATTCCTACTCCCAACTGGGGGGGGCCATGGCCCCGGGCAGTCCAGCCGTGTCGCTGACAACTCCGGGACAAATCACGTTGGTCAATGGCGCGTCGATTCCGAATGTTTACGAGAATAATTCTACATTCCGCGTCTATTGGACCTTGGATGGCACAGATCCGTTGTCATCCGGCAGTCGCACTCAAGGGGCCTCCTTCACCAATGGCTACGCCGGAGACAATGTTCCAGTGACGCTGGTAAACTTTGGTTCCAACAGTTCAGTAATCGTCAAATATGTGGCCGATGCCGCCGCCTCGGCCCCCTACTTGGTGGATTCGACAGTGACTACCAAAACCGTCAACATCAGCAAAATCGCCTTGCCGCCGCCCATCTTTACCCCTGCCAGCGGAGGAGATCCCGCCGGCGGGGTCACCCTGGAATTAGATGTGGCATCCGGTAAAGTTCCCGCTGGGGCCCGGATTTATTACCGGAAGGACGGGGTGGACCCTGGCAATGCCGCTGGCGAACCAAATCCTGGGGCTACGCTCTGGGACGGGACTCCGATCATCATTGTGGCCACCCAGAATGTGAAGGCGCGGTGTTACGCTCCCTCTGGATACATGAATTGGTTTGACACCAGTGCGGTAGCTTCCGCTAACTTCACCATGGCCATCACCACGGATTGCTATGCCAGTAACGGCACCAACACAATCTTCCGCTTTGATCCGAATACGGGGGGCGTCGCCAGCGTGACAACCACCGCCTTGTTCCCCATTGCCACCGTAGCTTACGACAGTGCCAACGCCATCGTTTACTATACTGAGGACAGTTCGACCAACTTTCGCCTGGGAAAATACAGTCTCGCCACCGACTCGCATACGTTGCTAGGCAGTCTGGCCACCCCTTCATCCGGCACCTGGAATTACACTCCCTCCGGCCGCCTCACTGGGATGACCTACTTCGCAGGGAATCTCTATTATGTGGCCAATGGCACGGATGATTTGGTGCGGATTGATCTCAGCGGTGGCGTCGTTTCGAACCAGGAGAAAATTGCCGATATCACCAATGGCACGGCCAACTTTGGCATCATGGGCGACCTCAGCACGAGTGCCGATGGACGGCTGTGGATTGCGGGGGAAAGCGTGCTGGCCACGTTCAACCTCGCCACCCTCAGCGGCTATACTGTAGTGCGCGCGCTCGCCAGCACGCCAGCCACTCCCTTCTATGCCGCCATTACCCGCCTGCCCAACGATACGCTCTACGTCAACCGATCGGGTGATGCCACCATCTACAAACTGAATGCTGCTGGGGCCGAAGCTACCAGCGTCCCTTCCTTCCCTTCCACCGTCTTCAATGACACTTCCGGGGTGGTAGCGCCCATCGTCCTGCCCAGCCCCAGTGCGAACTTCTTTGCTGTGACTGGCGGAAACAAGAACATTTACCGCTTGGACCCCGTGACTGGCCTGCACCAAATGATCAACAATAGCGCGCCCTTCAACCTCGGAGCCATTGCTTACGATGCTGCGGCAGGTGCAGTTTACTATCTGGAAGATGGTGGCAGCAGCACTTGGCGGGTGGGAAAGTATCTTGTGGCCACGAATACGCATACAGCCTCCCTGGGTGATCTGAAGCTCATTGGGGCCAACCGGCCGAGTAGCTATCCGGGCAATTTGGTCTTTTATAATAACTCCCTTTATTACATCCATGCATCCTCGCAAAATCTGGTCCAAGTCGGCCTTAATGCTGGGGCGACGGCGGTCTCGACCCAAGTAAATCGCGCGCTCGGCACAACGATGAACACCATTGGGGACTTGGCTTTAGATAATTCCGGGGTGCTCTACTGGGTGAATACGAACGGCTCCACCCATACGCTCTGGCAGTTTGAATTGGTGAACGACAGCTTCCTCACGAATCTGGGAACCGCGAGCCGCGCCTACCCGGCCTTGGGCGTGCTCAATGATGTGCTCTACGGCGCTGGCGGCAATGGGGCTGCCAACGATTCCATCGATACCGAAATCGCGCCCGGAACTCCCGTCCAGGTATCAACTAGCCAACCCAATCTCACCTTTACCGATTTTGCGGCAGGGTC
This sequence comes from Verrucomicrobiales bacterium, assembly GCA_031411295.1. Lineage (GTDB taxonomy): Bacteria > Verrucomicrobiota > Verrucomicrobiia > Verrucomicrobiales > V1-33 > JAGNEJ01. Next base: position 64,395 of record JANOAV010000122.1, on the reverse strand, counting down.
CACCGTTCCTCCTCCATCCCCAGCAGGCCTTTACTATGCGGTCTCCAATGGCTCGCAGCGGATCTACAAGCTCGATCCAGATACCGGTCGTTACACCCGGGAACCGATCTCATGTCCGTTCGTGCCTGGCGCCGTCGCCTATGATAAGGTGAATAACTTGGTTTACTATGTGGAAAAGGCTACCAGCAACTGGCGCGTGGGTCGTTATAATCCAACGACCGGGGTGCATACCACCCTGACAAATCATTTGGGAAATGTGGCCGCTGGCTGGACTCCAGCCACGTCCCAACCCAATCACCTGATTTTCTTTGGCGGACAGTTGCTCTTCATCGATAACAACACGGACAATCTTCGACGCGTGGAAATTGATGGCAACGCCATCGCCATGGTGGGACCGTTCGCCAAGCTTAACGGTGGCGTGAGTCAGGGCGCGGTTAATGCCGCCACGGTAGCCCCAGACGGCACGTTGTATTTCGCGTCCTCCACGATGTTTGCGAAATACAATTTGCTGACCAAGAGCAATTACGCCGTCATTTCCAACAGCCCGCCCAGCAATTGGCAGGCCTTGGTGTATGCCGCGAACAGCCTACTCTACGGGGTAGACACGGCTCAGAACACCAAGAGTAAAGTGGTGGATCCACTCACGGGAGCTGGCGCCATCACGGCCACTTACACCTCTAACCGCGTCTTCCATGATATCGCAGGCACGGCCCCTCCAGCGCTCCCTGATCCCACCGCACCAGGTGATCTGATCGCAGTGGCAGATACTAAACTCAGCCTCTTCCGGGCTAACCCTGATACCGGGGAAGTGACGTCCCTCACCGATATCGCCAAATTCCAGCCCTATGCCGTGGCTTACGATGCCTCCACCCAGATCATTTATTATACGGGTGGAGCCGCGGCGGGAGAATTCAAGCTGGCCCGCTATGTGGTCTCCAGCGGCCAGCACTTCCTCATGGGAGACCTGCGGGCAGCGGCCACCTATGCCTACACCCCTGGCACTCGTGCGCAGAACCTGGTTTACTTCCAAGATGGCCTTTACTACATCGCTGATGGCACGGATGATCTCGTGAAGATTACTGTCAGCGGTAATACCATTTCCTCTCAGGTTAAAATCAAGGACCTGAGCAACAATGTGAGCACTTGGCAGATTGGTGGCCTGACGGTCAATAACCTCGGGTTGGCTTACTTCGGGGAAACGACGTCGGACTTCTATGGCAAATTCATGATGCCGGACGGCAGTGCCTTCTCCACCGTAAGCACTGCGGCTCCCCGCACTTACCAAGGTTTGGCAATTCGGTCATCCGATCAGGCCATGTATGCCACCCGCCCCGCTAGTGTGGTGGGGGATCTCGGGAAGAAATTCTCCAGCGTCAACAAGACCACGGGGGCACTCACTTTCGTGTCCAATAGCACCGAAGCCAACCCCATCGTCGATTTGTCAGACGCCATCACCCTCATCGGCGTGGTTCCGAACCTATATGCCGTCGGCGGTAACAACACCAGCATCTACAAATTCGACGGCGGCAACGGCAACAACATTGACTGGGTTAGTAACGCGCCCTTCCCGCTCGAGAGCGTGGCGGTAAATACCGATGAGACGCGCATTTACTACATCGAGCAGGCCTCCAGCAACTGGCGTTTGGGCGAATACGTGCCCGCCACCAATACCCATGCGATCCGCGCTACGCTGAATGATTCGGTCTATGCTTACCAAGCCTCCAGCCAGCCCCGCAACCTGATGTTCCTGAATGGTCGTTTGTATTACATTGCGGAGGGCACGGACGACCTTATCGCCATCGAATTTGCCGACAGCGGCACTCCCACCGTCAAAACGCAGTCGAAGGTGGCCGATCTGAACAACAATGTGGCATTGACGAATGTGGGAGATATCGCCACGGACACGTCTGGCACGATGTTCATCTCCGCCAGCAACGCCTTCGCTACATGGAACTATCAAACCCAGTCTTCCTTCAGCATCAAGACTGCCGCTCCTGCGACCTACTGGACCGGGTTGGTGACCACCGCAGCCGGAAAACTGCTCGGGGTGAGTAATGCGGAACCGGGGAAACTTTATGAAGTGAGCAAAACGACGGGTGCCGGAACCTTCGTCGCCAGCTTTACCCCCTCCGTGAGCTTCTTTGACTTTGCCGCTCCGCAGCCAAATGTTGCCATCGACACCACGGGATTGACCTATTTCATCAGTGCCGCCGGCACCTCCATTTATCGTCTGGATCTGGCCACGGGCAAAGAAGCCCTCGTCACTTCGCAAGTCCCGCTAACCCCAAGCGCCATCGCCATGGACCACGTGAATGGGTTGCTCTACACCGCTGGAGATGATCTTGCCAGCACTGGTGATATTCAGTTATCTGTCTTCAACCTGAGCACCGGCAGCAACACGCTGCTCGGTAGCCTGAAAGCGGGTGGACTGGCCTACACGCCAACTGCCGCTGCGCACAATTTGGCTTATCAGAATGGATTCCTCTACTACGTAGCCAAGAACACCGATGATTTGGTGAAAGTGACCGTAGGTGCCAGCAGCATCACTGCGGCCAGTAAGGTCTGGGATATTGGAGTTGCCGCTCAGGATTGGGATACGTTGGCCATCGCACCGGATTCCTCCGCTTACCTCTCCACCCGGGATACTGATTACCTGGCCCGCATCAATCTCCAATTGCTGACCGGACCGCAAATTTTGAAGACCTCCAAAGGGAGCGATGAAGGGGCGGATTATGCGGCCCTGACATTTGGTGCATCAGGTCAAATGATTGGTGCACTGCAACACATCAATACCAAGGGCTATCGCGTCAATCCCTTCAACGGAGCCACCACCTACTTGTGGGATGGCAGCTACAATGGCGGGGTGGGCTTGGCGATCAGTGACTTTACGTCCCCCTATAGTGATGCTCCGATCACCAGCGGCTCTCAATTCGCGACGGATGGTGGTCCCAACATTTTCCGCGTCAGCCCCACGACCGGAACGGTCACTGCGCTGACCACTGCCGCTGCTTTCAACCTCAATGCTCTGGCCTACGATGCGGCGTCACAAGTCATCTACTACACCGAAAACGCCACCCCGAACTGGCGTCTCGCCAAGTATGATCTGGCGACCAATACCCATACGATTCTGGGGAATCTCGATGAACCCAGCGTGGCGGGCACTTGGAACTACAACCCAACCGCGCGCCCCAGCAATCTCAGTTTCTTCGACGGAAACCTTTACTACATTCATAGTAACACCGATGACTTGGTCCGCATTGATCTGCTGGGTAATGCCATCGCTAATCAAAACCAGGTGGCGGATTTGACGAATGGAGCCAGCAACCTTGGATACATCGGGGACATCACCACGACCTCCACCGGACTCCTCTGGATCGCATCCGAAAATGAGTTGGCGACCTTCAATCTTACCACGCTGTCCGGTTACACCGCAAAACGCACCACAACGACTGCTTCCCCTGGGTTGGAAGCTTATTACCCCGGCTTGCAGCGCGACCTCTGGAACACCATCTATGCTGACCGGCAGGGGGTGGACACCAAGATTTACCAACTGGATGCGGCCGGAACGGAGACCACAAACGTCGCCACAAATCCGCCCAAGGGCTTCGTGGACTATGCGGGAGAGGAAAATGCGCCCGCACTTCCCACCGCCACCAGCTTGTTCTACGCCATCAACGGTGGCACCAATATTTATCAATTGAATCCCGTTACGGGAGTCCATAAAATTATTAATCGCGCAGCCCCTTACAATCTGGGTGCGCTGGCTTACGATGCGGTGAGCAATTCTCTTTTCTACTTGGAAGAAAGCGCCAGTGCCACCTGGCGCGTAGGTCGCTATAACCTCACTGCGGACATCCACACCGCCACGTTGGGTGACCTCAAGCAAGTTGGGAGCACGCGTCCCTCCAACTTCCCTGGAAACTTGGTTTACTATAATCAGGCACTTTACTACATCCATCCCGGCACGAGTAATTTGGTGAAAGTGCAGCTTAATAGCGCCTTGGATACCGTCATCGAACAAACCGCCATCAGCTTGGGCACGAATTTCGTTTCCATCGGTGACTTGGCGCTCAACGACAGTGGTCTGCTGTATTTTGTCAACACCTCCGCAAGTATCCCTACCCTCTATCGCTACAACCTGCAGACTGGTTCCGGTTTGACCGCCATGGGCGTGGCTCCCAGAAATTATCCTGGCTTGGGCTTCCTCGGTGGCACGTTGTATGGCACGGGGGCTAACGGAGCCATCATTGAATCCCTCAATCCCACCACGGCCGCCAGCACCCTAGTGGCAACAGCTCAGCCGAACATTTCCTTCATTGATTTCGCCAGTGGGCAAAGTGCGGCTGCCCCGATGACGACTACCTTCTTCGCCACCACTAACGGTAGCCCGAACATTTATCGCCTCGATCCCACCACCGGAGTCAATGTCCTCTTAAACGGTTCAGCGCCTTACAACCTTGGCGCATTAGCTTACGATGCTACCCGCAATTACCTCTACTATCTCCAAGACACGCTCCTCAGTAACGGTGCGTGGAACCTGGGGCGCTTCGACGTGACCACTGGCTTGCATTCCAGCGTGGGCGACATCAAATCCGTCACCAATGGCTTCAGCCCGAGCATGGTTCCCAAGAATCTCGCTTACTATAATGGAGCCCTCTACTTTGTGGTGCCGGGGCGCGATGATCTTCTCAAGGTGCAGTTGGATGCCAGCGGAGTTTCCATCACCGGGATTTCCCAGGTCGCCAGCCTAACTGGTGGAGCAGTCACCTTTGCGGACCCTGGCGATATTTCCGCCACGGATGCTGGGATGTTGCTCTTCACGAACACCCCTGCGGTAGGAACCCCATCGCTTTATCGTTACGACATCGTTGGGAGCACTGGCTTTGGCGTCGTGGGCACCCTGCCCCGAGCCGAGCCGGCTTTAGGCCTTTATCAAAGTAATCTTTATGCCGCTGGCTCCCTCCAAGTTGACCAGTTGAGCCAAGGCAACGCCTCCCTCATCTCCTCTGTGAACTCCTCCCCTGCGCTGGCCTTCACCGACTTCGCTGGCCCCTCGGCTAACACTCCTCCCGCTGCCAGCGACGATCTCTGGGCCATTGCCGGATACTCCGCAGCCCCAGATCCACATCTGCTGCGTTTCCGTAACTATAAAAATAATGGCGGCAACGTTGCTAGCACCGACTTCGGAGCCCTGGCTTATCGGGATGGTGCTGCCACCACGCTCTTCACCAATGCTGCGTCAGTTCTTGGCGCCATGACGGTGGATGCTTCCAACCGACTCTACTTCGTAAATAGTGCGGCCACGGTCATTGCCGGGGTGACTTACGAACGGCCGTTGTTTACCCTCAACCTGAACAGCCTGCCAAGTTCTGGTCCCGTGGTGGCATCCTTGGTGGGCGACCTCGGTCCCGGCCTGCGCACGGCCATCGGAGTGACTCCGCTCACCTCCAATGAAGTGGTCTCCGGCCTGGCCCCAGGCGCGGACGGGAGCCTGCGCTTGGTGGTGCGGATTGGCAATGGCGCCACCGCCGATGCCTTATGCCGAATCATCAGTCTGACTCCTTCGAGCGCAGGCAACCTCGCGGTGGGCTTGGTCGGAACCTTGCAAAATGGTGCCACGAACGCCGGGAATGCCCGCGGTCTGGCCATCGACAGCACGGGGCAGGCTTATGTCAGTGATACGGATGACCTCGGCGTTTATAAAGTCAATGCCACCACCGGATCCCTCACCGTGGCCATGCACAGCACCGAAGCTTCCGCGGGTCCGCTGGCCGTCCATCTCTCCGACACCGACCTCGTCACTGCGTTGAATAACTCCACGATCACCAAAGTCGTCACTGGCAACGCGAATGACACTGCTTACTTCAATTACTTCAACCTCTGGGGCCTCAGCACCCCATCCGCCCTTAGCTTTGTTGGGTTAGCGGTCACGCCACCGCCTGCGGTTACTGGCTATTTCGCAGCCGATGGCACCTCCACCATTTACCGGATTGATCCCGCCACGGGCTCTAACATGGCCATCACGAGCGCTCCGTTCAATGTTCAGTCTCTGGGCTTCGATAGCGCAACCAACAAACTTTACTATGTGGAAGCCGCCGCCAGCAACTGGCGCGTCGGCCGCTATGATCTCACGGGCAATGTTCACACGATTTACAATTTCAATCTCACCGCACCCGGCGGCACCAATCACACGCCGATCACTGCGCAGCCGGAAAATCTCTTTATCGCCAACGGTGGTCTCTACACCATCGCGCCCAATACCGATGATTTGATCAAAATTGACCTCACCCCCATCGGGATCGACAGCCTTCACAAAGTGGCCGATCTCAATAACGACGCCTCGCAGGGAGCCGTCACTGCAGCCACGATCGACAGCAATGGCATGCTCTATTTCGCCTCGACGGCCAAGCTGGCCCGCTACGATCTCACGATCATGGGTGGTTATACTCTGATCTCGAACAATCCCAACATCCCTTGGTCCAGCCTTGTGTTCAATTCCTCGGGCTCCCTCTATGGGGTGCGCGGTGATGATCCTTACAAAACGTTCTCCCTCGACATCACCACTGGTGCTCCGACCTTTGTCGCCCCAGTGTTGCCGAAAATTGCCTTTACCGACATATCCTCAACCTCCGGCCCTTACTTGCCGGGCAGTGGCTATGCCTTTACCAGCATCACCAATACCCCGGCCATTCTGCGGACGGATCTCTCGACTGCCCGCGCCTATTTCCTAACTTGGCAAGCCAAGGGTGATGTGGAGGCGGTCGCCTTCGACCAGACCAACGCGCTGGTTTACTACACCGTAACCACGGACAATCCACAGCGCCTCTACGCTTACGATCTCCGCACCGATACCCACAGCGCCGTGCGCGATGCGCTCTTCCAGACGGATCTAAAACTCATCGGCACCCATCGACCAACGGGCACGCGGGCCCATAACCTAACTCACTTCAATGGAGCCCTTTATTACATTGCCACAGGCACCGACGATCTCTTCAAGATCACTTTCACCAGTCCCTATGTCATCGCGGATCAAGTTCGCGTGGCGGACGTGGCCGGCAACGCCACCGTTGGTTCGACGGTTGGGGCCTTCACGATTGACGACCTCGGCCAAGCCTACATTTCCTATGAAGATGCCAACGTGTTGGCTCGCTTCGATATGCGCACGTTCGGTGGTTATACCATCATCGATAGCAGTGCCATGAATCCACGCTACTACGCGCTAACTTATGACAGCAGTAAACTCAACGGGATTCCATTCGATCCCGTAGTGAGTCAGAAGCTTTACACCTTGAACGTTACTACAGGGGCTCGCACTTTGGTCGGCAATGTCAATCCAGCCAACCAAATTCTTGACTTGGCCACCTCCACGCCCAATCAGCCAGCGCTGCCAGCTCCTTCGGCTAATTTCTTTGCCATCACTGGGGGAAATAAGAATCTCTATCGACTCGAGCCTACCACTGGCATTAGTGCCCTGCTGAACAGTTCGGCACCCTACAATCTCGGCGCTATTGCCTATGACGGTGTGAGTGGAAATATTTTCTATCTGGAAGATGGAGCGAATGCGACCTGGAACGTTGGTAAATATACCGTCGGCACCAGCACGCACTCAGCCACGTTGGGAAATATCAAAACCATCGCAACTACCGCCACCGCGTATCCTGGGAACTTGGTTTATTACAACAGTGCCCTCTACTACATCCAACCTGGCACGAGCAACATCGTGAAGAGTCAACTCGATGCCGGGGCTACCATCATCACTGGTCAATCCACCATCAGCCTGGGCACCACCTTCAATACTGTCGGTGACTTGGCGCTGGATGATTCAGGCGTGCTCTACTGGGTCAGCACCAACGCCGGCGTCAACACCTTCTACAAATACAACCTGCGCGATGCCACTGGTTTCGCCACCATCGGCACCACGACCAGCGCCTATCCATCGTTAGGCTTCCTGACGGGAAAGCTTTACGGCACCGGTGGCAACGCCTTCGTGATCGATTCGTTGAATCTTAGTTCCGGAGTCGCTTCCGTGACTGCCAATGCGCAGCCCCAGCTGACCTTCACGGACTTCGCGTCCGCCTCCAACGCCTCTGTTCCCGCTCCACCCGCCTGGGCCATCGGAGAAAATACCAACGCGCAGTTGCTCAAGATCAACGGCTACGACGGCGCGCCTACCCTGACCAACTACGGTGATATTCGTTACCCCGGCAGTGGCGGTGCCGCCACTGCACTGGCAGCAGATAGCGACATCGAATCCTTTGCGGTCACAACCGATAACTACGCTTACTTTGTGCGCAACAAAGACACCAACGTCAACGGTGTCCTCTATGGCCGCCCCCTCTTCCGGGTTGATTTGAACACGGTGACCGCCGGTAGTGTGACCGCAACCTTCGTGGGTGATTTGGATCAAGCGCTTAGCAGCATGAACGGAGCCGCCATCACCACGTCCACTAATGTTGAAGCGGTCAGTGGATTGGCCGTGGGCGCGGACGGTTCACTCTATGCGGTTTATCAGCGCGGGACCGATACAGCGGTGGACAAACTCTTCAAAATCACCGGACTGTCTGTGGACGGAGCCAACAACCTAACGGCATGGTCGGCGGTCGGAGATATCACCAACGGCACGAATGTGGGGACCAATGTTGACGCCCTCGAGTTCCATCCGAATGGCACCCTCTACGCCTTCGACTCCAAGGATGGGGAAATGTTGGTGATTAATCCAACCACAGCCGTCGTCACCAGCTTGCACAGCACGGAAGCCTCCGTGACGGGCAAGGATCTGGCCATCAGTCCGACGAACAATGATTTCGTCTCCGTTAACGGAACCAGCAAAACCCTGCAACGGGTCGTCGCCTCTGGTGCGGATACCACCCTATGGAGCTATAACTCCGCTCCACCCTGGGGCACGCCCATCTTTACCGACCTCCCGGGTTTCAAATTCCCCGCCCGCAATTTCAACCCCGTGCCCACTCCGCCAGCAGGGCTGGTCTATGCTGTTACGGGTGGAAACAAAGACATTTACACCTTGAACCTAACTACGGGAGCCACCGTCAAAGTGGTGGACAACGCCGCCGCCTTCAACGTCTCCTCGCTGGCCTATGATCCGGTGCAGAACACCGTGTTCTATCTCCAGGACACCGCCACGGGCTACTCGTTAGGGAGCTGGCAGATTGCCACCAATGTCCATACTGCCGTTTACAACCTAACCACGGGCAACAATTATAACTCGACCGTCAAACCCACCAACTTATCCTGGTGGGGCGGCTATCTCTACTTCATTGAGCCGGGCACGGACGATCTGATCCGCATCACCACTAGTCCGACGATCGGCACTGAACAAACCAAGGTGCGGGATCTCACCGCCAACACCGTGGCCTTTGCTTCCGTGGGGGATCTGGCGGTGGACGACTCGGGCATGATGTATTTCAGCGCGATCGCTGGAGGCAATAGCATCATGGCGAAATTCAATCTCACGACCATGAGCACCTACACCCAGATTGCCTCCACCGCAGGCACTGCTGATTATTGCGAGTCCATCGTCTTCGGACCTGATGCTGGCAGTGGTCGTCCGCTCTACGTGGCGCGTGATGCTGCGCGAACCATTATTCGGACCTTGAACCCCACGACCGGAGCCATCAGCGGCACCAGCACCGCGACGACCCCGGGCCTCGCGTTGCTGGATACCTCCGACCTTCATTTGAATGCGGCATCCTATGCTGGCGCCTACTACGCCGTGGCCGGCGGAACGGACCGGAACATTTACCAAGTGAATCCCGAAACTGGCACGAGCAGCACCCTGACCACCGCAGCAGCCGCCTTTGCCGGACTGTCCGCCATCGCTTGGGATCAGGCCAACGGCTACCTTTATTACGTCGAGGAAACGGCCAGCAACTTCAAACTGGGTCGCTATAGCCTGGACAGTGGCAGCCACCTTGCCCTGGGTTCCCTACAGGGCAGCTTCACTTACAGCCCGACCAGCAAGCCTGGCAATTTGGCCTTCATGCGCGGCGGGCTTTACTATATTGCCACTGGCACCGATGATCTCGTGCGCATCGATGTCAGCAGCACCGCCATCGTGAATCAGGTGCAAATTGCCGATCTCAATGGCAACGTGAGTTTGGTCAACGTGGGTGATCTCACTTGTGGCAATGCCTACGTGGCTTACTTTACAGCCGGCAGTAAATTGTATTCCTTCAACGTCCAAACCTTGGCTCCAGCAACGGTAGTCAGCACCTTCACGCAAGGAACCCCGGATGCGTTGTCCATCAACGCAGCAGGCACCCAATTCTACGGAGTGTTCAATCCCGCCGTCGGACCAACCCTGACCACTCAAATTCACAAAATCAGCCTAACTGGTAGTGTCAGCACCAACGTTTCCACTGGGGCGCTGGCCTTCCGGGATCTCGCTGGGCCGGATCTATCGCGTCCAGACGATGTCAGCAACCTCTTCTATATTGGGGGTGATTTTGGTGCTTCAGCCACCGCGCATCGGGGTATCGCCCGCCTCAGCACGACCACGGGTGCCGTCGATCCCTCCTACCAAACCGGCACGGGAAACAACTCTGGCACCGAGGTGAAGGCCATCCTGCCAGTCGGCAACGGGCAAGTCTTGGGTGGTGGCACTTTCAGCACCTTCGGCGGGCAAACCCGCACCAGCATCGTCCGCCTCAATCCAGATGGTTCCGTGGATACGACTTTTGCCCCAATCTTCAAGTAACGTAATCGGGCCTATCTGAAGCACACCCTCAAGTTCGCGATGACTTCTGGTGGACGAGTTTCGAAAACTTCACGGACGTGTTCGAATGTCAGGTCTTTGTTGGAGCCGAGTTTCCTGACAAACAGCGCTTCCTTGGAATTCTTAACCCAGAGCTGGTGATCTCGCACGCGGATGTAGTCTTTGAAATCGATGAGCAGTTCCTCAAGGCTGGCTCTGGCAACGTTCATCAGCTTCAACTCCATTTCAGCGGAGCTGACGCCAGCCTTGGAGCCTTCTGCGATGTTTTGCTTTCCCGAACGGGCGGCTTGGATCATTTGGTCAACGGTGCGGTCGCCTTTCTGAAGGTGCTTCTGGGTGAAGCGGTAGGTGAGGTCATAGACCAACTCTGCCTTCCGGTAGGCCAGCAGATCATGGTAGTTTCCTTCTTGTGGAGGAAGGGTTCTGGAGCTGCGGGCATGTGGTGGCTGCGTCCTTAGTGACGGCAGCTGCATGAGCTGGCCTACCGCTGCTTTCGCTTTGGCTTCCTAAGTGCTCTCTGAACAACCTTAAGGTGTCTAAAATCCATCAAGAGGGTGCTGACCCGAACGTCAGGTGGCAGGGTGGCGCTATCACGAATATGCTGGAGTTCCTGCCTTACCTCTTCAATTGATTTTCCCCGGAATGGGCTGCCCTTGTCACCAAAGTAGGCCACCAGATAGACGCCATGAGTTTGACGCCCTGCGATAAGATATCGGTCAATCAACTGCGTTTGCAGGGAGGTTAAGACCTCGGCGTTTCCAGCCTTTTTTACCTCAATAATGACGCATAATGCAGGCTGGCCGGGAATGTCGATTTTCAGGTCTAATCGATTCGGCATGGTCTCGATAGGTTGGACTTCACGGTTCACCACGAGTTGCCAATCTTTGTCCAGCCACCGCTTGAGTGTATTCGATAGAGCTTCTTCATTTTTTGCTGTTGTCGGCTTGCCGTCATCTTCATTCCACAGAGGTTGCACAGAGATGTCCCAAGGTTGGTCTGCAAATGCTTGAAGGCGCAGCAAAATGAATTCTAGCAAATCATCATTGGTCCGCACGAAGCACGCGTGCGGCATCTGAACCAGCTTCAATAACTGCACAGGTGTAAGCGGTTCCCAAGCGATTTGCGCTGCTTGACGCTGAGCACTGCTGCGCCTGAATGCCAACTCCGTCCGTCTGCCTGCTGGCATCTGTGGACGCAATGCATCGATTTCTTTAGAGGTAGCGACAGAGGCAAAGTGCGCAATGATGCTAGTGGAGATGCGATGCATGAGCATGCTGGATGTTGTGGTTCTCCCGGTCTGACCGGACTTCTTCTCCAACGCAAGGCCTGCTGCCTCCTCATCGTCAATCTCCTGTTCCCCCGGCTCATCGATTTCATCTCCTGCGGCATTGTGGGCACGCTCATCTTCAGGAAAGGCATGGGCAACTAACACCGTGAGACGACCCAATTGCTCATTCGTTAATGCCGTCAGCGTTGAAGGCAAGCCATGCGCGCCATCTCCCACGTCTCCATGAGCTAAGCAAAGAATGCGTCTAGCATTGGTGGCGTCACTCAAGAGCGTAATCGCTTGTTCAAAGAGCTCTCCATTCGAAAAAAGAAGTGAGCAGAGGATTATTACCTCACGCAGCGGGTCTTCGGTTTCCTTACCCTCGGAAGCCATCCGGTCTAAGCGCCCAGATAAAAGGCTTATGGCGCTGTCCGGGGCTTTTGATGAGAGAAACTGAACTCCTGTGCGAAATGTGGTTGGTTGAATGTTGTCTGCACTCAGCCAGTCTGTGAGCTCAGCGCTTAACGCGTTACCCCAGCAATCCGCTAGCAGACGAACACTCTGACAATGGTTGTTCGCCTCGTTCTCCTTTTGGAAATTGGAGCGCATGAGTCTAATAACCGTCTCTGGGTGTAGCTTATAAAAAACGCTGGCGATTTTTCGGTTCGCCCCGGTGTTGTCACAATGATGGTGGGACCATGCGATCACCCACTTCTGCCCAACAGTCTGCGCCAACTGATGATCCACTCCAAGTTCATCGGAAAGTAACCCAACGGCATACCTAGCTGCATCAGTCCATTTTGTCGCCTTCCATTCTGAGGCGTTGCGATGAGGGTCGTCCCGAAGCATCAGGAACGCTTTGGCGCAGCCTCTCACATGGGATTGCTCATCTACGGTTAAAGATTTCCACCCTTTCCAGTCCGTCAACATTTCGCCACTCCAGTCGAACGAAACCCCGGCTTCGTCTAAACCACATATCTGCCACAAATTTATCCACGAAAGTTCTGTTCCGTCGGTCTTCCATTGGCCAATATACACGTCTAGCAATTGCCGCCGTGAAAGTAGTTCCTTCTCCGACTTCTTTCGTTGTCGTAGATGGCGTTCGTTCTCCTTGGCTGCCTTGTGTGCTATTTCGTTGTATGTTTGGTGGATGTTCTTGCCCTTCTTACATGGCAGCAATGCGGTTCGTAGTTCTTCATGGCGCTCATAAGCCGCAAGCAGCGCATCAAGATGGGCAATCCTCTGGTCCGGACCCAGCGAGAACCGAACGATCTCAGCCCAAAATGGACGCAACGCAGGCTCTGCTTCGTTTAATGCATTTAGGGTTAGATCCAACGGTGGATGAGGGAATCCCAGGGCATGGATGACCGCCCAGTCTGAATCCTTGGACGGCATTTTTTCTTTCACGAACATCGTCAACCACTCGAATCGTTTTGTTATCGGGATGTCATCCGACAACGATTCTGCTAGTTCTGAATCGAATGAATGTCTCTCGGACAAAGGGAGCATCGTATGATTTTTCACACAGCGCTGAACCCATCCTATGAACCCCTGTTTCATCCCCTGGGTTGGCGAGGTGACTTTGCTGAAAAGTTTTAGCACAGCAGTTGCCAAAATGTTGGACGTAAACTGGACATGAAACAGGGATGGGGTAATTGCCCCAAGCCCCAAGAACGCCTCCAAGTCATCTTCTGTAAGAATTGCTGGCAGCACCCGATTTAGGAATGCAGAGTAATTTCCGTAATAAGATCCGTTTTGACAAATTGTAAGAAACTGAGCGACCTCCCTTGGTTTCAGCACTCGCGGGACAAGACACCTAAGGGCTGCGCCTTTGAGTTCGTCATTTGCATCTGGGCCCATCTCTCCTCGCATTGCTCGATTCAACCGCTGAATGCTTTTTTCTCCAAGGCTAGCTTCCATTAAAATTCTCAGCAGTGCACGAGTGGCCCAATAGCGAAGATTCTCGTCTTCATTGTCTCGCTCCAGCACTTGCCATAAAGCTTCTTCCAATGCGCTTAACTTGCATCGTTCAGCTATTTCCATAGCCAGCCTACGAGGGAAATTTGTGGCGCAGGCATCGACGATGACGGGTTCTAGTATCTCGGCCAATCCGCTAAAATTGAACGCAGGAGTCAGTAACTTTAAATCTTCAAATACCGAGGCGTTCCAACTGTGGGCCCTTTCTAACAGCGCCTGCACTAAGCGAAGTTTCTGCTCATTTGAATACTGTGCTCCATCCGCCCGCACCAGAATTTCGGGCATGGAGGAAACGAGATATGCAAACCAATCAGGTCGCATAACTGCCAACCAACTGGTCGTCTCCACGAGTGGGCCCGGCACTGTTTCTCCTCCAAGTCCTCGAATTGCTAGCAGACTGCGCAATTGATCAATGTTCAAGTGGGCCACATACTCGGCTGCTAGAAATTCGGCGTAGTTCTGATGCGTGAAGCCGAATGGCGGATCTGGTTCCTGCACTAAGGGCGGTTCGACAGTTGTGAAGAGTGCAGTCCCAAGTAATTGGTGCAACATCGGCTCAGAAAGGACAAATTCTCCCGTTTCGGTGGTGACCTCAGAAGCGAGCGCATAAGAACCGCAGAATTCGCTGGGCTTTAATGAATTGAGGGACGTCTCGCTGCGCCCGATGCGGGAGTAGCCACCAAAATTAGTCAAAGCGGCAAGTCTGCTCGCGCATTGCCGGAGTTGCCTTCGATGAAGTGCGTTTGTTTCGGGTAGTCGCGCCCGAGCGTCAGCTAGCAACTGATCAATCGTCCGCGAAAACATTTCGCGCACAGACGCCGTTAATCCTCCCTCATTGGAGAACTGATTCATCAGTGAGCCAAGGGGCAATGGCCACTGAGCGGCAGCCTCAAGCCGTTTGGCGAAGACTTCATTGAGAAAACTCTGCGATGAAATTCCGCCAAATGCCTCCGTCGCCAAAACCACCTCGGAACGCCGCAATTGGCAAATTTCTAGCACTCTTGGATTTTCGGGCTTCCCCCAAAGGGTTATTAATGCTTGCCCATGAGTGGAGTTCCAGTCACGAGATCTACAACCGATGACAAGGCGCAGGCGCGAGCGGTCAGGAATAGATGTTAAGAACGCTGTCAGGGATTCAAATGGCAACCCTCCCTCGGTGCGAAATTGATCGAACCCGTCGATAACCAGAATCAAGTTTCGTTGCGAAGTGAGCGCTTCGATGAAGGTTGGCTGTCTGGAGAGGCATTCAAAATTTGCTGCCGCGCCAAACATGCCAGTCGTCCAAGCAATGATGGCAGTATCAGGCTCAGCTTTCTTTACAAGTTCCAACCAGCGATGGATCGCACCAGTTTTGCCTGTGCCCGGAGCACCGCAAAGAACCCAAGCGCCAGCAGGACAGCTAATCCATTGCTGCAATGTTCGGCACTCTTTATTGGCGTAAGCTGAAGGTTCCTGAAGAAATCCTCGGTTGGAATCATGAAACCCGAACCCCTCCATCAAAATTTTACCGCCTAACGGACACCAAAGACGATCCCACTCCAATAACGTTTCCCCAGATATGGAGGGCGCTGCTGGCAATCGGATTTCGTGTAAAGGGTGCATCGCTGGAGACATAACACCTCCACTTTACTTGGCAACCAGCAGGTCTTGCTATTGATTTAGAGGCAGCATAATGCTACGGGCGAGTTTGAGGACTTGCTTTTTGTCATCCGGGAAGGGTAGTTCATCGAGCAGGGCGGAGACACGCGCTAAAACGCTGGCCATGTGGGTGCTAGGGCGTCTGGAGCTTAAGTCGGCTTGGCGACAGAGGGACTATTGTAGAATGTCCGAAGCTTCTGCTTCTGGCTTGCGGTAAAAGTCACAGATTTCCTTTGTGGAGTTACTCTAGACTGTGCCCGCATTGATGTGCGCGATCCTGTCACGGGAGTGGCAGTGAGTTCGATAGCCATTAGACTTTTGGCTAGATTAATTTTCTGATTCTTTGTCATGTCTCATTATTACGCTTTGCTGTTTGCCGGTCAACGTCATTTTGCCAGGCATCAAAAGCTGAACTCATCGCCTTGAGTTCCTGTTGACCGAACACAAACCTGTCGAGTATCGCCCCAGGAAGTTGCCATCCCTTCAGGGGGAATTCCTTGCGAACTAAGCAATCTTCCAAGCTCGCGATCATCAGTTTGGTTTTGAAGTTCTGGTAAAAGCCCTTCGAGTCTTCTGTGCATTCCCCCCCAAACCTCGCCTACCTTGCTTTTTTCGGCTAGCCCGCCAAGCGAAGTGAGCAGAGTAAAACCTATGTGTTTGATCCCTGGTGGTGCAAAAGTTCCCAGAAACTCAAGGCAAAAATTTCCACTCCAAAGCCGCCGCACATGAATAAATCCCACCGTTCGTTTCCAGCGTCCGTCACTCATTCTTAATGCGATTCCAAATCCATACTCACTTTTTGGGTGTTCACGTGATCGAGATTTACCATCCTCCCAGCTCAAGGCGCATTCCTTGCGTTGCCGCAAATAATTCCATCTGCCTTCAGCAATTTTTGCGAATTCGACAGAGTCGATTTTTTTCGGGTCAGCAGTCCCTTTTGCTGCTTCTTCCCATTCGTCAGCGAAAAGCCAATCTCTCGGATCGGAAATCCAACTCAACTCCGCAGGGATCAGCACTTCAGTGTTATCCGCAATCCCTCTAGTAAGGGAGCAATTTGCGATTGGAATCATAATAGAAAGCCGCCGGGTTTCCCCGGCGGCTTTAGGTGTGGTTTTGATGAATTACTTCTTCTTAGCCTTCTTCGCAGGAGCAGCCTTGGCTGCTGGAGCGGAGCGCTTCTCTTCGATGGCGGCTTGGGCTGCGGCCAGACGTGCTACTGGCACGCGGTATGGGGAGCAGCTCACGTAGGCGAGGCCCAGCTTGTGACAGAACTTAACGCTGTCTGGGTCACCACCGTGTTCTCCGCAGATGCCGAGCTTGATGTCTGGGCGGACGCTGCGGCCTTTGGTGACGGCGGTTTGCATGAGTTGGCCGACGCCCACGGTGTCGAGGGTGGCGAAGGGGTTCTTCTTGAACACTTCGTTCTCGACGTAAGGCATGAGGAAGCTGCCCATGTCGTCCCGGCTGATGCCGAGGGCGGTCTGGGTCAGGTCGTTGGTGCCGAAGCTGAAGAACTCGGCGTTTTGCGCGATTTCATCAGCGGTCAGGGCGCCACGCGGGACTTCAATCATGGTTCCGACTTGGTAATCGAAGGTGACCTTCTTCTCCTTCATGACTTCCTTGGCGACGCGGTGAACGATTTCGGCCTGGAGGTCGAACTCTTTCTTGAAGCCGACGAGCGGGATCATGACTTCTGGCTTCACCTTGATCTTCTTCTTGGCCACATCAGCGGCGGCTTCGAAGATGGCGCGAGCCTGCATTTCGGTGATCTCTGGGTAGGCGATACCTAAGCGGCATCCACGGTGTCCGAGCATGGGGTTGAACTCGTGGAGTTGTTCCACGCGGTGGGCAACCTTGGCGGCGGTGACACCCATTTTCTTGGCGAGATCGGCCTGCGCTTTGGCTTCATGCGGCACGAATTCGTGGAGTGGTGGGTCGAGCAGACGGATGGTGGCTGGCAAGCCTTTGAGGGCTTTGAAGATGCCAGTGAAATCTTCGCGCTGGTAGGGGAGGAGCTTGGCCAGGGCGGCTTTGCGGGCTTCCACGCTTTCAGCGAGAATCATTTCCCGAACGGCATCAATGCGATCACCTTCGAAGAACATGTGCTCCGTGCGGGTCAGGCCGATGCCTTGGGCTCCGAATGCGATGGCTTGTTCGGTTTGCTCTGGGTTGTCGGCGTTGGTGCGAACGGCCATACGGGTGGCCTTGGAACACCAGTCCATGAGTTGCTTGAAGGCGGCAAATTTCTCCGTCTTCTGCGCGGCTTTGTCGCCATGGAGCAGACCCATCACGATGGAGGATGGGCCGGTCTTGACTTGACCACCATAGATCGTGCCGGCGGTGCCGTCGATGCTGAGGAAGTCTTTGCCTTCATGGAAGGTTTGGCCTGCGATCTTCACGGTCTTCTTGTCGTAGTCGATATCCACGGCACTGGCGCCACAGATACAAACCTTACCCATCTGACGAGCGACGAGCGCTGCGTGGCTGGACACACCGCCCTTGGCAGTGAGAATGCCGACCGCTGCGATCATGCCGCGGAGGTCTTCAGGGGAAGTTTCGTTGCGGACGAGGAGGACGTTTTGGCCTTTCTCGGCGGCGGCGGCAGCGCGGTCAGCGTTGAGGTAGATGATGCCGGAAGCAGCACCAGGACCTGCTGGGAGGCCCGTGGCGAGGATCTTGGCTTTCTTGATCTCGTTGAGATCGAAGTCAGGAGCCAGAAGTTGCTCGAGCTGATCAGCTGGATTGCGCAGCACGGCGGTTTCCCAGTCGATGAGTTTTTCTTTGACCATGTCAGAGGCAAACTTCAGAGCAGCAGCGGCGGTGCGTTTGCCGTTACGGGTTTGCAACATGAAGAGTTTGCCTTGTTGCACGGTGAACTCGACGTCTTGCACGTCTTTGAAATGTTTCTCCAACGTGGCGCGAACTTTCATCAGTTCGGCAAATGGCTTTGGCATGGCGGCCTTGAGCTTGGAAACAGGCTCTGGGGTGCGCACGCCAGCGACGACGTCTTCGCCTTGGGCATTGATCAGGAATTCACCGTAGAACTCGTTCACACCGTTGGCAGGATTCCGCGTGAAGGCCACGCCGGAACCGGAATCATCGCCCGTGTTGCCATAGACCATGGCCTGCACGTTCACGGCGGTGCCCCACTCGGTTGGGATATTGTATTTACGACGATAAACGATCGCGCGATCGTTCATCCAGCTGCCGAACACCGCGCCAGCAGCGCCACGGAGTTGCTCCCAAGGATCCGTGGGGAACACGTGACCGGTGCGCTTTTTCACGAGGGCCTTGAAACGCTTCACCAATTCAGCTTGGTCTTCAGCGGTCAGATCGGAATCGACGATGTGCTTGTCGCTATACTTGGCGTGTTTGAATTCTTCGATCACGACTTCAAATGGCTCGTGGTCTTCACCTTCGGTCTTTTGCACGCCGAGGACGACATCGCCATACATTTGGATGAAGCGGCGGTAGCAATCCCAAGCGAAACGCTCGTTCTTGGTGGCGGCGGCCAGGGACTTCACGGTCTCGTCATTGAGGCCGAGATTCAAAATGGTGTCCATCATGCCAGGCATGGAATCACGGGCACCGGAGCGCACGGCCACGAGGAGGGGCATGCCTTTGGTATCGCCAAATTTGCAGCCCATGATCTTTTCCATGTTCTTCACACCAGCTTCCATTTGGCTTTGGAGCACAGCTGGATAGGTCTTCTTATTGGCGTAGAAGTAAGTGCATACTTCGGTGGTGGCGGTGAATCCAGGAGGCACTGGGAGGCCGATGCGGCTCATTTCAGCGAGGTTGGCGCCTTTGCCACCGAGGAGGGCTTTCATGCTGCCGTTGCCGTCAGCTTTGCCGTCACCCCAAGTGTAAACGAATTTGGTGGATTTGCCGGCGGCTTTGGCTGGCTTAGCGGGTTTGGTTTTAGATGCCATGTTGGATTTTAGGTGTCGATGTGACGGGGTTTATGTTTGGTAAAAAACGTGCGCAGGGCTCGGGGGAGGCGGGGCTCTTGGCGAAATGTTAGGAGCAGGCGGTCGTGACCGCGCCTTGTGCGGGAAGGGCCGGAATCTATGCGGGTGTGGCAGGGAGTCAAGAGGCGGAAAAGATGGAAATTGGGGTCGAATCGCTGGGGGCCATTACTCTGGACCTTGTCAATCGGGGGGATTTGCCGGATTGACTGGGATGACGATGGAGTTATCCGCCACTGCATTTCACCTGAACTTGCCCGTCAGCCCGTGGGGGCAAAACCTGCACCACTTTTTAGTGGCCGGACAAGGCGCGCCAGGCGCTGGTGAACATGAGTTTGCGCACGGCCTTGCGTGAAATCTTCACGGTGGCAATTTCCGTGGGCGGCAGGGCATTCAACGTGGCGAGACCCAAGCGCCAGGGGAGGTCCGCAGTGAAGCGCAAGCGCCAGCCATTGAGGTGGGCGGCATAGCTTTCGCCACTAGCCAGCCAAGTGCGCGCCTGCTGCGCCCAGAAATTTCGTTTCGCTAGCAAGTCGTTCTCGCCCGGCAGATAACTGCGACCGTCTGCGAGATCGCCCGGGAGGTCGCGCAGGATGTTCACCAGTTGCAATCCCTGACCGTATTCCCGGCCCAGGCGCAGCATTTCGTCGCTTGGAAGTGTCGCCCACTTCGGGATCCGCAGCGCCAGCATTCCCGTCCAGAATTCCCCCACGCAACCAGCCACGAGATAGGTGTATTCTGTCAATTCGGCGGGAGTTTGCAGGCTGCCAGGGAAACGTTGCAGATCCAATTTCTGGCCGTGCAGAATGTGACCGAGCACGGCTTGGATCAACCTCCGAGCTGGCGCATCCACCTTCTCGTATTGCGCAAAACATTCGGCTAATCGTTGCAGCAAAATTTGCTCCCCGGCGTGATCCACCTGCAAGCGGCCAACGCTGCTGAAGAATCCCTCTGGTGCTGGTGCAGTCATGGCGACGGAGAACTGCTCCAGTAGCGCCAAGCGCCCGGAAGCAGCCACAGAAGCTGAATCCGCAATGCTATCCGAGGCCCGTGCCAGCAGGTAAGCCACCGATAATTCTCCCCGCACCGCTGCAGGAAGAAACCGTAGGCTGAGATAGAACGACCGGGAAACGGACTGCAACAGCGCTTGCCAAGCGGAGGAAATTTCCATATCAGCGCGACACCTCAATGATCGAGACGTAGACCGACTCTCGCAAGACGATGACCTTCCGCCCGCGGAGCAAGCGGGTCCATTCGTAGATACATCCACCCACAATGATGGCCACCCCGCAAAGGAAGAAGGTGGTCACGCCGATGTCCACGTAGGCGTTCGTGAGGCTGACGTTTAGTTTGGAAATCACCTTCGGATCCGTTGCTGTGCTCAGGGCTAGTTTCGTTTTCTCGATGTCCGGCAGGAAGCCAGCGGCATTGGCGGAGAAAATTTTCATGAGACCGGCGGTGAACGTTACGGCTACCAGATAACACATCGGCACCAAGGTGGTCCAGCAATAGCGCGCCCGTCCCATTTTAATCAGGATGGTCGTTCCTAACGCGAAGGCAATGACCGCCAGCAATTGATTGGCTATGCCAAACAACGGCCAGAGACTTTTGGCAATCCCCGCCGGATCGATCGCCCCTTGGTAGAGGAAGTAGCCCCAAGCACTAACGAGCAAGCCGCTCGCGAGCACGTTGGCGCCCCAGGACTGGGTGTTCTGTAATTTCGGACTGATGTAGCCTAGCAAGTCCTGAAGGATGAAGCGCCCCACGCGGGTGCCGGCATCCAACGTGGTCAGAATGAACAACGCCTCGAACATGATCGCGAAATGATACCACAGCGCGAGGGCGGACTTCGTGGGAATGACCTTGGCGAACATGTGGGCCATACCGACGGCAAATGTTGGTGCGCCACCGGTCTTGCCGATCATGTTGATCTCCCCCAGATCGGTGGCAAGCGTCTTCATTTCTTCGGCCGTGACAGCAAATCCAGCGTTGTTGATCTTCGCAATCGCAGCCGGAATGCTGGCGGCATCGGTGGGATCGATCGGTGTGTTGATAGCAAAATATTGTCCTGGTTCCAAGGCGCACGCCGCAATGATCGCCATCAGCGCAACCAGCATTTCCGTGACCATACTGCCATAGCCCACGAGGCGGATGTCGCGTTCGCCTTTCAGTAACTTCGGCGTGGTGCCGCTGGAGATCAGCGAATGGAACCCTGAGATGGCTCCACAGGCAATTGTAATGCACACAAAGGGAAATACCGGTCCCGGCACCACCCAGCCACCGCCATGAATAAATTGGGTCAACGCAGGCATGCGGAGCGGAGGATTGATGAAGACAATGAAGATGCCCAGAATGGCCACTGTGCCCAGTTTCATAAACGTGCTGAGATAGTCCCGCGGGGCCAACAGCAGCCAAACGGGCAGCACCGAAGCGGCAAAGCCGTAAATCATGATCGCCCAAGCGAGGCTGGGCGAGTCCCATGTGAGTGCATGACGCACGCCTTCTGGTAGCATGCTCCCACCCCACACGCAGACCAGCAATCCGATGACCCCGAACGCCGAGACTGGGCCAACGCCGAATTTACCAGTCTTCAGCGCTATACCCATGATCATGGCCAACGGCATCGTCATGGCGATGGTAAACAAGCCCCACGGGCTCTCGGATAAGGCCTTTACAACCACCAAACCCAACACCGCCAACAGGATCGTCATAATGCCCAGCAGACAAACCATGGCGATCAACCCGATCACCGGATTCAATTCTTCCTTGAGCATTTGCCCAAGCGATTTCCCATCCCGCCGCATGGAGGCGAAGAGCACGACGGCATCATGCACGCCACCACCCAAGGTAGCCCCAATCAGAATCCACAAGGTGCCCGGAAGGTAACCGAATTGAGCCGCCAGCACTGGTCCCACCAGCGGTCCTGGGCCGGCAATGGCCGCAAAGTGGTGGCCAAATGCCACCCACTTGTGCGTCGGCACGAAGTCCTTGCCGTCCGCTTTGGTGAGCGCAGGGGTGGCGCGTTGATCATCCAGCGTCAGCACCTTGGCCATGAGCCATGCGCTGTAAAAACGATACGAGACGGCAAACGTGCACACGCCAGCAATGACCAACCATAGCGCGTTGAGCGGTTCATTGCGTTGCAAAGCACTAACGGCCACGGCGCCCGCACCCAGCACGGAGATGGCGGTCCAGAGGAGAATTCGTAATATTTTCGGCATGGGCTGTGTTTAGGTGGTTTCGAGGGATCTGGCAAGTCCCTCTGATGAGGGAGGCGGCGGAAAAAGTGGCTGCGCGAAGTCGGGATGGAGTTTGTCTTGCGGGCACTACCGCGAGCGAATATCCTACCAGTCTATGAAATTTCCTACCGCATCAGTCCTTCGAGTTAATTTTGCTTGTGTCGCCCTGACAATGTCTGCGCTGCCCGCCGCAGCGGCCGCAGCCGAGGAGGAAGGTTTCGTGGATCTCTTTAATGGTAAGGACCTGACGGGCTGGGTGAATGTGAATTGCGCCCCGGAAACTTGGGCGGTGGCCAATGGGATCATTACCTGCACGGGTGAGCCGACCGGAGCATTGCGCATGACGCGGCAGGTGGAAAATTTCATCTTCGAGGTGGATTGGCGTCATCTGAAAAAGGGCGGTAATGCCGGGATCTTCGTGTGGGGATCGCCCGTGGCGGCTCCCGGGGTGCCGTTCCTGCGGGCCATCGAAGTCCAGGTGCTGGACAACGGTTATGCGGACGTGGCCAAAGGTAATAACGAATGGTTCACGACCCATGGCGATGTGTTTCCCATCCATGGCTCGACCATGAAGCCGATTCACAAGGGCAATGGGATGCGGTGCTTCCCTATCGAGGAGCGCAGCCACTCCGCCCCTGAATGGAATCATTATCGCATCGAGGCCAATGCGGGGAAACTCCGCCTCTCCGTGAATGGTAAGGAAGTCTCCGGGGGCGACGACTGCGTGTGGCGCAAAGGATACTTGGGGTTGGAAAGCGAGGGCAGCCCGACGGAATGGAAAAATCTGCGCCTCAAAGAACTGCCACCTAGTGGAGCCACCGCAGACCAAACGGCTCCGGAAGATCAGAACTGGAAGTCATTATTTACTGGGGTGGACCTGCGTGGATGGAAGTCAGCCAAGGACAAGGAGACTGGCTGGCGCGCAGGCGGTTGGAGCCTCCGGCGGCCAGAAAAACCCACCGCAGAAGATATTATCTCCGTGGACCTCACTCCAACAGCCTTCGTCCTCACCATGGACTGGCGGGAAACCAATAATGCCGCAGCCCCCAGCCTCCAGATCAAAGACCCCAAAGGTCATACGATCACGGTGGATCTGTTCGCAAGCCTCGCGAAGCCGGAAAAACGCATGGGATGGCATCGACTAACGGTTTCCAGGGAGCACGGCAGTTCTCATGTGAAGGTGGGGGAAATGACCAATGAAACTGGATCCCTCGACCCGGAAGCTCCTTGGAGTTTGGAATTCGCAGCTCCCAGCGCTCCCATCGAGTTGGCTAACTTCTATCTGCGGGCGCTGCCGTAGCGCGATTTATCGCGGTGGCAAGAGACGTGGGAGCGCTTCCGCTCATTCTAAGTTGCATTCAAGATGATATCTTATCAGATGCAAGCCGGAGGCTTGACAGAAATTAGCCGGGGGTTGAGCGATAGCGATACCCCCGGTATCCCAACGAAATGACCGCATCCCGGCAGGGATGCCAAAATAGGATCGTGCCAAGCCATTTCCTCTCATATTGCTGATCTGGCATCCCTGCCGGGATACGATTCTTTTGGGCCTCTATCCGGGGGTATCGCTATCGCTCAACCCCCGGCTAATTTCTGAGATCCCTCCGGGATCACCTCATCTTGAACGCAACTTGGAATCACTCAACAAGGAGGTATTCCTGGGGACGAGGGCGCCCCCTCTACAGTTAGGATGTTATTGCTGCGCGTCCACGACGGTAGGCGCCTGGAGTTTGGCCGAAGGTTTGTTTATAGGCAGCTTGGAGATACTGGCTGTGGGCGAAACCGGTTTGTTCGGCTATGAGGTCGATGGTGAGATCCGTTTCCCGCAGCAGTCGTTGAACTTCGCGAAAACGGAGTCGCGTGATTTCCTCCTTGGGCGAACGATTCACGGCGGCTCTCATGCGGCGGTCCAGCGTGCTGCGGGAGGCGTTGAGCTTGCGGCAGAGATCATCGACGTTGATTCCGGTGAGAACGTTCTCCCGAATTAAACGGGCCGCTTGGGCGACCAAGGGGTCATTGATGACCAACTCATCGGAAGAGGCTCGCACCATGATTCCCTTGGGGGGCACGAGAATTTCCCGACGACGGGGCGACTTCCCTAGCATGAGTCGATCCAGCAATTCCGCCGCCTGATAGCCCACGGTCTGCCCGTCGAAACAAACGCTCGTGAGAGGCGGGGTGGCGAAGCTGCAGAGGGTTTCTTCATTCTCCGCACCCACCACGGCTACTTCCTCCGGCACGGCTACGCCCGCCCGCTGGCAGGCCGCCAGGAGGTGCACGCCCAGTTGATCGTTGGCTGCGAAGATTCCGATCGGTTTCGGTAGCTGAGCCAACCACGTGATCAACCGTGCCTGACTCTGTTCCCAATCGGAAACACTGTCCGAGTTCGTCTCGGGCAGCTCATAACAACGACAGCCGTAGCCTTGCACGGCAGTGACAAAATTCCGCACTCGATCGACAAAGAATTGCTCTGTCTGTAAACTATAGGTGGCGAATTGCCGGTAGCCGCGTTCATAGAAATGTTCCGCCACCGCGCTCCCGATGTGGGCATTGTCCATGCCGACAAACGGTCGGGATCCGCCCAAGCCAGTAGCGCGTAATTCGACCGCCGGCAACCCACTGGCATCGATCAGATCAGCCATTTCTTGAGTGAAGGTCCGCGTCAGAATTCCGTCGCCATCCCAATTACGCAGCCAGGCCGGAGGGGAGGAATCCAAGGCACGTAGCTCCAAAAACGTGGACCATGGACCATGGACCATGCGCGGCCACATACCGCCGCACTCCCGCCAACAATTCACGGGTATAGGTTCGCGTCGTTTCCACCAGCAGGGCAACCCGGGGAACACGGGAGGTAGAACGACGCTTACGGGGTTTCATGGATAAAATTGGCGAATGACGAAAAACCTGAGTTTTGCTGCATCATACCCGCAATGACAGACGATGCAAAACAAGTATCATGTGACTTTACCAGCCCCCGAAATTTCCCTTATGCACCCGCCCAAAGTTCTTGTTATCATCGGAGATGCCGCCGAAACGGTGGACACCCTGTATCCTTACTATCGCCTGATCGAAGCCGGGTTCCAGCCAGTGGTGGCGGCTCCGGAGCGTCGCAAATACCAAATGGTGATGCACGAGGTGAAGCCCGGCTGGACGATCACAAAGGAGTGGGAAGGCTACAGCATCGATGCCGAGATCGCATTTAAGGACATCCAGCCGGAAGAGTATGCGGGCATTTTCTTCAGCGGTGGCCGCGCGCCTGAATATATTCGCGAGGACGAAGATTTACTGCGCCTCACGCGCTGGTTCTGGGAGCACCAGAAGCCCATGGCCAGCGTTTGCCACGGCGTGGAAATCCCCGCCCGAGCCGGGATCGTGCAGGGCCTGCGCATGGCCACGGTGGCGAAGTGTAAATTCGATCTGGAAGTCTGCGGCGGCATTTATGTCAATGAACCCTGCGTGATTGATCGGAACATGGTGAGTGGCCGCACCTATCATGACAGCGGCCATTTCGTGGGCCCGTGGATTAAAATGCTGGAAGCCAGTTGTGGCAAATAACTCCCCACCATCCGCTATGAACACTCGACGTCACTTCCTGCAATGTTTGGCCGGCTCCGCGCTGGCTCCCGTGGTTCACGCTGCGCCCCCGAAGTTGCAACTCAAGTATCTGCTGGCCTCAGCGCTGTTTGGGGATCTGAAGCTGGAAACTATTTTACCGGAGCTGAAGGCGCTCGGTTGGGGCGGTCTGGATCTCTGGTGCAAGCCGCACGGCACGCAACGTGAGGAGGCGGAAGCGCTGGGCCTGGGAGCGACCGCTGCGCTTTGCAAAAAGCACGAGGCTCCGCTGATTTGCTTCACGCAATATCCGCTGGGGCCGTTCGCATTGCAGAAAGAAATGCCGGCGCTGAAACGACTCGGAGGGAATATGTTTGTGACTGGTGCCAAGGGCCCTAAGAACGTCCGTGGAGCCGAAGCCAAGGCTGGCATCAAGGCCTTCCTGGAACAAATGAAACCTCATGCCGATGCCGCGGCCGAACAAGGTATCACCATTGCGATTGAGAACCATGCAGATTCACTGCTCAGCACGCCGGATTCGCTGCGCAGTTGGGCGGAATTGAATCGTCATCCAGCCTTGGGCGTGGCCTTTGCACCGCATCATTTGGTGGAGCACGTGGCGGAAATTCCAAAATTAATCCGTGATTTGGGTGCACAGAATTTACCGTTCTTTTACTTCCAAGAGCACGGGATTGGCAGCAAACAACAGGTGGCGAAGGACATTGAATTGCAGCAGTTGCCTGGGTTTGGCACGCTGGATTATCGCTCCATTCTCCAAGCCCTGCGCGACGTTTCGTTCCGAGGCTGGGCGGAGATTTTCATGCACCCTACGCCACGCGGGATCCCCATTCTACCCACGGCCGGGGCGATCACGGAGGCATTAAAGAAGTCGCTGCTTCACATCGAAAAATTACTGACGGAGGTAAACGCATGATGCGCTGCCTGGCAGCACTCGGATTCCTGCTCAGCGCAGCCACGTCGGCAGCAGAGCCTTTCGTGCCTGGATTCGAGCGATTCCATGCGACTCAGCCGAGCGCGGACGGCGGTCGCTTACTCTTCAACGAACTCGGCTGCGCGAACTGTCATGGTGGGGCAACCGGATTACCACCGCGTCGTGGCCCAGGATTAGCAGGCATCACCCAGCGAGCCCGCGCAACTTGGGTGGAGCAATTTCTGGCCAATCCTGCGGAAGCGCGCAGTGGATCCTCGATGCCCCATTTTGCAGCGTTGGCAGATGCTGCTGCGCGCGAGGCCGTGCTGCACTATCTGGCCTCACTGAAGGCCCCTGCGGCAGCCAAGAGCGTTCCTTTGCGACACATCAACACCGACCGGGGTGCAGGCCTGTTCCATACGCAGGGCTGTGTCGCCTGTCATGCCCCCGCCTTGGATTTCCAGCCACCAGACGGTCGGCCGGATCCTGCGGCATTGAGTTATAGTTCGGCAGCACTGCCGATGTTGGAGAAAAAATACACCCTGCCATCGCTCGTGAAATTTCTCCAGGCTCCCTTGGAAGTTCGCTCCGATGGTCGCATGCCCCATCTCAAACTCACCGATGAGGCCGCCTCGGACATCGCTGGTTATCTCCTGAATTTCAAAGGCAGCGATGGCACCGCAGAAACGCTGCCGTCCTTCGTGGCTCACCCCGACTCGGTGGCGCGAGGTCAGAAAATTGTAAGCGAACAACGTTGTGCGGCATGCCATGATTTACCAAAAGAAACGGCCACTACAAATCTAGTAGCCATGACCCATCTTAATGCGGGCTGTCTCGCGGATCAACCTGCCTCCACCGTCCCCCAGTATGGGCTTTCCAAACTGCAGCGACTGGCGTTGGCGCAGTTCCTGAACGAGCAGAACGCCCCACTCACGCCAAAGGCAAAGGCCACCCTTACCCTGCAATCGCTCAACTGCATGGCCTGCCATGAGCGCGATGGACTGGGCGGACCCGATGCCGCTCGCAAGGCGTATTTCCAGGGAGATCACAACCTGGGAGACACGGGACGTTTCCCCCCGCCCCTCACTGCGGTGGGGCGCAAACTGCAACCGGAGTGGCTGGTGAAAGTGCTCACGGGTGAAGCCCGCGTGCGCCCGTATTTGCAAACCAAAATGCCCATCCATAGTGCATCCGCCAAAGAGTTGGCGGCCTTGCTAGCAGCAGCTGACACCGTCCCCGAAGTGCCACTGCCCGGGGGCGATGATACGGCGGGACGGAAGTTAGTGGGCACGTTAGGCGGATTGGGCTGCATCACGTGCCATCGTTGGGGTGAACGGCCCGCCTTGGGAATTCAGGCACTGGACATCAGTAATCTGGGCCAGCGGTTGCAGCCAGGTTGGCTGCGCGACTATCTGGTGCACCCTGCGGGCTATCGGCCCGGGACGTTGATGCCATCCTTCTGGCCTGAGGGAAAAGCGGCTAACACCACCATACTCCAAGGAGACACGGACCGTCAGATTGCGTCCATTTACGCTTTTGCCAAGAGCGCCAATGGCGAACCAGAAGGCTTCCCCGCCAACACCCATGGCGAGTTCGAATTGACTCCGCAGGATCGCCCGATTGTGCAACGCACGTTCCTCGCGGACGTGGGCACGCACGCGATTCTCGTGGGGTTTCCCAGCGGCACCCACTTGGCTTACGATGGCAAGCTGGGGCGGCCTGCGCTGGCTTGGCAGGGGAAGTTTTTTGATGCTTATAACACCTGGTTTTCACGCTTCGCCCCGTTTGAGAAGCCCCTGGGAAGTGCGGTGGTGCGCTGGCCAGAGCCCGACAAGGATGCACCCATGATCCTTTGCAACGGTTATCGGCTTGATGCTGCGGGCGGGCCGACGTTTCTCCTCTCCGTCGGCGGAGTCAGCCTCGAAGAACGATTCGAGGGCCTCACGCAGGGCTTGCGCCGAAGCATTACTTGGGATGCCACGGCCCCGATCCAGCCTGCGATCCAGCATCCCACGAACGTCACGGTCACTGAGGAACCAACCAGCGCACCGGGCCACCGCACCTTCACTTACTCATGGAAATGAAAATTATGCTCCTGGGCATGCTTTGCCTGACGTGCTGGGTCCGGGCAGAGTCGTCTTACAAAATCAGCGACATTCTAACGGCCGATGCGCCCGCCACTTCACGGGATCCTAACTGGAAACCCGGCAGCGGTATCCCCTTGGAGATTAGCGGAATGGATTGGATGGCGGATGGGAAGCTGGCGGTGGCGATTCATAAAGGCGAGGTATGGTTGCTGGATGGATTACTCACCCGACCGGCCGACAAAGTCAGTTACAAACTCTTCGCGTCCGGCCTGCATGAACCATTGGGCCTGTTGCGGGACGGCAACGGTCTGCTGGTAACCCAGCGCACGGAGGTGACTCGCTTGCAGGATACGAATGGCGATGGCGTGGCCGATGATTACCTCACGGCCGGACGCGGCTGGAATGTTTCGGGTTCCTATCATGGCTATGCCTACGGCCCACGGCGGGATGGCCAGGGCAAGCTCTGGGTTTCACTAAATGTTGATTTGGGGGACCGCGCGGACAACCAAGCGCCTTGGCGGGGCTGGGCGGGAACGATAGCCGCGGATGGAAATTTCACCCCGATGGCCGCGGGCCTGCGCTCGCCTTGCGGCTTGGGAGCTAATCTGTCGGGCGATATGTTCTGCGTGGATCAGCAAGGCAACTGGGTGCCGGCCACCCCGATCTATCACTTACGCCGCGGGGCCTTTTTCCTGAATCCGGAAGGAATCGCTTCGCAAACATTACCGAACTCCCCCGTGAAACTTTCCGCCAAGGTGCCGGACAAACTGCCGTATCCCCAAGCGGTCCAAGCCCTGCCAGAAATGAGACCGCCGGCGGTGTGGTTGCCTTATAACAAGATGGGGCGCAGCGGCACAGATCTAGCAGCGTGCCCGGCAGGTGGCCAATTTGGCCCCTTCGACGGGCAGTTCATGGTGGCGGAATTCACCGACGCCAAAGTTAGCCGCGTCTTTCTGGAAAAGGTGAATGGCGAATACCAAGGCGCGGCGTTTCCTTTCCTCAGCGGCTTCGCGTCAGGCATCGTGCGACTTAGTTTCGCCCCGGATGGCAGCTTGTTTGCAGGGATGACGAGCCGCGGTTGGTCATCGCTGGGCACCAAAGCATACGGCCTGCAGCGGGTCCAGTGGAACGGCACGGTGCCCTTTGCGATCCGCGAAATGCGTGCGCAAGCGGATGGCTTTGAACTCGTGTTCACCACTCCGGTCGATCCGATGACAGCACAAGATGTGACTGCCTACTCGATGCAAAGCTACACCTACCTCTACTCGTCCGCTTACGGGAGTGCTGAGATTGATGTGAAAAATTTACCGATCAATCATGCGACCGTGAATGGAGATGGCCTGCGGGTGCGACTGCAAATCCAAGGCCTGCGGCCGCTCTACGTCCACGAACTTCATCTCCCGAGTGTAAAGTCCGCTGCCGGGGCGACGCTGGAGCACGACGCTGCTTACTACACACTGAACCGCATCCCCCAGAAATAGCCCGAATTATTGCCTCGGGGCTTCCACTTCAGGTGGCGTGGGGTCTGCTGGCGGGGGCTCGATGTTTTGGATCGGTGGAAGCGCGCGCGATTCCTTTTCTTTGGATTCACTGGTGCTTTCGGTCCCACCGCCGGAGATCGCGCTGTCGATGATGCGAGGCTCCTCGCGACGACCATCGCGACGCAGCCAGACGGTGCGGAGTGTTTTCCCGGTTTCGGCGGAAAGGCTGACGATGCCGACGATTTCCTCTTCGTCGTTGAGCAACCGCAGCGTCCACACCGGCATGCCGGTGAACTCCTGACCACGCAATTCGAAGGTAATCCGATCAAAGCCAATCTTCGCCTCAGCGGCTTCTTTATTAGCCGCTAAGAACGCGGCGGGACTATCCACACTCACGCGACTCGCGTTGAAATAGACCGGAGCTGTGCCGCTGCCGTATTTATCATCCGCCGGTTCCGGAGCCTCGCCTGGATTGAGCTTGGAGAGGTTCGTGCTGGAAGCAGGATCGTGGAAGACCATGCTCCATCCGCGGGGATCTGGATTGCCGTTGCTGCCGGAGAGGCGCACGAGTTTGACGATGCTTTTCCCAGTCTGGGTGCGCGCCAACTCAATGGCCTGCAGCGCAGTGGGCGGCTGGGAACGTGGGGCTTGAGCGAGGCTGGGGAGCGCTGGCAGCGCCAAGCTTGCGAGCAGGATGAGGGCGGTGAGTTTCATGAGATTTAGTTTTGCTGACTTACCTTCATTGAGACGGGCTTGCAGCCGATTTCTTTACAGAAATTCTGCGGCTTTTTTGAGCGCTACCGACGACTGACCCGTGGGGACATAGAAATGGGATCGCCAACTTACGCGTCCACCTGATTGACGATGGCATTTCCCCGGCTTGAATAAGCGGGATGAAAACTCTTCTAACGCTCACTCTACTCGTCTGTGCCCCGGCCACACTAACTGCTGAGGATTGGCCCCAGTGGTTGGGAGCACGTGGCGATTCTACTTGGAACGACACTGGTTTGATCACGAGATTTGCCGCAGAGGGTCCGAAAATTGTTTGGCGGGCACCCGTGGCCAACGGGTATTCAGGTCCTGCCGTGGCTGGTGGGAAGGTCTTCGTCATGGACTATCAAATTGCCACGGGCAAGTTGGACGCAAACCCCGGCGGACGCACTGCTCTGACGGGCAAGGAGCGCGTCGTCTGCTTGGATGAGAAAACGGGACGCCAACTGTGGGTGCATGCGTATGACTGCCCGATCAATCTGAGTTTCCCGAATGGTCCGCGTTGCTCTCCGGTCGTGGCGGATGGTTTGGTCTATGCATTGGGAGCGGAAGGTCACTTGTCGGCCTTGGCGGTTAGTGACGGCAAGCCCGCGTGGGAGAAGGAACTCAAGCAAGAGTATAAATGTGATTCGCCCATCTGGGGATATGCGGCCACGCCATTGGTGCACGGAGGCCTGCTCTACACGCTGGCAGGTGGATCTGGCAGTGCGGTGGTGGCGCTGGAGGCAAAGTCAGGGAAGGAAAAATGGCGCGCTTTGGAGACGAAGGACATCGGTTACGCTCCGCCGGTAATGACGAAGCGCGAGGGCAAAGAGGAGTTGGTAATCTGGCACTCCGAAGCCTTGAACGGACTGGATCCCGCCACGGGAAAGATCCGCTGGACGCAGGCGTTCGCAGCAGCTTACGGCATGTCCATCATGGCTCCCCGGGTCACAAACGAGGGAATTTTCATCGGTGCGATGATGAAGAAATCCATGTTAGTAAAACCAGGGGATGGCAAGGCAACCGTGGCCTGGGATGGCGTGCCGTCGAATTCCATGTCTCCGAAAAATGGGACCCCAGTGGTGGTGGGCGATTATTTCTATGGCTGTGATATGGACGGTGAACTCCGTTGTGTAAAGCTGACGACGGGCGAGCGCATGTGGTCGAATCTGGACATCATGAGTAAAAAGAAATCTGGCTCTGGCACCTTCTTCATGGCCCACACGCCGCAGCAGTGGGTGATCTTTAACGATAGCGGAGAGTTGATTCTGGCGGACCTCAAACCCACAGGCTACCAAGAAGCTGCCCGGGCTAAGATCCTCAGCGCAGATACTCCTTCCATGGGCCGGACGGTCGTGTGGAGTCATCCCGCCTTTGCCAACAAATGCGTCTTTGCCCGCAACGACAAGGAACTGGTCTGCGTCTCGCTGGCAGTGGAGTGATCTTTGCGACCGTGTCTCTGGGAAGCTAATTAATTACGCCGACGGCGCGCGAGGAATCCCCCGGCCAGCAGGAGCATGACGCCAGCGGTTGGTTCCGGCACCGGAATGACAACTCCATTGATGGTCACATTGTCGTATCCGGCCGCAGGATTGCTTCCTGGGGTATAGGTATACACCCGGAAGCTCACTGGCCCGGAAACTCCTTGAAAACTCGGGTCCGCCAAACTGACGTTGTAAGGAGAGAAAGCGGGGTAAATGGTGCTGATCGGAGCCGCCGCCAGATTCGTTGTATAGCCATCCAAACTAGAGCGCAGAACGTAACCACCTCCGATTGTGGCAGCGGCGGCATCGAAGGTAAACGAAGCGAGATCGAGCGCATTGCCAGAGGTCGGAGCGAGGGTAATTTCGAAGAAACTGCCAGTGGATACGGCAGTCGCTGGAGCAGTGGCAGCGACATTTACGGCCAAGATATCGGGGATGGTGGTGAACTGGGTGCTCACCCCGCCGGCAAAGGTAACATCACTTGCAGTGACATTGGCATCCACGGTTGTCACCATGAGGGCGGGGACGGGCCCCGGGAAAGCATAGCGTGCGAGAACCGCAGCCGGAGCGGTGGTGACGCCTAGAGGCGCTAGGCTCAGGAGCACCAAAGTTGGGAAAGGAAAGCAGCGCATAATGTGATTTTTGGGAAGACTGGACGAATCCTGCCAGAGGCGGATGCTCCACGCAATCCCCTAATTAACGGAATTATCCGCTTTTTTGGCGCGCTTCACAGCCTTCGTGGCGGGCGACTCTGGAGCAGACTGCGTTTGAGTAATCGTGTCAGGGAAAACATCATCCGTTAGTGAAACCCCAAACAACGCCGACAGATCCTGCTCTCCCAGAGCCGCCGTCCGGTCCTCCGACTGACCCCCCGGAGTGGTTAGGGAATCGATGGTGGTGGCCACGGTGCCGATGAGTTCCTCTGCATCCACCCCCCGCAGGGTAAACAAATGCCGCGGATTGTCATCCAGCAAGGCCCCCACCGCATACAAGGTGGCGGCACAATGTTTGCACATGTCCGCCCAGTCCGGACAGGAACAGCTGAGTTTGATTTGCCGATTCGTGGGGAATAATCCTCCCTCCAAGTCCGTGACTTCGCGCATCACATCGTCACTTAATTCGCCCGCCAACAGATCCATCACATCCGCGATTTTACCCTGACACCGTTGCTTCAAGGCAGTCCAGGCCTTGGCCGCCAACGGTTTGATGGAGATGTTCACCTCATACAAATCCTTGCCCCGCACCAGACTGGAGACTTCACCCTCCGTAATCGCCAGTCCCAGCACACTGCCGTTGCGGAAATACGTCCGCCCCCGTGGCATGCGGCTTTCGTAGTCGCTGTAAGCCATCAAGTTCAAATTCCAGGCCCTGCCCCAGAACGTCGCGCTAAGATCCCGCTTGGCCGTGGGCAGCGTGGGTTCCAGCCGCCGGCCCTCTTTCCTTAATTTGGCCAACTTCTTCTCCACGCGCGCATTGCTGTCTGCGCGGCTCTCGTATTCGTGATCGTATTCATACCAGCTCATGGCACCTAGTTAGGGAAATGTTGGTGGGTTGTTCTCCAGCGCGCCCTTCTGCAACTTGCGTTCATCGATTACCTCTCCCTTGAGGTTGAGTTTCTGATCCAGATCGAAGTGACCATCGGCATCGGTATCCAAGAGGACGCGGAACGGCCAGGAATCGCCCCCGCCCGGCTGGGTGGGATCCTCGGATGGCCCCGGGTCTTCCGCTGTCGGTTCCCAGTCAGGAAATTCCATCGCCTCTTGATAGAAGCTGCGTTTGGTGGCCGGGCCTTTGCCATTCATAATGAGTTGGCTGTAAAAAGGGCGCCCCATCCGATCATAGAATACGTCCTCGTCCATGATTCCATTGCGATCCAGATCCGTGGACCGTCGTTTGAGCCGACCACGATCATAGGTGGTTCGCACGTCCCACTTCCCGTCGAAATCGACGTCGAATTCATCACGCAGAATCTCCCCAGAAGCCGCCAGATAACGCCGCTGATCGATCTTGCCATCGTGGTTCGTGTCTTCATTGACATAGCGCTCGCGCGGCCGGAGCACCGTCACTGGTTTCGCCTGAGGACCGAAATAACTCCAGGCACCGTAAAAAATGGCTCCTCCGGCCCCCATGAGCGCGATGATGATGAACAGCCAGGGCGGCCCGGCGTTAACCCGCGGGGTCGGGCGGGGTTTGCGCCGTCCGCCACGGTTGACACTCTGGCCCAACCCGGCTGCGCCACCGTTGTCGATCGTGAAATTTGCCAGCAGACGCATCGCCTGGGCGGCATGCTCCGAATCCACCACTAAGCGCACGGCCTCAGAAATTAACGCTGGCCGCCCCGGTGGTGGTGCTAACTCCAAGATCGAACCTTCGATCCCATGCCCCTTGAGTTTCTCCACTGCCGCCTCGGCCGTGGCCCGGTTCTTGAACGTGCGGACGGTGCGGGTGGCGGGCGATGGAGGAAGGGAGGCGTCTGGCGGCGGAGAATCGGACATGGGGAAAGAATTACGCTAACCCGATCAGGCGACG
Source organism: Verrucomicrobiales bacterium (assembly GCA_031411295.1). Lineage (GTDB taxonomy): Bacteria > Verrucomicrobiota > Verrucomicrobiia > Verrucomicrobiales > V1-33 > JAGNEJ01. Next base: position 28,757 of record JANOAV010000122.1, on the reverse strand, counting down.
GATCTCCGCCACCCGTTGCGTATGGGTAGCGTCATCTAGCACGGGAATGGCGTCCGCTGCAACCCCGCAATCCGGGACAGTCACCCATGACCGGCATCCCCCATAACCAGGCGCATCAGGAAACGTGAACGGTTCCGGCAGGCGGAACACCCGCAATACTGCCAGGGAGATCGTGCGCTCGCCCGTGTAATCGAATCGCTCCTGCATCGTTTCCTCCGTCCAACCATGATAGGAAGCCAGCGCTGCCACTTGCGACCAGTCGTCCAGCAGAACCTTGAAATCCACCTTGGCTAGCAGAGAAATAGTGTGTAGAGATTCATGGGGAGCCGCCACCGATCCCGCCGGGATGTCCCGTAGGGCCTGATCCTGCGAGTGAAAATAAGTCGGAAACAAAGCGAATTCATCGTGCTGCCACGAGAAGCCGCTGCGGCCTTCCGCAATCCCACCTTTCCGCAGAATAATACTTTGCCGCCCCGAACCCAGGGCGTCACAGACGAGAGACCATTCTTTAAATGCGATCATGATTGTTGGCTGAGAGAAATGTGCCGTATTCCTAAGCTGCTAGCCGAAGGAGACAACCGGGAAATTTTCGCTAAAGCCCGAGCAGTCTTACCTTAATCCGTCGTCCGAGAGCGGAGGCATCGAACCGGACCATGCCAAAGTAAGCCCGACTGGGTAAGCCGAAAGTGAATCGATAGAAGAGATAGCACATCAGTGCCCAAGCGATCAATCCAAGCAGTTGGTAGGAGATCGGAATTCCATCATAGATGGAGGGGGTGCGAATCAAGGCCCGTATCCAGTAGAAGCTAGTTTGGATGCTGCGGGCGGCAAACACTCCCAAGCAGATACTTGGCAAAATATAGCCGGCACTAACTGAACGCTTCCCTGCGACCATGGCGATAAGCCCAATCGGCCCCAGGAGCATGATCAAAAGATATAATGGATTTACCCCAACATGGGAACTCATCCAAATTTGGATAGCTGCGCTCAACCCTACCAGCACAAACCACGCCATGGCCCACCGATGTGACGCGGGCCGCTTGTCCGTCGGCATGGAGGGCCTTGGAGACTCGTGTTTCGGAGCGGCGTAGAGTTGCTGGAGATCGTCGCTCACATTTCTAGGCGGCAATTTACTTCCGCACCCCATCCACAATTCGAGAAATCCCCAGCGGGTTCGCTTCCTGCAATTCCGCTGGCAACGCCGCATCCGGGAAATTCTGGAAGGCCACTGGGCGGGTGAAACGACTGACCGCCTGCACCCCGACCGACGTGCTCCGTCCATCGCTGGTGGCGGGATACGGGCCGCCGTGCACGATGGCGTGACAGACTTCGACTCCGGTAGGGAACCCATTGATGATCACCCGACCGGCCTTGGCTTCCATCGCTGCTAGCAAATCTCCACTCTGCGCCAATTCCTCCTCCGTGCCGTGCAAGGTAGCGGTTAGCTGACCTTCCAGATGGGCCAGGAGGCGCAAAATATCCGCCTTGCCGCGGGCATGAACTAACAGTGTAGTTGGACCAAAGACTTCTTCCGATAACGTGGGATCCGTGAGAAATGCCTCCGTGGTGGTGGCGAAGACGTGGGCGGCTCCGGTATGGCCATCACCCTCGGTAACAAAGGCCACGGGCTGGACTTGGGAATTCGTCCGCAACTGGGATACCCCATGGCGATACGCCTGACAAATCGTCGGGTTCAGCATGGTGCCCGGAGCGGTGCTGGCGATGAGTTTCCCCAACTCCTTCTGGAAGACATCCACCGGGCCGGAAACATCCAAAATGATGAGACCGGGATTGGTGCACATTTGCCCCACGCTGGCGGTCACACTAGCATGCAAGCCAGCGGCCAGTTGGGGAGCGCGTTCGGCCAGGGCTCCGGCCAGCATGATCGTCGGATTAATGCTGCTCATTTCCGCATAGACCGGAATCGGACAAGGCCGGGCCGCCGCCAGATCCATCAGCGCCCGACCACCCGCGCGCGAGCCCGTGAAGCCCACACCCTTGATTTCCGGATGTTTCACTAACGTGGCTCCCACTTCCCGTCCGCTGCCATAGAGCAGAGAAAAGACGCCGTCCGGCAGCCCACAGGAAATGACCGCCTGCCGCACTGCGTGGCCCACTAACTCGGCAGTGCCGGGGTGGCTGCTGTGCGCTTTGACAATGACCGGACAGCCCGCAGCCCAGGCCGCACAGGAATCGCCCCCGGCTACGCTGAAGGCCAAAGGAAAATTGCTCGCACAGAAGACCGCCACTGGCCCAATCGCCCGATGCATCGATCTGATATCCACCTTGGGAATCGGCTGCCGCTGCGGGTCCGCATGATCGATGCGCGCATCACACCACGAGCCCTCTTCCAGCACGCTGGCATGCATCCGCAGTTGCCCGGTGGTGCGACCGGTTTCCCCCTTGATACGAGCTTCCGGCAGGCCGGACTCCGCCATGGCACGTTGCGTCAATGCATCGCCCAACGCTTCGATCTCCGTGGCGATGGCGCGCAGAAATTTCGCCCGTTCCTTCCCGCTCAGTTTACTGTAAATGGGAAATGCGTCAGCGGCCAGGCTGACCGCAGCATCCACTTCGGCCGCCGAGGCGCCATGGAAGACCGGGTCCAGCGGCTCACCCGTGCTCGCGTTGAGACCATGAGAAACCTCGCCCCCAGCGACTCCGCGGGTGGCGCCAATAATTGATGTGCCGAACAATGTCATAATTTGAGAGTAAGGGCGGAGGAGGGGACTTGGCAAATGAGGAATCGCAGGGAATACGCCGGGATCAACCCACGCCGAGAATCGCCTTCGCCAAGTTAAAATAGATCACCAAGCCGGTGGCATCCACCATGCTCGTGATCGCAGGAGAAGACATCACGGCTGGATCCAATTTCGCCATGCGGGCGGCAATCGGTAGCGTGGCTCCGATGAGCGTGGAAGCCGTGATCTGACAGAGCAGCGAGAGACTCACCACCAGAGCGAATTTCTCCAGGGAAATGCTCGGCGGCAGAGTGGTGCCCGGCGGCATGAACCACCTGATTTGAATGGCCATGCAAATGCCTAACACGGCCCCCACCAGCATTCCCACCCGCAGTTCCTTGGCTGCCACGCGCAAAAACTCCGTCGGTTGCAGTTCCCCAATCGACATGGCGCGGATCACCATCGTGGCCGCCTGACCGCCGGTATTTCCGCCCGCCGCCACTACCATGGGCATGTAAATGCTGAGCACAAAAACCGTGCCCAGCACATTCTGAAAAGAGTAAATCAGATAGCCCGCAATGAGCCCAAAGAATGCCAGAGATACAATCCAACCAATGCGACGTCGCACATGCCGCAGCACGGAGGTATTCAGATACGTTTCGTCCGAACTCTCCCCGGCAATACCGCTCTGGCGCTCCATGTCCTCGGTGCTTTCCTCTTCCTGAATGTCCAAGGCATCATCGTGGGTGATCACCCCTAACAGCCGACCTTCCTCGTCCACTACCGGAAGGGTTAATAAATCGTATTTCTGCATCACCCGGACCGCTTTCTCTTGGTCCGTCGTGGCCAGCACGGCGCGCGTATCGAAGTCGTTAATATCCGCAATCAGCACCTCGGGGGCGGAGAATGTTAAATCGCGCAGCCGCACCTTCCCCAAGATATGACCGATGCTGTCCACCACGTAAATCCGCGCCAGCACCTCGGTTTCATCTTTCACCTTCATCAGTTCAACGATAGCCTCCCGCACCGTGATATCCTCTCGCACACTGGCGAATGCCGTGGTCATCCGTCCGCCGGCAGAGTCATCCGGGAATCGCAGCAACCGTCGGGCCGCCTTGCGCCGATCCTCAGAGAGCATGTGAAACGTGTGCCCCCGCTGCTCAGAATCCATTTCCTGCAGCAAATCCACCAGGGTATCATCCGGCAACTCTCCCAGCACCACGGCCGCGCGATCATCCGACAGATCGGCTAGAATTTCCGCCGCATCTGCCAACGGCAGTTGGTGCAAGAATTCGGAGAACTCTTCCTCCGGCACCAGTCCAATCAACGCCGGACGCTCATCCGCACTGATCTGCTCGAAGATCCCCGCCCAGTCGGCCCCATGTAACTCAGTGCTGAGGGCACGCGCCTCCTCCAGCTTTTCATCATGAAAAGCCTCCAGAAATTGATCCAAGGGATTGGGTAGGGCGAATTCTTCCATCGGGGAAACAGAACTATCCAGTAACCAAACCGTTCTTGGGCAAAGGTAAACCTAAATTTAGCCGCCGCTGGGGGATGATGCGGGCGCGCACCCAAGGCCTACTTCTCCCTAGTCCCGGCGGTTTCTTTCCGCATCACCACAGGTCAATCTAGGCCGTTAGGCTTCACCCAAATGAGCGGCCAGCATTTCTCGGAGGTCCGCTCGAGCCCGGAACAGCAGGCTCTTCACCGCACTGACGGTCATTTCCAGGATCACGGCAATCTCTTCATAGGGCAGGTCTTCGTAACGCCGCAGGGAGACCGCCAGGCGTTGTTTCTCAGGCAGGGCTTTGATGGCCGCATCCACAGCGGCCTCCAGTTCCTTTTGCCCTAACGCGGCATCGGCGGAGACGGTTTGGTGGTCAACCAACTGCCGACCAAAGTCCTCTTCGCTGGCTTCCAAACTTTGCGCAGGATGCCGACCCCGCCGTCGATATTCGTTAAAGGCCAGGTTCCGTAAAATGGTGAACATCCAAGTGGTGAATTTCGCGCTGACTTCATAACGCGGCGCGCTTTTCCAGATCCGCACGAACACTTGCTGCGCCAAGTCCTGGGCATCTTCCTGCGTGCCCAGCATGCGATACGCCGTGCCAATGACGGCGGTTTGATGAAGTTTCACCAACTCCGTGAAGGCCGCGTGATCACCTGTCTTCACCAATGCCATCAGCGCTACGCTGCGATCATTAAGATCATCTGCGTCGGCAGTGGTGGGGGGGGATGGGGACTGGGACTCGGGCGGCATAAGGCAGATCGCCTAGGGAGAACCCCGGCGGTTTGCTAAAGTTGCACATTTGGCCACGAGCCCAATGAAGAAATTCATCGGACGCATCTTTCTTCACAAATCAGTTGCGTTATTCTTTGATTTCTGTAATTTCAGAAAGAACAGCAATTAAGCTGCCATCACCACTAGAAAGACCCCAGGCCATGAACGCGACCATCATTAACTACACGATTTATCTCCTCCTCAGCATTGCCCTGACCATTTGGGTGGCTCGCACCCTTCATCGCAATGGGCGACTTTTTTTGGTGGATTGTTTCCATGGTAACGAACCTCTCGCAGACAGTGTGAATCACTTGCTGGTGGTGGGTTTTTACCTGCTAAACTTTGGTTTCGTCTGTTATCACCTGAAGGTGGGCAGCCCCGTCACGAATGCCGTAGAGGTCTTCGAAATGTTGAGCACAAAGATGGGCGTGGTGACGGTGGTCCTTGGCGGGATGCATTTCTTTAACATCTGGCTCTTCCACCGTCTGCGCCGGAACGCCCTGTTGGATCAAGAAGTCCGCCCACCCGCCCAGCCCATCCTGATGCGGCCTGAAATGTAACTCTCTCCTCAGCCATGAAGACCTTGAAACCCATGAACCAACTGACGATCTTCTACGATCAGAAATGCGGCGTCTGCTGTCAGGTCAAGGCTTGGATGCAACATCAGCCAGCTTATGTTCCGCTGCGTTTCCTGGCCTTCGATGATCCGACCGCGCTGGAGGTCCTGCCGGAGCTGCCCAGTCTGGACCCCGCCGGACAGATCGTCGTCGCAGCGGACACCGGTGAGGTGTATCGGGGTGCAGACGCCTGGATTACCTGCCTGTGGACGCTGCGGAACTGGCGCGGCTGGGCCAAACGGTTCAGCCGCCCGGAATGGAAGCCGTTAACCCATCGGCTCTGTAGTCTCATTAGCGGGAATCGGCTCAGGCTCTCGGAACTGCTCAAGCTGACCCCGGAAAGCGCGGCCAAGCTAACCACGAGCAGAACGGAATGTCAGGGCACGTGTCGTTTGGACTAACCTCCGAAAATGGCCCCACCCGGATTCCATCAATCAATGGAATTACCGGGTGGTGCGTTTCTCGGGGAATGAGCAATGCTAGCGACTTACTTGGCAGCTGGCAGAATCACGGAATCGATGACGTGGATGACGCCATTCTTGCCAACAAGGTCGGTCTTGGAGACGGTGGCGGCATCGATCTTCACCACCCCACCTTCGACGGTGATTTTGGCTTCGGCACCGTTGACTGTCTTGACTGGGCCGGCCTTGACGTCCTTGGCCATCACTTTGGCTCCAACCACGTGATAAGTGAGGATTCCGGCCAGCTTGGCTTTGTTTTCCGGCTTGAGCAGATCTTCCACGGTGCCCTTGGGCAACTTGGCAAAGGCTGCGTTGGTGGGGGCGAAGACCGTGAAGGGACCGTCGCCTGACAGCGTTTCTGCAAGACCAGCAGCTTTCACTGCGGCTACCAGCGTGCTGAAGTCGGGATTGCCAGCCGCGATTTCGACGACGGTTTTAGTGTCGTCAGCCCGAGCACTGGAGACCGTAGCAGTGAAAGCGAAGGCGACGGCGAGGAAGGAAGAGAACAATTTCATAGGGATAGGATATTTAATGATTGTATGGGTAGGATGATTGCCAGAGCATCAACGGGATACATGGCGATGGTATAACGCCACCGTTTCCAAAGCAGATGCCTCCGCCGTTTCTTTTTTACCACCGCAAAAGAGTTAATAAAGGAAGCATCCAAGCATGGGCTCACTCATGCCGGGGTCTCCGCAAACTGATTTTTGACAAAAGCAAATTCATTTCAAGGTCAGCAAATACGCCAACAAATCCCGCAACTCCCGCGGCGTCAGTAACGCGGCCATGGGTGGCATGGCGCTCAGGGGAGCGCTGATTTCTTGGATGTCGTTTTGCGGAATGACACGGGCGGTTGTGCCTTCTAATAGAGTGATGCCATCCTTGGTTTTACTTTGGAGGATCCCCCCCAGCACTTTGTCATCCTTGAGCGTAACGCTGACAATCCCATAGCCATCCGCGACCTTGGCAGATGGATTCACGAGGGATTCCAAGAGAAAGGTCGCGTCACCCCGCGTCGCCACGCCTTGGAGTTCCGGCCCGACCATGCCACCATGCCCGCCGATGGCATGACAGCGCAGACATTGCGCGGCTTGATGATTTTGAAATACCGCTTGTCCGGTGGCCGCATCGCCCCCCTGCAGCGTGACGCGATGGGCCGCCAAGGGATCTCCGCCATGATCGAGCTTCTCTTCATAATGATCCAAAATTCTGCGCCAAGCGGAACGTTTCTCATCGCGATGACGCAATGTTTCGAGCACCTCAACTTGAATGACCGGATCCAGCGTGCCAGCCACGAGGGCATTTCCCAACTCTTGAATTTTGCGATCGGTATCATTCGTGCGCAGTTTAGCGATGGCCAGCACGGCGTCTTGCTTTTCCAAAGGGGAACCCGTGATGAGGGCCTCGCCATACGCTGACAGGGCAGAACCAGGCTGATGTTTCACTAACAGCGTGCGGGCCTCGACGCGCAATCTGGGCGGAGCATCACGATTGGCTAACAGGCTGCGGCAGACTTCATCCGTCTGCGCGGCGGCATTAGCACGGGCCTCCAGCGTTTTCAAATAATCCAAGCGCAGGTTCAGCGCGAAGGATTGATCCTTTACCAAGGCCGAGAGTTGTTCCGGCGTTTTCTCAGCTCCGAAACGATTATCAACTTCCCGCGCCTTGTTGAGCACCTCTCCCGCAGCGGTCTTCAGGAATTCTGGCAAATGGGTCTTGATAAAGGCCCGCGCCACCCCAGCGGCGCGCGGTGGCAGGGGAGCCCAGCGGCCCCAGACTTGCTCCCGGTCCTCCGGTTGATCCCAGCGATTCAGGGCCTCCAGAGCCACCAAACGGAAGGCATCGGACACGCCGGATTCCTTTGGCAGGGTGGCGAATTTAACCACGCGCTCGGCGTGCTCCGCTGCGCCCAAGCGCAGATTCATTTCGATGGAGCGACGCAGCAACCCCTCGCCCCGCAAGGCTTCTGGCCATTCCGTGCGATCCAGCGCAGCGGCTAGGGCAGGGAAGGCAGGGGTGATTTGCTTATCGTAAATAGCCCGGGCTGCTTCAGTGACGATTTGCGGATCGGCATCCGCCAGGAAATGCTCGATTTCTGGAGCTTCGAGACGCCGTAGGGCCAGCACTGCGGCCAGCCGGACCGCCTTCGATGGGCTTGCCTGGGTGCGCGAAAAAATCTCCCCAGCCTTGGCGCAGCCGACCAATCCCATGACCGCGGCATGACGCAGCAGTGGATCCCGGTCGTCATTCACCTGCGCCATTTCCAGCAATGGCAACACTGCCGAGGCCTCCCCCAGGTGCCCTAAAGCAATGGCTGAGAGCATCCGCACGCGCAACGAGGGCTCACCTAACAGCGCGATTAACTGCGGCACGCTGGGAAGATAATGCGCCTCCCCTAATAAACGCGCCGCCTGAGCCCGCATCTCCGCATCTTCGTCCTGAAGAAATGGGGTCAACTCAGTGAGCAGCACGGGATTGATCCGCGCCATCATCCCCAACGTCCACAACGCATGGATGCGGCCCAGTTGCGATTCCTGTGTCCGCGCCAGTGGCAGCAGTTTTTCCAGCACCTCGGGGACGGCCTTGCCAGTCAACGTCTGCTGCGCCAAATAACGAATGCGACGGTCCTGATGGCTCAGCAACTTCGCCAAATCTTCCACCGACCGGTCCTCCCATTTGGAGGCTGCCAACTGTTGGACTTCTGCTACTAACGGCAGCTTCTGCGAGGCTTCATGAGTAATCGTGTAGACCCGGCTGGCGTCATTCTGGTCCCAGGCATTTCCCCAATCACTAATATACATGCGACCATCATAACCGAACGCCAAATCCGAAACCCCGACCCCGCTTTCGAACACCTTGGTATCGCCCAACTTGAAGCCCGCACCATTGGCCTGAGGCTGGAAAGAGAAGATGTAACCATTACCACCGCCCCGGAAATCACACAGGAAAAGATGACCGTTGAAGGCTTCGGGCAGGCCCGTTCCCGGATAGGCGGCCAAGCCGCTGGGCCCCGCGCTTAAATGGCCGACGGGCGGCACAATCCAAGCAGGGTAACTCGCATCATTTTTGTCAGGACGCAGTTCCCACATTTTTTCCCGCAGCCAGGGACCGCGGTGGACCAGATCTTGATAGCTGACTTCCCAGCCATAATCCGCCCCATCCACCACATACTCGATCCGGGCCTTGTCGCCTGCATCACAGTTGTTGTCTCCCGTGAATAAATTTCCAAAATCATCGAAGGCCAATTCCTGCGGGTTGCGCAATCCGCGCGCCACAATTTCCAGATCCTTCCCATCTGGCCAACAGCGGAACACCGCCCCGGTGCGCGGCCCGAAGAGCGTGCGGCCTTCCTTCGTTTTCACATTGAAACCACGATCGCCCACGGAGAAATAAATTCGCCCATCCGGCCCCATCGCCAAGCCATGCAAGTCATGACCGAACCAGCCATGGCGGACGCCAAAACCACGGGCCAATGATTGCTTCTGATCTGCTACATTATCGTTATCCTTATCTTCCAGCAGCCAGAGGTCAGGGATGCAGGTCAGCCATACCTTTCCCCGCCAGGCCATCACTCCGGCGGCAGGACCATCGAGCAGTCCGTTGAAACCAGTGGCAAAATCTGTGCGCTGATCGGCCTTCAGATCATGATTCTCATCCACCAAACAGGCTACTTTCTCACTGAACTTTGTCAGGAAATTGGACTTTCCATCCCCGGGATCGCTGTAAGAAGCCAACCGTGCCGCCAGATCAGGATCCAATTCACCGTTGTCCAGCCAAGTGCGGGAGGTGCGTTCCCGTTCCTCCAGGGAGGTAATTTGCAGATCTGCTAGTTCCCTCACCGGCTTGCCCCGATTATCAATGATACCGCGCTTCTCATAACGATAGGTTTCCGCCACAAAGACTCGCCCTTGCGGGTCCACATCCAACGCGATTGGGTGCTGCACTTGCGGCGCTTTCGCAAAATCCTCGCGCTTCAATTCCAAATCCACCCCGGGGAAATCCGCCCCGGATTGCTTCCCATCACCATGGGCAGCATCTGCGGCCGCAAGACTCGTAGTTATTAGGAGGGAAAATAATGGAATGATCTGACGCATAAACAGTGGGGGAGAAAGGGGACTCGGAACTGCGCAATCAGTCGCAACTGACCGAATTCTCAAGCTGGAAATGAGGTTCACCGAAACGCGAGCACTCGCTGCAGGAATTGCTGAACGGCGGGATCACGGGGGTGGTCAAAAAGTGCCGCAGGTGGGGCACACTCGATGATTTTGCCATGCGCCACGAAGGCCACGAGATCTGCGGCGGCCTTGGCGAAGCCCATTTCGTGGGTGCACAGGATAACCTCCTGACCAGCTTGCCGCAGTTCCTGGACGAACTCCAGCACTTCGACCGTCATTTCCGGATCCAGCGCGGCGGTGGGTTCATCAAGCAACAGGATTTCGGGAGCCGCCACGTAGGATCGGATCAACGCCACGCGTTGTTGCTGACCACCGCTGAGCTGCTGGGGGAATTTGGCAGAGTGGGGAGCGAGGCCAAAACGGGTTAAATTTTGGGAGGCGATTTCTCGCGCTTCCGCAGGGGATTTGCCCTGCACCTGGACCAATGGCAGAGTGATGTTTTCCAAAGCGGATAAGTGCGGAAAAAGGTTATACCCTTGAAAGAGAAATCCGTTGCTCCGCCGGAATTGCCGCAGGCTGGATTCGTCGTGGGGTAGCGCATAGCCATTGACCGCTACGTTGCCGGAGTCAGGGACTTCCAAGCCGCCGAGGTGTCGCAGCAGCGTGGATTTCCCACCACCAGAGGGGCCAATGAGGGCGAGACACCGCGTGCCTTCAGGAACGGTTAGGGAGAGTTCATCCAGCGCGCGTTGGGAGCCGTAGGCTTTGATAATGGAAGTGACATCGAGTTTCATGCGACTTGCCACCTCCTTTCCCAGCGTCGGGCCAGGTAGCTCAATGGCAGGGTGAGCGCAAGGTAGCCTAACGCCATCGGAAGGTAGCCCTCGAGTGGGGCGCTGGCGGTGCTCACGGCCAGATCTGTTTGCTTGGCGAATTCCGCCACGCCAAGGACGCTCAGAAGGCTGGAATCCTTGATTAGACTGGCGCTCTGACCTGCCAGCCCCGGCAGCACGCGACGCATCGTTTGCGGCAAAATCACCCAACGCCAAGTCTGCCAGGGTGTAAAGCCGAGTGCGCGGGCGGCATCCCATTGGCCCCGCTCAATGCTCGCCACCCCGCCCCGGAATATTTCCGCCAGATAGGCGCCTTCAAACGAGGTCAGTAACAGAATGCCGGCCCAGATTTTGTTGTCGATCTGCAAGGCCGAGCCCACCACGTAATAGCCCAACAACAGTTGCGTCAACAGTGGCGTGCCGCGAATGATTTCCACATAAGTGCGACAGACCAGACGCGTCACAGGTTCACGCGTCGATTGCCCCGCTGCTAACAGCAGTCCGAAGAGAAACGTTCCCACCAGCGCCCCGGCGGAAATCCCCAGCGTCATCCACCAACCGCGCACCAGCAAAGCCCGTTGCTCCCACATCCCCTGCCAGTTCCAATGATATTTCAGGGAGGTGAAAATTTGCCAACACAGAAACAGCAACCCGAGCAAAACCAAGCCACCCAGCAACAGGGAGGTCAGGATGCGATGGGGGCGGTGGGTCGGGTGCATGCAGATTTAACCCCCATCACTCGAAAATAAACGGCACCCTCTGCGCAGCCAAGGCTGCCTTTTCCGCCGCCAGATAGCGCTCGGCCAACTGGGTGAATCCACCTTGTTGTCGATACTCGGCTAGGAAGGCATCGATCTTGGATTTGAGTTCGGCATCATCCTTCCGCAGTGCCATGGCCCAAGCCTCGCGTTGCAGCGGAGCGAGAATTGCCCGGGTGGTGTCGGGCTGGGAAGCTTGCAGTTTCTGGATCGAAAGTTGATCGTAAATGAAGGCATCCGCCTTCTGCTGCGTGATCTCCAACAGGCAGGCTGCATTTTGATCTAGCATGATAATTTCCGCCTGCGGCAACGTGGTCTTCACATAGTCCGCCGCCGTCGTCCCCAGCCGGACAATCACCTTCTTCCCCGCTTGATTCAGATCGGCCACCGATTGCACCGAAGAAGTCTTTGGCACCAGTAAAGCCAGACCGATGTGACAGTAGGGTTCGGAAAAGGAAATCGACTCACGACGCTTCGGAGTATCCGTCATCGAAGACAGAATGACATCGATCTTCCCAGACTTTAGGGCCGTTTCCAATCCCTTGAAGGCTAATATTTCAATCTGCAGAGGCCGCTGGAGCTTTGCTGCCATCGCCTCCGCCAAACGCACACTGACCCCATCGGGTTTGCCATTCGGATCCGCCATTTCAAACGGCGGAGTGCTCAACTCCATCCCCACACGCAAAGGAGCAGAGCCGGAATTGCCACCAGCTTGGGGGCCACAGGCAGTAAGCGGAAAAAACAGAGCAAGGAGTAAACAACATTTCATCAGCAGAGCATACGCACCCCGCGCCCTGATTGCACGCAAAGTTTCCTCAAGCAATTTAACGACAAACCCATGAGTAAAATCGCGCAAATCTCAAAAATTTACTTGCAAACCCCTTACTCCCAAGGAAGGTGCCGCCCCGCGCGAGCTAAACAGCTCAGCACTAAGACCTCTTCGTCCAGCGGTTAGGACACGGCACTTTCACTGCTGTAACACGGGTTCGATTCCCGTAGAGGTCGCCATTCTTTATCCAGTGAAAGATTGAGCGATTTTGAAATCCTCGGAAAATGAGCCTGGCTACATTGTTTCAAAATTTCCTGACAAGTATCGCCGCAGACTTTCCATTAGCACTAGCCAGACGGGTGATTGGTTGGAGTTTTGTCGGCTCTTCGTAACCGATTGGCACTCACAAGTTCTCTTGAAAGAAACTGTATTCCGCATACGCCACGGAAATATCCCAAGCCAGCGCCCACTTCCGCAAACATCTCATTTCTCACCAGATTTGTCGCGAGGCGCAGAGATTGTTCGATTTACCAAGGCGCGCGCAGGATGCGACGCCGGGCTGTATGAGGACATACTGTCCAGGGAGCAACCAAGCGCAACGCAGGTAGATCAAGCAAGATCAAGCCGCAGCAGAATTTGGTGAGAAATGCGGGCTAGTTTACCTTCATGGACATGAGGAACTTCATGCAGGCTTCGCCACCGGCGGTCACGGCTTTTTCCGGGGCTTGGACGATGATGACGATGAATTTATCGCTGCCTTTCTTGATGAGTTGCAGGACGCTGACTTTGTATTTCCCGTCGTCGTCCATGGCGGTTGCGTCTTCGGACTTCACGTGGATGCCTTTGTCCGCTTCCTTTTTCTCCATGGGCGGAGCCCACTCGATGCTCTTGTAGTCTGCGCCCACGCGCTTCTTGATGGCTTCGGCGGCGGTCTCCACGCCCGCCATGTCAATGGTGAGGACGTTCATGCCGATGCCCTGGTCGGCGGAAACGATGTTGACGCCTTCGTCGGACTTTTGCATTTTCCAGTCGGCTGGGATTTCGAAGGAGTAGGTGGGTTTGCCTTTGGCGGGATAGGCAAAGGTTTGGGCATTGCCTGAGCTGGCGGGTTCGTCTTTGGCAGCCTTGGCAGCGGAGCCTTTGGGGCTAGGCTGGAGGCTTTTGATGATGCCGTTGATGGCGTCCAGGTGCGTCTTATGACCATCCGGGCTGGAAATGAAGGATGCCAGAATGGGATACTTTGCCTTGGGCGCGCCAAGAATGAGGAGAGCGATCTTCGCAGGGCCGTGCTTGTCCTCGCCCTCGGCATTGAGAATGGTGACGCCCAGGGTATTACTGGTGGCGTGTTGGGTGGCGTCGAACTTTAGTTTCTTGAACTCGTTGATGCTGTCTTTGGCCTCTGCCAGCGCTGCCTTTTCGTCGTCCATGCCCGCTTCCATGGTGGAGAGTTCCACGATGAGGTCGTCTCCATCTCCCGCTGGAGGCAGGAGGAAGAGGCTGCCACTTTTCACTTTTCCAGTCCAATCATCCGGTGCGGCAAAGGCTACGACGGGGTCTTTCTCTAGGTAGTGGAATACTTAATCCGCCCGGGACCACGTGAGGGATGCAAGTAGGGCGAGTCCGAGGAGTTTGCGGAATGACATGTAGATAATTTGGTAAAGCATGGCAATGCCCGTGATTGGTTGCGATTGGAAAATAGCCATTGGCCGTTGTCAAAGGGATTCGCAAGGCTTGATGACTGTGTCGAGGGAATGCAATCTGGCAAAGGAACTGGAAGCAAAAAGGTGCCTGCATTAATTTACGCTGCCTTGTTGGCGATGATGCCGGTCGAGCCGTTGGAGGTGGCGGTGGAGTGGCTGACGCTGCCGCTCCTTGGGTGGGTGGTGAATGATTATTTCAGGGAAGCGGCGGCACGGCAACTACGCGGAAGAATCGACGCGGTGGGCCGGCACTCAGGCCCAGGACGAGGGTGCGGGTGGCTGTCGCTCCTGCTGTAGGCGTGAAGTTTCCCGTGGCGTCTGTCCAGACGCCTAGCAGGTCGGTGTCGTGTTCTATGTGATAGTTCCGCGAGGGCACGATGGTCCAGGTGAGGGTGGCTTGGTTGTAGTTAGGGCTGTAGCTCTGGGCGGCAATGCGCAGCTTGGAAGCGGGGTCGGTGGGGTCCGTGCCTGCGAGGTATTCCGCAGCGTCGCTCATGCCATCCCCGTCCTTGTCGGTGGCGGCGGTGGCGCGGGTAAGGTTGCCAAAATAGAAGCGTTCCCAGGGATCGGGGATCCCATCGGCATCGCTGTCCGGGCGGCTGATGGTGGTGGTGGCTAGGGTGCTGAGAGTGGTGTCCAGTGCGATCCAGCCAATATTTGCCGAGTAGGCGGAACCGGAAAACTGTCCTGTTAGTAAATTCAGTTTCGGCTGGCCCTGGGTTTGTTCAAATTGGATCCAGCCGATGTTAGCTGCGTAGGCGTAGCCGGTGAGCAGCCCATCCACAGACAAGTTTACCCCATAGTTTGTGGCCGTGGTGTTGGCATAGGTGCTGCCATTGGTGGGGGATCCGTTTCCGAAATGGATGTAACCGAAGTTGGCGGCAGAGGCATAGCCGGAGAGGAAGGTGTCCGTAACCACGATGCCATCTGCGGCTGTCGGAGACAGGTTCCAGTCGATCCACCCGGCGTTGGCAGCATAGGAGTAGCGGTTGGTGCTGCTGATCGTGGATTGGGAAAACGCGCTCGTGGCTAGCGCGAAGGTCAGGAAGACGGCGGTTTTCATGGCGTGGCAAAGAATTTTGGGAAAATAGATTCCAGCGGGAGTAATACCGCATGGCGTGGCTCGTGGCAAGCATGCTGGCGGCAACACTTCCGATGCCTCCCATACACCACTCGTGACCAAACAGATGTTGGCAAAATCCCTTCCCCGGCCACGGGGTGATCCTGCGTGTCGTGCTGAATGCGGAGTGATCCGCACGATTTCAATGGAGCAGGTCCGGGCGGTCAATTTCCTTGCTTCATGGCGCGGGAACGGTGGTGAGTTCCAGTTTGAAGAACATGCGCTGGGCGTCGGCACCGGAGAGGTTGATAGTGATGCTGTCCTCGACGCGTCCGTTGGCGGGGGCGGTCTCATTGACGGTGACTGAACCCACCCAACCGGTGTTACCGGTCAGGATGGTGAGTGGTTGCCAGCTAAGGTGCTCAAGATCTGAAGATTCCAGCAGTCGAAGCCGGAGGCCGGGCGGCAAGATGGCTGGACGGCTGAAGGTGAGGTTGATCGTGGTGGCGGTGTTGGTTGCGGTAAGGCTGTTCGGGAGCGCGGAACCATTGGGCACGGTTGGCGAGGTGCCGTAGAGAAACTCCATGAGGGTGTCGATGCCATCAAAGTCCGTGTCACTATTGGGGGCACCGGTGGTGTCGCCATAGTGAAGCACCTCCCAGGCGTCAGCCATCCCATCAGCATCCTCGTCATCGGTGGCAACGGTGCGGCCATCGCTCGTCAGTGTGACTGGTTGCGGGGTGGTGCCATTGTTCACGAGGCGGATGTAATAGGTGACTCCCGGTTGCCAGGGGGCGACGGTGGTGGAGAGCGGCGTGGTAAGCAGGGAATTGACGACGCCGGAACTGCCCCAGAGCGTGGATCCGCTGGTCCCTGGATCGTCACTTGCCTGCAGGCGCACGGCCACGTCTGCTGAGTGGGTGCCGATCAGCCGCATACGCACGGCGTCGGCAGGCGGCTGGATGAGCACCAACAGACTGCCACCAGTCGGAATGGTGCCGGTGAAGGTGCCGCCGTAGAATCCGAGCACCGGCGGGGCTCCGACATTTGAGATGAGGGTGGACAGAGGCAGCGAATAAATCAGGCCGGGTTGCAGTGTCAGGCTAAGGGTCAACGATCCAGGCGGCACGGTGAGCGTCCAATTGCCGGTGGCATCGGTGATGACCGTGTGGGGAGTGCCATTCACTTCCGTGACCGTGAAGCTGGTGTTGGCGAGATTTGGTTCCCCCGCATTTTGCTGACCATCGCCATTGGAATCAGTAAAAAGGTGGCCGGTGCGAGGGGTAAGTGCTAGCTCGAAATCCATCCCGGTGCGATTTTGCCCAGGGACAAGGGTGAGGGAGATAATATCCGGATTGCCCCCGTCCGCATCTGCGAGACTGCGATAGAACGCGGGATTGGATTTGACGATTTCATAACTTCCCGGCAGCAGATTCGTAAAGCCATAGGCCCCCGCGACGATCGTGGTCTGGGTCGTCGTCGTGTCGTCACTGGTCCCGAGCACATTGTCCGGGCCGGCAGAATTCAGGGTGATGGAAACGCCGCTGTGGCCTGATTCTCCGCCCCCCGCGATCCCGTCTCCGTTGCCGGTGACCACGGTGCCGCTGAGGCTGGCGAACTGCTGAACGTAGCCAAAATTCACCCCGGTTAAATCGGTGCTCAGAGAGGCGATGGTGGTCTGGTGGTTGAGCGTGGCGTCGGGATCGATGGTTTGCACATAGGCGGTGGTGGGCAGGGTGCCGGTCAGCACCCTGATGGTGACGCTGGCATTGGCAGGAATACCCAGGAAGGTCCAGGCCCCGTCGGAAGTAGTGACAGTCGTCAGCGTTTGTTCGGGCGTTCCATTCTGATCGGCATCAATCGCTGCGGTCACGGTGATACCGCTACGCCCTTCGGCGGGGAGGGTGGCGGAGCCGTTGCCATTGGCATCCTCAAACACCACGCCGGTGATGCTGTGAACAAATACGGCCGGGGCGTATCCGAACAGGAGGTCGGGAACCGTTACTCCGCCGCTCAGCACCACAATGCCTTTCCCGTCCTTGAGGGGATCCGGATCGGCGGTGGGGGTGGAGATGAAGGAGGCGGGCAGTCCGGCTTGGTCCACGCGCTCCTCGTAGGTGGCGTCCGGCAAGCCGGTAAACGAGCAGCGACCATTGCCATCAGTCAATTGCGTGGCGATGAGCACGGCCGTTGGGGTCGTGGAGTAAAGGTTTACGGTGATTCCGGAGACTCCGGATTCCCCGACGTTGCGGAAACCACTGCTGTTTACATCGGCAAAAATCGTGGTGCCGATGGTGCCCGCATGATCCCTGCCAAAATCCAGACCGAGCCACTGTCCACCGGGAGTCGTGGCCACTAGATAAGAATCCGGAGTGGTGGATACAGTCAGACCCGCAGGGATTTCGGGATCATTCATGGCATAACTCACGGTGTAAGTGCCGGCCGGAACCAGAAATTGCCAGGCCCCATTCGTGTCTGTGTCCGGTTGAGTCAGCGTGAGCGTGCCGCCGGTCAGCGGGGTTCCTGTTAGGGTAACGGTGATGTTTCCGAGGCCTGTCTCGCCAACATCCCACTGTCCGTTGCCATCGGCGTCGTGGATGATAAGACCTGCGACCACCGATCCTTCAACGAAGCCAACATCGACTCCCGTGCGGTGTTCCAAGGCACTGAGAGAAATGATGCGCTGCGATCCGGCGGTGGGCACCATGCTACCAGTGGTGCCGGTGGCGGTGGTCACCGTGGATTCGTCCACATTCACGATGTAGGCACCCGGGGGAAGTTTGGCAAAGGTGTAGAGGCCTGCGGCATCGGCCATGGTCTCAGCGATGGGCACTTCATCAAGATCAATGATGCCGTTGGCGTTGGTGTCAGGGTAGAGGAAAATTTCCACATTGGCAGCGGCGGATTCACCCGGTCCGCGCAGCGTATTGGAATTATCATCCCGGAAAATGACGCCAGTGATGCTGCCATCGTAGGCGTAGCCGAAGTCTGCCATGTCTGCGACTGTTCCACTCGTGGGATTGATGGCAAGCAGACCGGTGGTTAAGTTGGCCCCCCCGCTGCCCAGCAGCAGTTCGGCCGGGAAGGCCGGAGCCGTCTCCACCACGTCCACCAGATATCTGGCGGCTTGGAGCCCGGCGAAGGCATATTGTCCGGTGGTGTTCGTTGTGCTGCTGGCCAGCAGGGCATCGGCCAGATCCACCAGTCCGTTGTTATTAACGTCCGCGTAGATTTTGACGGGAATACTTTGGAGGGGCAATTCCCATGAGTCGGACAATCCGTTGAGGTCAGCATCAATCCACAGGGAATCCCCCACCGTGCATGCCTGCGGGCTACCTGCCGGAAGCGGCGGATGCACGCCAAAGTTGGCTCCTGAGAACTGTTGATATGCTGCCAGATTGTAAACGGGGATGTAGACCGGGGTCGTGGGCAGAGAGAGTGGCAACACGGTGGTAAAGTCATAGCCCGCCAAGTAATGGCCGGCGGAGAGTCCGTAGAGGCGATATTTCCCAGCCACATCCGTGACCGCAGTTCCCACCGGCGGGCCGTCCGGCAAGCCGTCCTGATTGGCATCCGCATAGACCCGCAGGCTTACTCCAGAAAGCCCTGGCTCTACGGCATCGCGAATTCCATTTCCATTCAGGTCGGCCCAGACGGTGTCGCCAATGGAGGCGGTGGTGGCAGTCACTGCCAAAGGAGATGAAATCAGGAGTCCGGTGCCACTGAGTGACGCGATATTGCTAACCGGCGGCAGGGGCGCCGGGGTATTGACGGTTGAGGCAAACGTAAGTGGAGCCGTGGTGAGAACGCTTTGGGACGAGGCCACGGCAAAGGAGAAACCGGCCGGCCCGGTTGGCGTGCCACTGAAGCGCACCGATCCAATGCTAGTGCCCGCACTCACAGCGTAATGGTAGGTAAAGGTGGTGCCCGTGGGTGAAGCACTGGCGGAGGAGGGAGTAGGGCCGCTCAGTTTCACAGCGGTGGCGCCACCGGTTGCGGTGAGCGTAAGTGCTGGCGGGGGCGTGACGGTGACACTGACACTGGAGGTAACCGTCATGGTGACGGCAATGTCCCGGGTGCCAGTCGCCAAGGCTGTGTCCGCCGCCATCGTGGTGGCGGTGGTGGCACCGGCAGGAGTGCTGAAAGTGATCTTGACGTTGTCGAGCAGAATGTTTTTCCCCGCCCCGCCGCCCCCGATGCGGGCAAAGCGGACCAGAGTGTTCGGCCCCACCGAGCCCAGCGCGCTGATGAGATCGAATGATTTCAGTCCCAGTGGTGTGCCCAGGGTCATGTTCAACAAAGTCACCCAGGATAAGCCGGCGTTATTGGAAGCCTGGGCCACGATTTGGTCTGCAAAATTGTCGAGTGAGTTGGCGGTGAGATTGAATTCGATGGCTGCTGCGGTGGCCCCGCTTAGGTTGGCCTGGCGGCTGACCGAACAATTGAGGGTGTCCGCGATCGTCATGGTGCCCCCGCTGATCTTGATCTTACCTCCACCGGGATCTCCGTCATCACCGGTCTCGATCCATCCGCCCGTCCAATTGCGGGTTCCCGCGTTGAGGGCGTAGCTGGCGCTGGCGAACGCATCCAGCAAAGTGGCATTGGTGACGTTTCCACTGGAGGAGTATTCCACCACCAATTGAGGTCCCGGCTTGACGCCGGCGCTCTGTCCTTCCGAACTGTAGAAGCCCAAGTCACCGTTGTCAGTTCCGGTGGCGACCAGCGCGACCCCGAGGTTGGGAATGGTGCCGTCCCGCCAGCCGCGCACCAGGTTGGTGACGTCAAATTCCAGCGTCTGCCCCTTTTTGAAAGGGGCATTGTAGCTGCCGTAGGAGAGGCTTCCGTAATCGTTAGTTCCGAAAACGCCGGTGGTGGTCCAGTCCCCGGCACCGACACCGTCGGTGTCCCCCCAACTTACGGTGCCCTCAGTCCAGGCGGTGTTCAGCGCGCGCAGGGAAACGGTATGGTTTGCTGATCTGGCGCTGGAAACGGTCAAGCGCACCACGGCCCGGTCAATGAGATCTGTCGCGGTTAGGGTGGGCAGGCTGAAACTGATCAACGCGGCCTTGCGTGAGCCCGTTTCAGGTCTGGTTTTAATTTCGTTGTTGGTGCCGTTATTGGTGGTCAGACGTCCTTCCTCAATTGTGGAATCGACCACTTGGGCCGTGGTGGTCTGGGTAGCGGCGGTGGGGGCATAACCGGGGCTGATGATCGCTCCGGATACTGCGGCCACAGTGGATCCCAGGTTCCACTGGACGGTGCCGGTGCCACCGATCGAGGGTTGCGCGGTGGGGACCGGGCTGGCACCGCCGGCATAAGTGGCACCTGACGGGATGATATCGGTCACGATCAGATTACTCAGACTGCTGCTGCCGGGATAGTAGGGTGAGAGGGTGTAACGCAGCATTTGCCCCGCCGTAGCAAAGGACTTGTCCACCGCCTTCTCCAGCAGACGCACAAAATGGAAGTCTGCGTCAGCGTAATCGTCTCCAGTTTGCACCGTAGCCAATTGCTGGGTGACGAGCGGAATGGTGGCGACGGGAATGGCGGGGTCCGTCGGTTCGATTTTCACGATGTAATTTGCGGAACCAAGGTTCGTGAACTGATACCTTCCGGAAGCATCAGAGACCAGCGTGGCCGCCACGGATTCATTGGCAATGCCATCGCCATTGGAATCCAAGTAAAGTTTCAGGGTCAAGCCCGCGATCGGGAGGTCCCCCGGGTCGTAAACGTTGTTGCGGTTGGTGTCGATGTAAATCTGGTCCCCAATGCTGGCCGGAGGACCGCCGAAGAACCCGAAGTCCGCGGCGTCAAAAAAACCCGCTGTAAACGCCCCCACCGCCACCTTGTCTGGGGTGCTGGGATGCGGACCGCGGCCAAAGGCGGTCATGAATTCAGGATCTTCCGAATCCACATCCACAATATATTTGCGCATGGGATCCAGGCCCTTGAAGAGATAATACCCCTCGGGATCGATTTCTCCATCTCCATTCAAATCTCCAATAATGCCATCGGCACTGGAAACGGTGGCAATTTTGACATCGTCCGCGTTGATCACGCCATTACCATTGGTGTCCTCATAGAGGTCCACCGTAATATTGGGGATGCCCGGCTCCCCAATATTTTCGATGCCATTGTTATTCTCGTAGGAAAAAATGGTGTCCCCAATTGATGCCGCATTAGGACTCAGGGAGTTGAACCGGTAGCCAAAATTTTGGGTCAGTTTAACTTCATTGGTGGTCAAGGAGGTGGTGGCTTGATTGGGAGTGGCGGTGCCATCAGCATCTCCGGTGGGCAGGTAGCTGGTGAGAGGCTGGCCAGTGTTGAAATTTGCAGTGGGCACTGTGGTGCGGTAGTTGCCAGCGGCAAGCCCAGTGAACAGGAATTTCCCATTGCTGTCAGTGACGGCGGTCGTGAGGACGTCGTCCCCATTTCCGAAGGTCCCATTCGCACCCGCGAAAAGCAACTGCACGCTGACACCGGTCACGCCCTCCTCGCCCGTGTCCTGGATTCCGTTGCCGTTCCAATCACGATAGACCGTATTGCCAAGCCGTCCCCCACCCACAGTAACCAGTCCGAGCGAGGGTGAGGAAATTTCCCTTCCGTTCTGCAGGACAGAAAAGGCATTACCGCAGGTCCCGGCGTCCGCCAGGTTTGTGACCAGGGCATTGAAGGTGAGACGCAGACTCTTACCAGCAGCGATCGCTCCAGAGACCGTGAAAATTGGTTTGTCGGGTGTGGGCGCGGTGATCTTCACGGCACCGGTCGGGAGGGTGGCCCCGTTGATCAGGCTGCTAGTGAGTCCCGTAAAGGAAAAGCCCGTGGGCAGCTGGTCTTTTAGCACCAATGGGGACGCACTCGGTCCGGAACCGTAATTGTGGATGATCAGCGTATAACTGACAGTTGCACCAGGCACGACGAAGGAGGGAGTGGCGGCCAGGTCTGTGATCAACAGTGGCGCCATACCAGCCAGAGTGCTCTCGCTGGCGCTGGCCGTGATGCCACCGGTGGCGGCCAAGGTGGCTGAGGAGGTGTAAGTTCCACCCCCTGTGGCCTTTACATTCATGGTGATGGTGCGGACCGGTGGATTAGCCACAGGTTTGTTGGGATCAAGGGCGGGAAACGTCCATGTCAGGGGAGCCAAAGAAGTGGGCGGCGGGGTGGAACTAAGAAAACTCAGCCCCGCGGGCAGAACCCCAGTGACCGTGACCGCATTCAGGGCGTTCGTGCCAGCAGCGATGGCTGTGAGGCGGTAGGTAAAGGTCTCCCCGACGGCCACGAACGGCTTGGAACCAGTCATTTGCAGCATGGCTGCGAAATTCACTGAGACGGTGGACGGTTTATAAGAACGCCAGGCGTGATGACGGCCACCATTTTCCCCACCGGAATCACTGCTGAAGGCATCGGAATTCAGAACCAAGCCTCCGGCTGCGTCGAAAGGGGAGCCAGGCTGCCCCCGGTTGGCTAGAATCCGCAGGCGCACTCGAGCGTATTCAGGACGGGAGAGTTCCAGACTCCCCACGGAGAAACGCAGTGCCTTGGGACTCGTCGCATCGGTCAGATTCAAGGTGGCTGGGAGGGGGTTGCCATAGCGCAACAGATCTTGGGTCGATTTAGAGGAATTGATCTGAAAATCATATCCCTGGCCCGCAACATTTACGCCGACAAATCCCAGCGCTGAAGAACTCAAACCCGGACTGTCCTTTCCCGCCTGACTTCCGGCATAGCCGATCCGCCGCCAGGGTCCCGGGGTGATGGAATTCTTCATCCGATTGGGGTCGGTGGGGTTGGCCTGCCAGTAATCCCGGTTGAAGGCATATCCATAGCCCGACTCTGGGCCGGCCACCACGCTGCCCAGACCCCAGGGTAAATTTCCCCGGCCATCAGGGTCAATCACAGGGGAAGCTGGGGCGGACAATCCAAAACCGATCAATTGCATGGGGTCCCATTTTGTTACCGGGACGGAGGCTTCACCTCGGTAGTTGGTCAGCAGATTATCGCTCGTGGCAACATTGCCATCGAATCCACCGCTAGCCGTAAAACTCTGCCACGCCGTCCTGGCATCGGTCGCGTAAAAAATTCCGGTATCCGCATACAAACCAGCCAGGGTTCCGCGGTGCACACCAATGGTGGTCACGGCAGCAGATGTGATTCCCAGCAAGTTCGGACCACAGTTCAATCCATTCAGGGCCGTCGTGGTTTTCGCAGCGATCGGGCCGTTGCCCAGCGGGGCCACTGCGGGGCCTTTGATGGGCGAGGGGGCTAGCGTTCCACCGCTTCCCGGTTGGAGATATTCCGCTTCCACCACCTGAGTTCCGGGGGGCAAATAGAAGGACAGGTAGCCCCCCATGCCCGTGTTACTGCCGGGTCCTGGCGTGGTCTTTACAAGGACCCCTGCAATGTCATCCTTCTGGAAAAGAGGCTGATTGGCCGCGGCACGGGCCATCAACCGCGCGATGGTTTCGTCGTCAAAAGTAATGGCGGTGGCCTTTTGATCTAGATTAGCGAGTGCGTCCTGGCAAAAGAGCAGGGCAATCACGGTAACAAAGCTTGGGTAGGCTGAGCGGAGGTTCATCACGCGTTGGGGAGAGAGTCAAAAACGATTCAAATACAGTAATTCTGGAAACTAACATAAACCCTAGCGTTCTGCATGCTTTAGTTATGAAACATCTGGAAATTATATACCTGGGAGGTTTTCTTGGCGCGATGATAATGGATATTTGGCCTTTATAAGGCTCTCTGCGGCACAAGTATTAATTTCTCTGTCTTTTGTCAATGCATTAAGGCCTGGTTGCATCAGCAGGTCCCTCGATTGCATCAGATGAAACTCAGATTGCATCGACTGGGGAAGAGATTGCATGGTGAAATGTGGCCTAGACTTGATGCCATCAGACCAAAAGTTGATGCAATCAGGGGTAAAGTCGATGCAGTGGGCACTGTTTTCCATGCAATCCGACCTCCGGCTCATGCATTTTTAAGAAATGAGGCTGCTGCCGCCGTTGCAGGACGGGCGGATGGATCAATCCCTGCCGAAGGGGCGGGGGAGGTTCCCTCAGGGTGCCACGGAGCTGCGGGAGCGGATGAAGAGCTTGCCTCCGGCTTGCGCGGCTGGCACTTGGGTGATCACTTCTTCCGTCTGGTCATTGACATGACGGACTTTGACGGTGGCGGGGCTGCCGAGGGGAGTCCAGGTCGTGTTGTTGGTGCTCATTTCAAGTCCGTGGATGAGGACGGAGCGCTCTGCGGGATAGCGGCGGAAGGTGGCTTCCCACACGCCGTCCACCAGGGTGAGGGTGGCGCCAGAGGAGGAGAAGGCATCCGGGGTTGTGGGATGCGTGCCGCGGGAGAATTCCAGGACGTTGGGAAGGGAGTCTCCATCGGGATTGCCGAGGGGATCGGCATTGGTGGGGAGGCCTTTGGCGGTCAGCCAAGCCTGCCATGGTGGGACGCTGGCGGGTTGATAATTCTGGAGGAGGAGGCTTTTGCCATCGATGGAGGTGACGACGGCAAAGCTGCCCCGGCCATCGGAGGTCTGGACCCGTCCGGAGGTGAGATTGGTAAAGCTGGGGGTAAGGGCGGTGTCGGTGGTGACGATGGTGAACACATCGGCGGCATTGATTTGCTGATGAAAGGCATTGAGGAACCAGACGTTCAAGCGCCCGGCGAGGGTGCCAGTGCCGGTGACGTGTAATTGGTCATGCCCACCGACGGCGCGGCTGCCGATCTGGATTTGCATTTCGCTGCCGGGCTCCAACTGGAAGTTGCCGATGACAGTTCCCGTGGTGGTGTTGTTCGGTGCCTCCGGTGGATTGCCGCCATCCGGGATGTCGGTGAGGTGAAAGACGCTGTTGTTCTGCATCTGCACGGCGGGTGCCTCCACCGAGCCGTTCCTGCCGACATAGAGATGGGCCAGGTCCTTGGCATCGGTAGGAGTGGGGTCAGCCATGGGGATGATCCCGCCACCCGCGCGGGCGAGTGGGGCACCGCCGGTGAAATTCCCGCCCCCATTGGCAATGATGTTGCCTCCTCCATTGGCGACGATGGCTCCTGCATTGGAGCCGACAATATTCCCCCCTCCGATGGCCACAATGTTCCCCCCTCCATTGGCGACGATGTTGCCGCCGCCATTGGCGACAATGGCTCCGGCATTGGAACCTACGATATTGCCGCCGCCATTGGCGACGATGTTACCACCGCCGTTGGCAACGATGTTGCCTCCTCCGTTGGCGACAATGTTGCCTCCGCCATTGGCGACAATGTTGCCCCCACCATTGGCGACGATATTGCCTCCGCCATTGGCGACGATGTTGCCCCCGCCCACGGCGACAATGCTGGCTCCTGCGGGCACGCCGAGGTTTGCCAGGCCAGCCGGAAGGTCCGCGCCGATGGTGGCGTTTCGGATGGTCATGCCATTGGTGGTGTCCAATTTGAATAATCCGCTCACGACCTGGACGGTCTGTTCCCAGAACACGCCGACGGAATTCCATGGGGAAAGGTTGTGAAGCTCGCCGCCATTGATGACGGAATATCTCCCCTTGCCGGAAGGCTGCTTTTGGAATTTCAGCACCATGGCGTCTGCAATGATGGTGCCATTGTTGTGCACCGGAACGTAAATATACGTCGAATAATCTCCGGGAGACCCACCAGCCTGTTCGGCAGTCCTCCGTGCGAGGATGGTCTGGCGGGGTCCCACCGTCAGGGTGGGATCGCTGTCATCGGTGTCGTCGATGTAGGCCCCTGCGGGCAATTCTACCCGACCGAAGAGATTGTCCTGGTTGTCCAACACCACGGGACCATCGAGTTCGATGCGGGTGGTAGGTTCGACGTGCATGATCGCGTTGTTATAAATGGTGCCCCGCAGGGTCATCATGGTGGCGACCTCGACCGCAGGGGTGGGGTTGCCCAATTTGTTGATCGTAACATTTTCCAGGGTGCCAGCATAGGAGCGGAGGGGCTTGAAGGCCTCAATCAAGCCTCCTTTGATGGTGCCGGAGACATGCATTTCCCCCTGAAAGATCATGTGCCCGGAATTGACATTCTCAATCACTCCGCCCTGCTCCACTAGCAGGCGGTGGAAGTCACCGGGGCCGGCGATGATCAATCCTTCGTTGAGGATGTGGGTGCTGACGTTCAGGATTTGATCGTTCATCCTGAGCGCAGACATAGTTGCGTTGGGCCGGATATGGATCGGCAGATTGTAGAGACGGCCACTGGCATCCATCGTGCCATTCAGGGTCAGGGTATCATCGGAATCCGGGAGGCCGCTCCCGGTCAAGGAGGTGCCATTCAAGATGAACCTGCCCGGGCCGTTCAACAGCAGATCGCCCTTGGCATAATTGCCACTGAAGTAGACTTCTTCGATATGCACCGTGCTTCCCGCCGTGGCGAACAACTGGCCGGTCATGGAGCCGTTGATCTCCATGCGTCCAGGGCCGTTGAAGGCGATGACGTCGTTGGTTCCGCCAATTTGTTTTCCGCTGAGGAAGGAAAATGACGAAGTCGAGGCCGCCACATTGACCGCGCCATGATGAAGCTCGCAGCCGTTCATTTGAATGTGGGAGTTGGGATTGGCGAGGAGAAAGCCCACCTGGTGGGGAACGCCGTTCCCATCCACTCCCCCATCACTTTTGTTATTCAAAGTCAGTCCTTCCATGAGCAAATAGCCGCCATTGGTGGCTCCCACCACGCCTGCGTTTTCAATGCCGGGGTTGTCCACATTAAAATACCGGACGTAAAGCGTCCTGGCGTTCTGATCGCCCGCCAGGGCATTGGAAGGATTGTCTGCGATGAGTTGACTGTCGAAGGTGCTCAGATCCACATGCCCATCGATATCGCCCCGGCCCCGCACTGTGGCTCCTTCCAGCCGCACTCCGTGTGATCCAGATGCCGCCCAAGTCCGCAAAGGCCGGAGGGAGCTGTAAGTATCGTTCAACACGATTTCCCCCCCCTTGATCACCGTCGGACCGTCTGACACTAAGTCGCCGTTGAAATCGTTGAGATAGGCAAATCCATGATCCTGAGTCGGGTCGCCGGTGAAAATGAGGCGTCCTGCGGGCGATCCGGCGAGGTTCACCTCGCGGGTCACCACCAGCGTGCCTGCCATGGGATAGTCCCCATTGAATGCCGCACGCTCAACATATATGTCACCCTGAATAGTGATCACGCCCCCACCGGACTTGATGAACTTCGGATCCTTGAGCTGGGTTCCAGTAGTGATTATGACCTCCGAGCCAGCGCGCGCCTCCAGGATGGTGGGCGTGGTGATGATCTGCATGTCGGGGCCGATGTTGGAAATGCCCTCCACTGCCGGGGCGGAGAGGAGGAGCTTGCCCCCATTCACGGCCAGCCCATGGGTCAGCGTGGCGACCGTGGGCGAGTTAATCTCCAGAGTGCCGCCAGAGACATCCGCCGACACCGTTGCGTTGGCATAAAAACTCGTGGAGATGGTCCCCTGACCTCTCATAGTCATTCCCTGCCCCATGATGAATTGTCCCTGCCCCTCAATCTTGCTGAGCGGCCCGGCCATGACGAACTCCCCGCTGCCCTTGAAGTAACATGCGGAGGCGAGGTTTAAAATGCCAGGGCCGGTCCCGTCGCCGACAAAAAACTTTCCGTTAATGAACTGGGGGATGTCTGAGGAATTAGAGTTCAGAGTGATGCCCACTCCGGCCAGGGATCAGGCGTAGGCCTCCGCGCCGGCAGCGATTTCAATTTTAACCGCCTCCAGTCCGCGTCCTTTCAGCTTCCCTGCATTCACCGTGATGGTATTCTCTGGGGGAGGCAGCACCCCGCCCACCCAGTTCGCTGCTACATCGCTAAAGCCAATGCCCCCTCCCCAGACAGAAACTTCACCCCGCACCAAGGGAATGAAACCAAACAAGGGAAACATCGTGAAAATGGGAAGGCGGTTGGGCAAGCAGAGGTTCATAGAAAGCGCGGTGTGTGTGTCTGATAGGAATTTGTCTGTATGATAGGAATTTGCTTTTTCAGGGGAGCGTTGATTAGCGACCGTAATCGGGGAGTGAGGAGGTCTTGGGGGGAGAGAGGGGTGCGGTAAGGAGGAATGATGAAGGAAAAAGGATGAATCAGAGGGGTGCCCGGCCTTCGTGGGGTCAATAATGGTGCTCTGCATGGGCTGACGGGGCGCTTCATGTTGGATTTTGAGATACGCGAGCATAGCTCTCCTGCTCCGCGTTGCCAAGATTTTTCTTGGCTGCGGATTTTTGCGGATTTGTTCGATGAACCCTACCTAATCGGTGTATTCCAAGAGGAGGACTCGGCCGTCTCCGAGGGCAATTTCTGTAGCCTTCCAAGCTAGGTAAGTGCTTGCGTCGGTGCTTTGTAAGCCATTGACCAAGCACCGTCGGATCTTTCTGGCCTTGGCGGCGGGTGGCGGTAGCTTGCTGGATGATTTACGATCTCTCTACTCAAGATACTTTCGTTCGCGCTTGGCAAGCTGGCGGTATGAGCGCGGCGGCTTTT
>JANOAV010000121.1:0-5086 GCA_031411295.1 Verrucomicrobiales bacterium | reverse complement strand
AGGCGGGTCTCTCTCTGCTAAACCAGAGGAACAAGGGGATTCCAGACACGATCGGAAACAGGCAGTTGGCGTCCAAAGAACCCATCAAGATGAAGAGCCGGGCTCGGGTGATTCCCAAGGTTTGATGCCTCTTGCGCGATCTTCGAGCCCCTGTCCCCGAACCATGTTGAGAAATTCTAAGATTCTTTTTCCAGTCTCTGAGGTACCGTGTTTCTCCTTTAACCGCTTTAAAACTCCCTCGATTTCCGAATCGGCACTTGGATCGCCGTAAAGAGAAATATTTTCGATGCAATTGCTCATCATGATGACAGTCTGAGCGACGTTATATTCGACGATCGTAGCTTGTCCCGCTTCATCTTTAAAGGATAGGTATGTCTCCGCTGGAGGCAGCGTACTAGGAAGCTTTTTTTCAAGTTCCTTGAGAAATTCAACGTAAGTTAAAATCGTAGTTGTGTTTCGCGATCTTACCATTCGCTGGTGGGCGATAGTTAGATTCTTACTTGTGATCCCTTGTTGTCCAGAGAGGATTTTTAAAAAGACCCCTGCACTTTCACGTATATTTTCCGATTGAGATACATCTTTCGCCGTAGCTTCAATTTTTGGGAATTTAACTATATTTGGCGCGGCTTTCTGCTCGCATGCGCTTAGTGTTAGCGCAACGAGTACAGTAGCAAGAGGTCTAGTGTACATGGTATTCACGGTGCTGGAATTTTGGCATAACGGGACTTCAAAATGCGGGAACGCATAGTGTCGCAAAAACGGCGGTGAGCGTTGATCCCGGTTTCCGACCAAGTTACAGATGATATGTCTCCCCACCAAACATAGACCTTTTGACCGGTGAAATAACCGTTCCAGAGGGCATTTGAGGATGGATCGTGTTGGGCGTCCAGAAGCACGTGAGCTATTTCGTGTGCAAGCACGGACTCCTTTGTATGGTTGGAATTAATGAAGATTGCGCCGCCATAGCGTGCTTCGCCCGACACCATAAACGAAGGGACATTAGTTACCCCTACGGAACCATTCGCATCGTTCAATTGATTAACGATGAATACGGGAATGACGTCTTCTGCTACCTTGCAATCTTTGAAGTCCATCAAGGCTATGGTCTCCGCCCTCATTTGATGCAGATGTGCAGCCGTCTCCGTCGGGACATTGAAACCATTGCTAATATCGACGCCCGTTGGCAGCGGGTCAATGTGTTTAAGTTGGAGGAATTCTAGATCCACCCCAACGGCGGAGTAGATCTTTTTCGCACGCTCACACCAAGCAGTTGGATTACCTCCAGTGCCTTTCAGAACAAAGCCTTGAACCTTGACAACTCTCTCGGCTGGAACCGACATCTCGATCAGGGGTTTGGCACCAGTTCCAGGCGCAGTGAGCCACTCGATCATTACCTTGCCCCCTAGCACGGCGCGGTAGGTGCGGTCTCCTAGTGCACCATCCTGCTTTCCTTCTACCGCAAAGTCATCATCTGTTTCGTCATCGGCCACCAGCGCAAGAGCGGCGGTCTCATGGAATTTGATCGGAGAATTGGGAACGGAGGGATTCTGCGGGATGGGGTTCAAATCCACTTCCGCTCCAGAATCGAGAACGGCCCCTGTTTTATCCGTGGTCCAAATCTTGATGCGGTGCTCGGTGCTACCCGCTGGAATTTGCAAAATAGGTAGCCGAACACGAAAGATGTCGACGTCGGTTTTAAACTTATCATGATCGAACGCATCGTTTTGGTTGGCGTCAAAAATATAATTTTCGCCCCATTGTGCGATCTTGAGTCTATCCTTTGCTGCGGTTCTTAGGCCAGTATAATCGTCCATAGAAGGAATTGCTCCTCTTTTCAGTTCTACGACATTACTACCATTGATGGTTCCCACTGATTCCCTGCTTTCACCTCCCACGTATCCACGAACTTCTATTGGGGCGAGTAGAACCAGCTTTGAAGATTCATCCGCAAAGCTTAGGCGGGCGACACCAAGCCCGGAGTCGAGCATTCCCAACAGGGTAACTTGTTGAGGCACTGGGCCCGATACGAGGTCTGTCAACGGTATCCATTTCCCGCTGACCCAGATTTTATGGGTGGTTGCCAGCCAGCCTTGGGAAGTGACGGCCACAGGAACCTCGCCGGATTCACAGGTCACTGCCGATTTGACGAATGATCCAAAGCCCCGTTTGACAAGCAAGCTGTCTGTTCCAGCAGCAAGGTGCCATTGAGATTCTTGGCGTATTCTTCCGTCATTTATTCCCCAAACACTTTGGTCGACCTGAATCAGGGTGGCGGAATTGGTCACACATTGTTCCGGCATGGCACTGCGCTGTCCGTAAGTATTGGTAGACGAATTGAAAATCCAATACCCGGACGACGATACAATATTGCCGTTTAATTCGATTTTCGACTGCTGGAAGTCGTCCGATCCACTATCCGCTAAGGCTCCGTGAGCAGTCCATAAAAATTCAAATAGATAAGGATCCCCATCGATTTGTACAATCTCAAAGGATTTTTCGACACTGAATTCACCGCGATCATCCAACACGTCATCGATATACCAAAACACTTCGTGTGGCGTGTAGTCACCAGATACAGGATCCCAAGTGCAATCTTCAGATGTCCCCGGCGCAGGTGGAAGTAGCCGTGTTCCTAAAATGCTATCACCCAGCAACGTAAATGTGGGAACTCCGAAGTATCCAGGTGGAGATGAGAAATCAGGAGGCACACAGGGAAGATCATGTCGCTGTTGGGCACAGTCAATCACCACTCGCTGATTCGGAGATTGCTGCAAGTCCGTCAATAAGATAGTTCCTCGGTCTGAGAGATCATGGAAGACCAAGTTCTCTGAATCTTCGATTCCGAGATCGATTACCGCAAACTTTGGAGCAGCGGTCTTGTACCAATTGACCACAGCATCAGTCGGTCCAGCGTCTTCGGCATCATTGATTTGGTCGCCGTCGCTATCAGATTGTTTCGGATTGGTGCCGAGGAGCTGTTCGTTGAGGTTGGTGACGCCGTCTCCATCTGGATCACCGTTAGGGCCATTTTTTGGATCACGGCTGCCGCTGTCGGTGGGGTCGAGGCCGTTCTCAAGTTCCCATTTGTCGTTGAGACCGTCGCCATCGGTGTCGGCGCGGAGGGGATTGGTTTGGATGTTGGGGTTAATGTTGAAGCCAATCGGAACTCCGCCAGGGCGGGGACGGGGGGTGAGTTCGAAGTTGTTGCTAAGGCCATCGTTGTCGAAGTCGGCGGCGTCGAGATCGGCGGCGGTTTGGTCGGTGCGGATGAGGCGGAAGAAGCCGGCGGCGCTGGGGCCATCGACTTCGTAGGACATGGGGGCATCGACTCCGGGCTCGATGTTGGGGGCCCAGGTCCAGTCGAGGAGGTCAGGGCTGGCCTGGATGAAGTAGCTGAAGCCGGACTGGCCAAGCCAACTGAACATTTTCTCGCCGGTGGGGAGACGTTGGAAATGGGGTTGAGCTTGGAGGTGGAGTTGGGTGTTGAGCTCTTCTTGGGTAAGGGGTTGGGTTTGGGCTGAT
The DNA here is from genome assembly GCA_031411295.1 of Verrucomicrobiales bacterium. GTDB lineage: Bacteria > Verrucomicrobiota > Verrucomicrobiia > Verrucomicrobiales > V1-33 > JAGNEJ01. Next base: position 1,564 of record JANOAV010000121.1, on the reverse strand, counting down.
GAGAATCCAGAGGCCAGAATCCAGAGGCCAGACAAGATTAAGAGAGAGGGCTTTTTCATGGCTGCTCGGCTCCTTCCTGTTCGGCGCGTTGGTCGGCGGCTTGTTGTTGGTCGGCTTTGTCCTGTTCGGTGAGGTAGCGGCTGTTGCGGTGCGGTTTGAACCAGAAGACGGGAGGCTCGGCAACGGGTGGATGCGCTTCTGCCCAAGCTTTGGCGTCGGCGCGGTGCTCGGCGAGGTCGGTGCGGAGTTTTTGGAGACGGGGTTTTTCCGCGAGGTAGAGATCGCGCAGGGCAATCAAGGGGGCGAGGCCTGCGGGGTCGGCGGGGTCGCCTTTTGTGAGACGGTAGGCGTCAGGGGCGATTTCGGGGACTTGAATGGGGCGTCCGTGGGCGGCGAGGCGTTGGGCGATGGGGCCGGTGCTGGTAGTGTTTGAGAAGAGGAGGTGGGTGTGATGGGGAACGCCTTTGCGGATGAAGCGGGCGATGGGCGAGAGAAGGCTGAAGTCGAAGCCGAGGACGGCTTCGTAGGGGGTCTTGGTGACAGGGTGTTGCCAGTGGACGAGGCTGACGCGCTGGTCGTAGATGGTGCCGCCCATGGAGATGGTGACGAGCTTTGGCAGTGGGTGCCAGGAGAGGATTGGCGGGTTTTCGGGAGCAGGCGGGGGCTCTGGAAGATCGGGGGCCATGGAGGCTTGGCCGCGCTGGACGGTGGTGGTTTTCCCGTGCTCATCGCGAAGGACGAGGGTGGCCTCGGCATCGGTGAGGGGAAGCTTGGGCTCTACGGGGGCGGGCGGGACGAAGGGGCGGACTTCGAGGGTGCCGGGGATGTAGGTGTCTGCCGCAGCGGGGGGATTTCCGGGGGCGGGCTCCTGCGCGTAAAGGAGGGCTGTCATGGCGGTGACTGCCAAAAACGCGAATGAGATTGGTTTCATTGGGAAGGTTGTATGGCGTCAGTCCTTCCTGGTGGACGGGGAGTTAGAAGAGCCGCACTAGGACGACTGCGATGGCCTTTGGCCATCCCCGAGAGGCGGCTTGGACATACGCCACCGCCTCCCCGGCCGTTTGGTCGGTTTGGCGGCATCGTTGCGGTCGATGCCGACCGCCTAGTAAGGAAGCTTCTAACCTTCCATCCACCCGAAGGCAGACATGTAGACCATTCTTGATCTGACTCAGATGCCAAGAACCAAATTTAAACTAAAACTAAATCTACCTTCCTTCGGTTCCTGGATTTTTCTCGCGGAGGGTCGGTCGGAATGGCATCCGACAGCCATGCAAGTGATCGAAGATCCCGCCGAGTTCCAGCGCACCTGCCGGGCGGCGGGGCGGGTGGTGCTGGTGCCGACGATGGGCGCGCTCCACGAGGGCCACCTCGCGCTGATTCGCCGGGCTCGGGAGGCCGCTGGGGCCGGGGGCACGGTGGCGGTGTCGATTTTCGTGAATCCGATCCAGTTCGACCGGCCCGGCGACCTCGCCGCCTATCCGAAGCCCTTGGAGGCTGATCTTGCGGCTTGTGAGAAGGAAGGCGCGGATCTGGTGCTGGTGCCGAAGGATGGCGCGATGTATGC
>JANOAV010000120.1:0-3778 GCA_031411295.1 Verrucomicrobiales bacterium | reverse complement strand
TCATGATGCCCGCTTTCGCCCATGGGTCGGAGTTTTCCAAACTGTCCACGCGGGCGATGAAGGTGCCGTAGCCATTCATTTCCACCGACGTAAAACAGAACTCATCCGCCGCTCCCCAAATGTCCGCGCCTGCTCCCGCCAACACAAATTGTCCGGCCTGAAAGTTTGCCGAACCAGTTGCACCCACCGTTTCGATGTCCCGCCGCGACCATCCCGGCGGCAGGCCATAGGGACCGACGGTGATTTCCGCCGAAGCCGCACTCTCGGCACTCGCAAGGCAACCGACGACCACGTAGTAATAGCGCGTCCCGTCACTCCGCGTGCGGTCTACAAACAACGGCTCCACCCCATCCGTGCCAATGGCCGTGTAAGGTCCGCCGCTCACCGTCCCCCGCTTCACCCGATAGCCGCTCACACCCGGCACCGCATTCCACGTCAGCGTCGTCATCGCATCACCAGCCGTCGCAGCAACACCCGTCGGCGTCCCCGGAGTCGCGGCACCGAGCGGCTCCACGCGCCACTGCTGATTGGCCCCGCCCACGTAGCTCCATTGCTGCACATTGCCGCCATCGGAGGAAGAACTCGCGGCCACCTCCATCACGCGGCCCGTCTCGCGATTGACTAGCTTGTAGTAACCATCGCCCACCGGCTGCAGCCACCAGCGTTGCTGCGGCGTGCCCACATCCGCCCACTGCTGCACGTTCGCCCCGTCAGCCCATGAGCCATTCGGCACGTCCGGCAATTTCCCGCTGTGACGATTGATAACTTTCAGCCCGCCGTCCGTGCCCGATTCCATCCGCCATTGCTGGCTGTTCGTGCCCAGCCACGACCACTGGTGAAGGTTCGCGCCATCCGCTGGCGAAGGCCCATCCACATCCAGCACCTTGCCCGAGCTCCGGTTTACCAGCCGGAACCATTGCGCCGAATCCACCGGCACTTGCGTCGCTCCCGTGTAAGGAAAAACTCGGACGTAATCGATGTCCATCGTCTCGCTCGTAAAATTCGGCGCACCGCCCCAGCCGCCCACCGCGATATTCAGCATGAGGTGAAACCGCTGGTCGTAAGGCCACTTCGTCCAGTCGGCATACTCATCGTGAAACGAAAAATATCGCGTGCCATCCACCCAGATGTCCAACCGGTGCGGAAACCACTCAAGCGTGTAAGTGTGCCAGTTCCAGTAATCGATGCCGCCCTGAATCGCGGTGCGTGCGGTGCCGATTTGGAAATTGTATGCCTGCGTGTGAATGGACGCCTGCACCGAAGTTCCGTGTGTGCTGACATGCTCCATCATGTCGATTTCCCCGCTCGCAGGCCATCCGCCATAGACCCAATCCGTCGGCAGCATCCAGATGGCTGGCCAAGTCCCATTCGCACCCGTGAACCGCGCCCGCACCACCACGCGGCCATACTTCCAGTCGCCCAGCCCTTGCGAGTGCATCCGCGCCGAAGTGAACGCATTGCCGCCATAATTTTCCTGCCGAGCATTGACGACCAGCACCCCGTTCTCCACCCGCGCATTCTCCGGCCGCGCGGTGTAGTGCTGGAGTTCATTATTTCCCCAGCCCCCGCCGCCTGTTTCATATCCCCACCTCGAAGGGTCCGGCTCCCCGCTGTAGGAAAACTCATCAGCCCACTCCGGAGTAAGCGCGAACTGCGCGCGAGCCGCATTTCCAAAAAGGAAAAGCAGCGCCATGCAGGTGATGAGTTTGAGTGTGGTTGTTCTCATGGCGGGTGTCTGTTTCAGGCTAAGACGTTCCGAAAGTAATGTAATCACGAAAATGTCACCGCGCAGTGACTTTCAGCCGCAGGAAAAGCTTCGCCCCGTCGGCGGGCACTGAGCCCTTCACCGTGCGGAAGGTTCCGTTGTCGCTGGTGATTTGCTGGGTGACTCCCGCAGTGGACCAAGCCCCCACTGTAAGCGTCTGGCTCCACTCTACGCTATAAATGAGGTCGGGCGCAAGGCTCGGGCGGGCGTAAGTAAAGAAGAGCGTATTTCCCTGCCGCGTCATGCTGTAAGGCGCGGGGTTCGACTGCGTGGGATTGGTGGCGAGGGCGTATTCGAGCAGGTTGTTAAATGCATCCCCATCAGGGTTGGCGGTGCTCAGTGTGTTGTTTCCCGTGAGCGCAGGAAAGGTGGTCATCCATTGCGCGAACGATGCCGAGGACTCAACGGAATATGTGATGCTGAGGCTGGCGGGCACACCGTCCGCTTTGTCCAGCGCCTCGGCCGTGCGGTGGCCGCTGCCTTCAACAAGGAATGCGATGGCGTTGCCGCTGGCCCAACCAGGTCGCGAGACGATTTCCTGGACGAGGGCAGCGAGGTTTGGCGTCCGCTGGGTGGCGACTGCCTCACCGATGGTATTCCATGCGGCGGGCTGCCAGAGGATGCTCGTGCTGGTAGTTGCCCGATTGCTCAAATTTTCCGCTGCCGTGGTGAAAGCGGGTGCGGTGTCGGCGGCCTGGGCAGTGATATCGAGGGTAGTGGCTTCGCTGTTCACCTCGTCGGTTTTAAACTGGATCGTCGCGCTGCTAATGATGGCTCCTTGCGGAATCGCCAGTCCGGTGAACCGCATGCCCACAGTTTGCAGCCCGCCATCGTCCACCAGTTCGAGGTCGGTGCTGGTGAGGTTGACAACCCCAGCGGCGGATTCCTCTGCGTCGTCAGCGCTAGCGGCAATGGGAACGGTAAGCGTGACGGGCGTTGTCGAGTTCAATACGGTGAGCAAAAATGTGTCGCTGGTCGTGAGCGCGCCATCGCTGACTGTGAGTGTAATGATCGCACTGCCAGTCTGATTGGCCGCCGGTGTGACGGTCACACTGCGGTTCGCGCCACTGCCGCCGAGGACAATGACTGAAAGCGGAATGAGCGCGGGGTTCGATGAAGCCCTTGTCAGCGTGAGCGACGTGGCAGCTGTTTCTAGGTCACCAATGTTGACGGCAATGGCTCCGGTGTTGGTATTTAGCGCAATGCTTCGATCGGTAATGTCACTGAGGGTGGGGGCGTTGTTGAGGTTCGGGTTGGTGCTCAAGACCAGAACTTCCGTGCCGTCGGAGAGACCGTCGTTGTCGCTGTCCGCCACGTTCGGGTTGGTAGCGAAGATGTTGGTTTCCGCCTCGTCGCTGAGGCCGTCTCCATCGGTATCCTTGAGGCGGACGATTCTCAAATAGGGCGCGGAACTCCCTTCGCTGGAGGTGATCTCAAGAGCGCTAGGCTGAGTGTCACCGCTGGCCAGCGAGGGCAAGGCCACATCCCAGCGGGGATCCTGGGTGATGAGGAAGGAGGGCACACGGTTCGGCTGGCTGCGGAGGTATTCGGTGACGTCGATGATTTTTTCCGAGGGCGAGGTGCTGGTCGCGACAAGTTGCCCGAGGATGTGGGCGGTGGTGCCTTCCCCATCAATGACGCGGCTGACGATGGTATTGCCCGCGGATTTGCCTTTCTTGAGATTGGGCGCGTTCGCCCAAGTGAGCGTGCTTTCCGACCAGCTGTTGTTATCAATCCCATAGACGTAACCTTGGGCGGTGCCGCTGGGATTGGCACGGGTCCGGAGGCAGAGGGTGGCGATTTGGATGTCAGGAAGGTAGATCGGCGGCAGGTTGAACTTGAGGAAAGCAGCACTGCGATTGGCGTTGTTGGTGGGATCGTTGCGCACAATAAGAGACGTTGCGCTGCCGTAGTTGGTGCCAGCATTGGAGCCGTCCTTCACCATTGTATCCTCGGCCACGGTGACGGTTTCCTCGGCTTGCTGCGCCTTGCTGGGAATGGTCCACAACCACA
>JANOAV010000119.1:0-18283 GCA_031411295.1 Verrucomicrobiales bacterium | reverse complement strand
GCTGATCCGGGCGGTGCGAGTTGTGGCGGGGGCATTCTGCCCCCTAGCCTTGGAGCTTGATTAGCTGCTGATGTGTATGGGCTTGGGGGCAGGATGCCCCCGCCACATTACATCATGCCGCCCATGTCTCCGTGGTCGTGGCCGTGGCCGCCGGCTTCGGCTTTCTTCTCAGGAAGCTCAGTGATGAGGCATTCCGTGGTGAGGAGAAGGCCGCTGATGGAGGCGGCGTTTTGCAGGGCGCTGCGGGTGACCTTAGTGGGGTCAACCACGCCGCTGGCGATGAGGTCTTCGAAGACGCCCGTAGCTACGTTGTAGCCAACGTTGCCGGTGCTGTTCTTGACTTTCTCGACGATCAGAGCGCCTTCGACTCCGGCGTTGGCGGCCAGGGTGCGGAGGGGGGCTTCGATAGCGCGGCGGACGATGTCGGCTCCGGTGGCTTCGTCGCCAACCAAGTTGAGGGTGTCCAGAGCCTTCTGAGCGCGGATGAGGGCGGTGCCACCACCAGGAACGATGCCTTCTTCGACGGCTGCGCGGGTGGCGTGCAGGGCGTCTTCAACGCGGGCTTTCTTTTCCTTCATTTCGGTTTCCGTAGCCGCCCCCACGTGGATGACGGCAACGCCACCAGCCAGCTTGGCGAGACGCTCTTGGAGCTTCTCACGATCGTAGTCGGAGGTGGTTTCGTCGATCTGACGACGGATTTGGCCGACGCGGCCTTGGATGGCGTCCTTCGCACCGCCGCCTTCGACGATGATGGTGTTTTCCTTTTCGACAGTGATGCGCTTGGCGTTGCCGAGGTCGGCCAGCTCAACGTTTTCGAGCTTGATGCCGAGGTCTTCGGTGATGACGCGGCCACCGGTGAGGATGGCGATGTCTTCGAGGATGGCCTTGCGGCGGTCGCCAAAGCCTGGGGCCTTAACTGCACAGATGTGCAGCGTGCCACGGAGCTTGTTGACCACGAGGGTGGCGAGGGCTTCACCTTCGACGTCTTCAGCGATGATCAAGAGAGGGCGGCCGGATTTGGCAACTTTCTCGAGCAGCGGGAGCATGTCTTTCAAGCTGGAGACCTTCTTCTCGTTGATGAGGATGTAGGCGTTTTCCAGGGAGACGGTCATGTCCTCGGCGTTGGTGACGAAGTAGGGGCTGAGGTAGCCTTTGTCGAACTGCATGCCTTCGACGACGTCGAGGGTGGTTTCGAGGGTTTTGGCTTCTTCCACCGTGATGGTGCCGTCTTTGCCCACTTTGTCCATGGCATCAGCGATGATGTTGCCGATGGTGGTGTCCCAGTTGGCGGACACGGTGGCGACTTGAGCCACTTCCTTGGTGTCGTTGACGGGCTTGCTGATCTTCTTGAGTTCAGCGACGAGGCACTCGGTGGCCTTCATGATGCCGCGTTGCAGGCTCGTTGGGTTGGCACCGGCGGTCACGTTGCGGAGGCCTTCTTTGTAGATGGCTTCGGCCAGCACGGTGGCGGTGGTGGTGCCGTCGCCAGCGATGTCGGAGGTCTTGCTGGAAACTTCACGCACGAGCTGGGCGCCCATGTTTTCGAAGGGGCAGGAAAGTTCGACTTCCTTGGCCACGGTCACACCGTCTTTGGTGATCGTAGGTGAACCGAATTTCTTGTCGAGGATGACGTTGCGTCCGGCTGGCCCGAGGGTTGCTTTGACGGCTTTAGCGATTTTTTCTACGCCGCGGAGGAGAGCCTGACGGGCGGATTCATCGAAGTTGAGTTGTTTAGCCATGGTATTTGTTAAATAAGTTAAATGAGAGAATGAGTTAAATGGGGTTTTCGGGAGAGTGGGAGAGTGAGTGAATTAAAAAATGAGGGCTTTTGTTTGATCCTTATTTTCTAAAATCTCTTACTCCCTTATTCACTACTTCGTAACGATGCCGAGGATGTCGGACTCGCTGATGATGAGGAGGTCATTGCCGTCAACTTTGACTTCAGTGCCGCCGTATTTGGAGATGAGGACGAGATCGCCTTTCTTCACGTTGAAGGGGATTTCTTTGCCGTCTTCGTCACGACCACCGGTGCCGAGTTCGATGACTTCAGCCTCTTGGGGCTTTTCTTTGGCGTTGTCTGGGATGAACAGACCGCCAGCGGTCTTTTCTTCAGCTTCGACACGTTTGACGAGCACGCGGGCTCCTAGTGGTTTGATGGATTGGGCCATGTTAGTTGGTGTTGTTTGTTTGTTATGTGTTGGTGAAATGTGCAACTCCGGTGCGGTGGGCGCTGGAGCTGCGGGGGAAATGGTTTCTGCGGTGTGGGAAATGACTTCAAATGCCAGGGGTGCCACTGGAATTGGCGGTGTTACTGCTGGGAGTGATGCCTCCAAGTTTTCTGCGGGGCTTATTTCTGGTATTTCTTCAGTGACTGTTGGGGCTGCGTCCTTTTGGTCACTTAGGTCACTTTCGTCCTTTGGGGATCCGTCGGATAGGACAGAGCTGTCTGATTCTGAGGGCGCTGCGGGTTCCGGCGTGGGTTCCGCTGCGGGTGGGGCTGAGGGGCTGGAAGCCCCTGCCACGGCTGAGATTACGGCCATGCTGCCGCGCAGGGTTAGTTTGCAGTTGGGAGTGATGAATTCCCGTTCCGTTAGAGAGGTTAGGGCCTGCTGGATTTCTGTTTCCGTGAGGGCTCCGCCAAAGTCCACGGGCGTAGGCTTCACGCTGTCAGCGAGACGCTGCGCGTGGAGGTAGCTTAGGAGTTGTTGGGCGGGGGATGCCATCAGAGAAAGGGACGGAAAGGACTTAAGGGACAAAAGGGACGGTCTATTTCTTGTCTTCCTCTACGACTTCAAAGTCAGCGTCCACTACTTTGCCTTTGGCTTGCTTGGGACCGGAGTCTTCGGCGGGGGCTTCTTGCTGAGGTGGCGGGGCTCCGGTTCCGCCACCAGCTTGGGCGGCAGCGGCGGCTTGGCTGAAGATCTTCTCCAGTTCGTCGGTGGTGCGTTTGACTTCGTTCATGTCATTGGCGGCCAGGGCGGACTTGATTTTGTCGATGGCATCGGTGACCGGGGCTTTGGCTTCGGCGGGGACTTGTTCGCCCATTTCGCTGAGTTGCTTTTCGACATTAAAGATCATGCTTTCGGCACGGTTCTTGGTCTCGGCATCTTCTTTGCGCTTGAGGTCTTCTTCGGCGTGGGTTTCGGCATCGCGTTTGGCGCGCTCGATTTCTTCTTGGCTCAGGCCGCTGGATCCAGCGATGGAGATTTGCTGCTTCTTGCCGCTTTGTTTGTCCATCGCGGAAACATTGAGAATGCCGTTGGCGTCGAGGTCGAAGGTGACTTCGATTTGGGGCTCCCCACGGCGGGCGGGGGTGATGCCGTCCAGCTTGAAGGTGCCGAGTTGCTTGTTGTCACGAGCCATCGGGCGCTCGCCTTGGACGACGACGACTTCCACGCCGGGTTGGTTATCGGAGGCGGTCGAGAAAATTTCCGTCTTCTTATGCGGGATGGTGGTGTTCCGTGGGATCATGGCCGTGGCCACGCCACCCATGGTTTCGATGGCCAGACTGAGCGGGGTCACATCGAGCAAGAGGAGATCCCGATCCTTGAAATCACCCGCCAGAATGCCGCCTTGAATGGAGGCTCCGATAGCGACGACTTCGTCTGGATTCACGCCCTTGTGCGGTTCTTTGCCAGCCAGTTTGCGGGCGGTCTCGATCACTTTGGGCATCCGGGTCATACCGCCGACGAGCACGAGTTCGTCGATGTCACTCAACGCTACTTTGCTGTCTGCGAGACACTTTTTCACGGGACCGACGGTGCGCTCGAAAAGGTCGTCACAAATCCGCTCCAAATCACTGCGGCTCAGCGTGCGTTGAATGTGCTTGGGACCGAATTGATCCATCGTGATGAACGGCAGGGAAATATCGTAACTCTGGCTGGAGCTGAGCGTAATTTTCGCCTTCTCAGCCTCTTCCTTGATCCGCTGCATGGCATCTGGCTGCTTGGTCAGATCGATCTGCGTGTCCTTCTTGAACTCGTCCGCGATCCATTGGATGATGCGGTTGTCCCAGTCGTCGCCACCGAGGTGGGTATCGCCATTGGTGGCTTTCACTTCGAAGACGCCGTCGCCAATTTCCAGGACGGAAATATCGAACGTGCCGCCGCCGAGGTCATACACCGCAATCTTTTCTTCAGCCTTCTTATCAAGGCCATACGCCAGGGAAGCGGCGGTGGGCTCGTTGATAATGCGCTTCACGGTCAGACCGGCAATTTCGCCAGCGGCCTTGGTGGCATTCCGCTGCGCGTCATTGAAATAAGCGGGCACCGTGACGACGGCTTCCGTGATGGTTTCGCCAATTTTGGCTTCGGCATCGGCCTTCATTTTGGCCAGCACCATGGCGCCAATTTCCTGCGGGCTGTAGGTCTTCTTCTCGCCACCGACTTCCACCTGAATGTGGGCATCGCCATTGGCTGCGGCTACGATTTCGTAGGGCACGGCTTTATCGGCTGCGGTGAGTTCGCTGAACTTCCGGCCGATGAGGCGCTTGGCGGAGAAAATGGTATTGCGGGGATTGGTGACCGCCTGGCGCTTAGCCGACTGCCCAACCAAGCGTTCGCCCGTTTTGGTGAAGGCGACGACCGATGGAGTGGTGCGTGCGCCTTCGGAGTTTTCCAACACGGTTGGCTCCCCGCCGTCCATGATAGCCATGCAGGAGTTCGTAGTGCCGAGATCGATGCCGAGGATTTTACCCATAATATTAAAGAGGTGTGGTGGTTAGAAATTTTGGTTTTGCCAAAGTATCTGCAAGGGACGTGCCAAGAGGCCGCAAAAAAACATAAGTCGTTGACAGTGAACTCTTCACAAATCTAGCAAACTCAACCCGCACGATCCATCAGCGCTGAGAAAGGACGCTTTTGTGCCATTCTGGCGCAAACCACCGGACAATCTGGCGCGGTGAGTCAGAAGTGGTTTTGAGGTCGGCCGACCTTCCTTTGAGTTCAAGATTCGTGGGCTTGGCTCGAGGAACGGAGACGTCCCGTCTGTGCCCGACCGCAGTCCTCTGGACTGGTGTGGTTCCATGGCATGGACTGCCTCCGGGCGAGCCGCCCGGGGTCGTTCACAGGCTGGAAGCCCGCGTTCCATCACTGCCAAACTGACGGTATTAGATCATCACTTATGGAATCGCTCAGACCGCGGCCCCGCAACACTTCTTATATTTTTTGCCAGATCCACATGGGCAGGGATCGTTGCGGCCAATCTTAGGGCCGGTCCTTAACTCAAACAGAGGCAGGATTGCTGTCTTTGGTTTTGGGGCTTCTGGTTTCGCCCAGGAATGCCACCACCTGGTGTCCCCGATGGTATATGCTCTGGGACTTATGGGAGCGTGCTGCGATGGGTTTATGGAATGCTGGGTCTCGCCCTGCTCCTCATTCTCATGCTCGAGGCTCCGTTGCATTCCGTTGCTCGCCCACCGCGTTTCGAACGAAGGCAGCATGCTGTGGGCCTGATGTGGTGCTTTGCTCCGTTCTTCATCTTGGAGATAGTTTCCACCGAATATTCGAGATTGAGGGGAGCGTCAATGTAAGCTGAAGCCCGGTAAAGTTAGGCACGACCATCCCGAATTCCTCATCATGGAACGGTTCCATCAAGCTGAGCCGGGCTTCGCTGATGACCCCATGCGCGCTCAATTGATTGAGCAGGGATTTAATGTTATCGGGTTGAATTTTCACGTCCAAGGATTTACCAGATGGCAGCTTGATTTTCAACACTAGAATCCCCTCTGAAAAGCGTGATTCCAAAGATTTTGACTTATCGAGTGGGTATTACACGCCCCCCAAAAATCTCCCCGTCTTTCCCTTTGCCACGGGGAAATTCGTGCTAATTTGCCCCTCCCCACGCTGCGCGGTCTGTGGCGGGGGCGTGGAGGGTCTTGCCTGATCTTTCCTATTTTGCCTGAACGGCTGTTTCCCCGACCGCTTTCCCACCCCAAAATCACACCTCTCTCATGGGCCAAACCCTTTTTGCTAAAGTCTGGAACGCACACTCCGTGCGGAAGTTGTCGAATGGTCAAACGCAGTTGCTCATCGGCACCCATTTGATTCATGAAGTCACCAGCCCACAGGCGTTCGGGATGCTGCGCGATCTTGGTCTGAAGGTGAAATTTCCCCACCGCACGTTTGCCACGGTGGATCACATTGTGCCGACGGAATCCCAAGTGGAGCCATTTGCCGACCCTCTGGCCGCCGCCATGATCCACGAATTGCGCAAGAATGCGGAGGAGTTTGGCATCACATATTTCGATCTCAAGAGCGGGAAACAAGGCGTGGTGCACGTCGTGGGGCCAGAGCAGGGGATCACCCAACCGGGGACCACCATTGCCTGTGGCGACTCCCACACGGCCACGCACGGGGCGTTCGGAGCCATCGCTTTCGGCATCGGCACCACTCAGGTGCGCGATGTGCTGGCCACGCAAACGATGGCCATGAGCCAGGCGAAAGTTCGTCGTATCAACGTCGATGGCGCCCTGCGTCCCGGCGTGTATGCCAAGGATGTGATCCTGCACATCATTGCCCAATTGGGGGCCAAGGGCGGCATTGGTTACGCTTATGAATACGGTGGCAATGTGATCGATAACATGTCCATGGAGGAACGCATGACGGTGTGTAACATGAGCATCGAAGGCGGGGCGCGTTGTGGTTATGTGAATCCAGATCAGAAAACGTTCGACTACCTCAAAGGCCGTCCCTACAGCCCCACCGGTGCCGCTTGGGATGAAGCCGTGGCCCGCTGGAAATCCTTCGCCACCGACGCTGACGCTAAATTTGACGATGTGGTGAACATCCGCGCAGAAGACATCGCCCCGACCGTCACTTGGGGCATCAGCCCGGACCAAGGATTCAGCATCGACAGCAATATCCCCGATCCTGCAAAGGCATCGACGCCCGCCGAGAAGGCCAGCATCGAAGAAGCCCTGGCTTACATGAAACTAACCGCTGGCGCTCCCATCAAGGGCACCAAAGTGGACGTGGCGTTCATCGGTTCCTGCACTAATGGCCGACTGAGCGATTTCCGTGAAGTGGCCAAATACATCAAGGGTCACAAGGTAGCCGCTGGCGTGAAGGCGATTGCCGTTCCCGGCAGCCAGATCGTGGCGCACTTGGCCATCAAGGAAGGCTTGGACAAAATTTTCCGGGAAGCAGGATTCGAGTGGCGTGAAGCCGGCTGCTCCATGTGTCTGGCCATGAACCCTGACAAGCTGGTGGGCGATCAACTGTGCGCCAGCTCCAGTAATCGGAATTTCAAAGGCCGCCAAGGCAGCACCACGGGGCGCACGGTGTTGATGAGTCCATTGATGGTGGCTGCCGCTGCGATCACTGGCAGCATTGCAGATGCGCGCGAAGTCTTTGCGACTGAGTTGGCTCATAATGTGGCTTAATTTGTGAAGGGGCGAGCCGCCCCTTCTCCCCTTTCCTTACTTTTTAATTTTCTTATTCTCTCACTCTCTTTCACCCATGGCTCTCGCTAAAATCACTTCCGTCTCCGGCCCCGGCGTTTACGTTCAAGGCTCCGATATCGATACCGACCGCATCATCCCCGCGCGTTTCATGAAATGCGTCACCTTTGATGGCTTGGGCGAATACTTTTTCTATGACGTCCGGCATCGGCCCGATGACAGCGTGGTAGCCGAGCATCCGCTGAACGATCCCCGTTTCTCCGGTGCCAAAATCTTGCTAACTGGGGTGAATTTTGGCTGCGGCAGTTCCCGTGAGCACGCCCCGCAGGCGCTGTATCGCTATGGCTTGCGGGCGGTCATCGCGGAGAGCTATGCGGAAATTTTCTTCGGCAACTGCACCACCTTGGGCATTCCGTGCGTCACGGCCACCACCGCGCAGATCAAGCAACTGGCCGCCGCAGTCGAAGCGAATCCTGCACTGGAAATCACGATTGATGTCGCCAATCGCAAAGTCCTCTTCGGCAACGAAAGTTTCCCCGTAAAAATGCCTTCCACCGCCCACGACGGCCTCACCACCGGTCAATGGGACCCGATTGCCGAACTCCTGGAATCCGAAGCCGCAGTGGCCACGACGGCGGAGAACGTGGCGTATCTGGCGAGTTAAATTTCCCCGTCATTGATTAGACGCGCCCCATGCCATAGCGCGGGTGCCGCTTCTCGTGTTTTACCAAGGTTATCCGCAGTGTTTCCTGAGAAAGGCAGCGGAAGTAGATCACATAAGGAAATCGCCTCATCAGCGCTCTACGTAAGTCGCGTTCGACGATCATCCATCGTTCCGGCATGGAAGCGATGCGCTGAATTTGCGCATCGAAGGCATCGACGAAGACCCGCCCCAAACCCTCGGATTGTTTTTCATAAAAGTCCCGCACAGCTTCCAAATCGTCGGCAACGGCGGGTGGTATTCTATCTTCATGCCCGCAATCTCTGCATCAAATCTTCGTGAGTGAGAGGAACCGTCATGCCCGATTCGATCTCTGCATCCCGCTGCCACGCGAGCTGAATGGCATCCGATTCTGACAACGGTTCCAGGGCGTAAGGATCATCCAAGCTTTCCCACAGCGATGCTGCCAGCAAGGCACGCTCTCGACTCGATAATTTCAAAGCTTCCGGCACGAGTTGTTCGATTGTCATGCGGCCAAGATAACGCAAATTTCTGATGGGTCATCTGAAAAATTGCGGCTCAACACACAGACATCACTCACGACGGCCTCACCACCGGCCAATGGGATCCGATTGCCGAACACCAGTTCTTAACTTTTGTGTCCTGCACCCGGGGTCAGCTGTTGTTGCGACTACGGTTTGACGCGATAAAACGCCCGCTGCGCTGGGGGTGCGGGATCTTCGGCGGGGATGGTGCCGTCTGCTCCGGCCACGACCGTGGCAAGGTCAACCCAATCAGTGTTGAGATCCGTGCTGCGTTGAATCTGATAGCTCTGACCGGTAGTCCCGCGGAAGACTAGTGCAATGTGTCCGTTCGGCAGGACCCCGATGGTGCTGTTCTGGCTGCTATGAAAACCAACTACGACATTGAAAGTGCAGGTAGTGGTGTTGCCGGAACCATCCCTTGCGGTGCAGATGACGGCGGTGGTGCCAAGCGGAAACAGGCTTCCACTGGGTGGGAGGCAGGTGACACTTGGTGGTGTGGGGCTGTTGTCGGTGGCGGTGGGGGAGGCAAATGTTACCACGGCTCCGGCTGGATCTGTCGTGAAGACGCTGATGTCAGGACAGGCTCCGATCACCGGCGGCACCGTTTCCAACACGGTTAGGTGGGCCGCATTGCTGGTGGTTTGCACCACGCCTGCACCTGTAACCACGCAATCGTAATTTCCATCCTGGGCCAGAACGATGCTGGTCAGGTCCAACCACTGATTCGTCTGGCCTGAGAGCGGACTGCCATTGAAGCGCCATTGATAGGTAAACGGACCTGCTGTGGTCAACGTAACGAGGAAAGAGGTAGTGGATCCCAGCGCTGCGGCTCGTGAACAAGGCTGGGTGAGGATCGCAGGCCCTGCGCCCACGGCAGTACCACCAGGTCGGGCGAAGACGTAGAGGTTCTTCGTGGTGTAAGTGGCGGCATTGTAGTGGAACGTCCAGTCCACGCCTAAGGCAGGAGCGGTCCCAGCAGGAGCAGGATCATTCCCGATGCCAAGGGAGCTATTATTTCCGCCACCGCCCCATGCGTTGTAGGCGAAGATCGTCTGACTGGCTGCTGGATTGTGGATCTGCATGGAACCATGATTTCCCGTGGTGGCGCGGGTATCGCCCCAATCATAGGTGGCGTCACTTGCGTTCGGCACTAGCAGGGCATTTGGGTTACTGTAGTTCGTTGGCCAGAATTCCATATTGCCTGTCAGGCCAGTTCCCGTCACGACCGGAGCGCCCGCAGAGGCAATCACGGTCATGTTAGCAAGATTCTGCTGGAACACCGCACCGCTCGTAGCAGTGGGCACGCCCAGCTTCTTTACGTCAGTCGAAAATGGATCGCATGAGACCCAAACCCATGCGGTCAATGTAGGAGCCGTGCCTGCCAACTCCATCAGATACGCCACGCGATCATACGAGGTGAGTTGCGGATACTTGCTCTCATCCACGGTGTAGGGCACGGTATTGCGATCATAGAGCGCAGTATTTGGAATCGGTAGGGCGTAGAGTAAATTGAATCCCGTGGATTCGGGAATATTACTGAGTAACGAAGGCGGATTGTAGGAAGTAAAAGTGCCGTTGGCTCCGGGCAAGCTGGCATTTGCTGATGGAGCGCGATCCCGAATATTGGCGACAGTCACGGTGTAAGCCGTGTTGGGTGCTTGGGCGCTCGTAGTGAGCGCGATTTCCGTGCTGCTTACTAGCGTAGCTCCGATCACACTTACGCCACCGCTGAAGCTGAAGTTTGCGGGAATGGCAGAGCCTTCAGCGACGGCTTCGCTAAAGGTTACGGTGCAGCGATTCAGAGTGCTGCTGGCCGTGACCTTTGTGACGGTAGGCCCGACGATGTCGTTGATGCCAGCTGGCAGCACGAAAATATGCATACGGCGCGATCCTGCCGTGGTGGCATAGGCGGAGGCGGCATTGTCGGCCAGGGTCCAGTCGGGGTTGTAGCTGGCTCGGGTTGTGTTCGGATCATTGCCAATGCCGACTGCGAAGGTGGCGGAGGTGGTCGAAGTGGTGCCCCAACGATTAAACGCGAAGAGCGTCTGCTTGGCTCCGGTATCGTGATTGTGGACCTGCATGGAACCATGCCCAGAGGCGGCCACGGTGCCCGACATGGTATCACCGAAATCATACGTTGTGGCACTGGCCCCAGGGATCGCAAGGGCGTTGGCTTGCGTATAACTGTTGGGCCAGAACTCAATATTGCCTCCACTCACCGTCGCCCCCTGCACGATCCCGGCCACGTTAGACTTCACATCTAGATTGGTCACATTCTGCTGAAATGTCGCCCCGGCGGCCACGGTGGGTATGCCCACTTTCTTGGCATCAGTGGTGAAGGCGTCCATGGAGGTCCAGATCCAGTTGGGAGTGGAACTGCCCACCGGCACCAATTGCAAATAATACGCTACGCGGGAAAAATTAGGAATATCCGCCGCATTATTGACGGAGTAGAGCAAACTGGCGGAGGTGCCCGCTGACGGCAAATCAATGGAATACGCCAATTGATAGCCATTGGCGCTGCTGCCCACGTTGGTAGTAACGACAGCAGGTGTGAAGTAATTGGCACTGGGGCGCACCATGACGTGAAGCGTGCGCTTCACGAAATTACCTGCATTCGCAGCAAACGTCCAATCGACTCCGTTGCTGGTGGGAGCAGGGTTATTGCCGATGCCCACATCCAGAATCTGTCCATCCGTGCCAAAACGATTCACGGCCAGCACGGTCTGCGCTGCTCCCACATCATGGTTGTGAATTTGCAAACAACCATATCCCGCTGTGGGCACGGTTCCGGTAACAGTATCGCCTGTGTCGTAGCTCGTTGCACTGGCATTCGGCACGGCTATTCCGTTGGCGACGCTGTAGTTGTTCGGCCAGATTTCAATGTTTCCGCCAGCGGCAGTCGTTCCGTTAACCACTCCAGCCACGTTAGACACCACTTCCAAGTTGGTAACATTTTGTTGAAACATGGCTCCGGTGGCAAGCAAGGGAATTCCCAATTTCCCTTTACTGGCAGTCCACGCATCCATGGACGCCCAGGCATACTGGGTGCCTGCCGCTGTTTGCAGCTCCAAATAATAGGCCACTCGATCAAACCCGCCGGGAGCGAAACGTTCATCCAGCGCATAGGCCGCCGCCCCCAGCGCATTGAGATTACCGGTGGTCGGCAAATCAATGGAATAGACCGTTTGATAACCGTTGGCAGCGGCTCCGACGTTTGTTGTGACCGAAGCCGGCAAGATGGCTGCATCGACCACGACGGTCGTTCCGTTGGCGATCCGATTCGCATTGCAGGAAGTGTCTCGCAGGCCATTTACCATCAAGGTTAGGGTCGTGCCCGACGGCTGCGCAGTGGTAGTTAGGATGATTTCACGGGGATTGCTGCCGACCGTGGCGCTCAGGATGGTAACGCCATTGGTGAGGTTGAAATTTCCCGCTGAAATGGAACTGGCGAGCACAGGTTCGGACATGGTTAGTATGATCTTGTTCAGCCCGAAATTTTGCCGCGCAGATGTTATGGCCGGGGCGGTGAGATCGTCATCCGTCTTCACCAGCACTTGCAGGGAGCGAATGGTATAAGCCGCGCCATTGTTAGCGAAAGTCCAGTCCACCCCACCCGTGATGGGAGCGGGATTATTTCCCATACCCAGGCAGACATCGCCAGGGGTCGCATTGCCGCCCCAATTGCTAAAACTAAACAACGTCTGGCCGGCGGCAATATTGTGAAGTTGCATCGAACCATAATTACCCGCCGAGGGAGTATCGCCAAAGTCAAACAAGGTATCGCTGGCCCCCGGCACGTTGGCGGAATTCGTCGCCTGATAGTTGCTCGGCCAGAACTCTACATTGCCAGTGAGGCCCGTTCCAGTGGTGACATTTGGTGAGTTGGAAACGACATTTAGAGCCGTGACGTTGGTTTGGAATAGCGCTCCAGAGGGCAGCGTAGGCACACCGATCATCCTGGCATCCGTGGTGAACGGAGCCATGCTAGCCCAGAGGTATTGCAGATCTCCGGTGGCGGTTTGTAGTTCCAGATAATAGGCCACGCGACTGATAGGGCCGATCTGCGCGCTATTATTTATCGAGTAAGCGGGCGCCGTAGTTTTGTAGTTGGCGGTCGTGGGAATATCCAAAGCGTAAGCCAAGGTATAGCCAGCGGACTCGGGAACGTTGTTCAGGTAGCCGCGTGGCGTGGCCGCAAAGAAGTTAATTTGGGAGTTGGCCGGCAGTGCGTTAGGCGCGACCAGACGATCCACCACGTTGTTCACGGTGGCGATGTATTGGGTGCCGAGCGTCTGTTGGCTGGTAGTTAGGGTGGCGATGCGTTTCGTGGCATCCAAGGAAACGGCACTCACCGTTAGTCCACCGCTGAGACTGAAATTTCCCACCGCAGCTGCGGAATCGGCCACAGGCTTGGAAAAGGTAATGGTGACGTGGGTGCGGTCCGGATTGGCTTTCGCGCGCGCAAGACCCGGCGGCAACGCATCGCCCAGCGGAGAAATGGCGGCCTGCACGGCGGGAGCCCAAGCGTCGGCCATGTGATCATAGCCAACCTGGCCGGGATGCAACGCGTCCGGCATTTCCGCCACTGGCACGAACGAGCGCATGTTAAGAAACGTCACGCGACGACCCAAGGCCACGTGAGCATCGACCCGGGCCTGCACGAAGGGATTGAACTGAGCTTCGATGGTGGTGTTAGGTGCATTTGCCAGCACGCCCCGCTCCATGAGGTTCGTCACAATGATGTGCGCATAAGGCAACTGCGTCGCCAGTTTCGTGATCAAGGCATCCAAACGATTAATGGCATTTACGGTATCCAAATTCTGCCCGAAATCATTCGTGCCAATGTGCAGCAACACCACATCCGGGTCCGCCACCACGCCGATCCATTTTGGCAAATCCGCATCCACTTGGTCGATCCGCCATCCCCCGATGCCTTGGTGATCAGAATCCGGTAACGTAGCGACACCGTTTCCGTTCTGCACGCCCACGTAATCCACATTGAAGCCTGCCGCCGTCAGGAGATCATATAGTTTCTTGCGATACCCTCCCGCCACCGACGAACCGAAGGTAATAGAATCCCCCAGCGGCACGATGCGCGTGGGCGGGGTTTGGGCCTGAGTGGGAGCGGCGGTTAGGACCAGCGCAGCGAGAGCGGATGAGAGGACAGGAAATTTCATTAGGTAGGGGGAAGGCGTGAATCGCCATCCCAACAGCATTACGTGGTTTTCCCTAAGGAAATCTGGAGCGCGCTTGCGTAGCGCACCGCAGCAGCAGTTGAAATGCGGGAAGTTTTCCCATGCGCCTCATTTGCCCACCAGCACCACATAATAGGCGCAGGCGATGGCGTCGGCAGTCTTCTGGCGCGAAGCCGGATGGCCAGCGGCATCGGCAAAAATAACTTCGTCCTGCTTCCCGTCATAGCCCACGATGAGTCGCGTCCCTAACTTGGGTTTATCGGCTGCTGGAATCTCTGGATACATGCTCGTGGCCCCGACCCAGAACAAGGGTTTGCCGCTGTTGAGCGCTTGCTTCAAGGCACCCGTGAACTGAGTCAACATCGTGGGGGTGGCTCGAGCAGCGCGCAGCACGTCGGGATTGATATCGACCAAGTTCTGGATTTTCTGGGGGCTGGGTTTGGCTAGTTTTTTTGCGGCCATGGTGCAGGCCTTTTCTAACTTGGCTAATTCTTCCACTTGGAACACGTTGGGGAGGATCGGAGTCACCTTGGCTTCGGCCATGGCAAAAAGACGTTCGCAACCCGGCACAAAAACCGTGGGCCACGAAGAACCCATGCGACTCAGTTCCCGGATGCCATTGCGGTCACTGCGCTTTCCGGCAGCTGCCAGGGCCTGCTCCAGCACGGCCCACTCCGCATGCTTGCCAGGCCAATCCGGAATCTGCGGAATCCCTTCCAGCGTGATGACTTGGGTCGCACGGTCCACGGTAGGCACCAACGGCTTGGTCAATAGCAGCTCTCCCGGAGCCACGGTCCGCGCGATCTTTAAGTCGCAGCGCTCGACCTTGAAAGTCCCCCCGGCTTCATAAACCAAGGTGCTAAAGACGCATTGGTAATCCTTCCCAATCCAGCGCTCGCAGGTCGTTTTGTAAACTTTCTCCGCTGGCTGCCAATCTGTGGAATGCGGCTTGGGCTTCACCTTCAGACGGGTTGTGAGGGCTTCCTGCACTTTATTCGAGAGGATTTTGAGATCTCCCTTGGAAAGAAACAACGCCAGATTCGGTGGCGGCAGGAGGTCTAAAATGACCTGGTTCAAGGAGTCGGTGACATCCAATTTCACGTTCCAGACGGCCACGTCACTGAAAATGTGGGCCTCCCGCAGCATCATTTCCCGAGGCTCTCCTAACGTGACTGCTCCGCTTTGGGCATTTCGCACGAACCCCTCGGGCTTCAATCGTTTCTCGACCCCGGCGGCGTCAAGTGACCACAGCGTGTCGTCGCTCAGCAAATAATCCATCGTGCCCTTCCGCGCGCTGGCTTCCTGGGCGGCGGCCGGAGTTAGGGTGACGCAACTGGCGCAGAGGATTGCTAGGGTTAAACGAATTCGCGAAATATTCATGGACGGAGGCTGCCATGATCCCGGGTTTCCGGCAAGCTGGTTTTGCAGTTAGCGGCGGAACGTGGCTACGCCTGGCTTCCACGTAAGGAAGCGTCAGCGGGGTCGGTCGGCTTCTCCCAGCGGATGCTCGGGCGCAGCCTTCGCCCCACCTCAAGTAGCGATTTCTGTCTTCTCCTAGACAACTCGGTAAATGTCGTGTAATCCGATCACGAAATCTCCTCACTTATCTAAAATTCACCACCTAACTCTCCAAACTCATGGCTTCCGTTAACAAAGTCATCCTCATCGGCAACCTCACGCGCGACCCCGAATTACGGTATACGCCCAAAGGCAGCGGTCTCTGCGAAATTGGCTTGGCCGTGAATCGCAAGTATCGTCTGGAATCTGGCGAGCAGAAGGAGGAAGTCACGTTCCTCGATGTCATCTTCTGGGGTAAACAAGCGGAAACCATCGCCAAATGGATGAAGAAAGGCCGCCCACTCTATGTGGAAGGCCGTTTGCAAACCGACTCGTGGGACGACAAAGCCACGGGTCAGAAACGCTACAAAACTCGTATTGTGGCGGAAGAGTTCCAATTTCTAGGTGAAGGCGGCGGCGGTTCCGGCGGCAGCGATCGCGCTCCCCGTGGAGCGGAAGATCAGCACCATGATGATGACCACGGTGCTCCCGCGCGGAGTGCTCCCCCCGCGCAACGTCAGGCTCCACCGAGCCAACCGGCAAAGCACAATGACGAGGACGGTCCCATCGGGATGGATGAAGATGATATTCCATTTTAACCCCGGCGGTATTCGTTACTAGCATCCCCTTCATGCGCGCCTTCGTCCTCGGGGCGGGCCTGGGCAAACGCCTGCGCCCCCTGACAGATCTTTTGCCTAAACCTCTGGTGCCCGTCTGGCAGCGGCCACTGATCACTTATGCCTTCGATCACCTGAGGTCACTCGGGATTCAGGAATTTGTTATCAATACCCATCATTTACCGGAAGCCTATCCGGCCACCTTCCCACAAGGCACCTACGAAGGCTGTCCGCTGCATTTCCGTCATGAGCCCGTTCTGCTGGAAACAGGCGGAGGCCTAGCCAATGTTGCGGACCTGCTGCAGGACGCTCCTTGCGCAATTTATAATGGGGACATCCTGACCGACTTGCCGCTGGAAGCAGCCAAAGCACAACATTTCGCGGCAGGAAATCTCGTCACGTTAGTCCTCCGCAGCACTGGCCAAGTCAAGAATGTGGCCTTTGATGCGGCTTCTGGTCGGGTCTTAGATTTGCGGAATGCGCTGGGCACCAACCACCCGAATCAGGTTCAATTTACCGGCCTCTATTTCGTCAACCCCGGCTTCTTCAACTACCTCGTGCCGGGTCGGATTGAAAGCGTCGTCGAAGCCTTTCTCCGGGCCATCAAGGCCGGGGAACGGATTGGCGGTATCGTCATCAATCCTGGCAACTGGTGGGATCTCGGAGACCCCGCCAGCTATCGCGAAGCCCATGCGGCCTACGCTCAGCAGCACGCCGTGCAGCAAATTCACTCCACTGCGCAGGTAGCCGCCGGAGCCGAACTGGACGCTACCTCCTGCATCAGCGAAAACTGCCAGGTTGCCACTGGTGCACGGCTGGAAAACACCATCCTCTGGCCTGGTGCCCGCGTAGCCGCCAACGCCCATTTGATCGACTGCATCGTCCGTCCCGGGGCGGAAATCAGCGGCACTGGGCGTGGGGAAATTTTGTGAAATAAGGAGTGTGGAGCTGCCTGCTAGACTGCTCATAAATAATTGAGTTTGGTCGAAAAAACGGAATACAACGATTGGGAGGTAGTGCACACGGCTAAATGTGGCCGATTGCGGCTAAATACAGCTAAATACGGCTTGAATTTGCTGGGATTTCGGTAGCTTGAGGGATGACGTTTTCCCTGCCTGATTCCATTCCAATTTCCTCGGAGATCCTGCGGCTAATTTCCGAGATCGACCGGTTTCGGGGTGGCTGGGAGGTTGGCCATTCGATTGAGCCGGAGCGGTTGGCCCAATTGCGGCGGGTGGCCACAATAGAAAGCGTAGGTTCGTCCACCCGGATTGAAGGGGCCAAGCTCGACAACACCCAAGTGGCCAGCCTGCTGGGCAAACTCGGGACCGAGTCTTTTGCCTCGCGTGACGAACAAGAGGTGGCGGGCTACGCCACCGTGCTCGAACAGATCTTCGCCCATGCCGACAGCATTCCGCTGGGCGCGAATTTCATTAGGCAACTGCACCGTGACCTGCTGCAATTCAGCACGAAGGACGATCGGCACCGAGGGGAATGGAAAACCCATCCGAACTTGGTGGCTGCGTTTGCTGCGGACGGCAAACAGATTGGCATTATCTTCCAGACATCCAGCCCCTTCGACACCCCGCAGCACATGGAAGCGCTGCTGGAGTGGCATCGACAAGCAGAGAAGGACATCGGCCTGCATCCGTTGCTGCGGGTGGGCATTTTCGTGGTCATCTTCCTGGCCATTCACCCTTTTTCCGATGGCAACGGACGATTGTCCCGAGCCCTCACCCTGCTGCTGTTGCTGAGGGCGGGATACTCCTACACACCCTACAGTTCGCTGGAGAGCCTGATTGAGCATAACAAAGAGGCTTACTATCTGGCCCTGCGGCAAACGCAGACTACTTGGCAAGAGGGCAAACCAGACTGGGATGCCTGGCTGGTCTTTTTCCTCAGGACGCTGCATCGGCAGACGCGCGTGCTCCAGGAGCGCATGAGCCGACCAGCACCCGCACCGACCATTTCCGGGGTCTTGACTCCAGACGCCCGGAAAATCCTGGACCTGCTGGCTAGCCAGGCAACCATAACCACGAGCCAAGCCGCCGCCGCCACTGGGATTCCGCTTTCCACGGTGAAAATCCGGCTGAAGGAACTGATCGTGGCTGGCGTGATTCAGGCTCACGGGAGGGGCAAAGGAGTATTTTACCAGAAACGGTAATGCCGCACCACCGGTTCATAGCTTGGTTAATTGAGGAAAGGATTCCAACTGGGAGTGGCGTGACTCTGTCCGCCATTCTCAACGCCTCAGCCCAGCGTTCGAATCCTTACTCCCTGAATGGCTGTCTCAAGTTTTGCCAATG
>JANOAV010000118.1:0-16592 GCA_031411295.1 Verrucomicrobiales bacterium | reverse complement strand
CCCTGATGCGGACGGGGACACGGTGTCGATCATTTCCGCCGTGGCGGTGAGCGGGCTGACGGTGAACTCCGTCTTGGCGACGAGCGTGACGTTCACGCCCGATGCCAACTTCACGGGGAGCGGCAGTTTCACCTACACCGTAAGCGATGGAAATGGCGGCACTGCCACGGGGACGATCACCATCACGGTCACTGACAACGATGTGCCAGTGGTGGCGGCCCATGCAAATGTCACGGGCATCGTGGCCACGAGCGCGGCCGGGGCGGCGGTGACTTACGCGGCGGGATCGGCCACGGATAATGTGGCCGTGGCTTCGCTGACGTATTCACAGGCCAGCGGCACGATATTCCCCATCGGCACCACGACGGTCACGATGACAGCTGCGGATGCGGCTGGCAATCTGGGGACGGGGACGTTTACCGTCGTGGTAGCCGCCGTGGTTCCGGCCATCGCTACGCCTACGGTGGCCGGGATCACGGGCAGAGCGGCTACGCTAGGCGGAAATGTCACCTTCGACGGCGGCACCGACATCATCGAGCGAGGCGTCGTTTATGCCCTCACCTCAGCCAATGCGAATCCAGTGCTGAGCGGCCCTGGAGTCACGCAACTGACGACGACCGGGAGCACGGGAACCTTCACGGTGAGTGCGACTGGCCTGACCGCCAGTTCCAACTATTCTTTCAAGGCCTATGCCACCAATAGCGTGGGAACGACTTATACGAGCGTAGGCACGTTCACCACCGCTGTCATCCCGGCACTCTATGTGCCAGCGGAGGCGGGGGACTCGCTGTTCGTATCGCTGGATGGCGGCACGATCCGGCAGTTCTCCGCAGCGGGCGTGGATATGGGCGTGGCCGCTAGCACGAGCTATAGCCAAGCGGACGGCATGGCCTTCGATGCTGCGGGGAATCTGTATGTGTCCGGCTATGCGAATGGCTCTGTGGGAAAGATCACGCCGGGTGGGGTGTTCTCGACTGTTGCCACTGGGACCAATCCTAACGGCCTCGCATTTGACGCGGCGGGGAATCTTTACATCTCCTTCTTCACCACGGGGATCTCCAAAGTCACGCCAGCGGGATCGGGGGGCACGTTTGCTCCTATCGCGGGAAACGCGGGCCTTGCTTTTGACCCTGCGGGCAATCTCTATGCCTCAGGCCAAAGCACCAACAGAGTGAGGAAGATAACGCCAGCCGGCACTGTCTCGGCCTTCATTCCCAGCGGCCTGAGCACGCCGCAGGACATGGCCTTCGATAGCACGGGGAATCTCTATGTCGCCAACTACGGCTCCAATACGGTGCAGAAGTTCTCGGCAGCAGGGACGGATCTGGGCGTTTTTGCTAGTGCGCACTTGAGCAGCCCGGTCGGCCTGGCCTTTGACGCGGCGGGCAATCTCTATGTGTCGAATACGGGCAATAACACGGTCTGGAAATTTTCCCCGTCGGGCGCGGATCTGGGGCAGTTTGCCAGCACCGGCACGACCGGCTTGAGGAAACTGGCCTTCTACCGCCCCAGGACTGTGGCTCCGACGGTGACGACGAACGCCGCCACGGGCACGACGACGAGCGGTGTAACACTCAATGCGACCGTGAGCAGCAGCAACGGGCAGACCACGGACGTGACCTTTCAATACTCGACCAACGCGACCCTGAGCAGCGGGGTGACGACGACCACGGTGCAAACTCTCGCCAGTAACGCGAGCGGCACGGCGGTGAACAAGGCGATTAGCGGGTTGGCCGCTCACACCCAATATTTTTTCCGCGTCAGCGGGGCGAACTCGACGGGGACGACCAATGGGGCGATCCTCAATTTCACCACGGGCAATACCCTGCCGACGGCCCCGAATGGCCCGGCCACCGGGACGACGGGCGATCCGAAAACGATCACGGTGAACTTCCCGGCCACGGACGCGGACGGGGACACGGTGGCGATCACCTCGGCGGCGGCCGTGAGTGGGCTGACGGTGAATTCCTTTACCGGGACGAGTGTGACCTTCACGCCCGCGGCAAGCTTCACGGGGAGCGGCAGTTTCACCTACACCGTAAGCGATGGAAATGGCGGCACTGCCACGGGGACGGTCACCATCACGGTCACAGATAACGATGTGCCTGTGGTGGCGGCCCATGCGAATGTCACGGGCATCGTGGCCACGAGCGCGGCCGGGGCGACGGTGACTTACGCGGCGGGATCGGCCACGGATAATGTGGGGGTGGCTTCGCTGACTTACTCGCAGGCCAGCGGCACGGTCTTTCCCATCGGCACCACGACTGTCACGATCACGGCTGCGGATGCGGCTGGCAATCTAGGGACGGGGACGTTTACGGTGGTGGTGGCCGCCAGTGCACCATCGATTGCCACGCCTACAGTGGCGGACATCACGGAAAATTCAGCTACGTTAGGCGGCAATGTCACCTTCGATGGCGGCGCGTCCATCGGCGGGCGAGGCGTCGTTTATGCCCTCACCTCAGCCAATGCGAATCCAGTGCTGAGCGGCCCTGGAGTCACGCAACTGACGACGACCGGGAGCACGGGAACATTCACGGTGAGCGCGACTGGCCTGACCGCTAGTTCCAACTATTCTTTCAAGGCCTATGCCACCAATACCGTGGGGACGACCTACACGAGTGTGGGCACGTTCACGACCAGCACAACCCTTACCGTCATCCCCGCAGACTACAGCAGCGCCAGCATTATCCCGGTCACTGCGACCAGCTTCACGGCCACGGGGAAAACGGTGAACATCACGCTCAGCTATGCGCCAGTGGCGGGGACGAACCTGACGGTGGTGAAGAACACCGGGCTGGGCTTCATCACCGGGACGTTCAGCAATCTGGCGCAGGGAGAACTGGTGACGAGGACCTTTGGCGGAACGACGTATAAATTCGTGGCCAACTACTCCGGCGGCACCGGCAATGACTTGGTCCTCCAATGGGCCGATGTCCGCGCCATGGCCTGGGGCAAGAACGGCTCCGGCCAGCTCGGCAACGGCAGCAGCGGCAGCGGCACGAATAGCAACGCGCCCGTGAATGTGCTGACGAGCGGCGTGCTCGCCAACAAGACGGTCATCGCTGTCGCCACCGGCACGGAGCACAGTCTGGCGCTGTGCTCAGACGGCACGCTGGCGGCCTGGGGCGGAAACGCCGCTGGCCAGCTCGGCAATGGCAACAACAACCCCAGCATCGTGCCTGCCGTGGTGCCGCAGACCAGCGGCGGGCTCCTCAACAAGAAGGTCATCGCCATCGCAGCCGGATACCTGCACAGTGTGGCACTGTGCTCCGACGGCACGGTGGCGGCCTGGGGTGAGAACAGCTATGGCCAGTTGGGCAACAGCACCAATGGAAACAGCACCACGCCCGTGGCGGTCACGGTCAGCGGGGTGCTCCTGGACAGGAAGGTCGTGGCAATCTCCACGGGGCTTTATCATAACGTAGCGCTGTGCTCGGACGGCACCCTGGCGGCCTGGGGGCGCAACACCGAGGGCCAGTTGGGCAATGGCAACAACAACGCTAGCAACTTCCCGGTGACGGTGGTGCAGACCAGCGGAGCGCTGTTCAACAAGAACGTGATCGCCATCGCATCGGGACAGTATCACAACCTGGCATTGTGTGCGGACGGCACGCTGGCAGCCTGGGGAGCCAACGGCTTTGGCCAGTTGGGCAATGGCAACAACAATACCAGCAACACTCCCGTGCCGGTGCTGCAGACCAGCGGCATCCTTTCCACCAGGACGGTCAACGCGATCGCAGCAGGAGGTTATCACTGTTTAGCGCTGTGCTCGGACGGCACGTTGGCGGCCTGGGGTTACAACAACTCAGGCCAGTTAGGCAAGGGTGACACTGGCAACAGCAACGCGCCTTTGCCGGTGCTCCAGAGCAGCGGCCCGCTCCTCACCAAGACCATCATTGGCGTTGCCGCAGGAGATGCACACAGCTTGGCAGTATGCTCCGATGGCACCATGGCGTCCTGGGGCAGAAACGTCGAAGGGCAGTTAGGCAACACCGTCTCGAATCAGAGCCCCACGCCGGTGCTGGTGAGCGCCAGCCCGCTGGCAGCCGGTGAACGCTTCATCCAAGCGAACAGCGGAGTTTACGACACTCACACCTTGGCCCTCGTGGCCGCACCGCCACTGACAGCCCCTGAGATTGCAGTGAGCGGCAACAGCGTGGACATCGCGGATGGCGACAGCACCCCGAGCGCCACCGACTACACCGACTTCGGCAGCACCGCTACGACGGGCGGCACGGTGGTGCGTGCCTTCACGATCACCAACAGTGGCACCGCCGCACTCACGCTCGGCACGGTAACGGTTAGCGGCACGGACTTTACCGTCACCACCGCGCCTACCTCGCCCGTAGCCGCTGCGAGTAGCACGACCTTCCAGGTCACCTTCAATCCCAGCGCCAACGGCCTGCGCAGCGCCACGCTGAGTTTCACCAACAACGATGCCGACGAGAACCCCTTCAATTTCAGCATCCAAGGCAGCGGCCTGAACTCCGCACCGACCGCCATTGCCCCGACCACCTTTAGCATCGCTGAAAACAACGCGGCCAACGCCACTGTCGGCACCCTTTCCGCCACCGACGTGGACACCGCCGACATCCTCGCCTTCAGCCTCGTGGGCGGCACCGGCAGCACCGACAATGCCAGTTTCACAATCCCCATCGGCGGCACCGCCTTGAAACTGACTCCCAGCGCCAACTACGAAGCCAAGAGCAGCTACGCCATCCGCATCGGCGTGAGCGACGGCCAGGGCGGCACCTTTGAGCAGCCGTTTGTCATCGCGGTCACCAACGTGAACGAAGCCCCGACCTTCACGGTGGGTGCCAATCAGAGCATCATAAGCACGACCAGTCCGCAGTCGGTGAGCGGCTTCATCAGCAGTTTCGATGATGGCGACAGCACAGTCACGCAGTCACTGACCTTCAGTATCACAGGCAACACGAACGCCAGCCTCTTCACCACTGCCCCGGCCATCAGCAGCAGCGGTGCTCTGACCTACACGCCCAACGGCACCGCAGGCACCGCCAGCATCAGCGTCACGATGACGGATGATGCCAACATCAATTCCACCCCCGCCCTGACCACAGCGGCTCAGACCTTCACCATCACCATCTCCACGGCAATCCCGTCACTTTATGTTCCAGCTTTGACGGGGGATTCGTTGTTTGTGTCGCTGGATGGCGGCACGGTCCGGCAGTTCTCTGCGGCAGGCGTGGATCTGGGCGTGGCCGCTAGCACGGGCTATTCCCAGGCGGACGGCATTGCCTTCGATGCTTCGGGGAATCTGTATGTGTCCGGCTATGCGGATGCTGCGGTGGGAAAGATCACGCCGGGCGGCGTGTTCACGACGTTCGCCACTGGTGGCAATCCTAACGGCCTCGCCTTTGACTCGGCGGGCAATCTTTACATCTCGTTTCTCGGATTACGACTGGGCGAAATCAGCAGAGTCACCCCAGCGGGATCGGTGAGCACCTTTGCCACGCTGGGCCACACTGCGGGGGTCGCATTTGACGTAGCGGGGAATCTCTACGCTTCGAATCAAAGCACCCACCAGGCGAAGCGGGTGACGCCGGGCGGGAGTGTTACCACCTTTATTCCCAGCGGTCTGAACACGCCGCAGGACGTGGCCTTCGATAGCACGGGGAATCTCTATGTCACCAACTATGGCGCCAATACGGTGCGGAGGTTCTCAGCAGCGGGGACGGATCTGGGCGTGTTTGCCAGTGCGCACTTGAGCAACCCGGTCGGCCTGGCCTTTGACGCGGCGGGCAATCTCTATGTGTCGAATACGGGCAATAACACGGTCTGGAAATTTTCCCCGTCGGGCGCGGATCTGGGGCAGTTTGCCAGCACCGGCGCGACTGGTGTGAGGAAGTTGGCCTTCCACCGCCCCAGGACTACAGGCCCCTTGAGCACCAACGCCAATCTCTCCGGTCTTTCCCTGACGGGTGTGACGTTGTCGCCTGCTTTCTCCAGCAGCACGCTGAGCTACACGGCCACGGTGCCTAACTCGACGACGAACATCAACTTCACAGCCACCCTGGCTTCTAGCTTGGCCACGAAATCGGGCAGCAATTCCCCGCTGAGCGTTCCGGTTGGCGATACGACGCTAACCGTCCTCGTCACCGCTCAGGATGGCATCACGACCAAGACCTACACCGTTGTCATCACCCGCGAGACTCAGGCGCTCTCCACCTGGAACAATACCAACTTTGGCGGTGCCATCACGAACACGGCACCGACGGATGACTTTGATGGTGATGGCGTCTCGAACTTGTTGGAGTTCGCCTTTGGCATGAGTCCCACCGCCACTAGCAGGCCGTCCGTAACCTACAGCGGTAATTTCACCACCGTGGGCACGGTAGTTCCTACGGGAGAACCCATCATCGCCACCCAGAATCCGGGTGCTGCCGAAATTCACTGGGCGCTCTTCACCCGCCGGAAAGATTACGTGGCCGCCAAACTCGTTTACACCACCAAGTTCAGCAGCAACCTCAGCACCTATCAAGACAGCGTGGCCGAGCCCACCGTGCTGGCAGATGATGGCGTCAATCAACTCGTTGGCGTGCCCTATCCCACGCTGCTCTCCAACGGCCAACCTCCGAAGTTCTTCCGGCTCGCACTGAGTATCCTGCCCTGAGGAGTGAGGAATCGGAGCCGCTGGCTCCGACGACGAAGCAAGTTATGGCAAGGCGAGCCGCCCCGACTCCTCGGGCGTGCTGCGGCTTCCGGAGCGGGGCCGCTAACGACCTGACACTGACCTCCACCTCCATCAGTAATTTCGAGATCATCAAACTCACGCTTCCTGATGCGGATCTGGCCAACGTCACTGGTGCCCTAACGCTGGCTGGCACCATCAACGTCACCAGCCTCGGCGGCACCTTTGCCAACGGAGACACCTTCAACCTCTTCGACGCAGCCACCATCGCAGGAAACTTCGCCACCGTGAATCTCCCAGCCACCACTGGCACGGACTACTGGGTGAACAACCTGTCCAGCAACGGCACCATCACCTTCGTCCCAGAACCCTCCGCAGTGCTTCTGGGCCTGTGCAGCTTCGGCCTCCTGGCCAGACGCCGCTGGAGCGCATAGTTTCCTCCCAAGGAAATCCAAACTTCAGCAAACCTCCGATTCAGCAATGGATCGGAGGTTTTTTTGTGAGGATTCGTGAGACAAGTCCGACAGTTACGCGCCTTGCGATACCAACGGCTCTACTTCGATAGAAGCGATGGCAAGCCAGATGACTCCGCGTCAAAGCCATGGGTAAGGTGCTGCGTCCCACGGCGGCTCCCTAACTTCGTAAATCGTAAATCCTTCCCGTCGCTCCACAGCATATTGGCTGCGGGATGCTGCCGACTGAGGACAGGCGGCACACGTTCCCCAGAAAGTGTCCCGGCTGTCCTCAGCCGGGAGCAAGGGCCGAGCAGGAACACGCCATCACTTCCGCCAAACAAACGCCACGCCACAGGCTGCCTCTGGTGACCGACAGTTCATCCACTTCGTAAATATCGTCAGCCCCAGTTTAACGCTTTAAATTGGCGACCAGTGGTTACACTACGCCACGTGTTGGGCGTAGAGAAACTTTTGAAACCCAGCGAACACTGCTTTGATCTCTTCCGGCTTCCCGCCCAGATCGGCCACGGCATCGGTGATAGAGTCGTGATATTTCAAGCGCAGCAGCGGGTTTAGTTTGCCCTGCTCCAGTTCGGCCACGCCTTCCGTGACATAGTGCTGGAGCACGAAATCAAGAAACGCCTGCTGCTTGGCATTGAAGTTGGAATTGATCAGCACCCGCGCATGGTCGGCACGCACCACACGAGTCACTGTCGGAAGTGCATACGCCACGTAGGCCAGCACATCGAAGAGGTCGCTCTTCTCAGCATCAATGAGCTGCTGCATGGCCAGCAGCTTGTCGTGGCCGAAATCTTTGTCGGCCAGACCTTGCAGGAGCTTGGCTCGCGTGGTGGGATCACTCCAGAGTTCGCGCAGTTCAGCTTCATTCTTGAAAAATTCCGGCAGCTTGCCGAAGAGCAGTTCCATGAATTGCTGGGCGGACATCGGCGTGCCGTCTGGGTGCCAGAACGTTGTCATCATCATGTGCTGGATAGTGCGCTCCTTGCCGTCGGCTAGCTTGATTTTTGCTTTGGATCGCTTCTGACAAATGCACGACCTCCGACCACACTTCTCACACGGTTCTGTCGAGCATTCGCAGGGGCGTTGCCCGCATTCACTGCACGGCTGCGTCTCGGGTCCGATACATTCACACGGGCGCTGGCCACATTTTTTGCAAGCCTCCTCCTCCAGCGGTTCGCCATCCCATTCTTTGTCGCTGAAATGGTGGTGTGCCTTCACGAAGTCGTAGATCGTGAAATAATCCTTTCCGTCAAACAAGCGCGTGCCGCGTCCGATGATCTGCTTGAACTCGATCATCGAATTCACCGGGCGCATCAGCACAATGTTCCGCACATTGCGCGCATCCACCCCCGTGGAGAGCTTCTGCGAAGTTGTGAGGATCGTGGGAATGCTCTTCTCGTTGTCTTGGAAATCCCGCAGGTGCTGTTCCCCAATGGAGCCATCATTGGCTGTGACCCGCTGGCAATAGTTCGGGTCTTTGCTGGTCTTGATTTGGTTGATGTAATCCCGCACTGCCAGCGCGTGGTCCTGCGTGGCACAGAAGACCAGCGTCTTTTCCTGCTGATTAATCTGGGCCATGAAAATGTCCACCCGCTTGCGCTCTCGTGCGGGAATCTCGATGATCTTGTTGAAGTCCTTTTCCTCGTAGATTTTTCCCACCTCGATCTCCCCATCCACTACCGTGTCGTCTGGCGTATAGACATACTCATCCATCGTGGTCTGGATCTGCTTCACCTTGAAGGGCGTCAGGAACCCATCATTGATTCCTTCCTTGAGGGAATAAATGTAAACTGGCTCCCCGAAATATTTGTAAGTATCGATGTTATCCTTCCGCTTCGGCGTGGCGGTTAGGCCTAGTTGCACGGCGGGTGAGAAGTAGTTCAGAATATCCCGCCAAGTGCTCTCATCATTGGCCCCGCCTCGGTGGCATTCGTCGATCACGATGAAATCAAAGAAGTCCGGCGGATACTCTCCAAAATACGGTTTCGCCATGTCACCACTCATGAACGTCTGGAAAATCGTGAAGAACAGACTGCCATTCTTTGGCACCTTGCCCTTCTTCCGAATATCCTCCGGGCTGATGCGGATCATGGCGTCATCAGGAAATGCCGAGAACGCATTGTAGGCTTGGATGGCTAAAATGTTGCGGTCTGCCAGAAACAGAATCCGGGGCTGACGCGTCGGCTCTCCGCTCAGATTCCAGCGGCTTTGGAAGAGTTTCCAGGCAATCTGGAACGCAATGAATGTCTTCCCAGTCCCCGTTGCCAGCGTCAGCAGAATTCGTTGCTGTCCAGTCGCGATTGCCTCCAGCACCCGGCTGATCGCCACATCCTGATAGTAGCGCGGCAGGAAATAACCGCCCCGATCCTCGAAGGGCACCGCTGCGAACCGATCCCGCCAGGCATTGGCTTCGGCAAATGTCAGCGCCCAGAGTTCATCCGGCGTGGGATATGCTGGCACGGCCCATTCCGGCGGTTGCGTGGAGAGTGCAGGCGGCTCCATATCCACCTCATAGATTCCCTGACCATTCGTGGCATACGCCCACCGCAGCGCCAGCTTCTGGGCGTAGAGTTTCGCCTGCCCCACGCCTTCCGTGAGCGGTAAATCCCACGCCTTGGCCTCCACCACAGCCAGTTTCGTGTTGCGGTATTCCAGCACATAATCCGCCAGCAACGCCTTCCCACGTTTGCCATGCCCTTCAATGCGCCCCAGCGTAATGGGATACTCCCGCCGGATCCTGCTGCCCTCCACCACACCCCAGCCAGAGGCTTTCAGCGCGGGGTCGATGTGTTCAGCTCTGGTTTCGGATTCGTTCATGAGTTGGTGAGGGGACTTGACTGACAGATTTGACAGAGTTGACCGGGTTGGGAGTGCCGTCAATTCTGATTAACAGGCGCGGGTGCCTTTGCATTCTGGGTAGCCGGAGCAACCCCAGAAGTCCCCTTTGGCGGACTTCCGTTGGCGCATGGGTTTGCTGCATTGCGGGCAGTCTGGGCCGGGGACGGTGGCTTTTTGGGCTTCCCGTGCTTCAAGGCGTTTGGACATCAGTCGCTCGTTGAAGCCTCCGGTTTCTGTAAATGTCTTGCCTTGGGCTTCGATCTGGCTCTTGAGCATATTCAACGCCCGGCCAATGATGATGAGCATGGCATTGGCCACTTCCACCGCGTCGTCCGAGTCCAGCCAGCGGGCGTATTTCTTCCGCTGCTCGATGGCGTGTTTGGCGGACTCGTGGACCATGTCGTTGGTAAAGGGAGCGGCATCCAACGAAATGGCATTCACCACCTTGGCCTCGGGGGAATGGACGGACCAGGGAAGCTGGTTTCGGTCCAGAATCAAGATTTCGTAGTCGCCCCGCAACTCACTGAGGCTGGCTCGGGCCACGTCTGTGAGTTTCATTTCCGTGTCTTTGGAAGTGGAGGAGCGTTCCGATCCTTCGATGATGTTTTGGCGTCCGCTGCGCGCCGCCTGGGTCATCTGGTCGTATTGGCGACCTTTGGGATCGTAGAATTTGGTGCCCGTCTCACGGTGGTCGAAGGTCAGAAAGCGTCGGCAGAACCGCAGGGTTTCCATCTGCACTATTGTGGCCAGCGTGAAGGAATGCAGCCGACGAAATCCGCCGTGTTTGTCGAACAGCTCAGGCATGTGAAGGGTTTTGGGTGGTGGTGGGACTTTGTTGACGGGTTTGACCGGGCGGACCAGTTTGTTATGACTTACCTCAACAACGTCACGAATGTCAACAACGTCAACGATGTCATCCCCACCCGCTGCATGCTCCTCCCAAAGGCCTCCCACTCCCCCCGGTGCCTCAGGGATTCCTTCAGTGTCTCACAACAGCTTAAGCTTTGGGAATTGGCGTTGCAGTTCCTTCAACACCTTGGGTGGCACGTCCCACAAGCCCAGCGCGCCTTTGCAGGGGATCGGTTTGGCCAGCGGTTTTACATCCGCTAGCACCCAGCCGTAATTGACCTCACCGTCGTCTGGCCGATGGAACCATTTGGACCGGCTTTTGGTCACCATGTCCACCACACGGGCGATGCCGCAGATGGCGGAGTAGTCCAGGTCCTCTAGCGGTGGAACTTGATGCCCTCGGGGAAATTTTTCATCCCGTATGGGCTTGGCAGAAGCGTGGAGGGCCACCCAGCCACGAAAGTCCCGTTGCCACGAGCGATTCTCCACATCCTTCCCTTCGTGCAGGATGGCGTGAACCCAGGGTTGTTTGATACTCAGTGCTTTCATTTCAAAGGTCTCCGGAAAAGGCCTAGTGCAGCAGCGACTTCCTCAAGGTTTGGGCTGGCTGGGCACGATGATCAAACCTGTGTCA
This sequence comes from Verrucomicrobiales bacterium, assembly GCA_031411295.1. Lineage (GTDB taxonomy): Bacteria > Verrucomicrobiota > Verrucomicrobiia > Verrucomicrobiales > V1-33 > JAGNEJ01. The sequence goes on along the minus strand of JANOAV010000118.1, from coordinate 5,140 downwards.
GGTTCGCCAAAGGATTCGCACTCTTTTGCCGTGGCGGCATGATAAGCTGTCAGGGCGCATAAAGCAGCATCAATGAGGTCGATGTTGGTCAACTTGGTGAGGTCGATTCCCGCCTTCTCCAACAACGCTCTGCGTTGCTTTCGCTTTTTGGACGCATCCGCGTTGCCGCCACGAAGCTGCCAAGTGATGGCGTGCGGGAAAGTCTCGAAACAGCACTTCCGGCCTGGGGCAGGCAACTCGAGGCACAGCGGAAATTCAGCTTCGAGCGCATGAAACAACGCCTCGCCTCGCAGCATCCAGCTAAAGTAATTGTGTCCGACCGCCTTTTCTCCTGTCGGCGTCGAGAAACACCAGATACCCTTTTGCATGAGTGACCGCTCGGCGGGGCGGCAGTGGCCGTCTTTGCTCCAACGGCATGGCGCATCCACTGCGATGACTCGCGCCCGCACGGTTTCTCTACACCAGCGGGAAAGTTCCTGCTCGTCTTTGGTGGAAATGCAGTCGTAATAGGCTCCATCGGTAATCGCGACGGCGTGAAACCCTTTACGCACGCCGCCCACATCGATACCGACCGTGGTGATTCCTGTATGATTGAAAGAGATTTTTTTTGTTGGGTTGCTTGGCATGATCATAATTCTCCGGTAAAAGCTTGGTGCAGCAGCGACTTCTTCAACGCCTCCAGCGCGGCCAGCTTCCGCTCGTAGAGGCGGGAGAGCCGTTGGGTTTCGAGTTGGTTCATTGGAGTAACTATTGGCTGCCGCTGATAGTAGTGGGAACTCCCCAGACCCGGATATCAATCGGAATGATCCCTTCCTCCGCCAATACAAAATTGTCCGAACGTGCATCTCCGATCCAGATCTCGCTCTCCGGATCGACATCCATCTTTTTCCACAGCCAGCATTTCTGCCGCACGGCCACTGCTCCTGCTTCGACAAGAAATTGATCGACCTCTTCCTGTTGCGGTGGATCACCACTAATGAACTTCTGACGGGAAATGATCTGCCCGCTTTCCGTCATGCCAAAAGGGACGGGAGCAGTGGAAAAGAGCTTCTTCCACCAACGCATGCGCAATAAATACTCACCCGGAGTGCTGTCGAATTGGTGGATGCGTCCGTCGATGATCTCGTAATAGTCCCCATAGGTTCCGGGCAGGGTGATCTTCACGACCTCACTTGTCTGATCATCGAACAGGACCAAGTGCTCGGATCCTCGGGCGATCTCGGGCAGGCTGAGGTCCTCCCATGTGGTGTGCTCACACCCCTTGACCCATTCCAGCAGCCGTGCCGACTCCCACTTCTTGAACCAGTCTATTTCTTCGTTCCGTCCGACTTCTGGAACCTGCGGGTTTGCATCAAAGCATCGGACAAGGAAACGGAGCGGGGTTGAGCCGCCACGGCAGCTTTCACACGGCCACGGACGCCAGCGAACGCACGAATGGTTCCCGGTTTCAGAGTGATTGATTTTTGTTTCAGCGACATGGTCCATAAATACGGTGACTCGGGGCCGAGGTCAAGCGGTCAAAGGTCTCCGGAAAAGGCTTGGTGCAGCAGCGACTTCTTCAACGCTTCCAGCGCGGCCAGCTTCCGCTCGTAGAGGCGGGCGAGGCGTTGGGTTTCTTCGGATAATGCATCCAGCTTGGCGACGATTTCTCTTTGCTGGGCAACAGGTGGGAATGGAAACCGCTCGTTCTCGAACGTTCCCATGTTGATGTTGGCTTGAGCGCTTCCTTTTCCCAGCGCTTGAATGCGCGCCTTGAATGACTGGAGCAGGTATTCGATGAAACCGACTTCAGCCTCTTTCGGATTTGCCACGACGCCAATGACGCTGTCCGGAAAGCACGCGTCGAAGTCTAAGATTGCCGTCTCTGCGATGTTTGCCGCGATGGTGATGCAGATTGTCCCCTTCGGCCAAAGCTTGCTCTGGGCTAGTCCAAGTTCGCTGTAAGTTTGGGAATACTCCGTGATGAAATGGTCGGCGTTTCGGATGTCGCCCGTTTGGATGAACGGATATTTCCCCCCGTAAAGTTTAGGCTCGTTGCGGGGGCGGTGCTTCGACTTGCCTCGGCCAAAGGTCGTAGCGATTTCCTCTAGAGTCTTTTGCTTCCACCCCGGGCCGCGTTGGGTGAAGACGGATTGAAGGTGGCTTTCGAAGAGGGCGCGGGCGTTTTGGAGGTTCTTTTCGGCGTTGGCTTTGGCGGTGGCGAGGCCCTCAAACGCTTCGTCCAGCAGGCCGACGATCCGCTGCTGTTCGGCCAGCGGGGGGAACTCGACAACGAACTCCTGAAGCTGGGCCTTCGTAATCGCCTGTCGAGTGGACCCGCCTTCTTCCCCTGTGTGCAAGAGGCGGTCCTTGTAGGTTTTTGAAATGAGCAGGTATTGGAGAAAATCGGAGTCGAGCTTCTCTTGAACGGGTCGGATGATTGCAACGTGTTGATTCACGCGGGCAGGCAAGAAGTCAGCAGGCGCACGGCAGCATCGGGCAACAGATGCTCCTGTGATATTCAGCAATACGTCGTGGGGTTCGACAACGACGTTGGAGAGGCCGTCAGCTTGTTCTTCATCGATATGCGCCAGCTTCGCTTCGCGAAAGCCATCGTCATAGACATTCAAACTACGGATTAGCGAGATGCCCTCTGCTTTGTATGACTCATCCCCACCACGCGGAGTAGCTCCGCTGCCGATTTTAGTCGTCACATCCCCCAGCTTCTTTGTCTGCCACCCCTTCTTCATAACAGCGCCTTGATGTTGCCTAGCACTTCTGCACTCTCCGCGTCCAGTGCTGCGATTTCTTCCATGATCTCCTGCGGGCTGCGGTGCGCGATTTCTTCTCCGCCGTTGGGGCTCTTCACGGACAGATCAAACGTCTTGGGGTCGATGTCCGCCACGTCCACGCTCCAGCTTTTGGGGGAGTCGGCTTTGGTCTTTTGCAGCGCGATGAACTCGGCAAGGTCGGCGTCGTTGAGCGGGTTGGTCTTGCCCATGTTGCGGCCGGGGTCGAGCTGGTAGAACCAGACCTTGCGGGTCTTGGTGCCTTTCTCAAAGAAGAGCACGACGGTCTTCACGCCCGCACCGATGAACGTGCCGCCGGGGCAGTCCAGCACGGTGTGGAGATTGCATTCTGTCAGCAATTTCTGCCGCAGGCTGACGGAGGCGTTGTCCGTGTTGGAAAGAAACGTGTTCTTAATGACAATGCCCGCGCGCCCACCGGCCTTGAGGATTTTGATGAAGTGCTGGAGAAAGAGAAATGCCGTTTCCCCCGTGCGGATGGGGAAGTTCTCCTGCACTTCCTTCCGCTCTTTGCCGCCGAAGGGCGGATTGGCCACGATGATGTTGAACCGATCCTTCTCCTGCACATCCCCCAGGTTCTCGGCCAGCGTGTTGGTGTGCATGATGTTCGGCGCCTCGATGCCGTGCAGGATCATGTTCATGATGGCAATGACGTAGGCGAGCGACTTCTTTTCCTTCCCGTAAAACGTGCGCTCTTGCAGGGTGCGATCCTGCGCGGTGGTGCGCTTGGGGTTCTGGGTGCGGAGGTAGTCGAAGGATTCGCAAAGGAAGCCAGCAGAGCCCACCGCAGGGTCGCAGATGGTCTCGCCCAGCTTCGGATCCACTACCGTGACAATCGCGCGGATGAGCGGACGCGGGGTGTAATATTCGCCCCCGTTGCGCCCGGCATTGCCCATGTTCTTGATCTTGGCTTCGTAAAGATGACTCAGCTCATGCTTCTCGGTCTGGGAGGCAAAACGCAGTTGGTCTATGTGGTCGATGATTTCCCGCAGATTATACCCGCTCTGGATGCGGTTCTTAATTTCCCCAAAGATCTCCCCGATCTTGTATTCAATGGTATTCGGCCCCGTGGCCTTCTGCTTGAAGCCATGCAGGTAGGGAAAGAGCTTGGCGTTGACGAACTGGATGAGGTCATCCCCGGAGAGAGCGGTGTTGTGATCAATCTTGCCGTCCTTTTTGGGAGCCGCCCAGGATTCCCAGCGGTAAGGCGCATCGAGGATGGGGCTGTATTTCTTTCCGTCGAGCGCGGCCTCGGTGGCCTTATCCTGCTCCAGAGCGTCGAGGTATTTCAGGAAGAGCAGCCAGGAAGTCTGCTCGGTGTAATCCAGCTCGCTGGTGCACCCGGCGTCTTTCCAGAGCACGTCGTCGATGTTTTTGAAAGCTTGTTCGAACATGTGGGTAATTTAAAGGGAGAACTGGGCGGAAAACGCCACGGTGGGACTCGACGCAGCGGTCGGCGGGCGCAGTGTAGAGAGAGCGTGAAGGAAGGCAAGTTTTGCGAGGGCTTTCTTTTCGAGGCGGGCACAGCATGTCCCTACCGGATTTTGTTCCAATCGCTGTTTTGGCTCAAATGGAGCGCTTCCGGTTTAACTCGCTGAATATGAGTGGTTTATGACGATTTCAGATTGCTAGGAAGCGCTAAAACCCTACTCGGGGACGACGTTTCCTGACTCGGGAATGACGTTTCCGAGCTGGGGGACGACGTTTCCGACCTCGGGAATGATGTTTCCGAGCTGGGGGATGATGTTTCCGAGCTGGGTGATGATGTTTCAGATCTCGGGAATGATGTTTCCGAGCTGGGGGATGACGTTTCCGATCTCGGAAATGACAAATCCGAGCTGGGGGACGACGTTTCCGATCTCGGAAATGGCGGTTCCCAGTTGGGGGACGACGTTTCCCAGTTGTCTTCGAAAAAATTCGGACTCGGAAATGACGTTTCCGACCCCGGAAATGACATTTCCGAGTCGGGTTGGAGGGGGCATGAGTCGGGGAGGAATGCGTCCTAGTTGGTGGGAAATGGGCAAGCTGGCGGATACTAAATTTCCCTGGGTGGGACAAGAATTTTTGCCATGGTAGCAGAATTTTATTTACAGTTGATGCAAAATTCAATACAAGGGCGCCACGTAGGCCATAATTCAGATATGTGAAGAGTGCAGGGAAAGTATCTTTCCGGTCCTTCGGCTGAACTGGGGCTTATGGGCAGAGTAAACCATGAACTAGTGCTTAGTTGCACAAGTTAACAATTGTATTTCTAAGCTGGGCGCCTTTGACCTCTCTCTTGCGCCACACAAATGGTCGCGGGTGATTATTGGTGGCTTGGATAAAGGCTTCGATGGCGTTTCGCAGATCCGTTT
>JANOAV010000117.1:0-53113 GCA_031411295.1 Verrucomicrobiales bacterium | reverse complement strand
GCCCTGATCAAGGAACGCCCGCCGAGGAGCTGTCCCCGCACCCTGCGCCAACCCGTCAAAGCCTGGCCCAAAACCAAAATCCCCAGCTCCCAACCGCTCGTCAAAACCATCACCATCACCAATCCTTAAAGGCATTGGCTTATAGCCGAAGAACTCCAAATTCGCCCCACGAACCGGAGTGCCCGTGGCAGCATCCACCACGTAGTATTGATTCTCCTGCACGCCGTTGCGCTTCACAATGGCGGTATCCGCCAGCCACACGACGATCCCGGAGGTGTTGCCATCGATCATTTTTCCTTCCACGAAATAAGCACCCGCCGCCTGTAGTGGCGTGGTGACATCAACGCGTCGATCCCAATGCCCAGGCCGAGACTGGAGTTCCAGATCCCACGCAGCCACTTCTTTGCCGAGGTATTTCTTCCGGTCCTTTTCGAGGATGCTATAGCCCAACTGCTGAAGCTGCACTTTCTGATAGTCCACTTCATTGGGATTAGCTGCCAAATACTTTTTCACATCCGCCAGCAGCGCAGGGACGTCGATTTTCTTTGCAGAAAAATGCGCCTTGGTGCCATTGCGGAAGACAAAGCCCACCTTCGCGCCTTGTCCCGCAGCTTGGACTAATGAAGAGTCGAATCGACCCCAGTTCTGCAAAATTTGATCCAAGCGCGATTTTACAAACTCACGCTGGTCTTTATCCAGCTTCATTTCCAGCGCCTGGCGGTAAATTTCAACGGCCCGATCATATTGCCGCCGATCTTCGAAAATGGAGCCCAGTCCGATGATGGCTTGATAGGCTGCGGTGGCGTTGTCTTTCTGCACAGCCAGGTGTTTGAAGCGGGCGATGAAATCGAATTCCTCCGGCATGGTGAAGCGCTTGATGCCGGTGGCGAGACGCGCGGTGGTCTCATTTTCCTTGAGTGTGTGGATGGCCATGAGGGCGGTGGATTTATCATCCGTAGTCTCATCCGTGGTGGGTCGCCACCATTGGGCCATGGTCCGCACATCGAATTCCTGACGCAGGAAATCTGCCAGTGTCATCTGGGCAGCGGCGGCAGCGGATGGGCTGACTTTTTCCCACTGGGCGAGAATCCAGCGCCAACGCTCGCCATCGCTCTGCGCGGCCTGCCAGCTTTCCGGGAGGCGATGGTAAATAGCATTTCCCGCCGCATCCACCGGGGCTCCACGACTATCCTGGCCGCCAAAGTGGCCCCGACGCCCGTAGAAATTTTGTTGCCGGTTCTCATCATAATCCGGCAGCTTAGTGAGATCTGTCAGGGCCTGGAGTTCCCAACTGGCGCGGTTTTGCAATGCGGTAGCAAATGCTAGGTAGAACGCCGTGCGCTCGTCTGCGGTGGCGGTCGTTGCTGGCTGCGCCAGCACTAACATTGCCCGTTCCGCCAACTGCAACGTCTGCACGCGATCCCGATTCTGCGAGCTGACGATATTTCCGCCATCCCAACGACCGCGAGTAAATTTGTTATCGATCATGGCCCCCATCGGCTGTTGTGCCGGAATCAAACGCCCGGCCATGGCCAGCAAATGGAAGTCCTGGGGATGCGCAGTGAGCGCTTGCTCTAGCATGGCATCGAAATTTTGCGGTTGTCCCAGATTCGCGAGACAAACATTCGCTTTCGCTAAATCTGCCGCCAGCTCCGAGCCACGATTTTCCGGTTTGACCATGAGTTCCTGAAATGCCACCAGCGCGTCCTTCCAGTTTCCCTGATCGAACTGCTTGGTGGCGGCGGAGCGCTGTTTCTTCAGCGCCTCCTGATCAGGATTAGCCGCGCCCGAGCAAATGCCGAGCAGGAGAAATGAGAAAATGATTTGGAGCAGCGTCTTCATGGTTCTCAGTATAACGCGCAGTTGCCAGATTCCTTGGGGAAATATGCGGAAAAATTCAGGCGCTCTGCGATGGCATGACTCGAGAGCTACGTGCTAACGGGCGCTCCGGGACGATTGACGGAGTCTGGCCACGACCTCCAACCATTTAAGCCTGAGGTGATCTTGGACGGAGGGTTGGAATTGGTTAACCTCTTGCAAGGCCGCGAGCGAGTTGAAACTGCGGAGGTGCTCGATGTAGGTCAAGGCGGTTTGATCCGAATAGGGGGAGAGCGGACGCTGGTTAAGGTCGTCCGCCAACCATTGGGACCAAGCGTCAGCGGGCTTGGGAAGAGCGTTAGGCGTGACGGGGGCAGGAAGGCCATTGGGATCGAATTGCCAGCCGGTCATCTGATCGGCGGTGGCAGCTAGCCAGCCGGGAGCGTTGGCTAGCATTGGCGGGAGATCATAAATGAAGATGCCCTGTTCCCAACCCGCAATAGCCACGCGGGTGCTCTGGGGATGAAAAGCAATCGCCATGAAATCTTCAGAACTCGGCAGGTAGCACGTGGGCATGAGCGGCAGGGCCGTGGCCACATCCCAGACGCGGACCCCCACCCTATTGTGGCCCGTCTCGGTGCACACCGTGAGGAGTCGTCGCCCAGTGGGATCGAAGGCAAAATGGTCCACGAGCGAGGGATGCGGCAGCACGGCCAGCTCGGTGCCATGGGGCACGCTCCAGAGGCGCACCGTGTCATCGTAACTTCCCGCCGTGGCCAGCACGCTGCTATCCGGGCTGAAGCGGAGGAGTAAGCCGGCCGCACCGACCAAGCTCCGATGCTGCATGACGGCTCCGACTTGCGCTCCCGTGGCCGCATCCCAGAGCAGGCCAGTGGCATTGGCCAAGCCACAGGCGAACCATTTCCCATTAGGACTAACCGCGAGTTGACGCACGGCGGCGGGCACCAAGGTCCGCTTCCCGGGTGGAGAAACCGTCACTCCCCTGCCCTCGGCTCCGCTGAGGACCCGGCCATCCGGCAGGAAATCAAGCACCGTCACCTTCGTGGTATGCGCCTGCCAGCGACCGGTTTCCTGACCAGTGGCGAGATCGAATCGGAGCACCATGCCATCCCCCAATCCCACAGCAGTCTGCGCGCTGTCTTTGGAAATGGCGATCTCCAGCGGAGGGAGCGGCAGCGTAAGCCGTTGCGGCTGGTCCGCAGGGTCGAGCTTCCAGAGTTGCAGTTCCCGGGTGGTGGTCCCCGTAACTAACCAGCGGCCGTTCGGTGCCAGGGCGGCACAGCGGATGGCGGCGGGTGGCTGGGGTCGAAATTTCTCCGGGAGCAACTCTGCGAAAGACGGGTCTCCGGGGGCACGATTGGTCAGTTTACCCAGGCCTGAGGCATGCTGCGGTGACGGAGTCAAGCGCACGCGAGCTTCCCATGTAGCAGGTGCTGGAAGTTGCTTGCCAGCACCATCCCACAGGGCGCTGCGTCCATTGATCCCCCATCCGCCTAAGATGGTTCCGTCAGCATTCCAGCCAATCTGCCAGAGGAACTCGGCAGCGGGCAGGATCTGGGGTCGGGCGATCCGTGGTCGCACTTGGTAAAGGCTCAAAAGACGCTGGCGACCGCCGCAGGCTAGCCAATTTCCGTCCCGAGAAATGGCCATCCCGATGGTCCCGCCAGCCACCGGAATGGGGGCTCGTGCTAACTGAAGTCGATCCATATCCCAGATCTCCACGCCGGTTCGATCCATGCCCGCCATGGCCAGCAGGGAACCGGTTGCGGTGAATTGTCCGAACTTGAATTTCCCCGGGAAATGCAATTCGGCCTTTTGCGTGTCCGTATTCCAAAGGGTGGCCAGGCCATCAAATCCCGCGCTGAGAATGGTATTGCCATCAGGTGCAGCCAGGGGTATTAGTGCGGAGTCACTCCCTTGCATGGTTTCGCCAAGCTGCGTGCCGTCGCTGGCCCTGAAGAGCCGCATCCGCTCCCCCACCGTTTGCACTGCCAGCTTGTCATTGCCGACAAACGCGACGAAGCCCGGACCGGAAGTTGGCCAGGTGGCAATTTCCTGTCCCGTCATCACCTCCATCACACGCACCGTGCCATTGGCTTGGATCCAAGCTAGTTTCGACTGATCCAGCGATAGCGCTGGCTCGGCTAGGGCCAGCAAACCATCCACGGTTGCGAGCACGCGACCCGTGGGCAATTCCCAGAGTCGCCCGACACTGATTTTCTCCCCCACATGCTCAACCGTCAACATCCGATCCTCTGTTAGCCAGTCCGAACGGAACACGGGGCTGCGATGGGCCAGCACTCTGCGACTCCCATCGGGGGCTCCGTCCGCCGTATGCCAGAAGGTGACCGCTCCACCCGCATGACCCAGCGCCAAGAGGGCTCCGTCCGGACTAAAGGAAAAATGATGCACGCCGTCGCGCGGGAGGGTTGGTTCAGCCAGTCGTGCTCCCGACGCGACGTCGAAAAGGGCGACGAAGCCGGCACCGAAGGTCGGTTCATGGCACAGCACCGCCAAGCGCTTGGCGTCCGGAGAAAATTTGATGGCGCGAATGAACTCACGTAATTCCACCTGCGGGTGGGCTAGTTTGGGGAAATCCGTCCAAGCTAACTCCGCCATCAAGCGCTCGGCCGGAGCAGCATTCGTGGGATCCTCCCGCACCGCCCGGGCCAAATGCATCACACCCATGACGGGCTGATTATTTTCGAAAAACTTCTGGGCCGTCTGATGATCGCCCCGGCTGGCATTGCGATGCGCCTGGGCTTCATTGCGCGATGCTTGCACGCTATTGGTGCGGGCGATTGCCCCTTGTTCCCGGGCCCTCAGAAACATCACGGTGGTGCTGATCAAGCCTCCCACCAAGGCCAGCACGCAGGCCGCCACACCGATGGCTGCGGTGCGATGCCGCCGCAGAAAGCAGCGCGCCTGGTAGGCCCGGCTCGGTGGTGCTGCCAAAACCGTGTCCCCCTGCAACCAAGCCCCCAGGTCCCGCGCCAGGGCCGCCGCCGTTTCGTAACGCCGCGCGGGTGCTTTCTCCATGGCTTTCAGAATGATCCATTCCAACTCCCCGTGCAGCGCGGGATTAAGCGTGGACGGCTTGCGGGGCATTTCCTCACAAACAATTCGCAGTGCCTCCTGCAAGGTGGAACTCTCCAGACGCGGTCGGAGAAACGGCGGTTGGCCGGTGAGTAATTCATACAATACCGCCCCTAACGAATAGAGATCGCTGCGCGTATCCGCATCCGCTCCTTGGCCCGCCGCCTGCTCTGGCGACATATACGCCGGCGTGCCCAGCACCTGCCCAGCCATAGTCGCCAGCGTGCTCTGCGTTAGAATTTGTTCGGTGGCCCGGGCGATTCCGAAATCGATCACCTTGACCTGCCCATCCTCGCTCACCAGAAGATTGGAGGGCTTGAGATCCCGATGGATGATGCCGCGCTGGTGCGCATGGGCCATAGCCTCACAGATTTGCTGGAAGAGCCGCACCCGGTCCGGGAGTGAAAGTTGCTGGGCCGCCGCATACTCCGTGACACTGCGGGCCCCCTGCACCCATTCTGCCGCAAACCAAGGTCGCCCAGCCTCCGAACCGGCATCCAACACACGGGCGATTCCGGAATGATCCAACACCGCCAGCGCCTGTCGCTCCACTTCAAACCGCGCCATGATTTCCCGACTATCCAATCCTGGCTTCAAGATTTTAAGAGCCGCGCGTCGGTGCAATGGCTGCGCCTGCACCGCTTCATAGACCAAGCCAAACGCCCCTTCCCCCGCCAACCGCAGCGTCCGCCAAGTCCCGTAGGTCGCCCCGCCATCAGGGACCGGATCCGGCTCCGCCAAATCCAAGCTGCGGGCCAGACAGGCCATGCACAACCCCCGCGGCACATCCGCAGGAATCGGGCTTCCGCAATCTGGACAAAGCGTGGCGCTTGAGGTGAGCATAGGTGGAGGGATGATGAACTTTCACTTAAACCTGCGCCACTGAGAAGGCAAACATACAGCGGATGCAAAATGATTTTCAGAAAGTTTGTAAGTCTCTTGCGGAAATTGCGCAGAAGACAGGGAGACGTGGGCTGTCATGCCCAAATTTCCATCCCAAACCGCTTCAATCCCTAACTTGCTCCGCATATGAAACTCTGCTCTGCCTCATTTTTCCGAGGCCTTCCGCTCTCAGTGGTGGGCCTTTGGTCATGCCTGTTGGCCACTCTTCCTGCCGCCCTAGAGACGGTTTATACTGCCGCAGGTTCCCTGCGGACAATCCAAAAAGCGGATACGAATGACCGGTTCGCCTTCATCGAACTGTCCCGGATGGGTTACATTGATACGCCGCGGCTGCCCACCACCTTGGTGCCCGGCACTTCCTATGGTGAGCGGATCATCACCTTTGCTGCAGGACAGGAAACGATCACCCAGCTCACGCCGCAGGGAGGGAGGTTCTTCGGTGGCACGCTTCATAATAAACTCGTGGTCCACAATGTCGGCATGGGACGGAGCGAGGTCGGCACCGCCAACGTGCCAGGCTGGACGATGCCGGATCTCTCACCCTTTGCTTATTCGGCAGGTTGGTTTTTTTATGGTCTGGGCAGCGAGCCGGAATTTCCCACCGCCACGGCCATTTATCGCAAACAATCCGGTGCTCCGCAGCTTTATTACACGCACACTACCAGCATTGTTCGCATGGTATCGCTCAATCAGCGTTATGATGGACTCGCGGACATTGTGTTCCTCGACAGCACCGGAGTCATGAAACGGGTTTTGGAATACCTCATTTTCAATCCTGGTGGATCCTCCGTCGCAGTGGGATCCGTCACTTTGGCCACCAACGTGCAGTCGATTGCAGTTCGCGACGGAAGGCTCTACTACGCAGAGCGCGATGCGGTGGACAATACCATCGTGCGACTGAGATCTGCGGTGGGCGGGGGCGTGTTTACCCCCATGACTGTCACCACCTATAGCCCCACTCGCGATGTAGCATCGCCTGTCACCTTGAATGAATTGTCGATCACTCCCGATGGAAATTTTGCTTTCATGCAGGAAGTCATCGGAGTCGGCCATAAGCTGCTGCGGAAGAATTTAACGAATAGTTCCAGCTTCGTGGAATTGGCCACCGCAGCCACGGTGGCGGAACGGTTCGCCAATCTCCAATGCACCGACCAGCATGCGTATTTTATCCACACCGACCAAACGGTGGCACGCATTGAGACAAATGCTCCCGTCGCGACCCGGGACATTGCCGCAGGCGGGCTGGAAGTGGTGCAGGCGATCCAGGATCCCACGAATTCCTGTCCGTTAGTGCAGTCTAAAACCACGCATGTGCGCTTCTTTGCCCGCATTGCCAGCAGTTCCACAGGTGAAACGAGCCTGGCCCTGCCGGTAGTGCTTTACGGTAGTTCTGGTGGCACCCCCCTGCCCGGATCTCCGCTGCGCCCGCTGCTGGGCCCTGCTGCAACTACCAATGCCGCCTTGGATCGCACCCAGAGCGCGGTGAACTGTTGGACATTTGTGCTGCCGGAGACGTGGACGCATGGCTCCGTGACGCTGAATGCCCGGATCAATGATGGCCAGCCTATTTCCGAAACTAACGTCACTAATAATGATGCGACCTTTGTGGCGAATTTCCTCAATCCCGGCAAACTGGAAGTGCGCTTCATCCCCACGCGCACGGTGCATGGCACGGTCAGTCGGACGTTGCCGGAGCACCAACGGGCGCTGGATAATCTCACCTCGATGCTACCCGCCGCACGGGTCAATTACAGTTGGCGCGGAGGTGAAGTGAGCCGACCGTTGATTCCATTCTATTGTGACGGCAATGGTCGCTACGAAGTGAGCGCGAGCTTCGATGATTCTGCGCTGCTGCTCTTGAATCAACTGCTCTTCAATGCGTTGGATGGTGCTGGTCCGTGGGTGCATTACGTGGCGCTGCTGCCAACCTTTGATGGCATGCCGGGATGGTCCGGGATTGCCCTGCCGGGAATTTACGATCTCTACATGCGCATTCCGTCCAGTGCATGGTTTTTGGATCTCGAAGACAATGAGCTTGGTCAACCCTTCATGAGCGGCACGGCTGCCCAGGAGTTGGCGCATAATTTTGGGCGTCTGCATGTAAACTGCGGCAACCCTGATTTCGTGGACAATGGCTACCCCTACCCCACGGACACCCTTTCCTCAGCCGCCGCTGGCTTCCAGGGCCTGGACCCGCTCACCCATCGGCTCATTCTGCGCACGCAGGCCAAAGATTTCATGAGCTACTGTGCTCCCAAATGGACTTCTGACTACACTTGGCGCGCGTTGTTAGCCCACATGCCCTCCCCTGGCTTCCCGCTGGCACCACGCGGTCCGGCGGGCGCTGGCGCCACGTTAGGCTCCCTCGTCTGCGGCCATGTGGCACCCGATGGCCACACCTATTTCCTGCCGATCACGCCGCTGGCCCAAGCCAACAGCCGGGCGGTGGCCACCCGGATGACCGCCGGGCCTGACTACGCCAAGTGGACGCTGCATTTCTCCAAAAGTGGCACGGAGGTAGGCACCTTCCCGGTGAAAGTGTTCGAGGTCCCCACCGACGCTGGAGCGGATAACGAGGGCACCTCCTTCCTCGCCAACATGGATCTCTCCACGCTGGAGTATGACAGCATGGAACTCGTCAGCGCCACGGATGGTCTGCTCGGTAAACGCACCGCTGGCATCGCTGCCCCCAGCGTCACCTTGTTGTATCCTCTGGGTGGAGAAACCATCTTCAACGGCTCCAACCCGATTATCAAATGGAACGCATCCGATCCCGACAACGATACTGTGCAAACCACCGTGCGCTGGAGCAACAATCAAGGGGCTACCTGGACCACGCTGGCTTATGGCGTGTTAGGCAATCAATTAGACACGACTGGCATCACCATGCCGGGAGCTTCCAAGGCGGACTGCCGCGTGGAGTTAATCACCACCGACGGGTTGCATTCCACGACTGTGCAAAGCGGAAATTTCGCCTACGGCAACAACCCGCCCACCCTCACGATTCAAGTCATCACCCCCCGCGTGACTAACACGCCCGGTCTGGCCAATGTGAGTGCCTTGGCCGGTGAATCGATCACCTTGCGCGGGATCGCAGCAGATGTGGAGGATGAGACGGTCATTCCCACCTGGGCAGTCTCCACGCCAGCCGGCGGCTCCCTCTCTGGCTATGGCGAGTTCATTCCGCTGGAGGCACTTGAGCCCGGCCAATATTCTGTCAATTGCCAAGTGGCTGACAGTGTGGGCGCCCTCGCCTACGCCAGTGTCACCATTAAAGTCCGTCCGCGCGCCATCAACGCGACCACTGCTGCGGTCGTCCTCGATGGGACGCCTGCGGAACCGGCGTGGGCCGCCGATCGCTCGCCCACGCCCTTATTTACCGGCTCAGGAAATATTCCCGTCCGCTGCATCCACACCAACGGCTCGCTCTACCTCAGCGCCACCGGCATCCCGGATGGAGCCGCCCACGATACCTCGGTGTCCTTCACCTTCGATCCCAATCAAGGCATGCAATCCAGCCCCCAAAGCGACGACCTGCGCGTCCAGGTCGATGCCCTCGGCCTCGTGCAATCGTTCATTGGCAACGGTTCCACTTGGATAGCAGATCCGTCGGTGGATCTCCCGGAAGCGCATATCTTCGTTGCCGGAGGCTACTGGAGCCTGGAACTCCGCATCTCGGATGCTCGCCTGGGAGGCTGGCTGGGGCAGCAAATCGGCGGGGCGGTTCATTTCAATCGGGGCACCAGCAGCTTCACCTCCAGTGCTTGGCCTGCCGCAGCCACCATTTCCAGTCCCGCCACTTGGACGAACTTCCTGTTGGGAGCGGATGCAGAAGACCCCACAGATCTCGATGGGGACGGCCTGCCCGATGCCTATGAACGCATCACCTACGGCACCGCAGGGTATGATCCGGTCAAAAACGCCGACACCGATGGCGATGGGCAAAGTGATCGCTCCGAGTTTGCCGCTGGCACCGATCCCAATGCTGCCACTTCCCGCTTTGCCGCCAACCTCAACTTCGGCGTGCTCACTTGGAACACCGCTCCCTGCCGCTCCTACACCGTTTCCACCTCCACGGATTTATTGAACTGGACTCCCATCATCCAAGGACTTACCTACGGCTATTGGCAATTCTACGCCGATCCTAACGTGCCAAAACTATTCTATCGGATCACCGCTGAATACGGGCGCTAAGAGGACCCATGCGCGTCACATCGTGAGCAGTGACAGCAGATGGCGGAGTTCCCCAGCTACCTCAGTTGGGGAACTCACCGTTTCTGCCACCAAGGCTTCCAGGCACTGTCGGAAACGTTGACGCAGACGGTGAATCGCAACCTGGATGGCACCTTCGGTCATGTTGAGTTGCGCGGCCAGATCGCGTAAATCATGGCCTTTTGGTTTAGCGGAAATGAACCTTTGCAGGGCAGTATGCAGCGTAGCTTTGCCAGCATCAATGTATTCCTGCTCCAACTGCCGGAGCGCTTCCTCCATGGTATCCAGCGCCCAGCGACGGTCAAAGAGCGCCTCGGGAGAGGTGAAGTTCGCGGGTTCCTGCGCATAGCGATCCTCCGCCGCAGCAGTATCCAGCGACAGCGGCAGCACGCCCCCGCCGCGCTTTTGCGCTGAGCGATGCCGCCAATCCTGCACCATGAAATGCTTCACCGACGAAAGCAGCAACGTCCGCAACTTCCCCCGATCCTGGTCCGCCAGCGAAAAATCCCCCCGTTCCAAAAACCGGGCAAAGAACCCCTGCGTCAGATCCTCCGCATCCTCCGGCCCTGCGCCCTCCCGTCGCACAAACGCATAGACCGGATACCAATATAACCGACACAATTCCGCCAGCGCGCGGTCCACTGCCTTGGCATCCCCGGACCGCAAGTCAATGATGAGACTCCAGCGGGTGGCAGGAAACGAAGCGTCAGTAGAAGCAGGAGTAGGACCAAGGGGCTGCATGGTAGAACCAAACTACTGCTACCCTGGCAGCCAGCAAACCGAAATCCCGTGCATTGGAGAATTGACAAATTTCACGAAATTGGGTTTCATTAATTTAATTAAAGCTTAATGACCGAGAGCCGCCCTCAGTTTGGACAAGGGAAAGTTACTTGGTCACGACAACACTATCAAGAAAACCACTATGAAACGCAAACTCTTCAATCTTCGGATCCCAGCGAAATTCGCAATGTGTTTACTTGCTGTCTTGGCGGCTGCGGCAGGATTGCAGACGGTTCAGGCCACCACTGCTACTTGGAATGGGGCCCCGGCTGGCGGGACCTTCTCTTGGTCTCTGGGCACGAACTGGACTGGCGGGGTGCCGAATGGGATTGATGACGTAGCGAATTTAAACAACGTGGATCTGACCACTGCTACGACAATCATCAATCTGGATGGCACGCGGACGATTGGGACGCTAAATATTGGGGACACGACAAATGCGACGGCGTTTGGCTACACGATTAATGCCTACGGCTCATCTGGGCGGTTGGTGTTTGATGTTTCCACGGGCACGGCGGCTATCAATGTGATTGCCACGAGCGCTGCTAACACGTTTAACGTGCCCATCGTGCTGAATGATGATACCGTGATGACCTTGGTCTCCTCTGGGGCGGCTCAACAGCCTGGGGTTCAGACCATCAATGGCAATATTTCCGGCACCGGGAAATTCACGATCACTTCTGGGGGCGGTTTCCATAACTCTTCCGCCCCCTCCACGGTAGCTAATACGACGCTGAGTGGCATCAATACCAACACGGGTGGCATTGAAGTGCAGAATGTGCGCTTCAATCCTACCACCACGTATGCCCTGAGCGGGTTGACTTCTGTCTTGGATGGTGGCCAGTTGTTTATGGCTGGTGGCATCGGGGCCATTCGGGCGAATATTAAACTGGAGGGACTCGGCTTCAATGAGTCTGGCCAGGGCGGGTTGGGGGCGTTGCGGACGGATGCTGCGAATGTTATCTTTGGCAATGTCACGGCCACGTCGGCTGCCGTGCGGATTGCGGGCAATGGCGCTGGTCTGGGCGGCACCTATTATGGCACGCTGGGGGAAACGGGCGGGGCGCGGAATTATGATTTCGGTCGCTGGGCGAATGCTGGGGCAACCATGACGGGCGCAAGCACGATTGCTAGTAGCCTGGCTTACACGGGGAAAACTTACATTTCCTCTGGCTCGTTGATCATTGGTCAAGGCGGCACGCTGGGCGATCTCGGGACTACGAGTGATATCGTTTTCGGCTTCGATAATAAAGGGAATAACAGCACGTTTACCCAGACGGCTTCCAGCGCCACGCTGCAATTTAATCGGGCGGATAATGTGACGCTGACGAAGGCGATTACGCAGACGTTGAGCACGGATACGGTGCCTGTTTTGATGACGGGAAATTTATCGCACATTGGTCTGGGTGTCTTGACGCTGGACAATGGCACTTCTGGCTATACCGGGACCACGACGGTGAGTGGCGTGGGTGGGAAATTGGCCGTTGGAACGGGCGGAGCGTATAATTTCTCTGGACTGGGGAATATCACGATCAGCAATGGCGCGGATTTGGAATTCAACACTAGCAGCACGGTTCAGATCGGCGGGGGCGGCACGGTGGGCACGACGACCTTGCCGCTGACGCAGATTTTAACGACCCCAGGCTCAGGCGGTCAGCAATTTATCCAGAACGGAAGTGGTCAACTGATCCTTTCTGGAAGTTCCGATAATAGTGCGGCTCACCTGGTGGTTAACAGCGGATCGGCGGTCTTTAATAAGCACACGACGAATCAGAGTGCTTCGGTGGGTTCTGGCAATGAACTCGGTCTCATCATCAATGGGGGTGCGATCACCTATGGTGCGGATGCGCTGAGCAATCAGATCTTTGGATTTACCGATGTGAGGATGACCGGCGGCTCGGTGGACATGGTGGGCAAGAGTGACGGGATCGACGTGCTGACCGGCAATGTGGGAACGTGGACTAATAGTTCGCTGACCCTTTCTAATTTACAGCTCGGGGGCGATACGCTAGCGACGACCGTAGTAAATTCGCAAAATTCCAATCTCAACACTGGCTACGCCCCCATTGGGAACAACGTGCTATGGAACGGAGCTGGCGTCTATCAGGCGAATTTCGGCGGGGCCATCACGGGAAATATTGCGCTGAATAAGCTGGGGACTGGATTGCAGACGTTGTCTGGCGCTAATACGTTCACGGGCGGCACGACCATCACGGGCGGCACGCTTTCAGTCACGGGGAGTCTGACCGGAGCAGTTAGCGTCCCAACGGCTGGCACGCTCAGCGGCACGGGTTCCGTGGGCGCTGTGACGATGGCTGCGGGCGGGTCCATTCGGCCTGGGGCCTTGGCGCTGGATCATTCCGTGGGCACGCTCACGATTGATACCCTGACGGTAAATGGTGGTGATTCACGATTCAATCTGGGCGCGAATCCTGTTTCTGGAAATGATAAAGTGGTGGTGACGAACACGGCTAATTTTGCCGTAGGCGCTACGGTGAGCACGTCGTTCTTTGCTCCGCCCACGGCAGGCACTTATACCTTGCTAACCGCAGGCACTCTGTCAGGCACCTTGCCCACTTACACGGCTCCGCTGAACACACGTTATACTAGCTTCACGCTGGATCCGTTGAACACCACACCTGGGGCACTGACGCTGACGATTGTGGGATCTAATGGTTCCAATGCCTGGACAGGCGGCTCTGGAAACTGGCTGCCCACGGGTGCCAGCGCTAATTGGACGCTGGGTGATTTCAAGAATCTGGATACGGCTACGTTTGGTAACAACGGGAACATCACGGCCACCCTCACAGGAAATGTGGAAGCTCCGATTACATTTGCCAATACCACTCCAGGAACAAATGATGTGACCATTGCTGGTGCCAGTATCCTCACTGGCTTGACCTCCATATCCAAGACGGGCGATGGCTTGCTGACCATCAGTGGGGCGCATGATTTCTATGGCAATGTAAATGTGAACAGCGGCACGCTGAAGATCGGCACGGGCGGAGTGGCAGCGGCTGGACCATTGGGAAATCAAGCGGGGCAGACGTTTGTCGCCAGCGGAGCCACGATCGATTTGAATGGTCAGATCGTGGGCAATGAGGTCATCAACATTGCTGGCACGGGTGTAGGCACGGGCTATGCGGCCGGGGCGCTGGTCAACAACGGCGGCGACAGTACTAACGCCGTGCGGTTCCTACGTCTCACTGCGGATGCGACCATTGGCAGCAGTATCATTAATACCAGTGCTACGGGACGTTTCGATGTTCGGGATCAAACCGCTGGGGCCTCCAACAATGGCTTAATCGATGCTCTGGGAGAGCAACTGGACCTGGGTGGGTTTACGCTCACCAAAGAAGGTCTGAATCAATTTTCGGCAGTTGGCGTGGACATGACAGTGGGCACGGTGAACGTGAATCGAGGACTCTTTGGCGTGGAACTCAGCACTCCCATCCGTCCAGGCACGGTGATCAACGTGGGGAAATATGGCGTGTTAGGTTTCTTTCAGCCTTCGGCATCACTGGGGCTGAATGTTGGTCAGACGGGGATCATTCAAGGCACGCTCAATGTGGGCGGTGGATTTCTGCAAGATGCTAGCTCGGGCGGCATCATTAGCAGTGCCGTTAATATTGATGGCACGCATGGCGGTGTCGTGGCTAACATCGGCACGTTGGATACGTTTAACGGCAACATTTCAGGGGTGGGCAATCTCACCAAAGTAGGCGGCGGGCGGATGGTGCTGAATACTCCGAACGCTGGGGCAAGTGGCCGCCTCAATGTCATGGCCGGGGTCGTTGATTTTGGTGACTCACTAGTCAGTGGGCTTTCCGCCAATGCGGGTGGCTGGGGCGGGCAGACGATGATAGCCGGCGGCGGCACCTTGCGACTGACCCGCGGCACGGATTTCACCTTGGCAAATACCCAACTCTTGCGGGGCACGTTGCAAATTTTACCACCGCTGCAAACCAATACCGTCACGCTCGGCTCCGCGTTAGGCACGGACTTTATCAGTAACACGCTCCAGTCCTCCCAAGGCCAGACGGTCATTGGTAGTGGAGCGGTGATTCGGGTAGGTGGCTATACCATCGGGACCACGCAGTTGACCACGAATAACATCGGCACCGTAAGTATCACGGCGGGCGCGGACATCGTTACTGGCAGTGGTGAGGTGGGCGGGGCTACGGGCGCAGGCATTGTGAATCAAACCGGCGGCACTTGGCGCTTAATGAACAATGATGCGGCCGATGGAACTCTGCGGATCGGCAATCTCGCTGGCGTGGAAAGCCAGTATAACATCTCTGGAGGAACGCTCTTGCTGCCCTACGGTGCGATCGGTGTCGGACAAGACGGCATTGCCCCCGCATTCAACATTACAGGCGGTCTGGTGCAGGCTTTCCGGCTGAACAATGACACGCGGGCCGCAGCGCAGAACCCATTTTCCTCCACCACCACCATTTCTGGGGGCGATGTCCTCATAGGTCAGGGCGGCCTATGGCGGGGAGGTGCCACCTTGGGCACCCAGCCTGATGTGAACTACATTGGCGGCACGATTGGAGCGTGGGGATCGATGCCCGTTACGGTTCCTTCGGCAAATTTTGCGTTCCAGACTCTGAACATCGAAGGCCAGCGGACGTTTGATACCAATGGTTTCCTGATGTCTCTGGGATCTATCCAAGGTCCGGGTGGCTTGACCAAAGCTGACAACGGCGTGCTCTTCCTCAGCAGCACCGGACTCTACACAGGTCCCACGAATGTGGACACCGGGGTGGTGCGGATCGGCAATCCCGGGGCCTTCGGGCTTTCCTCGGCGGTGAACATCGCCAGCGGAGCCACGGTGGATTTCAATGGGCAGAATCAGACGTTTACCGTTACCACTCCGGCTTCGGCCACTCTGAGTCGGCCCATTGTAAATGCGGCTGGATCCGGAGTGTTAGGTCAGGCGGCGGTCTGGAATGGTGGTGCTGCGATCACGAACCTTCCCACATTCCAAACGCTGAATCTTACAGCTGACGCCAGCATGGGCGGCGTAAACCGGTATGACTTGGTGGCAGCGGGGGTGAATTTCGGTGGTTTCAAATTCACTAAGGTGGGCGTTAACGAGCTCTGGTATGCGCCAACTTCAAATACTGGCGTAGCGGCCATCGACATTGTGAGCGGTCGTCTGGGCATTCAAAGCAGTGGTGCTCTGGGCACCGCTACCGCTCCGATCACGGTGTTCCCTGGGGGTGAATTGTCCTCCTTCGCAACCAACACGAACAACAAAGCGTTGGTGTTGGCGGGTGGTTTCCTCAGCAATAACAACGATGCCAGCTTCATCACCTGGAGCGGCGGTTTGACACTAACGGCCAACAGTTGGGTGCGTTTCAAGGATCAGGGATCATATAATTTAGCCATAAATCGGTTTATTGTGTTGAATAATGCGAACTTGGATCTCAACGGCTTTAGCCTTACGAAATTCGACCGTTCATCTTTGGAGATCAGAGGTGCCACAGGCACAGGTAATGGAGATCTGAATCTGCTTGGCGGAATCACTTATCTTACATCGGGGACCGTCATCAATGGCACCGGAGCATTGAGAATAGCAGCGGATGCCGCCCTTGTGTTGGACGGCACGAATGGAGCGGTGAGCGTAGCGCGGACCGTCACTTTAAATGGTGGTTTGCTGGCTAACGCGGCGGGAAACCATACTGCAGCCGCAGTGGTCAACGGCTATGGTCGTTTCAGTCCTGCTCAGGCCAACGGGACTACCACCCTAACCCTCAGCAGTCTTACCCTGGGGAATACAGCCACAACGGGGCTTTTCTTTAACACCACTAGCACCACGACCATCACAGGCACACTGCCAACGATAAATGCAGGCATGACTGCGGGCACTAGCGATGCCACCACATCCTTTGCCGCCCTCAGCGGTAGCAATATCGTGGCAGTGACGCCAACCCTAACCACCAGCGCCACGGGTCCGGTGAACCTCAGCTCTGCCACGGCTACAGACACGGTGTTGGCCACGCACACGGCGGGCGGCACGGTGGCTCATAACACCATTTCCGCGGATTTGAAAATCGTCGCACTCATTGCCGAGCGCGATGTGCAGGCGACTGGAAATGCGCTGCTGACGCTGAATTCCGGCGGTCTTATTTCTCGCGCTAATCCAATCATTATGGGCGATGCCTCGGTTTCTGGCAGGCTCACCTCTGGCGAGGCTCAGGGGCGCCTGTTCATTACCACCGCAGGCACATTTGAAGCCAGTCAGGCATTGAATCTGCGATTCTCTGTGGTGGACAATCCCCTTGCTCCAGGCTGTTTCCAGCCTGTGACACTGATTAAGGATGGCCTCGGAAGTCTGCAAGCCATGGGAGACAACGGCACTGCTGGCACCCTGATTAACAGCACGTTTACTGGCGGCATGATCATCAATTCCGGTCGCGTGATGCCGCGTGGCAGTAACGGGGTGGGCTTCGGAAATATTTCCGTGGCAGATGGCGGCCAACTGGCACTGATCGACGCGCAGATCCTGAATGGGGTGGCATTTGCTAACAATGTGAGCATCAACGGACTAGGCGCTAGTGAGACCGGTGCCTTCGGTGCGCTGCGGCTCTCCGGGCTTACTGGTAGTGTGGTTACGGGAACTGTAAATTTGGCCTCCACGGCACGGATCCATAACGCCACTACAGACGGTGGCATCGTGGCTGGTCTCATTTCCGGGAGCGGCACGTTACAGAAGACTGGTGCCAATCAGGTGTTGATCTCGAATCCTAGCAACACCTACACTGGTGCCACGCAGCTTGGTTATGTGGATCTGGCAGGCGGCGTGACCACCGTTGCTAAGCTGGCTAATGGCGGAGCGAATTCATCCATCGGCACGTCCAGCAACAGTGCGGACAACCTCGTCATCAATGGAGCCACCCTGCGCCATCAAGGTTTGGCGGACAGCACGGATCGTTTGTTTACCATCGGTCTCAATGGAGCCGCCTTGGAGAGTCAAGGCTGGGCGGGCATGAACTGGACGAACACGGGTGCCCTGGCCGTAACGCCGGGCAGCACGCGGACGCTGAGTTTCAATGGCGATGTCAACGTGGCCATCAACAACATTTCCAACGGCTTCTCGCCTGCGAACATCTTCGCTCCCGTCATTTCCGACCCCGCCCATGGCTTCACGAACATTGTGAAAAATGGCAGCAGCACCTGGGTGCTCACGGGAAATAATACGGGCAATGGCGCGGTGAGCGTCACTAACGGCATCCTACAAGTCGGCAACGGCGGCACTACCGGCAGCTTGCCAGGCGCGGGCACGCCCGATGCGTCGATCGGCCTAGGCAATGTGTCCCTGAGCAACCAAGCCAAGCTCGTTTTCAACCGCAGTGACGATATCGTGGTGAAAAACCAGATCACGGGGGGCAGTTCCGTGAACCAGATCGTCCAGGCCGGCAGCGGCACGCTGACCCTCGCGGGCATTTACGACAACTCCAACTTCGGACTTACCAGCGGGGTGGCTCTGCGGGTCGATAACGGCATTCTCGTTCTGGCCAAAGAAGCCTCCGCCGGAGCCCAGTGGAACAGCGGGAAGGCGGTTTCTTCCGGCACGGGCACGCTGGGAGCTAACCACGGCATCATGATCAACGCGGGCACGCTGCGACTGGGCGGGGCAGCGAATGCTCCCGACCAGATCAGCGATTTTACGGATGTTTACATGCGGGGTGGCACCTTTGACATGAACGGCAGGGCGGATACCATCGGCCGCCTCGAGGGCACCGGCGGCACCGTCACGGGTGGCGGCACGCTCGGCGTAGGCAGCTCGGCAAACAACAGCCAAAGCTGGATCGGCTTTAACGGCACCATCGCTGGTGGCACCAGCTTAGTGAAGTTTGGCACGAACAGCATCATGCTGCGTGGCAACAGCACGGCCGATGGCGGGGCCACCATTAATCAAGGTCGCCTGATGCTGGGCTTCAATGGCTCCACCGGTTCCATTGCGGGCGGCATCCAAGTCAATGCGGCTGGCACGCTCTCATTCAACCGCAGTGACAACGCCACCTTCGCCAATGTCATCAACGGCAACAGCACGGGCACGATTGAAAATCTGGGCTCCGCCTCGGCCACGCTAACCGGGATGCCGGCGCTGGCCTACACGCCACTGGCCGTGCGTCGGGGCACGCTGAATCTGGCCCTCACCGGAGCCAATACCAAGCTGCAACAAATCGGTGGCGGGACGCTTGACGGCGGCACGCTGAAGCTCACTGGCAATGCGAGCGGCACCTCCGAGTTCCTTATCGACAACGGCATCACCCTAGCAGGTGGAAATATCATCGTCGATGGCAATGGCGCAGCAGGCACGGATCTGCGGCTCACAGCGTTCACACGCGGCACAGGCGCAGCCACTGGCTCCGTGAACTTTGGGGCCATCAACGGCGGGGCCATTCGCTCCAATACGTTGAATGACGCAGGCATCATCAGCACTGCCCAGCACGCTTACGCCACTTACAATGGCAACGATTGGGCTGCGCAGCTTGGCGATAGCCGCATCGGAGCGTTTACCGCTTATCAAAATAACGTTTACACCGCTGGCACGCATACGAATGTGACCACGACGGCATTTACCGGACCAGCCACCACCGGAACCTTGCGATTCGCCAATGCTGCTCCGCTCAATCTCGCTTTGGGTGGCAGCACGCTCAGCTTAAATAAAGGCGGCATCCTGTTTGGTAGCGCCATTGGAAGCAATGCGGTCACCATTTCCGCAGGCACCATCGTCCCGGCCACCCTCACCCCAGTGGATGCTCGTGGAGCGGACCTCATCATCCATCAACATAATACCAGCCAGGAAGTCGTCATTTCCGCCGTGCTCGGAAATCCTGTGGGAGCTGCCGCCACACAGAACGGCACCAATACCGCTGGCGTTGCTGTTTTAACGGGCTTAGCTTCTACCGCCAACCTCTATCGCGGCATGCCAGTTTCCGGCGGCACGATTCCAGCGGGATCTTTCATCAATTCCGTCGATAGCGGCACACAGATCACACTCAACCAAACCATTGCGGCTGTAAATACGGCTGTAGCGCTGACCTTCGGAGGCTACTCCACTGGCCTTGTCAAGGCGGGCGATGGCACGTTGCGACTCACGGGCACGAACACCTTCAACGGAGCGCTGACCGTCAACGGCGGGAAGCTCATCATTGGCGACGGCACCACGAACGGCTCCATTGCCGGCCCTATCAACACCGCCATCCAGAATCCCTTCGTCAATGACGCCATCTTGGCATGGAGTCGTTCCGATACCGTCACTGTCGGGGCTATCATCAGCGGCTTTGGCGAAGTGCGCCAGGAAGGAACCGGGATTCTGAGTCTGAACGCCACCAATTCCTTTGCCGGCGGACTAACCGTGGCTAAGGGCACCGTGACTACGAATAATGCCACTGGCTTCGGTGGAAACAACGCCACGGGCCTGCTGGCAACTCAGGTGACCCTGGGGGATGCCATCACCGGAGCGGATAACATTGCCCTGCTGGTGAACCACACGGCAGCCCTCACGGTTCCTCATCACATCACGGTGTCTGCGCTCGGGTCTGGCACTGTGACCATCGGCAGCCAAAACAATGTTGCGGCCATCAATGCTATCTTTAGTGGAGCGGTGGAACTGAACCGCCCCACGATCTTCGGTGGTAATCTTGACCGCACCTCCTTCGTAGGCACCATTTCTGGAAATGTGGGCACGCTGACCATTGCTAATACCAGCGGTGGAGCGTCCGGACGGGTAACGATCGAAAACGAAAATAATTTCACTGCCACGGACATTAACATCAATGACGCCACCATCCTGCAAGTCGGCAGCGGAGCCTTTAGCGATCCCCGCAATCAACTACCTGACAACGTCAAGGTAAACCTGCTGGGCGCTGGAGCCGCCACCTTCCAACTGAATGGCGACAGCGAAACCATCGGCCAGTTGAACTCCACCAACGTCAACGCCCTCGTGCAGAGCATCGCTGCCGGCCCCATGGCCCTTACCATCAACAACGGCGGCACCTACAACGGCCAGATCAATGGCAATGCTGGCGGCGGTCTCATCATCGAAGCCACTGGCGGCACGCTGAGTATCGGCGGCACCTTGGATAACAACACTGGACGCGTGCTAGTCAACGGGGGCATCGTGGAACTCAATAAGACCAGCTCTGGCAGCGTCCATGCCATCGGCGGCTCGCTCGTGGTCAACAGCGGAACGCTCCGTCTTGCTGGCACGGGTGGCGACCAAATCTACGACGGTGGGCTCAATGCTGGCACTGGCGTTCCCGTGGTGGTAAATGGCGGCACCTTCGATCTCAATGGACAGAGTGAAGGCATCGGAGCCCTCATCGGTCTGGGCGGAACGGTGACGAACACAGCGGCCAGCACCACCTCCACCCTAACGCTAGGCGTTAACCACACCTCCGGCCCTGCCTATTATGGAAATGTGCAGGACGGAGCAGGGGCGGTGGCCATTACGAAAGTCGGCAACGGCGGAGCGGTCTTCGCAGGGAACAACACCTTTACCGGAACCACCACCATCAGTGGCGGCTACCTGCAAATCGGCGTGGGCGGCACCACCGGCACGCTTGCTGGCACCAGTGGCGTCACCACCAGCACCAACACCCAACTCGTGATTAATCGCAGTGATGCCGTGACCATCGCCCCCGTCATCAGCGGTGGTGGTGCCTTGCTGCAAAACGGCACTGGCAAAACCAGCCTCACTTCCGACAACACGCTAACCGGTCCTGTGGTCATCAACGGAGGCAGCCTATTTGCAGGCAACGGCGGGGCTACGGGGAGCTTCGGCAGCGGCAATGTCACCATTTCCGCAGGGACCGTGGCCGGCATTGATCACGGCAGCAACGCCCACGTCACCCCAAATTCCTTCGGCGGAGCTGGTGGCCTGGAAAAACAGAGCAGCGGCGTGGAAACCATCACTGGCAAGAGCACCTACACCGGAACCACCGACCTCAAAGGCGGCACTCTCTTGCTAGGTGGAAACGACCTCCTACTCAACACCGCTCCGCTCAAACTGAGCACCGGCACCACGCTGGCCACGGGCGGCTTTAGCGACACCACGGGAGCCCTCAGTGTGAACGGCAATGCCATCTTCGACATGGGGGCAGGCAGCACCAGCATCCTGACCTTTGGCGACGTAGCCGCCTGGACCGGCATGCTCCAAGTCTGGAACTACGACGGCACCAAATACCTCCCTGGTTCTGACAAACTACTGTTTACCGCAGGCACCGCCAACATCAATTTGGCCAACGTCAGCTTCTTTAGTGATAGCGGCAACATGAATATAGGCACCGCCGGAGCGCTCATCGGCAACGAACTCGTCCCCGTCCCCGAACCCTCCGCCATCATGAGCCTCCTCGCTCTCTTTGGCCTCGCTGGCTACAAAGAACGCCGTCGCTTCTTCCACTTCCGGAAGTAACCGCTGCCGAACGCAGGGAAACAAAGCCTGCATTCGTGCCAAGCCAATTTGCTAATTCTCAGCGAATTGCATATGTCATGCGATGCTTTGCGGGTCCGGAGGATAAAGCTAAGGATTTCCCCTATGAAATATAATTAAATTTTGCTTGGCCTAAATTTCTTAATTGTTAACCATCGGACAATTCTCGATTTCGCATTCTCCCCCGATTGCGATTCGGGCTCATGTCACTCCATATCCTGACCAAACTATGAAACGTCCTCTAATTCTTTCTTTCGCTCCGGCACACCCACGTGCGATGCTGGCCGCTTTGGTGGCAGCTTACACTGGTTTAACTACAGTTTCTGCGCGAGCAGGTCAGAACTGGGATGGGGGTGCTGGCGGCAGTTTTCTGTGGTCGGATGACACCAATTGGGATCCTAACACGCCTCCTGCTTACGGCACGCTGGTGTTTGCAGGCGGGGTTGGGAACACGAATGTGATCGATGCGGCGTATTCCATGAACCAGGTGAACTGGAATGGCACCAGCGCGTGGATCTTGAATGCGTCAGGCGCGGGGGCGCTGACGTTGTATGATAACGGGGGCACGCAGGCGAAGTTGGAGAATAACAGCACCGGGGTGGTCACGGTCAATGCGGATGTGATTTTTGCCGCTAACAACGCCAGTCCGCCGAATCCGTTCGGGGAAATTAATGCGGTCAACGCGGGGATCGTTTTTGGATCAGGCAAGACGTTGACGGTGAATGGGAGTTCGGTGGATGGAATCAAGCTCTGGGGCGCTGGGCAGACGACGGACTTTAATGGCACCGTTGCTGCCAGCACGAAATATTTCGCCACCACTGGCACCAACACCACGATGGGTGTGGCGGGTGCCTTTACCTCTGGTGACATTTATCTGATGAATGGCGGGGTGCTGAAGTTGAACACTGGTGGAAGCATCACCACGTCTGGGCTGCGTCTGGGCGGGGACTTCGGAACCACGGGAAATCAAGATTTGACCAAGGGCGGCACGTTGCAGCTGACTGTAGCGACGGGCACGCAGTCGTTTGCGGGGAATATCAATTCAGTTTCCGGGAATACGTCCGGGGCCTTGCTGCTCGACTCCCAGAATACCAGTGGCACGAACACCCTGTCCGGCAACGTTTTCCTGGACTCGGATCTGGCTTCGCAGGTGGCTGCGGGCGGCACTCTGGCTTACACGGGAACGACGCTGGATCTGAAGGGAAATACCTTCACGGTGGGCGGTGCGGGGACGACTACGATTGCCAATACCATCAGCAATTCGATTGGCACAGGGAAACTAACCAAGACTGGAGCGGGGACGTTAACGCTGTCTGGGACTAACACGTATGCCGGGCTGACTAGCATTAATGGCGGCACGGTAAATATTTCGCTGGCAGCCAATCTGGGCAGCGGAATTGCTGGAAATACCATTTCCTTCGGCGGGGGCACGCTTGCGGCAACGGCTGCGTTGGATCTGGGCGTGAACCGGGCGCTTACGATTAATGCTGGTGGAGGCACGCTGAATAATGGCACGGGCCTAACCTTGACCGTTTCTGGCACGGTTACCAGTGGCGCTGGAAATGCGCTAACCAAGACTGGTCTGGGCACCGTGGTGCTGGGCGGTGGCGTTGCGGATACTGCGGCTAACGCCACTGCTGGCCAAGTGATTGTCAACGGTGGTGTGGTGGATCTGAACAAAGCGATGGGAACAGACGCCATTGGCTCGGGTGGGATTGTGATTAACAGCACAACTGCCCTTCCTGCTTCCGTGCGCTTGCTGGCAAACAACCAGATCAATGATGCAGCTGCGCTCACACTGAACTCCGCTGGAGGCACGTTGGCGAATTTCAATCTGAATAATTTCTCTGAAACGCTGGGTGCCATCACCATGAACGGCACCACGAATGGTGGGAACTTTGTTTCCACTGGGGCGGCCGGGGTGCTGACACTGACCGGAAATCTCTCGCTGAATAACAATCGGGGAGCGGTGGGCAACACCGGACGGGAAGTTACGATTACTGGCACTGGAACTTACGCCACTTCTACTCCAAGTGGATTTTTAGATCTCGGTGGTGCGGTGCGCACGATTACTGTAGGCACGACCACTCCTGGCTTTGCTAAAAACGATGCCACGATCGAAACGTTACTTCAGAATGGCGGCATCATCAAGGCGGGCACGCAGACGCTGAATTTGCTCAATAATGGCAATACCTTTGCTGGCGGCATTACTGCGAATGCTGGCCTGATCGCTTATAATGCGGATGGAGCGCTGGGAAATGTGAGTAACACCATTTTGCTGGATGGTGGGGGCTTGAGTTTCATTCCAGTCGCTACGCATGATCCCGCCGCAACGCGGATCTTTACCCTCGGGGCTGCGGGTGGCACGTTTGATGTGGTGGCTCCTGGCTCGACGGGGAAAATTTTGATCAACGACGCAGGGCAGCTCACAGGATCTGGCATGCTGACGAAGACCGGGGCCGGGGTGGTGCAAATCGCAACTGCCAATACGGGCTTCACTGGTAACGTGACGATCTCTGCTGGCACGATCGAATATCAAAACGCGGATGCTCTGGGCACTGCGGTTACGACGATCAATATCAATGGCGCTACCGGGGACCTCGTCAGTAGCGGCGTAGTGATGAAACATAACGTGAATCTCACGAACGGTGGGATTATTAGCTCTAATTCGGGAACGAATAATGATTTCCAGGGGACGATCAATGTTGGCACGGGTGGCGGCACGGCAGCGCTGCGTCAGTTTCAAGCGACTGCAACGGCCAACGCATTCAAAATCAGCGGCCCGATTACTGGAGCGGGAAATTTAACGGCCACGGCTCCTTCGGCGGCTACGCTGACCTTGGCCGGCAGCCGCGCAGGCCACACGGGTGAGGTGATTGCAGGGACAAACGCGACGGTGTTGCCAACGAGTTTGTCGGCACTTGGCGGCGGTGGATTCGGGCTCGCAGGCGGGACGCTTCGTATTGGCGCCCTGAGCACTGCTTCCACGGCTGGGGTGAATGGACTCAATGCCACGTATTATAATTTCGGCTCCAATCCCGGCATCGCCAGCACGCAGTTTGTCAGCGATACACTTTACTTAAATCCACGAGCCTTTACGCGCACGGACGCAGGCGTGAATATGCCGCAGGCGGGGGCTTCCGGCGGGTTGCCGATCATTCCTGTTGCCGGCTATTCCCAGGCAGGTGCGGGCGCGATCAGTAATGGGGCGATGTGGAAAGGCCTGTTGAATATTACGACGGCCGGGACTTACCAATTCAAGGGGAACGATGACGATAATCTGGTGCTCTACATTGACGGAGTGCAAATCGGCACGCTGGGCGTGGTTTCGGCACTCACGAACATTGGCACTGCGGTGCCGCTTTCCGCAGGGGCGCACAGCATCGTGGTGAAACACACAAATGGCACTGGCGGTGGTTATGCCCGCGTCCTTTACAATGGCGGGCTTGGTTCGGATGCTCCGGCGGATGAACTGTTAGGCGCGGACGCAGGTTCTGTGACCACGGGGTCGCTCAATGCCATTGATTTGGGTGCGGTGGCGATGACGGCTGGCAGCACGTTGGATTTGCTGAATGATGCCACGACTTCCTCGCTGAGTTTGGGCAATGGCACGCTGACCATTACCAGCCAAACGCTGAACGGGCTCAGCGCTGCCAGTGGCACGATCACGGCAGCAACCCCAACGCTGGCGGTGCAAAGCAATCCCCTGATCTTTACGGGAGGCATTAGCGAAAGCTCCGCCGGGCTTGGCTTAAACATCGCTGGTCCTGGTGTGGTGGAATTTCAAGCCGCCAACAATTACACTGGGACGACGACCGTTACCGGTGGCTTGCTGCGCTTGAATGCCTCGGGAAATAGCATTGCGGGAAATCTTACGATCAACGTAGCAAATGCCAATGGTGACGTGGTCAACGTGCGCCTGGTGCAGGCGAACCAAATCGCTGATACCGCCACGCTCACGATGACCCAGGGGATCTTGGATCTGGGGGCAAACAATGACACCATTGGCACCTTGGTCAGCAATGGCGGTCGCATCATGGGTGGCGGCACCTTGACGGTGGCCAACCTTGGCGCTTCAACGCTTACTGCGGGTGCCATCAACGTGAACCTAGGTGGCGCTGGCGGGCTGAATAAGACTGGCACGGGCACACTGGCGCTCGGTGGAGCTGCCAGCACATTTACTGGCGTCACAGCGGTCTCCAACGGCACGTTGCTGCTCAACTCCGGCAGCCTTGGCGCTGGCGGTGCGGGCAACGAGACGACTGTTACCAGCACCGGTCAGTTGGTGCTCAATGGCAGCAGCAACTTGTCAGGCGAGACGGTGAATGTGGACGTAAATAACGGTCTGCGTGTGGCTGGTGGCACCAGCACGATCGGCACCCTGAACTTCACAGCGGGTGCTACGGCCCCGGTTATCACGACGGCAGCCAATGGCGAACTCATGCTGAATGCAGCGCCAAGTGCCACGGCAAATATTTCCAAGCTAGGAGCGGGAACGTTGACGTTTAACTATAATGTTGGGGCCACGCTTCCAGCAAATGTGATCCACAATGCAGGTGCCTTGGGCTTCAATGTGGCGCAGAGCTTTGGGGCTGCCACGATTCCAGCGAATCGGCAGTTCAAATTTAACGTCAACCCAGTGGGTGTGGATGTCACGGCTCCTACCTCCACAGCGGTCATTGCCGGATATGCGGCGGATCAGGCGTTGCTAGGCCAGATCAATGCGGCTTCCACGGGTGCGCTCGCGCTGGGCGTGAACAGCTCCAATAATCTTGATTTTACCGCTGACCCAACGCTCAGCCTGGGAGCCGTGGGCCTGCGCACGTATGGCGGAACCATCACGCCGGGAGCTTCCGGTTATCGTCTTGGCGGTGGCGGTGGCACGTTGACCCTGACCACTCCGCTCACGGGAAGCAACGCGCTCACAATTGATGAGCCTGGCACCGTGGACCTCCGCGGAGTGCAGACATTTACCGGTGCCATCACCGTGGATGGGGTGGGCAGTTCCCTGCGGGTGATCAATAATTCTCAACTCGGAACGGCTACTAACGGCTTAACCCTCAGCAATGGCGGCACGCTACAATTGATTGGTTCCTTGCATGACGCCAACAAGGTTGGAGCCTTGTTCCACCAAGTTGGCAACGTGCTGGCCAGCGGTGCGCGGACCATCACCATCGGCACGGGCGGAGGGACGATTGATACCGTGGCTCATTCTCTGAACAGTAATTTCCAAACGCTTTCTGGCGTTAATGCCCTCACGGGTAGCGGCACGCTCACCAAGACGGGCTACGGTGAATTGATCCTGCTCAGCAGCTCGAATTTCTCGGGCGATCTCGTGATTGGCAGCAATGGGGGGCGCGTGCAGATTCGAGCCGGTGGAGATTTACCTAACATTAACAGCGTGACGATTGGTCAGAGCGGTGAGCTGATTATTCACAACAACGGAGCGCTGGGAACCCGTCAGTTCCCCGAAGCCTCGGATGCTGACCGGATCAAGGATACAGCTCCGATTACCCTGAATGGTGGCTCGCTGTTTTATATCGGAAACGACGCTGTCGCTACGAATGAACAGGAAACGGTAGGCAATGTAATCCTTGGCGTGGGCCGGAATCAACTCCAGATCAATAGAAGCGGTGGCACTGGCACGGCGGGCGCTCAGTTGAATCTGACGAACCTCACTCGTGCGGTCGGCGGCGGGGTGTTGCACATTGCCGGAAGCCTTGGCACGCTGGGAACGCCTACAGGCGATAACGCCCGGATCAATCCTCTGCTGCTCAATGGAGTCGCGCTTCCAGCTTCCACCGCCAATGGCGTCACGTTGCCTTGGGCTACTACGACCAATGCCGCAAATTTCGCTGGTGTTAGTGTCACGGGATTGACAGGCATCGTCGATTTGCCAAGCACAAGCGTGGCAAACGTCACTCTCACGCCTGTGGTAGGAACGCGGTATACGTTTACCCCAACTCTCGCAGCTCAAACCCTAACGCTGGCAGCGGGCAATCAGCAAATGGCAGGTCTGCGGTTTGTGACGAACTTGGGAACACCTACACTCGCGTTCACGAATGCAGCAGATACGCTGTTCTTGGGTGAGGGCGTGGTCATCGGTGACAATAATAGTCAGGTGCGCGCCATCGGGACCGCTGCCATCCGGGGGAAAATTACCGCCGGGCTCAGTGGAGCGGCTGCAGGTGCCAAGGAACTCTTCTTCCATCAAAATCAAAACGTCCTGGCAGTCGAATCTGTCATCACTGACAACAACGGTTCCGTCATGGTCCACAAAGGGGTGGGCGGCGGCACCTTGGAGTTGCGTGCAGCAAATACCTACTCTGGCGGCACCATCGTGCATCAGGGCCGTATCAATGCGATCGTAGCTGGCAGTTTGGGCACAGGCCCTGTGACTGTGAAGGGTTCGGCCATCGAGCTGCGTGCCGCAGGCACCACGAGCAGCACGCAGGGCTTCACGATTACGGATTCCTCGGAACTTTACCTGCAAAACAACGCTGGCGTTTACACTACTGCTGGCGACCGCTTCACTCTGGTGGGACCAGGAAATATGCTCACGGGTGGCAACGGCACTCCCGGTCAGGGCTTGAACAGCCTAACACGGGTCGATACCATCACTGCGGGCGGCCAGATCATCATAGCCGCTGGCACCCACATCCGGGTGCAGACGGCTCCCAACGGGGTGCTGGATGTTGGTATGCCGCTCAATATTGGCACCAACGCTGATCTGTATTTCAATCTGGGTGGCGGAGGCGGCTTGAACCAATCCATCACGGTCGGCGCAGGCACTCCTTGGAAAGGGCTTGGTTCCTCCGTCGGCACGGGCTGGGCTCAGGGCACGATCAACGCCAACAGTGACTTTACGATTCAGGGGCTCAATCGCACGGGGGGCAACATCACTTATGCGATCGGTTCCACTACGGTTGCTGGCGGTTATGCCATCAATAACCTTTCCGGTGGAGCGATCAATGCCTTCTTGGATGGACGCGTGGACTTCACGGAGGACACCCCAATGGTGCTGCCATCGAACCTGACTTTCGTAGCCATGCCCGGCTCCTATGTGGTGCCCACCTACAGCCAGTCCTTTGGCTATGACACGCTGGGCATGAGCCGCGCCAGTCTGCTGGCACAGGCGGGATCCACGATTGATCCAGGAAATTTTGTGCCGATCGGTGCGGCCGCCGGGATGCCGCAGGGGATGCCTTACCCGGTGCCTAGCCCCATCAATACCAATGCCATATTCGAAGCAGATAGCCGTCTGTTGAATAATGATGTGTCAGGCATCGGTTCCACCACGGGCAGTGCCACGTGGACGCTGAAGGCGGATTCCATCCACCAAATCCAAACAGTGGCAGCCTTCCTCGGCAGCAATTCCGGCCTCATCAATGCCGGTCAGTTTGTCTATGAGCCCGGTGCCATCATTCGTTATGAGACGGGCCGCCTGTTCCGCCACGACCAGTTCATCAACAATGAACCAAACGGTAAGCAGACGGTGCTGGAAATTTTCAATGCGAATCGCGATATCACAGATGCTGTGAATCCCTTCATCGTGGTCGCCCCGGGTAGTCCGACCGTGGAGGCGATGACACTGAGATTTGGTAATGGCGGGATGATCACGAATGATTCGTCGGACCGCACCATTAACGATCGACGCGGGCGTTTTGCGCTGGAAGACGGAGCCGTGCTGGCGGCCACCACTCAGACCAATCTAAATATTACTGAAAATTTCGACGTGGCCGCTGGTGCCACCGTCACAATAGGATCGTCGCGCTACGTCGATGGCAATCCCAAGAACGGACTTGTCCAGTTCACCGGTCCGCAGAGCAATGTGTTTGGAGCCGGAGCAAAACTGTCGGTGTTAGATGGATCAGCTTTCAGCTTGGCTGCTGCCAATACTTTCCCAGACACGACTCCGATTGAATTGCCAGCAGCAGTGACTAACGTCGCGCCCGCTGGGGCCGCTGGATTCAACCCTGGCAATGGTTCCACACTCCTGCTCAATGTCGCAAATTTTGCTGAAGTCGTCGGCCACGTCACTGGTGATGGTTCAATCATCGCGAATCAAGGCGGTGCTTACCTTGGCATTAACGCGACCTCCGATTTCTCTTCCAACATCCGTTTCCGCAGTGCCAACGCCCAGCAGGCGAACCTGTGGAAGATCGGCAGTGGCAGCCTGACGCTCACTGGTTCCAGTGACTCGACCGGCATCGCTGCGGTGGCCAATGGCAAACTGATCCTTTCCGGCACGGGAAATACTGCATTTAGCGAAAATCGTCTGCAAAAAGGCGGCATCATTGAATTGGATAACACCGCCGCCGCCCTGAGCAATCGTCTGGGTGGAAGCGTGCTCGTTGCCAACGCGTTGAACAAGAATCTAACGCCGATGGGCGGCACGCTCAATTTGATTGGTAACGCCTCGACCGCAGTGGAGGAACGTTTGGCCAATCTCTTTAACAGTGCGGGTAACTTCGGTTCCTTCCAAGGCGTGACGGGATACACCACGCTGAAGATCACGCCAGGGGCCGCCAAGACGACCATCCTGGTCAACTCGGCGGAGAATTTCCAAGGTGCTGGTATTGCTCAGCAGCGAAGTGGCACGTGGGTGATCAATAGCCCGACCGCAGGCAACGTTCCGATGACTTACCTGGCGGCTGGTGGCATTTCCGGCGGCATCGCCCCGGGGACCACCACGAATTCCAATGGACTGGTGCAGATTGCCAGTCCCAACTTCAATGCGATTGGAAGCTTCGGCATCCAAGCCGGTGGCAGCTACGGCTCCGCCGGAACCGCTGTGGCAGCCACCCGGCCAGACTACTTGGGTGATGCCAATAACGATGGCGTGCCAGAAGGTTTCATGACGGAGGACGGTGTCCTCCTGCCAGTCACGAATACCAGCGGCACTGCTGTGCTCACTGGTGTGCAAACCTCCGGCCTCGTGGCCGGGATGCTGGTCCAAGGCTTCGTTCCTAACGGAACGCGCATTCTCACTGTGGACAGCGCCACGCAAGTCACTCTGACTGCAAACACGACGGCTGCGGCCACGAACATGCAGTTCATCAGCGGCGGGATGCGCAATCTGGCTGCCTCCGAATATTCCTCCTATTTCCGGGACAATCAGAGCGTGGGACTTAACGTGAAACTGGCTGGCACCGTCAGCACCACGGGCGATACCCGCGTGCAAACGCTGACCATGACCCCAGGCAGCACTCTGAATATCACAGGAGCCCTGCCATTTACGGAATCGCTGGGCCGCTTCCATCTCAACAGCGGCGGTATCTTTGTCCAAAGCGGTGCCGCCTCCACCATCAATGGCGCGACGGTCGGATCAAATCGTAATTTCCTCCAAGCCAATGGCGGGGCCTCCCTGTTCCTGCACACCTTGGGCGACCTTAACCTGAATGCCATGGTATTCACGGACAACGCCATCGTCAAGACTGGCGCGGGCACGCTGAATGTGGGCGCTGAAGCGTTTACCGCCTTCCGTGGCACGCTGCAAATCGATGCTGGCACCGTGAATCTTGGCGCCAACAATAGTTTCTCCAGCATTCGCCAGACCAATGGTTCCAGCAGCAGCAACAACCTTTATCTCAATGGTGGCACGTTGAACCTGAATGGCAACAGCCAGATGATTAACACGCTGAACAACAACAACGAGCTTCCTGGCATGGGCGGCACCGTGACTAGCACCACCGCAGCTACTATTACTGTAACAGGCGGTGGACGCTTCTCGGGCACTGTCGGTGGAGCCATCTCCATCGATAAAAATGCCAACAATACGCTCCTACTGACTAGCGGAAATCCCTACACTGGCACCACCCTGGTGCGTGCAGGCACGCTTTCCCTGCGGGATTCAGGAGCGTTGAGCGGGACCAGCAGCGTCGAAGTGCAGAATGCCACGCTCCAGTTCGATAACTCCTATTTATCCAATGTGGCGAATCGTATCGCTCCCACGGTGCCTGTCACCCTGCGCGGCGGCACGATCAATCTCACGGGTGCGGCAGGGCAAGTAGCCAGCCAGACCATCAATGCGCTCACCATCGGCCATGGACAGAACACCATCTCCAGCAATGCGGGCGGTGGCGGGGCCAACGAAGTGAACATTGGGAACTTGATCCGGAGCGCCAACTCCGGTGCAGTCATCAACTTTGGCCAGAATTATGGTTTCCTCGGAACCGCTGGGAGCAACACCAGTGCCATCCGCGATTTCATCACCAACGTGAATGGTTCGCCCCTGGCCCTGACAAACAACATCCTGCCGACTTGGATCATTGCCAATGGAGATCATTTTGCCACTTACAACGCCACCACCGGCCTGAGCTCCCTCAGCAATACGGAGGATGGCTATGCAAATTATGAATCTGGTGATGTTACTCTCGCCACCGCAACGCAAAACGTCAACGACGGTGCTGCCCGGACGCTCACTGCGTCCAAGAGCATCAACGCATGGCGGATGGCTCCAGGCGCGAATATTACAAACACCTATAATGACGGAGTCGGTCTTACGGTCGCTTCCGGCGGTCTGATCTCCAATGCCAACGTCACCATCAGCCACAGCGCTGCGGCCAATGCCCGTGGAAACTCCATCACCTCCGGCACCGGAGAACTGATGTATTGGGTGAACCAGAACCAGAACGGCATTAACATCCCCATCACTGGCAATATTGATTTGGTGAAGGCCGGTGGGGGAGGACTGAATCTCGCTGCTTCCGCCCTGATTACAGGCACGGTGCCTGTGGGAACTACCATTACGATGAGCAACACCACCGGAATGGAAGTGGGTGATCCTGTGACCAGTGGCACGGCTAGTGTTTTCCCTGCGGGCACCGTCATTCAGTCCATCATTCCTGGCGTCAGCATCACGTTGAACCAAGCTGCCACCACGGCTGGGGCTGATTTCCGCGTTACCTTCGGCAACACCTACACTGGGAAAACTTATGTCAATGGCGGCACTCTGACTCTGAATCAATTGGCGGCAAGCCAGACTGCCTTGGCCGTTCCTGGAGACATCGTCATCAACGGTGCCACCGTTACGGAAGCGAACGTGGGTGGCCAACTTAAGAACAATGCGAACATCACTCTGGTAGGTGGCGGACGGTTTAACTTTGTTGACCTAGCCGGGGTGACCGAGACCATTGGATCGGTCACCTTCCTGGATGGTGCTGGTGCCAATGCCAACTCCAACATTGACCGTGCGAACTCCCGATTGACCTCCATCATCAATCTATCCGCACCAACTGCCATCACCGCAACCAACACCAATCCATCCACTGCCACCCCGCTGATCGGTGGCTTTGCTGGCACGATTGGATTTACCAACGCAGGTGGTTCCACCCTCAATGTCACATCCCCGACTGCGGTAAACGGTGTCCTGGCTACTGGGCTAACCATTTCTGCCCGGATCGGTTCCGTGCCAACCGGAATCAGCGAAGGCGGTCTCATCAAGGCCGGCAACGGCCTGCTGGCGCTCCGCCCTGATCAGAACCCGACGTTTGGAGCCACCGCTGCTACCACGATTAACACCAATGTGGTAACCGGATTGGTGGGTGCCATAACAGGAACGACCCCACTCGTGGTGGGACAGACGATTACAGGCTCTGTCGCAGGTATCCCTGCTAACAGTTACATTGTCTCGATTGATAGCGATACTCAAATCAAGATCAGTCAAAACGCGACTGCCACGACCTCCGCAAATACCATCACAGGGCTGGTGATGAACCAGTTCGGCAATCCTGGAACCTTGACAGACGTATTCAACGTCCAAAGTGGTGTGGTGCGCTTCGACACTGCTGGTGCCATGGGTTCCAGCAAGGCGAACACCACCGTGCAAAGCGGAGCGGTCATCCTGGGGAGCAATACCGCAGGCACCACCATGATCGGTTCCGTCACCATGAAGGACGGATCAACCATGGGGGCGACACTTAACTCCTTCACGCTTGGAGCCGCCACCCTGACTGCGGCCAATCAGTCCATCTTCAATGTCCCGAGCGGGAACATTCACCTCGCAGCTTACGACTATTACCTCCCCAGCACGAACGGTGGAACCATCACCATCAACGGACGCCTGACAGGTTCGGGAAATATCAACATTTACGGCTCGCAGCTAACCCAGGGCAATGGTGGCGGCGGGATCATCACGCTGGGCAATCCGCTCCTCTCCGGTGCGGGTGCTGGGCAGAACAACTACAGCGGCACCATTTCCGTGGGGGTGAACTCGATCCTTGCGAACCAAGTCGCCCTCATTGCTGGTTCCGGCATCACCCGGACCACTGGCAACGCCATGGGTAGCGCCATCATCAAACTCGACGGCGGTCGCCTCCGCCTGCGGGATGATGCCAGCACCACAGCCGATGTTAGCAATATCACGGTGACTTACGGAAATAACGTC
The DNA here is from genome assembly GCA_031411295.1 of Verrucomicrobiales bacterium. Taxonomy (GTDB): domain Bacteria; phylum Verrucomicrobiota; class Verrucomicrobiia; order Verrucomicrobiales; family V1-33; genus JAGNEJ01. Next base: position 18,446 of record JANOAV010000117.1, on the reverse strand, counting down.
ACCCTGGCCGGTAATTCGTGGATCGATGCAAACCGTCAAACCAGCACCACAGCGTCGGGAAATATTATCAACTTGGGAACCCTGACAGTCGCCAGCGGAACGAAGGTCCTCAACGTTGACAGCGGAAACAACTACCAAGTCGGATTCGCCAGCCTGGACGGCCCGGGCACGCTGATCAAAGCAGGTGGCAGCCGCCTGAACATCAACGCCATAGCCGGAACCTTCAGCGGAAATATCGGCATAGCCGGACCCGTGGGAATCACCGTAGGGCCAACGTTTAATGCCGTAGGCACCCAGAACTTGGTCCTGCCGACGACCGCCAGTCTGAATAATTTCGACATCAACGGCCTCTACATCACAGAAGCATCGAAGACGTTGAACCTGACCGGAACCTTTGCAGTGAATGCCAATCCCGGCACGGGAGTCAACAACATGGCGAATGTTGCAGGCCGCGTGGCGGTCACGAACACCACCGTCATCAATGCCGCCACCATTGCCAATAATGGTGTCATCGGTCCAGTGGGCGGCACCAGCACCCTCACGGCATCCACAGGATTTACCGGCAGCGGAATTTACCTAACAACCAGCGCCACCGGTGGGGTTACCACCAGCAATCCGCTGACTCTGGCAGGAAATGTTACCGCTGGCACCTTGCGCACGGCTGGTTTGAACACGGTAACCATCACAGGCTCCGCTCACACCCCTGCCGCCGCAGAAGTCCAAAGCGGGACTTTGAAATTGGCCCCTGTAGCCAGCGTGACCACCACTGGCACCCTCAACACCTTCGGGTCCGCAGCCTCTGTGGCTTCCGGCACGACGGCTCCAATTGATGCCGTTACGGGCACGCTGGAATTTGCTCCCGGCACCACCGCCACCCACACGGGCAACATTTCCAACAGCGGCCTTGTGAAAGTCAGCAGCGGCACCACCACCGTGACAGGTGTCATTTCCGGCTCTGCCGCCACCCGCTATGTCCCCGGCCTGCTCGAAGGTGTGGTGATGGGCACCACCGCATTCACTACAGATGGCACCCGCCCCGCCAACCCCGGTAACTTCGGCATCCAAATGGAGCCCCGGATGTTGCAGAACAGCTCAGTGACGCAGCAGGCGCTCACAGGCCACCTGGACAACGATGTGTGGGTTTACACCGGCTACGTGAAGGACAACGACGGCGTATTCTCCTTCGCAGGCAACCAAGACGACAACCTCGGCGTCTGGATCGATGGCACCTTGGTGCTGAACTCCGGCGGCAACGTGGTGGGAAGCACCGCCTATAAAAATACCCAGAATGCCACTGGCCCGACCACTCCCAACGGAAACGCTGGAACTCCATCCCAGAACTTTGGCGCAGGGATCGCGATTCCCGGTTACGGCACTGGCTGGCACTTGGTGGAAATCCGCATGCGCAACGGCACTGGCGGTGCCGGGCCATGGGGGAATAACGGATTCACCACCAATTACGGTTTTGGATACAAGGACGGAATCGGTGCACTGGATGGCGCGGACTACATCAAACCCATCGACGACGGGACTGGCAATCTGTTCCTAACCGCGCTTGGCAGTAAGGGGAATGTTCAAATTGAAGCGACATCCACCTTGCTCTCCGGTGGTGTTACTCTGACGAAAAACCTCACGATGGCTTCGGCCACCACCGGTGCCAAATTGCAACTCACGAGCAACATTTTGAGTGACGTGGATAACGTGATCATTTCAGGTTCCACAGGCAAAGCCACGCTGGACGTCCTTGACTCTGCCGCCCAATTCACCGTCAACACCAGCCTGAATTTGGCTGCGGGCACCACGCTGAAGAAAGACGGACCCGGCACTGTCAAACTCAGCAACAGCACCGCCACCGCAGGAGCCGGAGCAGCCATCGAGGTCAATGGAGGCACCCTGCTCCTCGGAGCGAACAACGCCCTCCCTGCCACTTCCGATCTGAACCTCAGCACCGGCACCACCCTGGCGACTGGCGGCTTCAGCGCCAGCACCGGAAAACTGACCCTCGCAGGTGCCATCATCGACATGGGAGCCAACGCCTCCGGTTCCGTCCTGACATTTACTGATGTCGGCACCTGGAGCGGCATCCTGAACGTCTGGAACTATACCGGATCCCCATGGGTGGCGGGCACGGATAAACTGATCTTCAGCGCCAACATCAACACCATCAACCTCGCCAACGTAAACTTCTACACCGACGGAGGAGTCACTCCCTACGACGCGATGGGTGGAGCCGCCATCGTTGGCGGCAACGAACTGGTCCCCGTCCCCGAACCCTCTGCCATCATGAGCCTCCTCGCTCTCTTCGGCCTCGCAGGCTACAAAGAACGCCGCCGCTTCTTCCACTTCCGGAAGTAAGTGGCGCGTGGGTGCCATCCCCAGCTTAGGGCCTGTGGGGCAATGAAACCAAAGTGATGGACCACGGCAACGTAGTGTCGAGCCATTGACTTCGTCGGTGAAATCATGGATTTATGAACGGATCGGCAATTTATCCTTCCATTCCGTCATGCGTCTTCCTTCATTTGCTCTCCCAGGTTCACTGTTTGTCATAATGATTACCACGAGTCTGCCTGGGCTTGCGGGGACTGCGTTGCCACGGTGCTTTGCGGATGCGCGCGTGGCGCTGGTGGCGCGCCTGGGTGAGCGGTGGACGTCGCTTCCGCAGTCGATTGTCTCGGCGGAGATCGTGAGGATTGCGGAATCGTTACCGGTGGGTGGGGCGCTGGATCTGGGGGAGGTTGCTTGCGGGACGTTGGATTTCCGGAGTGTGGCGGATGAGGTGCAGATCACGGGGGGACGTGAGGGGTGCGTGTGTTTCGGGGGCGGACAACATGGGATGGAACTGCTGTTTTCCCAACTGGATCAGGAGGTGCTGCCGGAGGTGTCGCGTGATGTTTCCAAGCAGAATCTGCTGCGCACGGATCGTCTGATCGCAGCGCGTAATTGGAAATTTTCCCAGAGTGACAGTTTTGAAAACAAGACTGCGCCCATGACCGATTACCTGGCGTTATTTTGTAGCGGCGGGATTCGCATCAAGGCGGATGTGAAGAACTGCGCGTGGATCTGCGGGGACAATGCGTTCGGAGATCATGTGGTGACGGCGGAGGCCCGGGTGGATGATTCGCTGTTTCTTTGGTTCGGAATCAACTGGCCCTTTCGCGATTTCAACGCGCATTGGACGGACAGCGGGAAGACTGATTGGATCAAGCGCGGGGCGCAAATGCATTTTGATCTCAAGGGTGGTGGCGCAGGCACGCGATTGTATCACATGGTGGAGACGAATTACGGGAATCCAGGGCCGGGCGTGGTGATCGAAAACGCGAAAGGACTAACCATGATGCAGGGCAGCACGGAACGCAGCAGCGCGCAGGGCCCCGGCGTTTATTGGCTGCACAATTGTGAAGAGGTGCTGTTGGGCCTGCGTGGCATCAATGCGTTTGGCGGCAATAGTGGCGAGCCGCGCCATGCGGACGCGAATCGCGATATCACGATTGAGGGTGGCCGGGGGAATGTGCTCTATGCCATGCGGACATGGAACAATGCGAACGAGGTGTCGCTCTGGAACAATGCTCCTGGCTTGCAATTGTGGTCCGTGTGCTCGCAATACGGCCACCAGGGCACCGAGCAGGCGCTGAAGTTTGCTGTGACGCCCTACTACAACAAACCGACTCCGGAATGGTTGGCGAAGTTCGATGTGAAGGCCCATGCGCTGGCGATTTATGAGAAGCGTGCGGCTTTTCTAAAAAAGGATTGGGAGAAAAAGAAAACGGACGCGGAAAAGAAGCAGCAGGCGTTCACGCTGCCAGAGCCAGTGCCTCATGAGAGCGTGGATCAGCTCATGGCGAAGATCAAAACTGGACGGCATGTCAACTGTCCAGGCGAAATGGACATGAATGCCACCGACGAGGAAACATTCCTCTTCGCCAAGGCCGACCTCACCAAAGGCGAGCAGCCCGCCCTGAAGCTGCCGCCACCACCGGATGTGCTACCGACGGATGCTCCCCCCACCAGACGTGCGGTGGCATTCACGCAGCAGGAGGGTTTCGGTCAGGCGTTGTTGCTAGCAGGAGCGGACCCCACCAGCAAACGGCCCAGCGATGATGCTTTTGCTAAACTATTGTATGGCATGACCCGGACGGAGTTGCAGCAACTGCTGGATGCAGCGGACGCGGCCGACCAAGCCATCTGGGCCATGCACGGAGGCGTGGAGGAGAAACTAAAGGCGGCCCGGGAGACGGCTGAATTTAAAGCCCAGCGAGCGAAAATTGACGATGCCATGAAAGCCATCACGGCACGTCGCACCGCTGCAAAAGCTGCTGCTGAGGCCCAAGCAAAGGAGTTGGGCCAGGCGGTCGAGGAGGCGAAGCGCGCCAAGGACGACGCCAAGAAATTGGCGTTGGAGGCACAACGGGATTTGGCAGAGCAGGCGGCCAAGGGCGGAAACATTCGATTGGAAATTCCTGTCGGCACGTTCCTGCTCCAGCAGCCGCTTTACTTGCTCGGAGGCATCAGCGGCGTGTGGGGCACGGGTGATAAATCGGTGCTGAAATCGGATGCCGCCATTCAGGTTGTCAAGCTGCAGGAGCGCACCACCCTGGCGCAGTTCACCATTGAGGGCGGCAGCGTGGGGCTTGCACTAACAGGCGCGGACCACGGCTATGGCGACGGATCGCCCACCAAGAAAAGCTACATTGCGGGCGAAAACTTTTACGCCCTCACCTTCCGCAACCAATCGCTGGCCGGCATGCTCGTGGGTAACGACGATCCCGGTCTCAGCGGGGGCGCGGAGCATGATCAGAACAAGTATGTGGACTTGAAATTCGAGAACACGGGCGACTACGGAATCTGCATGAATGGCACCATGCTGGACAAGTGGCTCGTGCTCCACAGCAGCTTCAGCGGGCAGCGCAAGGCGGGCATCTCCGTTAAATTTAACAATCTCATCCACGGCATGATCGTTGGATCGCGCTTTGAAAACATCAACGGGCCGGGCGTGGATACCTTCGGCGGCAACGTGGAGATTGGTTATCGCCCATGGGAAGTTTGGATCGACCAGTGTGAGTTCATCGAGTGTGGTAACGAGCGAGAACCCGCCGTGGAAATGGGCATCACCGAGCTAAGCGCCTTTACCCACAACACCATCGTCACAAAGCAAAAGCAGATCGCGGCCGGCTATGCGGGCAGCCCGCAGATCTTTGAGGATTGCACGATCGATGTTAGTCTGGTGGCCAACGCCCCGGCGGTTAAACTGCGCGGCGTGCGCACGGAAAGCGTGGTGCGCGCCAACGGGCATGTCATCCGCAAGGTGCAGGCGAACGGCCCGCTGGTCTTCGTCAATGATGCGAACTCGCAGACCGAACATTTCGCCAAAACCGTGACCAGGCTCACCGCGCAGGGCAAGCCGCACGTGGATAATTGGGATACCAATCCGATGACCCATGCGCTGGCGCCAAAGAATGGTTGGGTGCATCCCTTTCTCGTTTACCGATCCGATTTCGATGGTCAAAAATTCGCTTACTCCCTGTTGAATGTCGATGTGGACACCGGGAAGGTTGAGGAGCAGGTGGAGTTGGATAAATTTGAATAACACGATAGCAACCTAATTTAGTTATGAAACCATCCACTGCTCTCAAACAACTCTGCGCCGCTTCCCTCCTCCTAACCATCCCGATGGTTGTGCAGGCAGACACACGCTTCGATGAATTTACCAAAAGGAACACCACTCCCGCTGAACCCGTGCGGGTCTTGCACGCTGGATTGCTGGGCGGGCCGGGCACGGAATGGCTTACGGGCGGAGGGTTCCAAGCGGACGGAACGATCGTGCTCGCAGGCGTCGCGCTGGGGCCGGAGTTGCAGCTTGGAGTGAAGGAAACGGTGCTGGGCAAGGATGCTGTTTGCGAGGCGCCTGCGCCCTTGCCTAAGTTGGACAAGAAAGGTCAGCAGGAACTGGATAAGGAAGGGAAACCTAAGTTCGAACCATTTGCTTGGAATCATCCTAACGCCACGGCATTCATTGCCCGCATGTCAGGGGACTTGAAGACGATCAAATCCGTGACCCGATTCGCGTGGAAGTCTGGTGGCCTGACGGCGGCGGTGGTGGATGCAGCGGGGAACATCTTCATTGCTGGTCCAGCCACGGAGGACACCGCCACGTTGAGCAGCGACGCCAAGGAGTTACCAGCACCGGCGGAAGATTCCAAACGCAGTGGTTGCACCCACAGTTTCATTGCGCGCCTGACTCCGGATGCGGCCAAGATCCTCTGGATCCGTCATGTCAAAGGAGCTTCCGATGCCCCCTCGCTCACGCTGGATGCCGCCGGGCGGTTGCATTTTCACGGACCAGATTTCCGGGTGTTGGACGCCAGCGGAAAGCAGCTTTCAGCCATGCCGATTCCTGGTGGAGCGGGTGGCTTTGCCGCAGTGAATCCAGTGGACGGAACCATCGCCCGCGGTGGCGAGCATCACTGGCCCACGGGGCGCGAACCATGGCGTTGCCCAACGCTCAATATCCACCAACCAGACGGTTCGTTGCTTTATCAGCTCTACGATTGGGGCGGGCCGTTGGTTGGCTTGAACAACTTGCGACTGGTGTCGGACACTGCAATTCGCGGCGTGACTTATGACCAGCAGGGAAATCTCATTTTCCACGCGTGGTCAGATGGTGGCAACAGTGTCGCCTTGCGAGAACCGATGGACCTGCGCGCGAACGCCAAGATGAACGGGCTTGGCTTCAGCGCGTGGGGCGCGGGAGTGCTCAGTCTGGCGTATGTGGTGAAGGTGGACACGAAGTCCTGGAAGGTCATCGGTGGCACCCCGTGGATGGCTTACATGAAGGACAAGAATAAACCTAACAGCGCCCGCATCCACACGCTGGCGTCAGCGGTGGATGGCTCCATTTGTTTTGCCGGAGCTTCATCGCATGGACTGATTCAGACGGGCAACGCCATCGGCGGTGGGGAGCCGGGTGGAGAATTCGTGGCGGTGCTGAACCGTGATGCCAGTGCCCTGCGCTTTAGCACAGCCATGCCCGCCTGTGGGCAGACCATCGTGGATGACAGCTCGGCCGATCGCGCCCGCTGGGGCATGGTTTCCGGCCAACTCAATGGCAAGCCCGTGGCGCTTTTCCTCGGCAGTGCCGCCGCGAAAAATCAAGGCTACGATCAAAATCCACCGCCCTCCGTCAACGCGCGCCAAGCAACGTTTGGCGGTGGTGCAACCGACGGCTATGCTCTGCTGTTGGATCTTTCCAAATAATTCGACGATGAAACTCCACCGCCTCATTTTATTGTGCTGCGCTCTCAGTGGCTATGCTCAAGAACCCGTGATCCCCACAGAATTTCGCGTTACTTCCGCGTTCCCCAAATACGTCACGGCAGACCTTGAGTTTCGCGATCCGACGGGTGTGAAATGGCCAACGTTTCTCTACGGAAAACCAGCGAACGATACCGGGAAGATCGTGCTGGATACCGCCAAGCCCACCGCGGCTTTCGCGCTGCTCTGCGACAAGGCCGCGCAGGATAAGGGAGATCAAAGCAGACGGGTGCTGGGGTCACTAACGCAGCCCATCACCGCCACCCTAACGATCACTGCGGTCGGAGCATTGGGACCGGTGGAGAAACCAAAAAGCGGAAAGCCAGCGCACTCCGCGGAGATGACGGGGACTTTGGAAATCGGCGGAAAAAAAATTCCGGTGAAAGCAAAGACAAACCTCGTGCAGCACGATGGCAAAGGTGATGAAAAGAATCGCGCCCTGATGCTGGACGGACAATTTTCCCTCAAGGGAACGGACCTAGGCCTTCCAGCTTTGGCCAACATCGACGTGCGCTTTGGCCTCACAGCCTATCCGGTGGATGCCGCAACCACTCAGAAAAAATGAAACGCACCTTTCTGTTATCTATTACCATCGCTTCAGTCTTAACCAGTGAATCCACCTTCGCTGAGAGCGAACCCAGCGCCCCGTGGCCCGCCCCGGTGGCTGGTTTCGTGGCTCCAACTGCGGACGAACACCCACGGCTGTTTTTCCGCAAGGCGGACCTGCCGAACCTGCGGGCGAGAGCCAAGACACCGGAAGGACAGGCGATCATTGCGCGCTTGAAATTATTGCTCGGCGGAGGCGAGGCGATGCCGACCTCTTTCAATGAACAAACGCGGGCCTATGAAAAGAAGCAGGATTACCCGATCGGCACCTACAGTGTTTCGCATGCGGCAGGCTTTGGATTTCTCTATCAACTAGCAGGTGAGAAGAAATACGCGCAACTGGGGCGGGCCTGTTTTGAAAAAGCATGGGCCGGGGTGCGTGACTGCGATGACGAGGCGCGGTATTCCTGGGTGGCGCCTGGAGGAATGTTGCGCGGCGGGCCTAGTCTCGGCTGGTATGCGCTGGGCTATGATCTGTGCCACGATGGCTGGGACGCGGAGTTTTGCGCGAAGGTTGCTGCGGAGATTCAGAACTATGCCCAGGAGGAACGTGGCAAGGGGGCGGAGGGCACGGGGGAACCGATGTCGCTCGAACGCTTGGCACGGAATCCCAAGCATCCACCCGGCAGCAATCACTATGGCGCGCAGGTCGGCGGAGCAGCGCTCGCGCTTTTGGCCATCAAGGGGGACGCGGGCACCGATAGCAAAAAAGTAGAGCCATGGTTGGAGGCGGTGGAGAAAAATCTCATCGTGGAAATGACCAAAGGCTGGGGCGATCACGGATGGTTTGCGGAAGGCGACGGACCGGCTGCGGTCGCTGCGGACACCGCACTGATTCCAGCCTTCCAAGCCATGCGGGTGGCGGGCGGCAAGGATTTCATTACGCCCAGAACCAACGTGCCGTGGATGACCATGAAGTGGGTTATGCTGACGCAACTCTCCCCCCAGTTTCGCTCCGGCAAGGATATCTTTCCGCTGCACAGCAGCACCTATGATCACAACGTCTGGGCTCGCAAAGCCTTGAGTGGTGCCGGCCAATTTGCACAAGGCTTCGGAGCGATCACGGAGGAACAGCGACCCGCCTTGCTCTGGCTTTATAACCATCTTTGTCAAAGCACGGACGCGGCGGCCCAGACGCCGTTCGATACCGTGAGTGCTTATCCGCATCGCGCGATCCTCTCGTTTATAAATTGGCCGTTTGCGGAGCAAGAACGCAACCCCGGTGAACTGCTGCCGCAAGCCGTGGAGGACAAGAGCGCAGCGCACTACATGTTCCGCAATCGCTGGCAGGATGCGGATGACATCATCGTGGACGCGTTGCTCAAGGGATCGAAAGGGCATTATGATGTCAAACCCGGCGGCATCATCATCTGGGGCTTGGGACAGAAAACGCAGTTTCCCGTGCGTGTCTCGGGCGACGTGAAACGTTTCGCAGCCAATCCGCATGGCGGAGCGTGGAGCACCAGCAGTGGTTCCTTCGGGGTGGACTTCAGTAAAGCCAGCGGAGCCGACGCAGTGCTCGTGTTGTCTGGGCCGATTCGTGGGAGCATTGCAGCGCAACGCAAAGGCAAGATCGCCACCAGTCATCTCACCACCCCAACTGGCAACAGTTTCGTCATCATGACGCTAACCGCCTCCGGTCAGCATCCCGAAACGAAACTGGATGGCGAATCCCTCCTGGTCGGGGCGCAAAAGATCACACTCACCGAAGGCCTGGTTTCCTTTGCAAAATGAATTCGAGTCTTCCCATGCCCCCCATGACTAATCGTATTATCACCGCAATTGCTCTATTCGCAGTATCAACCCTAACAGCCAACGGAGGTGATGCCACGGTCGTCGAAAAAATGCCAGGCGTGGTTGCGTTCTGGACCTTTGGCGAGGAAGCAGGTAAGCCGCGCGTTTCGACGGTGACGCCACAGCAGCACGCACTGCTTGAAGTCGGCGGGCCGGTGGAACGCGCTGTCGGAGGACCATTCTCCGGGCACTCGGCTTACTTTCGCGGGAAACAATATTTTCACATCGCGCACAGCGACCTGGGTGATCTGAATATCGGTGGCAAAGACGCCCGCGTGAGCATGTTCGCTGTCGTCTGCATGGACGACATGAGCCGCGGAACCACCATTGCAGGCGTGTGGAGCGAAGGCAAAGGAGCCAACGATGACACTGGCACGCGCCAGTATGCGATGCTCTTGAACATGCCGACCTACGGCGGCAAGCGCCAGCTTACCCCTCACATTTCCAGCGAGGGCGGTTTCACGCGCCGGGCGGACGGCACCGGGCTTCCTTGGTGTGCGGACTACGCCGCGAGCCGCTCGGAAGTGCCGGAGCGCCAATGGGTGACGCTCGGCTTCACCTACGACGGACAGTGGATTCGGGCCTATTTCAACGGAGTCATGGAGGAGCGCCCGCTGGACGCAGTAAAGGATAAACGCACCGACCCCTACTTCACGACCGAAGGCCCCGATGGCGGTCCGCGCGGGATGAATCCGTATTTCCACGGACGTGGCATTTTCCGCTACGACCCCGCGCAACACGCCAAGACCAAGATCGCGCCATCGGACTTCACCGTCGGTGCGCGTTATGCCGTGGGCAATATGCTGGGCGAAGCACTGAAAGGCCGCATCGGTGGCCTGGCCGTCTTCAACCGCGCGTTAACAGATGCGGAAATGCTAAAGCTTCACAACGCTGCCGATATCGCAGTCCTTCGCTAGCGAACCCATGAGAGATTCCATCTTCCATCGCTCCACCAATTTGCTGCTGCTGCTTTCGGCAACCGCTTTTCACCATTCGCCATTGGCCGCTGCAACCGTCCCCGCGCGCGCTTTCTTCGAGCAGCACTGCACCGACTGCCACGACGCGGAGACGAAGAGGGGTGGGCTCGATTTGACGGCGCTGTCGTTTCAGCCGGAGAATGCGGGAAATTTTGCGAGTTGGGTGAAGGTGTTTGATCGCGTGAGTGCGGGCGAAATGCCGCCCAAGCAGAAGGCGCGTCCGACGGCGGCCGACTTGGAGAAATTCCTGAGCACGATGCAGCCGGTGTTGCTGGAGGCTGAGCAGAAGCGGACCGCGGCGCAAGGTCGCGCGAAGCAACGGCGGCTCAACGGTTACGAGTATGAGAACGCGCTGCGCGATTTGCTTTCGGCTCCATGGCTGCAAGTGAAGGGGCAATTTCCTGACGATGGCGAGGCGTCCCGCTTCAACAAACTCGGGGACGCGCTGGATGTCTCACATGTTCACATGGCGCGTTATATAAGTGCGGCGGATTACGCGATGCGCGAGGTGTTGAGTGTGCAGTGGAGTCAACCACCGACGAGCACAAAACGCTACTACGCCCGGGACCAGCGCACGCTCACGACCAAGACGCTGCAAACCGATCTGAGCAAGCCTCCAGGTGATCGGAGCACGTTCCTTGTGTTGGGAACGAAGGCGCAGCCACCAGGTGCGAAACTGAAGTCCCTAACGGTGGGCGACGCTGATCCAGTGTTGCGTGAGGAGGAGGCGGTCGGCTGGATTGCGAGCAACTATGTGACCGGATTTCGCTATCGGTGGGATGGCTTCCGCGCTCCCGTGGCCGGGCGCTATCGAATTCGCTTCAGCGGCAGCACAGTGTGGGTGGAGCCGGGCAAGAATTCGAAAACGGCTGAACAGAAAACGGACGAGAAGCGCGAACCCATTACGGTTGGCCGCACGCAGGAGCCGATCACAGTATATACACGCAATGCTCTCATGAATCGTCGGGTTGGTGGCTTTGACCTTACTCCGGAACCCGCCGTCCACGATCTTGGTGAGACCTGGCTTCTCGCCAATGAAACGCTGGTGCCCGATCCTTCGCGCTTCTTCCGTTCACGTCCACCGGGATGGAAGAATCCGCTGATGACGCCCGAAGGCGGGCCCGGGGTGGCATTCCGCTGGATGGAAGTGGAGGGCCCGCTCTATGATCAAACCACCACCGCGGGCTACAAGCTGCTCTTTGGCGATCTGCCGCTCACACAAGTGGAAGGCTCGGCTCCGGGTGTCCTCATTAACTTGGTCGATAGTAAAACTTCTCGTCCCAAGGGCGGTGAGCCTGCCGAGCCGCTCAGTGAAGTCAGTGTTGATGTTGTGTCACAGGATCCTGGAAAAGACGCGGATCGTCTCATGCGGACGTTCCTCGCTCGGGCCTATCGTCGGCCGGTGGCAGAAAATGATGTGCAACGTTTCCTGCAACTGGTCGCGCAGCGTCGCGCGGCTGGGCTTAGTTTCGCAGAGTCAATGTTCGCTGGTTACACTGCGGTGCTGGCCTCGCCAGGATTTATCTTTCTCGATGAAAAGCCAGGCAAACTCGATGACCCCGCGCTCGCCACGCGTCTGGCACTTTTCTTGTGGAACTCCACCCCAGATAAAACGTTGCGGACGCATGCTGAGCGCGGTGAACTGCATCAGCCCGCAGTCTTGCGAGCGGAAACCGAGCGCCTGTTAGCCGACGCGAAATCACACCGATTCCAAGAGGCCTTCCTCGATTACTGGCTCGACCTCCGGAAGATGGAAGCCTCCACTCCATCAACGACGCTCTATAACGACTACTACCTCGACGACGCGCTGGCCGAGGCTGCGCTGGCGGAAACGCAGCTCTATTTCCACGAAATGATTCAACGCGACTTGCCAGCACGCTGCGTGGTGGATTCCGACTTCACCTTCCTCAATGAGCGCCTCGCATTGCACTACGGAATCCCCGGCGTGCAAGGCATCGCGATGCGTCGCGTGGCCCTTCCACCGGACAGTCCGCGTGGCGGGCTGATGACGCAGGCCAGTGTGCTCAAGGTCACAGCCAATGGCACCACGACCTCGCCCGTGCTGCGTGGTAAATGGATCCTCGAGCGCATCCTTGGTTTTGAAATTCCACCACCGCCACCCGTTGCCGCAGTGGAGCCTGACATCCGGGGCGCGGTGACGATTCGCCAGCAGCTTGAAAAGCATCGCGACAATGAGAGCTGTGCTGCCTGTCATCGCAAGATGGACCCGCCTGGTTTTGCGCTGGAGAGTTTCGATGTCATGGGCGCTTGGCGCGACCGGTATCGTGGAGTGGCGGACAACAAACCAGCAGTGAAAGGCATTGGCAAGAATGGCCATGCCTTCGAGTTTCACTATGGCCTGCCGGTGGACTCCGCAGGCGAACTTCCCGACGGTCGCCCCTTCAAGGATATCCGTGATTTCAAACGCCTCGTGCGCGCAGACGAGGTGTCGTTGGCGCGTAATCTCGCGCGACAACTAACAGTTTATGCCACCGGTGCTCCGGTGCGTTTTGGCGACCGCGCTGAAATTGAAAACATCCTGCAGCGCGCCAGCGTCAGCCACTATGGCCTGCGCACGCTCATTCACGAACTCATCCAGAGCCCCCTCTTCCTCAATAAATAGCGACCTACGCTGCTCCATCTTTATGAAATCATTTCTTCCCACTGCTCCCGCTGTCGGCTGCTTCATCTCCACGCAACGGGCCATCTCGCGACGCCAATTCCTGCGCGGCACGGGGATCGCGCTATCACTTCCACTGCTGGATTCAATGCGACCAGCGTTTGCGAAAGAAGTGACCAGCGGTCCGGCGGCCAAGCCCCGCCGCATGTTCGCCATCTGTAATAATCTCGGCCTGCTAACGGATCAATTTTTCCCCACAGGCACCGGTCGTGACTATACGCTCTCGCCCTATCTGGAAGAGCTGAAAGCGCATCGCAATGACTTCAGCGTGTTCAGCGGGGTCTCTCACCCTAACGTGGATGGAGGGCATCCGGCGGATGTATGTTTCCTGACTGCTGCGCCCCATCCCGGCAGCAGTTCGTTTCGCAATACCATTTCCCTCGATCAACATATTGCGGAGCAGATCGGTGTGCTCACGCGATTTCCGTCGCTCACGCTCGCAGTGAACACTCGGGCGCGCAGCCTTTCGTGGACGGGCATCGGTGTCGCCATCCCGCCGGAGGACAAGGCAGCCGAAGTCTTCAAGCAACTCTTCTTCCAAGGCTCACCGGCCCAAGTCGCAGCACAGATGCGGAAGCTCGACACCGGACGCAGCATCCTCGACACCGTGTCCGGTCAGGCGAAGGAACTCCAGCGCAGCGTGCCCGCGCACGATCGTGATCGACTTGAGCAATATTTCACGAGTGTGCGCGACCTCGAACGCCGCCTGCAGGCCTCGCGCGGCTGGGAAGAGAAACCAAAGCCCGTCGTCAAAGCGCCCATGCCGGTCGATCCTAACGACCCAGCGGAATACATGGAGAAAGTGAAAATCATGTATGACCTCGCGCGCCTCGCCTTCGAAACCGATTCCACGCGCGCCATTACCCTCATGCTCGAAGGCGTGAGCAGCCCGGTGCTGGACATCCCGGGCGAGAAAATCACCGACGGCTATCACAACCTTTCCCATCACGGAAAATCCGAAGCCAAGCGCGCCCAACTTCAGATCATCGACCGCTGGCACATGAAGTTGCTCGGCAACCTGATCGCTGATTTGAAAGCCATGCCTGAGGGCGACGCCACGTTGCTCGATCGCACCATGGTCCTCTATGGTTCCAACTTCGGAGACGCCAACGCGCATACTTGCTTCAATCTGCCAACCATCCTTGCCGGCGGCGGCTTCAAGCACGGCCAGCACCTCGCGTTCGACAAACAGCGCAACTATCCGCTGCCCAATCTTTACGTTTCCATGCTCCAGCGCATGGGCATCGAGACGGACCAGTTCGCTTCCTCAACCGGAACCATGCGCGGACTGGAGATGGTGTAGGCTTTTGGCGCACGCGGCGGCCTAAAGTAACATTGTTTGTCCAAAATTGGGAGTTCGACGGAAGCATTTATAAGACACTCATGAATCAGATATTACCAGATCCCCAAGACCAGCCCCGCTTTCTACGCCTCTTTCTCACCAGTGAGCGGGAGGTGCGGCGGACGGTGCTGGCGATGGTGCCGAGTCTGGCGGATGCGGAGGATATTGTGCAGCAGACGGCGGCGGCGTTGTGGGAGAAGTTCGCGGAGTATGATGAGGCGCGGCCGTTCACGCCCTGGGCTTGTCGCTTTGCGCAGCATCATACGCGGCGCTGGCTGGAGCGGCGGGCCATCTGGCAGCGGTTGCTGGAGCATGGGCTGGCGGAGGAGTTGGCGCAGCGGCGTGAGGCGCTGCGGCCGGAGATGGAACGGCGGCTGGCGGCTTTGGAAAAGTGCGTGGAGAAATTGCCGGAGGAACAGCGGCGGTTGGTGACTGGCTACTATTACGATCGCACGGGCATCGGGGCGCTCGCGGCAGCGCACGGGCGAAGCGTGGAGGCGGTTTACAAAATGTTGCAGCGCATCCGGCAGGCGTTGCTGGAATGTGTGCGGACGACGACCGAGCAGGAGGTGGAGGCATGAATTTTCCATCGCCAGAATTTGATGGAGCGGTGGCGGCGGTGTGCGACGGCAGCGTATCGGAGCGGCAGGCGGAGGAATTGAATGCGCTGCTGCGGGCGGACACGGCGGCGCGCGATGAATACTTGTGGCGTGTCGAACTGCATGCGCGGCTGGCTTGCGATGCGGACGCGATTCTCGGCAGGGATGCGACTGCGGTGAGCGAGCCTGCGCCGGTCGCGCAGAGTTCGTGGCGACGGGCTGCGCTGGCGCTCGCGGCGTGCCTCGCGGTGCTGCTCGGCGGGGTGTGGCTGTGGCCGCGGGTGGCGTCGCAGGAGGACATCGTGGAATTGGTGCGGGCGACGGGCTCGGTGTCGTGGAGCAGTGAGGACGGGCGGGCTCGTCCGGCGCTGGAAGCTGGTGCACGGTTAGGCGAGGGTTCTCTCACGGTGGAGGGCACCGCTTCTTCGGCGGTGGTCAAATTTCGCGATGGCTCGGAGCTGACGCTGACGGGCGATGCGGAACTTTCTTTTTCCGACCATGGACAGAAGCGACTAACACTGCGGCGTGGCGCGTTCTCGGCCGATGTTTCTCCGCAGCCGACGGGACGTCCGATGGTGATTCGCACGCCTGCGGCGGAGGCGGAGGTGCTTGGAACGAAGTTCTCGATATCGGCGGTCGCGGAACAATCGACGCTCTCCGTGGACACAGGACGCGTGCGGCTTCGGCGTCTGGCGGATGGCGCGACGGTCGAGGTGGCAACTGCGCAGTCGGCGGTGGCGACGCTCGATGCGGCGGTAAAAATGCAGGCTTCATCGCGTGCGGTCACAGCGACTCGTTGGCGTGAAGATTTTCGCACGAAGCCTTCGAACTTGTGGCAGGGCCTATGGCTTCCGGCGGAGGGCCCGGTTCCAGCGCGCATGGCGACTGCACCGCATGTCGCGGCCACGCGGAAGGACGGCACGAAGGTCATCACGCAAGCGGTCTCGCGGAAGGACAGTTCGGCGGGGCGCATCGTTGCGCTGAAACCCGACAGTGTCCTCACGGTGAAACTGCGGATGCAGCGACCGGGTCGGGTGACGGTGCTCCTGAGCCGCCACGAAACTGCGGGCCCCTTTGCCGGCAATTACGAATGGGTCGTTCCACCGAGCGCCGGGCAGGCGGACGCGAACGGCTGGCGCACGGTGTCGGTGCCGGTCTCAGCCTTTGTCGCGAAGATGCCTGGCTATCAGGAACCGCCGACCCGGGGACAGGTGTCTCTTGTTTACATCGTCTGCTACGACGCGAAAGCCGGAATGGAAATCGCCGAGGCCGCCATCGAGTCGGCGCAGACGGCGGCTTCAACTAATCCATAAACCATGCGCGCCACGAAATGCCTCATCGCTCTCCTCGCCATCACCGGAACGGCCTTCGGTGCGCCCGGTCCGTTACAGCCGTTTCTTTCGCAGAACTGTTTGAAGTGCCACGGGCCCGAGAAACAGAAGGGCGATTTCCGGGTGGATAAACTGGAGTGGCCGATCGCGAGCACGGCGTCGGCGGAGCAATGGCGGGAGCTGGCGGAAATGGTAGAAACGAAGGAGATGCCTCCGAAAAAGGATGGTAAGCCGCTCGCGGAGAAAGACGCCGCAATGCTGGTGGCTTACGTCAATGCGGAACTCAGTCGCGCGGCGCTGGCGCTCGCGGACCGGACGGGGGGCGGTGACACCGGCACCTTTCGCCGGCTGAACCGCTCGCAATACCAGAACACTGTAAACGATCTGCTCGGAACTCGCGCGGAGCTCGGTTCGATGCTCCCGCGGGACGCCACCGGGACATTTGGTTTCGACCGGGTCGGCTCGTCGCTTTCCATGTCGGGCGAGCAGATCCAAAACTACATGGCGGTGGGCGAGTATGCGCTGCTGAACGCGATGCCGAGGCCGGACGACCTCGCGAAACCGGAGCTGAAGAAGCTCACCGGGGTCGCCAAGTTGACGGGCAAGGAGAACGGCAAGGACGGCTTTCCGCGCAAGGATCTGAAGGTTCTTCCGGAAGGCGGCGTGGTGTCGTTCCGTGGTGGAATCGAATACAAAGATCTCAAGACCTCCACCGCCGGGCGGTATCGCTATCAGTTGCGGGTGGCGCACGCGGCGTATCAGAGCCCCGGTGCCACCGTGTATGGGAAGATTGTGTCGGGTGAAACGGTGCTCGCGTTCTTGGAATCCAAAGACGGCGCGCCGGTGGTTCAGGAGTTTGAAATCTGGATGTCGGGTGGCAGCATCAGCGTCGAGCCTTTGCTCGATATTCCGTATCGTCTTCCCTTCCGTCGCGATTGGGCGGACTACACCGGCCCGGGCCTGCTCGTCCAGTCGGTGGAACTGGAAGGTCCATTCATCGACGAGTGGCCGCCGCGCGGACGGACGGTGCTCTTCGGGGATCTGCCGCTGAAGGAGCGAGGCAACAGCGGGCGCTCCTTTGCCGACAAGGCTCCGCAAGGCCGGGATCAAAAATCCGTCGCCGCCAATTCAACGAACCCGGCGGCGGACGCGAACAAATTGCTCACCGCTTTTCTGCCGAAGGCCTTTCGCCGTCCGGTGACCGCGGCGGAGGTCGCCAAGTTCGTGAAGATCGCGACCGACCAAATGGCCGCGAGCGAAAAGCCATCCTTTCACGATGCGATGATTCTCGCCTACACGACCGCGCTGTCGTCGCCGGATTTTCTCTTTCTCCAGGAGCCCAAGGGAAAGCTCAACGACTACGCGCTCGCGAGCAGGCTGTCCTATTTCCTCACCGGCTCGATGCCGGACGACGCGCTCGTTGCCGCCGCTGCAAAAGGGAAACTGCAAACTCCGGAGGGCCGGGTCGCGGAAGCGCGGCGCTTGCTCGACGCGCCGGCATCGAAGTTCTTCGTCCGCGACTTCGTCGATCAATGGCTCGACCTGCGCGAGATCGACGCGACGACTCCCGATCCGAAGATGTATCCGGAGTTCGATCCGCTGATTAAGGATGCGATGGTCCAGGAGACGCAGCTCTTCTTCACCGAAGTCCTGAAGAACGATCTGAGTCTGCTGAATTTCGTGAATTCCGACTGGACCTTCCTCAACAGCCGGCTCGCCAGCCACTACGGAATCCCCGGCGTCGCCGGCGCAGAAATGCGCAAGGTGACGTTGCCGAAGGACACCATGCGCGGCGGCGTGATGACTCAT
>JANOAV010000116.1:0-22866 GCA_031411295.1 Verrucomicrobiales bacterium | reverse complement strand
GACCTGTCCCTGCGTGCTTTGCGGACTGCGGATTAGGGCTTCAATGGTGACCTTTTCGTCGTTCGTTAAATTCAGCGGTTTGATGGAGCGGCTCATCCCCACTTATTTCACATTTGTTAACTATTGCAAGTAAGCACTAGTAACGCCCGTCCAGCATTTGGGTGCTTTTTCTCACGACTGGCTCGGGCTCAGCCTCGCGCCACCTCCTTGCAAGACCAGGAAGTGTGGAATAATCAGTCCTAGGGATCGGGGCATGGCGGATTTTTGCACGGTGTAAGTTTATGATTATCAACAGATCATGCGGTGGTGACGCGCTGCTGCGCGTCATTGGACTTCCCCCTTCAGACCCGCGCAGCAGCGCGTGTCCACCTCCGTGCAAAAATCCGCAGTTGGGATCGGAGGTAGGACAAAAAAGTTAAGAACTCGCGCGAAGGAGTCTCCATGGCTTGATTGGACGTGTCTAGGATAGGAGACACAAGGTTCCATTTCTCTAGTCCTGAAAGGACGAGCCATCAAAGCCCAAGGCAAGCCCAGCGCAGCCTTGGGTTCCTGCCTTTTCCCCTGCACCCCAATGGATCTGGGGCGGATTGCTACGCCAACGGCGTTTTGCCCTCCAGCCCATGGTTGCACGGCACGTGCTACCATGGGGCTGGCCGCGCCTCGGTATTCAACCGCCACGGGGTTGCGCCCTCAAGGGGACAGGGTGCCGCGGGGCGGAACCACGTTGCGGTTCGATGGGTTTTGCGGGTCCTTCTCAGGGTAGGTCTAATTTCATTCGGCCAACCCTGAGCTGGAGGCCGAAAGCCCGTTGGGCTTTGGTGCTTTGAGCTTTTCGGACTGCGCTTGAAACTTGAATCCGATCCGCAGGCCGACCCGGAAGCAGTCTCAGGCCTCCAGATTACATCGGAAGAGCCTGCCACTAATAAGGAATTTTCCTGACCCCGCATAATTGCTTTTTGCTGATGACGAACCAATTGCCGCAAAAGATCGCAAAGAACGCGAAAATTCGATGGGTGTTCTTGCGTTCTTTGAGTTCTTTTGCGGCAATTGGCTCGGAAAAGACATTTTCAGCCAGCGGCTCCGACTCCTCGCAATTCACCGATTCCTTTTCATAAATGGTCCAAGATCATTTTGGGCGGCACAAGTTTAGTTGCGTTTCGGCCCGGGAACTTTAGAATCGCGCTTCTATGTTGTCTCCGATTCATTCTCACCGCCGATCCCTGATTCATTGTCGCTGGGCACTGATGTTGCTGGGTATTTGGTATTGCTGGGGTGGAGTCGTCGAGGCCCAGGAAGTCGTGACCCCCCAGCCCATGAAGCCTGCGGTTACGGACTTTAAAGAGGCGATGCCGCCCGCCCCGGAAAATGGCATTCTGGATCTGGCGGAGTTGTTTAAGACCGAGGACAAGAAAGCCTTGGAGGCCAAGCTCAAGCAGTTTCGAGATCAGGAAAATTTTCAAATCTATATTGCGGCCTATACCTTTGTCTATGGCGAGGACTCCAATCAGCGAGCGGAGCGCTTAAGCGGCCAGTGGCTGATCGGACGGCAGGGGGCGGTGATCGTTTATGACAAAGGCGGCACCGGCAGCGCTGCCGTCATGGGGATGGCGTGGCGGCAGGATGATGCGCGGGAATTGCCGCCCCGGACCGTGAAGGGCATCTTACTGAGCGCCAAGGCCGCCTCCGAAGAGAACGCAGAGGCTCCACCGTCCGAACGCCTGCAGGCTGCGGTGGCGGAACTGATGCGGGGATATTCCCGCGTCCGCCCCTTAATTGATGAGCACCACCAGGCCGCGCGTCGCTCCCAATGGAAGATCCTGGGCTGCGTCTTTGGCATCATGCTGCTGGCCTTGGCGATCCTGAGTTTCACCCAGCGTTTCCAGAAGAAGTTGGCGCAGAAGGATGCCGAATCCTATCTTTTCCCTCATGCCGAAATAGCCGCTCGCTATGGGGCTCCGTATGGCGGTGGGGTGGTGGTCCAAATGCATTATGGGACCAAGGGTGAATAATCGACGAGCCCCTCGCAACCCGTTTTATTTATGCCTCCAGCCCCCCTAGATCCCGCCGCTCTCACCGCCGCCGCTCACGCGGTCATCGCTGCTGCCAAATTTCCTTTTCTCGCCACCATGGATGGCACGCAACCCCGGGTGCGACCAGTCTCGCCCGTGCGGGTGGACGGCTTCACCATTTATATCGCCAACCTCCGCAGCTACGGGAAGACTTTGGAAATTCAGCGCAATCCGCAGGTGGAGTTATGTTACCTCTCGGAGGCCCACGACCAAGTTCGCATTACTGGCCGGGCCGAGGTGCTGACAGAGGCGGCCTTGCTCCAGGAGATCTGGCAGACGAACCCCTTGCTGCGTCGCTACTTGGGAACGCCGGAGAATCCGGACTTAATCATTTATCGCGTCACTCCCGGGCGCGTCCGTTTTATGCGCGAGTGGGCGCTGGAGTATCAGGACGTGGTCATGCCGTAATTTCCCAGTAACCCCACCCCACTTAGAACTTCACCCCAACAACCAACCCGATTTATGCTCAAAAAATTAACCCTGCTCCTCACCAGCCTCACCTCGCTGCTCACCGCCGCTCCGGAGGCCACGGCCACGGCCCCGGACACCAAGACCTACGAACTGCGCACTTACTATGCCGCCGAAGGGAAGTTGCCCGAGTTGCACGCCCGCTTCCGGGACCACACCACCGCGCTTTTTACCAAGCACGGCATTACCAATGTCGGCTATTGGGTGCCGTTGGAGAATCAGGAGAACAAGCTCGTTTACATCGTGTCGTTTCCCAGCCCCGAGGCCCAGAAGCAAGCCTGGAAAGAATTCGGGGCCGATCCGGAGTGGAAAACGGTCCACGCCGCCAGCGAAAAAAATGGCAAGCTCGTCACCAAAATTACCTCACAGCAGCTGAGTGCCACCAGCTTTTCCCCTGCGATTCAGCCGGTCGTGAAAGACCCGGCCCGCGTCTTCGAGATGCGCACCTACACCACCCAGCCGGGGAAATTACCGAACCTTCACGCGCGCTTCAAGGACCACACCATCGCGCTTTTCAGCAAACATGGCATGAGCCACTTCGGTTACTGGCAAATTCAGCCGGGCAAGCCCGAGGCCGAAAATACGCTCATCTATCTCGTGGCCCACGCCAGCAAGGAAGCTTGCGCCAAATCGTTCGCAGATTTCCGGGCCGATCCTGACTGGATCAAGGCCAAAGCGGAAAGCGAGGCGGCGGCGGGAGGATCCCTAACCGTTGCCGACGGAGTGAAATCCGAGTTGCTCGTGCCCACCGATTACTCGCCCAGCAAGTAAGCGTTGCCCCATGTTATCCGCCGCTATTTTCGATCTCGATGGAACTCTGTTGGATACGCTGGATGATCTGGCGGATTCGATGAACGCCGCTTTGGCAGAACTTGGACTGCCGGTTCATCCCGTGGAGCAATACAAGACTTTTGTGGGGGAGGGGATCCAGTTGCTCATCGCTCGGACCATGCCGGAGAGCCTGCGGGAGGATCGTGCATTAGTGGAACGGGCCACCCAGATCTATCGCAGCGCTTACGCGGAGCGGTGGCACGCCAAAACGCAGCCGTATGTCGGCATCAGGGAACTCATCGCTGGCTTGCAAGCGCGCGGCATCCTCTTGGGGGTGCTTTCCAACAAACCAGATTATTTCACCCAACTCTGCATCAACCATTTTTTCGTTCCCGGCACATTTCGCACCGTTTTTGGGCAGCGCGACCATGTCGCCCGCAAGCCAGACCCGGCCGGAGCCACGGAAATTTCCCAGATCTGGAACTTGCCGCCGGAGCAAATTGCCTATGTCGGGGACACCGCCACCGACATGCAGACTGGGCGTGGGGCCTCCATGAAGACCTTCGGTGTAGCATGGGGGTTCCGTCCAGTCAACGAGTTACGCGAAAATGGCGCCCACGTCATCCTCCAGCTGCCGGATGAACTTTTGGCGCATTTCGCGTAAAAAGTCTCGACATTCGCGCAGCGACCCCCTAAGAAAAAACCCTAAAAAAAGTGCAGAGAAAGATTGACACCCTCTGTAGTTATAATGTAAATATTGTATTGTCCCTGTAATTACATTCGCTTTCATCCAACCGAAAAAGGTCCCACATCATGAAAACTCAAATCGCCCCTCAACCCGAAACCCCAGCCACAACCCGGCGGCGGCTCAGTAAGAAGCAGCGCGGGGTTGCCATTATTACCGTGCTTGCGGTCATCGTGCTCATGTCCGCCCTCGTCCTCTCGTTTTTCCAAATGTCCCAAAGCGAGCAGGTTTCATCTAAGATTAATGCGGAGGTGCTGCGTAGTTTCTCTCTGCGAGACACGGCCATCAACTTGGCCATCGGGCAAATCCGTGAAGCCACCGCCCCGACAGATGCCCAGATCAACGGAAATGCTCTCTGGACCAGCCAACCAGGGCTCATCCGCACGTTTCAAAAGGATGGCAACAACGGCCTAAACTACAAATTGTATTCCGCCATGAACATGGTGGTGGACGGCAACGGGGAGGAGGAGACCATGCTCGCTGAGGATCAGTCTCCCAACTGGAAGCAACAACCCGCTGTCTGGGTGGACTTAAACCAACCCGTGTATCGCCCCAAAGCGAATCAAAATGGAGCCGCGTTGCAGGGGAACGTATCCCAAACGGGGACTGCGGTCTATCCCATCATCGATCCCAGCGCTTACAATCCCAGTCGCGTGGTTTACAGCGCGAATGCCAATGCGGACCTCAACCCTGAGGGATTCTCCTATGAGGCGTCCAATAAAGTGGGAGGCGTCAGTCCAGATGCCCAGACGCTGCCGATGCCCGTGCGCTGGCTCTACGTTTTGGAAGACGGGACCATCGGCTTCCTGAACGTCAGCGGACTTTTCACCAGCACCGCTGGTGGCTCCACCCCTACTGCGAACAATCCCATCGTCGGACGCATAGCGTTCTGGGCGGACGATGAATCCTGTAAGATCAACATCAACACCGCTTCGGAAGGGGTTTTCTGGGATACGCCGCGGTGTGATACCCCGGAAGAGCGCTTCCTCGCCAACTGTCAGCCCACCGCCAAAGAATTTCAGCGTTTTCCTGGTCACCCTGCGGGCGTTTGCCTTAGCTCTGTGCTCTTCCCGCACAAGCGCTACTATGCCTCCGGCCCAGTGGATGGCAACAGCACCGGGATCTATCAACCTCCCGGGGTGGCGGCTGGCACTCAGCTCGTGGATATTACCTATCCACCAATGCGCCCGGAAGAACTGCAATTCCTTTGGGATCTCGCTCCCATGGTGTCTTATCGGGCGGCCAATCCAGCCAACGCTGGGGGTTCCACTACTCAAGTCGGGGCACCGGCCGGGACGGTTGGGGGGATCGCGGACACCAGCAAGAAGATGATTATCCGCTCTAACATGAGCACGCTCACCAATCTGGTCGATACGACCCCCGCGGCCAATCCAGACGACCACCTCTACACTTCCACCGATGAACTGCTCTTCCGGGCCAAGAAAGCCAATATGGGAGACTCCCCTGATGGTGCCCGCCTCACTTGGGCGAATGGCTCTGGCGGGGAAGTCCAGCCGCTGACCGAAGATGTGCTGATCCAGCGCTTGAACCGGGCCAAATTCCTGCTGACCACGAAAAGCTCCGCGCCTGAAGTCAACGTGTGGGGTCATCCCAGAATCTGCCTCTGGCCATTATACGAGACCGTCCCCAGCCTGACCTCCACCGCCACGGGAGCCCCGCTTACGGGAGCCAATTATACCGCCTTCGACAGCATCATCGGGCTGACCTCCCAATTGAGCAGCACCAATTACTACACGGTGGGGCGGAAAGATGCCTTCTCCCGGCATGCCGAATTTTATACCAATGTAGCGGGACACAATGTCCTGCTCCGGGATTACCTCCGCTTGGCGACCGGGGCCAACATCGGCGGGGTGACAGTCGGAAAACTGCCCGGGGTGGCCGGCAGGAATACCTTCCTCACCAAATACAATGCCAACACGGGTGACACCAAATGGAGTGATATGGCGAACCTTATTGTGAACATGCTCGACTATATCCGGATGACAAATCTCGCGGATCCTGCGCTGGCAGGTGCCACCCGCTATGGTTACAGCTCAGGGAAATATCCTGGACAAATCACCGCCTACTGCGGTTGCGGCGGTTCGACCCTTCACTCTAATAACTGGGCCGTGGCTGCCGAGCCGGATCCCAAAGGCGTGGGGCGGACGTTTGCCCCCACCCGCATGCATTGGGTCATCATGAAGGGTGGCGAGGCCAGTGCCAATGGCGCGACGTTTATTGATGGGATCAATCCTGCCGCCAATCGTTACGGGACCGATTACGCGAACGCTGCCCGCTGCTTCAACGCGCCGCCGACTCAGCCCTATGTTCCGAGCGCTGCGGTGTATGAAATGGGTATCGTCGTTGAAGGATCCGCCCCTGCCCAGGGCCTCTCCAGCATCATCCCCAACATGTCCGTGGGGATTGGCGGGGGGAATCCCGGCATCGGCAAAAAAGAGCCAGGGGATCTCGTCCCCGGCTTATGCATCGAGAGCAACTCCGCTAATGCTACCGGCCAGTTGTATTTGGAGGCCCGCACCCTGACCCGCCGCAACCAGCCCACCGTGGCCCCTTACGCGCTTGCTGGAAGTCAAGGCTCATCGAAATTCACCGAAACCTGGCCCCTCAATATCCCAAATTATGGCGGCAGCCAGGGGATGCGTGCCTTCAGTAATGGCAATGTGGCCAGCAATGACGCGCTGATCCTCTTCAAGCCCTTTGCCGTGCCCGGCAGCGTCAACAAAGTGAACTTTAAAGCCAGTAACTCGGCCACTCAGGCTGGGGATTATGCCAACTGGAAGGAGCAAATGTGGCGGTTGATGGTTTTTGACTCCACCGACGTTTCGGTCAACAACTTGGTGCAGGCCTACTACTTCAACTTTGGACGCCCTTACAGCGAAGTCACCTTCGGACTACCCACCGTCGCCTCCAACCGCACGCTCAACCAACTGATCGCAGAAGTTTACAGCGGTGCCAGCAGTTGGAAGGCGTTGATTGACTCCCGCCTGCTTTCGATCCATACCATGGTCATGCCCCATGGTGATTATCGCACCACCACCGCCCGCCGAATCCTTGGCAATGTTCCGGGTAATAAATACAGCATTGTCAAAGGCGGCACCGGCCACCAACCGGAGGTTGGATCCCTCCTCAAGGACTATGGCGTGTCCAGAGCCATTGACACCTGGAACTCCTTCGTCCCCACTCCGCTGTTTGGAAACGCCACGCAGGATGCCTATCTCATTTACGATCCTCTGAAAGGCATGCTTGATGCCACCAAGGGCATCTCGGCAGACAAAGACCGCAAGCGTCCTCACTTGGCCTATACCAAAGTGGACCCCAACAACCTGTTGAGCTTGAATGCTGTCATGGACTACCCTTACGAGTATAAGGATTACGTGCATTTCTTCGAGACCGTGCAGCGCCAGCGTCGTGGCAGCATGGATCCTGCGATCACGGGTGACTGGCAGACCGGCATCGCCAATACCCCGGATGGTGCTTATGTGGACAAAGCAGACGAAGGGGACCTTCGTCCGTTCTTCACTCTCACCGGAACCGCCAAAGCCAGCAGCAATGACGTGCCCTACTTCGGAGCCCCTGGGGTTCCCGGCTTAAAGCAAGGTGACCCCAACCCCAATTTCACCAATATCACCAACGGTGCCCTGGCAGCCAGTCCCAGCCGTCAGGTCAAAGGCCCGGTGCAGTTCGGTTCCCTGGCCAGCGGCGCCTCCACCAATGCCCTCTGGCAAACCCTCATGTTCCGCCCTGACCCCTTTGGCGGCAACCCAGCCTTCAATTCCCCGCTCTCCGGCAGTGCCACGGTCTGGGATAATCGTCACTATGGCAGCGCGCTGAACCCAGAGAACCCCAAGGATCACCTCCTGCTGGACTTCTTCTGGATGCCCGTCGTGGAGCCCTATGCGCTCAGCGATACCTTCTCCACCAAAGGGAAGCTGAACATGAACTACAAAATCTTCCCCTTTGATTACATCCATCGCAGCACCCACCTGCACGCCCTCTTCAAAGCGGAAAAAATTCTGGCCATCCCGACCGATGCGGCTGCCGTTTACAAAATTGAGACCCCGGTTAGTGCCGCCAATGATTCTACCGACCCGACCCGGACCGATTCGACCACGTCTCCCGCAAAACCGGACTCCAAACGCTACTGGCGCAAACACATCCATGCCGAGAAAACACTTTGGCAATTCGAGCGGAAATTCGCCAAGCAAGGTGAATTCTCCAATGACAAATCCCGCGTCTTCCGCACCGCTTCGGAAATCTGTGACCTCTGGCTCATCCCGGAATCCCTCGGCGTGACCTCCTCGCCCGGCCTCACCACGCAAAACGAGAATCCTTACAAGATTATGCGCAAGTTCTGGATCGGCATCGACGTGGAAAACTCCGCAGCCGGGACTGCCGGCGGCACGACGGCACTACAGAAGCGTCAAGAAATCACCGACAAGCCCGAAGGTCATCGCCTTACCGGGGACAACGTCAAAGAAAGCCCCTACGCCAACCTTTACCCACGTCTGACCACGAAATCCAACGTGTTCAAAGTCCACTTCACCGTGCAAACGCTGCAAAAAGCCCGCAGCACTGACGTCGATCGTTTCATCCCGAACGTGGATCTAGTTACCAGTGAGTATCGTGGCTCGGCCGTGGTGGAGCGCACCTTGGATATGACCAACCCGACGCTTAAAGCGATCGATTACCTGAAGGATACCTCCGTCTTCACCGATCCCAAGAAACGCCTGGATTACTACTACAGCTACCGGATTACCGAACTCAAGCAGTTCACCCCGTAATCCTCTTCGCATCCCCACTGCGGGCGCGGTTCTCCGGAGCCGCGCCCGCATCATTTTCCTGCATTCGTGCTTTCCCCCTCGCGAGGATTAGTCTAGGGAAGCTGTCCCTAAATTTTAGAACCTATCCCCATGCATATTGATTTCGCTGCCTATTCCTCCGCCCCGTTAAAAGCCCGTCTGGGTGAGTTGCGGAGGTATCTTTGACTACGCAGCCTTAGAGCGCACGCTGGCGGATCACGAGCAACGCATGACGGCCCCGGATTTCTGGGACAGCCGGGAGAAGTCCCAACGCGTGATTGGCGAAGTCTCCAAAATCAAACGCAAGCTCCTCCCCATGGCCGCCCTGGAGAAACAACTGGGCGATTACGACGCTCTCTGGGAGCTGGCGCAAATGGACGAAGCAGACACTTCGCTCACGGATGAAATGCAGGCCGAATTTCCCCGCTTGGAAAAGGCCGTGCATGACTACGAGTTAGAGCAACTCATGAGCGGAGAGCAGGATATTGCCAACTGCTACGTCACCATTCATGCCGGAGCTGGTGGGACCGAATCCTGCGATTGGGCGGAGATGCTGTTTCGGCTCTACACCCGCTGGGCCGAGCGTCATGGCATGACCACCGAGATCGCGGATTATCAGGAAGGGGATTCCGCCGGCCTCCGCAGCGTGACGTTTAAAGTGTCCGGCCCTTACGCTTACGGCAATCTGCAAACCGAGCGCGGCATCCATCGACTGGTCCGCATTTCCCCCTTCGATGCGGCCAAGAAACGCCACACCAGCTTTGCCAGTTTGGACTGCACCCCGGAACTCACCGCTGATGCAGAAATTGTCGTCGAGGATCGGGACCTAAAACTCGATACCTTCCGAAGCGGCGGCAAAGGCGGCCAGAACGTGAACAAAGTCGAAACGGCCGTCCGCCTAACGCACCTTCCCACCGGGATCATTGTATCCTGTCAAATCGAGCGCACCCAGGGGAGGAATCGCGAATTGGCGCTGGGGATGTTAAAAGCCAAATTGTATCAAATCCAGCAAGACCAAAAGAGTGCTGAGAAAGATCGCCAATACGGAGAGAAGGGGGACGTGGCCTTCGGCAGTCAGATTCGGAGCTACGTGTTCCAACCCTACCAACTCGTCAAAGATCACCGCACCGGCTGCACCAACACCAATGTTCCCGCCGTGATGGATGGGGACATTGATGACTTTATCGAATGGAAATTGCGCGGCCGTGAAAGTGGCGACAATCGCGACCTCGATCTCTAGTGTTAGGCGGGTCCATACCCGCCGCCCCCTGGAGTCTCCAGCGTCAGCAGACTTCCCGGCGGCACCAGCAACGTGGTGTTGCCCGGCAGTTCCGTGGTCGTGCCATCGGCTAGTGTCAGCGTTTGTTTTCCCGGCGCGCCGGCAGCACCACCCGCCATGCCCTCAGGGCCGCTGCGGCGGTGCTCCGTGAGGAGGGAAACGGTCGTTTCGGCCAGGAATCGGTAAGCGCGGACGAGGCCGTTACCACCCTGCCAGCGGCCGCTGCCGCCCGTCTGGCGACGAATCGCAAACTGCTCAATCCGCACGGGATAGCGGTGCTCCAAAATTTCCGCATCGGTGATGGCCGTATTCGTCATGTGGGTATGCAGCGCACTGGCTCCCGGATAGCCATCCCCTGCGCCCGCTCCGCCGCCCAGCGTTTCGTAATGACCGTAGGTGGCATTGCCGAAAATGACGTTGTTCATGGTGCCCTGGCTGCCAGCCTGCACTTGCAGCGCCTGCAAGAGCGTGTCCACTATCCGTTGGCTTGTCTCCACATTTCCGGCCACCACGGCGGGACTTTGGCGGGGATCGGTGGCAAAGGCTGGGTTCAGGAAACCAGGCGGGAGGATGAGGTCCACCTGCTCCAAGACGCCTTCATTCAGCGGTAAATCTTCCGCCAACCACAGGCGCAAGGCATAGAGCACGGCACTCCGCACCACGGCAGTAGTGGCATTGCGACTTCCCGGATGCACAGGCCCAGACCCCGTAAAATCAATTCCCAAGCGCTGACCATCCCAGTTGATGGTCACGGCAATGGGCCAGCCATCATCCAGTCGTTGCAAGGCCGATGCCCGCACGAAGGCCGTGGCTTGAAGTTTCCTCGGCAGCGCGGCTGCGGCCACCTGACACCAATGCGCCAGGTGCTGCATCACCACCGTCGGGCCATGGCTGGCGCAGAGAGCTTGGAGCGCGGTGGCCCCTTGGCGTGCGGCGGCGGCTTGCGCCCGGAGATCGGCCAAGTTGTCGGCCACCGCTCTGGTGGGATAGGCCGCCTCCACCAGCACCTGGCGGATGGCCTCCTCATGGAACGTAGCCCCCTCTGCCAAAATCATAGGCCGGACCAGCACGCCTTCTTCCGCCAGATTCCTTGCAAACGCAGGCATGGAGCCTGGCGCAATGCCTCCCAGCTCGGCATGATGCGCCCGATTGGCCGTATAGCCGATCAATTCGTCCCCGTAAAACACCGGGCAGATAACCGTAATGTCCGGCAGATGTGATCCGCCGTGGGCAGGATCATTAGTCACGAGCAATTGGCCAGCGCGGGGTGGAAGTTCTTGCACCACCCGCCGCACGCATTCGCCCAGCGCACCCAAATGCACTGGAATGTGGGGGGCATTCATCACCAGCCGACCGGAAGCATCCAGCAGGGCACAGGAGAAATCTAAACGCTCCTTCACGTTAGTGGAAATGGCCGTCCGCTGCAACAGGCCTCCCATGCCTTCTACCAGACCGGCCAAGCGACAGCGGAAGAGCTCGGCTGCCACTGGGGAGATGACGCTGGCGGGGCCGGTTGATAGAGTGTGCGGGAAATCCGCTCGTTGGAGTTTCCACGTGCCCTGGGAGCCCGCCAGCGCCTTCCAACCCGGCTCCACGATGAGGGTGCTAAAGCCATCCTGCACGGCTTGCGGACCGATGAGCGGATCGTTCTGCGGAAAGGATTCGGGCGGCAAGGGGATGGCTGGCAACGCGGCACTGAACCGCAAGGAGACGATTTCCAGCGCGCGGTTTGGGGGCGGTGGGTAGCTGTAGATCGCTTGGTAGCGTGCGGCAAATTGCGCTGGAATTTCCTCCGCCGCAGTCACTTCCAGCAGGAGGCTCGAGTCCTGACCCTGCAGGCGAACCTCCACCAGTCGGCGGGCCACGCTCCCGCTGGGCAATTTGGTGAGGAGAGCAGATTCCAACGTGTTCCACTGGGTTGTTAGGAAAAGCAATGTTTCCGCGGACCACAGGCGCAGCACTTGTTGGGAAATAAACTCCTCCCGTCTGGCATGCGCTGCGCCAAAGGCCGAGAGCAGCCCGGCTTGCCTTGGCACCAGCACGGTGGCGATTCCCAAGCGATCCGCCAGCGCGCAGGCATGCTGGGGACCGGCTCCGCCGAAGGCCATGAGAGCATAGTGGCGAGGATCACAGCCTTCCCGCACGGAGATCCTGCGCACGGCCTCGGCCATGCGTTCCAGGGCGATGTCCAAGAGGCCTTGGAGCAAGGAGGTCTCTTCCGGCACGGGCCAACCATGAGCAGCCAGGGCGGTCTGTAGTTCCTGCAAGCTCATCCGGGCCGGCTCCGGCCAGAGCGGCACGGCGGCCTTGGTGGCATCCAGCCGACCCAGGAGCAGGTTGACATCCGTTAGTGTTAGTGGGCCGCCCCGGCCATAGCAAGCCGGTCCTGGATCAGCCCCAGCGCTGTGGGGGCCCACCGCCAGACCGGCTGGAGTAACATGACAAATGGAGCCCCCACCTGCGGCCACCGTTTCGATCCGCAAGGCTGGGGCCATGATGGAAGCAGCGCCCACGCGTTGCTCGAATTGATAGAGAAACGCTCCCTCCCAGCGCGCCACATCCGTGCTGGTGCCACCCATGTCCAAGGTGAGGATCCGTTCCTCGCCCATGGCGGCAGCCACGGCGGCACAGCCTCCCACCCCGCCCGCCGGGCCACTTAACAGGCTGTCCACTGGGCGAAACGTTCGCGTGTCCGCCAAACCGCCTGCACTTGTTAGGCAGAAAAAGCTCGTGACCGCAGCTCCCAATGGCTGCCGCACCCGTTGCACAAATTCATCCAGCACCGGTGCCAGCGCGGCATTGACGACGGCGGTTTCCGCCCGCGGCAATAATCGAATCAGCGGTGAAATGACGCTACTTTGGCTCACCCGCGTAAAGCCAGCGGCCGTCAATATTTCCGCCACCGCCTGCTCGTGGGTTGGATTGACGAAGCTATGCGCCAGCGCGACCGCCGCCGTGGTGAACCCGTCCGCCACGGCCAACTCTGCCGCGGCCCGCAATGCTGCCACTGCCAAAGGTTGCAGGATCTCGCCCTGCGCATTCATCCGGGCGGAAACTTCAACCACCCGGGTCGCCAACTGCGGGCGGGGCTGATGCTGCAACGCAAACAAATCCTGGCGTCGTTGATCCCCGATGGCCAGCAAATCCCCGAAGCCCTGGGTCACGAACAAGACGACCGGAGCGGCTTTGCCTTCCAATAATGCATTCGTGGCCAGCGTCGTCGCCAGGCGAAACTCAAGTGCAGGAAAATTTTTCGCCAGTGGCGTGTTGGTTAAAATTCGTGCGCCCACCACCGGAGCTGCCTCGCCCGAACCCAGTTCCAGCAAGGCAGGAAAAGCCACGTCCGGCGGCCAATCCGCTGTGAGTTCCAACAGTCGCTCCCGTGACTTCCAATCCGCCACGGTTGCTTCCCAATCTGTGCCCCGCACCGCAAAGCCAGTAAACAAGTGGTCCGCCGCGCCCCAGTCATCCCGGAGCTTGATCGTGCGGGGTCCTGTCTGGGCCACCGCCAGGGTGCGCAAGCGACCGCTGGAGAGCACCTTGCACCGATGCTCCGAGCCCGTGGGAGCGCGGCCGTAGCAATCGGTGAACGTGCCTCCGGTATCCGTCGCAATGAGCCAGGTAGGTGCCGCCATAAGTGCGACCATGGCGAGCAACCTTCGCTTCTTCAACTTGTAATCAGCGCGAAGCCAGACAACGCTCTCAAAAGAGATTGCCAGGTGGCGGATTTTCTTATAGGCCAAGGTTACTACCATGAAATCTCACTTTTCCTGCATCCTGATCCTCCTAAGTTCCCTGTCCCCGTTGACGGCGGCACCCCGCTTTGCTCCCAGCCACATTTCCACCTCCGCTGACGTTGAACGCGTGGCCAAGACTAAAGAGGGCGATAGTGTGAAAACCACCCGTCAGGTCAAAGTGCGCCTGCGCAACATGAGCCAGACTCAGAGTTCCGTGGTTGGGGTGGAGTGCTGGATGTTTTACCGGGATCTGGCGACCGATCGGATTGCAGTGCAGACCCAAGACCGCAGTGTTTGGTCGTTGGAGCCAGGCAAGCTGGGGGAGACCGCTGCTGCCAAATCCCTGTTTCATTACACCCCGATGCATTTTAAACGTGCGGGGGGCCGGGGCTTGCGGACGCGTTTCCACAAAGTGGACGCCTCCGGTCATAAATACTACGGCTATCTCGTCAGGGTTTTCGAGAATGGCCAATTGATCTCCGAGTTAACCTCAACCTACGGCTTCAGTTCTTCCGCCAGCCTGCCAGGTCTGGCGGACAAATCTCCCTTTGCTCCGGCACCAGCTCCCAAGCAGAAGGAGAAAGCAAGCAAACCGACCAAGCGCTAGGAGCAGTGACTCGCCCCATCGTAACCGCAGTCCAGGGCTTCAGCCCGCAAACCGCCGCCGGACAGCTCGGCATACGTTCTCTGCAAGCGGCATCATTCGTGCTTCCGCCTCATGCCTCTAGGGAGGGAACAGCCATCTAGCAGGCCAGAAGCGGGCGGGTTTCATGACCTGTGGCGTGCCCATGACAGCGCAACCTACTCCCCAACATTATGGTTTCGTGAAATACTAACCCAAGTCGAAGTGCTTTTGCTTGCGCAGAATAGACGTGCGGCCTAGGGAATATGACAGGTTTATGGATAGCAACCGGATCAAATGAATTTCACTAAATATTCTCGTCGCGAACTACTTCAATTCATGGGTGTGTGCGTCGGCCCGTTGATGGCCTCGTTGCCGCTCGCCATCTGGCAGCGATCGCCCCAGGAGGATCCCCTGGAGTTCGATCAAGAGCTACGCAGACGCTTGCGGGCGAAGCCGGCGGAAGTGACGCTGTTGGGCAACTCCATGATTCATGGACGCATGGATCCTTTATATTTAGCGGAGCGCTTGCAACCACTTACCACCCAGCCCATTTCCGTCGGGGCGACGCGCTCATTGCAATGGTTTCTGTGGTTAAAAAATCAAGTGACCCAGTGCCGCCCTTGCTCGAAGTTGGTGTTCATATTTTATCGCGATTACGATTTCCACAACTTGGGGCGCAGTATTTCTGATCGGTTGCTCCGATTCATCCGTCAGACGATGGTGTCAGGCGACGAGACCTTCCTCCGCCGGGCGCGCGGGCATGAGAAGAGCCAGGGTGGGATCGATTCGGTGCGCGCTTGGGTCGATCAACACTACAAGACCATTGCCCTGAAGGATCATCTTTCCAAGAAGCTCAGTGATAACGCCTATGATGCCGCCAGTCTGCTGGGGCCGCTGGATGATCGACCCTTGAAGACGCATGTTGAGGCGGTGTTCGGCCTGCAGAACCTCCGCGCAGGGGCCCAACCGATTGCGGGTGAAGACACCGAATCCGACGAGGGCTTCCGCACGCTGTTCAATGATCTCCCGGCGGAAACGTTGCTCCCAGACTTCATTCGCGTGGCGGATGCTGCGGGGATAAAATTGGTGTTTTACCATGTGAAACGCCGTCCCGATGCCAGCAATGTTCGCAAGGTGGCAAGCCAATTGGCCGGCTATACGGCCGCCTTGAAGGCCTGGGTTGAGACACGGGGGCACTATCACTTCAATGAGACGGATGACCCCACCATTACCTTGGACATGTATCAGGATGCAGATCATTTGAAAACCAGTGTAGCCCGCGCCTACACTGATAGTTTCATCGCCCGGGTGGGGCACTTATTTCCCAAACCCTTCACACCCGCAGAAATCGAGGCTGGGCGGAAAGAAATGAAAGCACTCGATCGGGCCGCCAACCCTCCCCGTTAAACGCATGATTTTCCACAGCTACGACTACCTGGTCTTCTTCGTGCTGCTCTTGGGAGCTTATTGGTGCCTGCCCTGGCGGGGACAGAATATTCTGTTATTGGTCGCCAGTTACTTTTTCTATGGGTATCTTCATCCCTGGTTTTTGATCCTGCTCACCGGGACGGCTCTGATCGATTTCTTCACCTCCAATCGCATTGCCACGGCGGTCACGCAGGAGAAGAAGCGATTTTATCTGGGGCTTACCTTGGTGGCGAACCTTGGGGTCTTGAGCACCTTTAAGTATTTGGATTTCTTTACCGGGGGCCATGCGTTGCAAGTCATGCACTGGCTGGGTTTCACGAATATGACTGCGGAGGATGTGGCGCGGTTACTGCCAGTGGGACTTTCGTTCTATACCTTCCAGAGTATCGCCTATGTGGTGGATGTCTATCGGGGGGATATTCCTCCGCAGCGGAAACTGGGGCAATTTCTGCTCTTCGTTTCCTTCTTCCCACAATTGGTGGCCGGGCCCATCCAACGGGCCTCGCTGCTGGCCTCCCAACTGGGTAAACCGCGCATTTTCGACGCCCGCATTGCCCGGTCTGCGGTGGTGCTCATCCTCTGGGGCTATCTGAAGAAACTGGTCGTGGCGGACAATGCGGCCCTCGTCTGCAATAAGGTCTTCAGTCTAAGCGATCCTTCCTTTCCAGTGCTCTGGGCCGGGGTGTTCGCCTTCTCCATCCAAATTTTCGCTGATTTCTCCGCCTATACCGATATTGCCCGGGGCAGCGCGCGGTTGCTCGGATTCGAGTTGGCGGTAAATTTCAACCATCCGTATCTGGCCGCCTCCCCGCCGGACTTTTGGCGGCGGTGGCATATTTCACTCTCGACGTGGTTTCGCGATTACGTTTACATTCCGCTGGGCGGGGGGCGCTGTTCGGAAAGGCGGGTGATTGCCAACATTTTACTCACCTTTCTGCTCTCGGGATTGTGGCATGGGGCCTCGTGGAATTATGTCCTCTGGGGGGCTTACCATGGGTTCTTATTGGTGCTTTGGCGGGCCTGGGAAAAAGCTCCGGAAGCTTGGCGGCCACAGCGATTCTGGCGCGTGCCGCAAGTCCTCCTAACCTTTATCCTCGTGAATCTTGGCTGGCTCATGTTCCGGGAGACGGATCTCCCACAATTGATGCGGGATCTCACGAAAAGCCCCTTCGCTACCAGTCGGGTTGATTGGCAGGCAGGACTCTATTTGCTTACGCTGGTGCTAACCTATGCCTGGCCGCTGGCGCTGCATGCCGCCGTGAATCGCTGGCTGGCGGACCGGCATGCCGCCGCCCAAGCGGAGCATTTCCCGGGGAACAAATGGCTTGCCCTGCAATCGGCTACCGCCGCACTTCTCTTCATTGCCATTGTGCTCCTGGGCTGCGCGACCAGCGCGGATTTTATTTACTTCCAATTCTAGCCTTTCCGATCCTTGCCAACGGGGTGGGCACGGGATATGCTTGTATGGGTAACAAATTGTGCTGGTATTCTCGAGTGGTTTCGTGCAGTTTGTGTAATCCGTCGCAATTGTAAGTTTTAAAAATGCATGCCTACCTAGAGAATTCCACGAATGGCTTACGCCATGAATTGGAGGATTTCTGTGTCATCGGTCGGGGGAAATCCGCTCACCTTCGTCTGAATCACGGCGGCGTATCCCGGGAGCACGCCTCCATCCGGCGGCAGGGGACGGATTTCCTGATCACTGATCTGGGAAGCAGCAACGGCACTTACGTTAACGGGCTGCCCGTGTCGCTCAGCGGGACCTGTCTGCAAACCGGGGATGAAATTAATGTGGGCACCGAAGTATTTATCTTCCAGAATCCCAACAGCCGCCCCCGGGATGGACTCAAGGATTCCACCATCGTGACGATCATTTCTCCAGCGATGCGGAAATCCGAACGGGTCACGTTGCTGGTTGGGGACATCAAAGGATACACCCAGCTCTCCGAGCTGATCAGCCCCATCGATCTCTCTGAGCGCGTCAGTCGGTGGTGTGACTACTGTCGGACTTTATTCCAAGCCCATGGCGGATTGGTGGAGAAATTCATTGGTGATTGCGTGTTCGCCTGGTGGCGCGGGGCCGACATCAAGGTGCGCACCAAGGCGCTGGCAGCCGCCCGAGAACTAGTCTATGCCACCCATGGTGACGATGATTTGGCCTGCTGCGTGGGCTTGCACATCGGGGAAGTGGCCCTCAGTCGCACCGGCCCCAACCAGTTTACCCTGCTGGGCTCTGATGTGAACCTGACTTTCCGCATCGAGGCACTCACGAGGAAACTCCAAGTGCCGATCCTGGCCAGCGCCCAATTTGTCAATGGGATGAATCCAGCCGTGCATCCCTTTAAGAGCCACGGCTGCGCCCAAGTCAAAGGAATCGATGTGCCGGTGGAAGTGTTCTCCCTGGAGTAGGCCTGGCAATCCTCGCCCATTTGGAGCAGGATTTCTAGTTGAGTTTACGGACGTTCCAGCGGATGGACGAATCTGACGCGCGTTTCGGCACGCGTTTTGCTTTTATTACTCCAAATTCGTCCCCCCCCACTTTCCGCCCGATGACTTCGATTCAGATTGTAAATGTTGCCCCCTGTATTCCCAAACCCCTGCGTTTCCTGGAAACGCTGGTGCGCAACGTCTGGTGGTCGTGGAATCAGGATGCCATTTCTCTCCTGCGTCGGATGGATCCGGCCCTGTGGCGCACGGTGGTGGGGCATCCGCTGGAGTTTCTCCGCCTCATCCCACAACCCACGCTGCAAAGTCTGGCGAGCGATGAAGCTTTCCTAAAGCAACTCGCAGCCGTGGAGGCGCGTTTCAATGCTGGCATCGCCAAATCTGAAAACGCGGGGCATGGGCAGGTGGCGTATTTTTCACTGGAATTCGGTCTGCACGAAGCCATCCGGCTATACTCCGGTGGTCTCGGCGTGCTGGCAGGCGACCACTTGAAAGCGGCCTCGGACTTGGGAATTCCATTGGTGGCGGTCGGATTGTTTTACCATCAGGGCTACTTTGAACAATGCCTAACCTACGACGGTTGGCAGCAGGAACAATACACCGATGCGGAAATTCCAGATCTGCCCATGAAGTTGGCGCGCAACAAAGAAGGCGAGAAAGTGGAAATCAGCATTCCGCTGCCGGAAGGCCGCCTGCACGCTCGTGTCTGG
This sequence comes from Verrucomicrobiales bacterium, assembly GCA_031411295.1. GTDB lineage: Bacteria > Verrucomicrobiota > Verrucomicrobiia > Verrucomicrobiales > V1-33 > JAGNEJ01. The sequence goes on along the minus strand of JANOAV010000116.1, from coordinate 3,769 downwards.
GATCTGCGGGTGGGTGGGATTCCGTTGATTTTGCTGGATGCCAACATTGCCCAGAATCCGCCGGAACTCAGAAACATTACCGCCCGTCTTTATGGCGGCGGGCAACGGTTGCGTCTGCAGCAGGAATTGCTCTTGGCGGTCGGCGGGATGCGGGCGCTGCTAGCCTTGGGCATTGAGCCGGAAGTCTGTCACATGAACGAAGGTCACGCGGCGTTCTTGAGCCTTGGCCGCTTGGATCATTTGATGAAATCCCGCGGCCTGGATCTCGAAGCTGCCTGTGAAGTGGTGGCCCATTCTAATGTCTTCACCACCCACACGCCGGTTCCAGCGGGAAATGAAACGTTTCCGGTGCCGTTAGTCGAGGAGCATCTGCGGCTCTTGGAAGGGGAAACGGGGGTTCCATTTAATCGTGTGCTCGAATGGGGGCGTGCTCCGGGAGACAAGACCAGCGAGCTTTCCATGACGATCCTGGGCTTGCGTATGGCCCACCAATCCAATGCGGTGAGCCGACTCCACGGGGACGTGGCGCGCGGCATGTGGAATCACGTTTGGCCCGGCAAGGTGCGGGATGAAGTGCCTATCGGCCATGTTACCAACGGTGTGCATGCGCCCACTTGGCTGGCTCCGGAAATGTTGTCCTTGTTGCAGACGCATCTGGGACCGGATTGGGAACAAGCCATCGAGAATCCCGACAAACTCAAGCGCATCGACGATATCCCCGACGAAGAACTCTGGCGCGTCCACGAACTGGCGCGCGCGCGCCTGTTCCGCATGACCCGCAAATTCTACGAAACGCAACTGCAGCGCCTCAATGCCAATCAAGCGGATTTGGCCATGGCCCGCTCCGTCCTGGATCCTAACGCCCTCACCATCGGCTTCGCCCGGCGGGCTGCCAGCTATAAACGCGCCACGCTGATTCTGCGCAACCCAGAGCGGCTCGAAGCCATCCTCAACGACAGCAAGCGCCCGGTGCAAATCATCTTTGCCGGCAAGGCGCATCCAGCCGACGAATACGGCAAGGACTTCATCAAGCAACTAGTGCATTTCAGCCGCCGCACGGGAGCCAAGAAACGCGTTCTGTTCCTGGAAAATTATAACATCGCGATGGCGCGCACGTTAGTGCAGGGCGTCGATGTCTGGCTCAATACGCCGCGTCGTCGTGTCGAAGCCAGCGGCACCTCCGGTATGAAAGCCGCCTTGAACGGCGTGCTCAATTGGTCCATTCTCGATGGTTGGTGGTGCGAAGGCTACGCCAAAGAAAACGGCTGGGCCATCGGCAACGGAGAAGAATATGACGACGACAACTACGCGGATGAAGTCGAAGCCGCCGCCATTTACCGTCTGCTGGAAGACGAGATCGCGCCGACGTTCTATGATCGCGTCGAAGGAGCCGAGCCCACCCGCTGGATTCAAATGATGAAGGCCTGTCTGCGAATGTCGCTCGGTTTCTTCACCACCCGTCGCATGGTGAGCGAGTATCGGGATTACTTCTACAAGCCCGCTTCCGAGAACTACCGTCGCCTGCTCCAGGACGACGCCCATGCTGCCCGCAGCTTGGTTTCCCAGCGGCAGCGTCTGGATGCCCAGTGGGGCAATGTCATTGTCCGACCACCCGCCGCCGATCGTGATCTTGCCACGCTTTATGCGGGGGATACGTTCAATGTCAAAACCACCGTTTGCCTCGGCCACTTGCGGCCCGACGAAGTCCGCGTGGAGCTGTGCCATGGCCCGGCGGATTCACGGAATCAAATTCACCAACATCGCTTTGTGCCGATGACGGTGGGCGCTGATCACGGCTCTGGCTGGTTTGACTATGCTGCCGAACTGCCAATGGCTGAGAGCGGACGTTTCGGGCTCACCGCCCGCGCCATTCCAGCTGGCACCTCTTGGCAGGTCACCTCTCCGGGCTACGTTACCTGGGCCACCCCCGCCACCAACTAACCTGCAATTCAAATGATCAGCCGTCCTAGAATTCTTGTAGTCACCCCAGAAATCACCTATTTGCCGGAAGGCATGGGCAACGCCACGCAATACATGAGCGCCAAGGCTGGCGGCATGGCCGACGTTTCCGCCTCGTTAGTTTCCGCGCTGTTTGAACTGGGGGCGGATGTCCATGTCGCCCTGCCGAACTATCGGCAAATGTTCCACACGGATGTCTATAACATTCTCAGTCGGGAACTTTCCAAGATGCGGAAGAAACTGCCGGAGGAGCGCATCCACTTGGCGGAAGATCGGTTGTTTTATTATCGCAACGAAGTCTATTCCAGCTATCACGGAGAGAACCCGTTGATCGCTCTAGCCTTCCAGCGCGAAGTCATTAACCGCATCATCCGGCATGTGAAACCAGACCTCATTCATTGCAACGACTGGATGACCGGCCTGGTGCCAGCGGCTGCCCGCAGCTTCCGCATCCCTTGTTTGTTCACGGTGCATAACATTCACTCGGAAAACCTAACGGTGGAGCGGATCGAAAGCACCGGTTTGGATGCGGCCCCCTTTGCGCAGCATTTCTATTACACGAAACCTCCCGGTGGATACTTCCATGACCGCTGGAACAACCCCGTGGACTTAATGGCCAGCGGCATTTTTGCGGCCCACTTCATCAACACCGTCAGCCCCACCTTCCTGGAGGAAGTCGTCAACGGACAGCACGTCAACGTCCCGCCCGCCGTGCGTTCCGAACTGCGCAATAAATACAACGCCGATTGTGCCGCCGGTATTCTCAACGCCCCAGACGCTTCTTACAATCCCACCACGGACGAAGCCCTGCCACTGACTTATTCCCACGAAACCTTCCCCGCAGGCAAAGCTGCTGCGCGTAAACTCTTCTGTGAGCAAACCGGCCTGAATCACGATCCCAAGGCCCCGCTCTTCTTCTGGCCCTCGCGCTTGGATCCAGTGCAAAAAGGCCCACAATTGCTCACGCAAATGCTCTACCGCCTGGTGGCCGACTATTGGCCGGAGAACCTCCAAGTCGCCATCGTGGCCAACGGAGAATACCAACGTCATTTCCACGATATCGTCCGGCACCACGATCTCGGTGGCCGCGTGACGGTTTGCAATTTCGACGAAAACCTTTCCCGGTTAGGCTACGCTGCGGCCGACTTCATGCTCATGCCGTCATCCTTTGAGCCCTGCGGCCTGCCGCAAATGGTCGCCCCGATCTACGGCACCCTCCCCGTGGTCCACAAAACCGGCGGCCTCAAAGACACCGTGCAGTTCTTGGAACCCCAGCAAAATCGAGGCAACGGTTTCCTCTTCGACTACTTCGACACCACTGGCTTCCGCTGGGCCATCGACCAAGCGATGGCATTCCATCGCCTCCCAGAGGAAACCAAGCGCCCGCAAATCGCCCGCATCATGCAGGAATCCAGCCAGCAGTTTAATCACGAAACCACCGCCAAAGCCTACTTCGACATCTACGAGAAGATGCTGGCAAGGCCGCTAGTGGGATGAGGTCTTGATTCTGGATAGCCAGAGAATATCCCGGGTCAATCTCCAAGGCTTTAGCTAATGCCATTAAGGCCGCTCGCTCGTCCCCTAAGCAACCCTGGCAGACAGCCCGCTGGGCTGATCTGCATTCTACCGTTTGCTTTCTGGAAATGGTCTTATTCCAAGTTGCGTTCAAGCTGAGGTGATCCCGGAGGGATCACAGAAATTAGCCGGGGGTTGAGCGGTAGCGATACCCCCGGTTAGAGGCCCGAAAGAATCGCATCCCGGCAGGGATGCCAGATCAGCAATATGAGAAGGAATGGCTTGGCACGATCGT
>JANOAV010000115.1:0-23836 GCA_031411295.1 Verrucomicrobiales bacterium | reverse complement strand
GACCTGTCCCTGCGTGCTTTGCGGACTGCGGATTAGGGCTTCAATGGTGACCTTTTCGTCGTTCGTTAAATTCAGCGGTTTGATGGAGCGGCTCATCCCCACTTATTTCACATTTGTTAACTATTGCAAGTAAGCACTAGTGCCGGTGGATGCGGAGGAAGCTGGAGGGAGAGAGCAACAGAATTCCGCTCTGGCGCCGTTTCTGCGAGCGCACCGCACTCTCGCTCGCGATGAAGCTTGGGATCATCTCAAAAAATATGTTGAGGGGAACGTCCCTTCGCGCTGGAAATCGACACTTCAGCTTGAGGTGGCAAAAGGTCTTTTTGCACGGGGATATTTCGTTGATAGTTGGGAAGCGGCCAAGTCTCTGTGGCAAGGGCTGAACAAGCGTCGCGAGGTGAATAGCCTGTTGGTAGCAGATCAAGCATTGGCCCTCCTTTTAGACCTTGCCATGGGCAAGGGTGATGCCTCCGCACTCCAACAGTTGTTGGCCGACAATGAAGGACGCCCCTATCATGGCTCTCTGGAAGGACGACTCTTGCGGGCGCGCCAAGCATCCTGGTTAATAGCTCATACGGGAGCGCAGAACGTCATGTGCGGTCCTCGGGCATTAAATGCCATTCTGAATCATGCAGGAATGGAATTCGATCCGATTCGGCTGGATAAAATTACGGCAGATTATATCGCAACTGGCTTACCCATGAGCGAGGTTCAGACTTTTGCTGGCCAGCTGGGTTGGCCTGCGCAGATGGTGCGTCGCCAAGATCCTGCGGCCCCGGTTCCGGTTCCTTCCGTTTTGCATACAAAGGAAGGACACTACTGTGCGGTCCTGGAGGCTGATGAAGCCAAGGGACAGTATTTCTTACAGGACAAGGGGTTGGAGTTTAACGGTTGGGTGAGTCGCGAAGCCATCGAACAGATGAGCAGTGGAAATTTTGTCGTAGCCGCTGGGGCTATGCCGACAGGTTTTTCGGGCATTTCTGAGGCGCAGGGGGCTGGATTGTTTGGGCGCGACGGAACCCATCCCACAGGTCCTACGGACGAAGCAAATGACGCCCCCGTCACGACGGGTGGGCAATGTAACACATCCGGGATGGCTGGTTATACTTTATTGCCTCAGCTGGCTGCCGTCCGACTAATGGACAACCCGGTGGGTTACGATCCGCCCGTTGGACCGTCAGTAAGATTTATGGTCAGCAACAATGAGTTGGATACAGGATCTCCCGCAGCTCCTGCACACTCTAATGTTGGTCGGCTTTGGACTGTGAATTGGGTTTCCTGGATTGAACCTCCTACGGGCACATTAGTCACTGGCAGCGCTGCTCGTATTCGCCCACCGGGCGGAGGAACTAGGGTGGTTTACTACAACGCAGCAACGCAGCAGTTCGGCCCACATGATCGCCAATTTACTATCACTAAAAGGATCAGTAGCACAAATTATGAACTCCTCCACCCAGATGGTTCACGCGATGTCTATGACGTGCCCAACAATGCGGCAAATCCCACGAAACTCTATCTGCGGCAGCAGTTTGATCCTCAGGGAAATGGCATCACTTTTACCTACGATGCCCAGCTTCGCCTGACGACAGTTACAGATGCCATCGGACAGCAAACATCCCTCTTTTACGAGCATCCCACTGATTCGCTGAAAATCACCAGAGTCCGGGATCCATTCACTCGCCAAGCAACATTGGCCTACAACGCTGCCGGACAACTGACCAGCATTACTGACGTAATCGGACTCGTTTCCAGCTTCGTTTATTCCACAGCCGGTGATTTCGTAGAGAAGCTCACTACGCCTTATGGCGATACCTTGTTCGCTAAGACGCAGGGCAGCAGCGCTTGGGACCGGACCATCGAAGTCACTGACACCCGAGGCGACAAAGAACGGGTGCAATACGCCGATCCGGGCACTGCTATCGAAACAGGCAACCCGCCGCCTCGCACCTTCTTTGCGGCAGGGAAGCCAGTGGCATTTTTCGCGGAGAATTCCCGTCTTCAGTTCCGCAACAGTTACTACTGGGGTAAGGTGGCGATGGCCACGGCTCCGGGAGATGTGAAAGCAGCTCGCAATTACCGTTGGTATACCGATACGAACTGGAATGTGCAGCCAATTATCGAGGCCATCAAGGAGCCGCTTGAGGATCGCGTGTGGTTCAATTACCCTGGGGCTTCAGGTGCCCAAAAAACCGCAGGAGGAAGCTTGCCCAACTACCCAGGAAAAGGAGCCCGCCCCGAAAAAATTCTCCGCGTGCTGGCGGATGGAAGTCCGCAGGTTGTGCAAATGGCTTACAATGCGAATGGACTCCCCACTAGGACGATTGATCCTCTGGGACGGTCCACTGATTTTACTTACGCTGCCAATGGCTTGGATCTAACGGAGGCCCGGCAAACTACTGGTGGGGCATCTCAGCGGCTCACCGCCATAACCTATAACAGTCAGCATCTGCCACTCACCGTTACCGATGCGGCCGGGCAAGTGACCACTCTGACCTACAATGCACGGGGACAAGCTTTGACGGTCACCAATGCCAACAATGAGGTGACTAGCTTTACCTACAATGCGAACGGCTACCTCACCGGAGTGGATGGTCCATTGCCTGGCACGGGGGATACCACCAGCTTTACTTACGATGCCAATGGGCGGCCCCGAACCGTGACTGGGCCGGATGGCTACGCTTTGACCTATGATTACGATGATTTTGATCGGGTAACGAAAATCACCTATCCCGACGCCACTTACGAAGCCTTTACCTACAATCGCTTGGATCGGGTCAGCCGACGCGACCGCTTGGCGCGCATCACCACATTTGAATACAACGGTTTGAGGCAGCTCGTAAAAACGACGGATCCGGCAAATCGGTCGGTGGCATTTGATTGGTGTAAATGTGGGGACATGAAAAGTCTCACCGATCCGCTGGGACGCACCACCCGCTGGGTTCACGACGTGCAGGGTCGGGTAACTGCCAAGGAATATGCCGACGGCTCCAAAATCAATTACCTCTATGAGCCGCAAACGAGTCGGTTGGCCCAACGCATCGACGAGAAGAACCAGACCACTTTATACAGTTACTATCTGGATGACACCCTGCGCTCTGTCTCCTACCCTGATGCCCCGATTGCGACGCCCACCGTGAACTACACGTATGACAGCCTCTTCAACCGCATCGCCAGCATGACGGATGGGATCGGCACCACGAATTATTCCTACCTCCCGATCACTGGCGGTGCTTCACAAGGTGCGGGTCAACTCGCCAGCGTGGATGGGCCTTGGAGCAATGACACCATCACCTACACCTATGACAAGCTGGGTCGGCCCACGAATCGAAGCATCAACGGCACGGCGGAAACGGCCGTCTTCGATGCTGCGGGTCGGCCCTCTTCCGTGACGAATCCTCTGGGCACCTTCACCTACGCTTATGTGCCGAATACCTTCCGCCTAGCGAGTGTCTCCCACTCCGCCGGAATGAGCACGGTGTTTTCCTATCTGGGAAATGCGCAGGACCGTCGCCTCTCCCGCATTCGCAATCTCAAACCCGGTGGCACGACTCCCATTTCCACCTTCGATTACACTTACGATGCAGAAGGCCGCATTCAAAACTGGACTCAGCAGAATGACACCGCGAGTGCCCAGACTTGGGAGTTGAGTTATGATAGTGCCGACCAACTCGCAGCCGCCGTGGTTAAGCAGGGAGCCACCACCCTGAAATCTTCCGCGTGGGAATACGATACCGCCTCGAATCGGACCAAGGAAACGATCAACAGCGTAGCCAGCAATTTCAGTTATAACACCCTGAACGAGCTGACAAACGCCAGCACCACGCTAACGCCCGCCACCTACGAATGGGATGCCGAGAACCGTCTCACGGCCGTCAATCAAGGCACCGCCCGCACGGAGTTCGCTTACGACGGCCTCGGGCGTCGGGTGAAAATCACGGAGAAAACCAACGGCACGGTTACTTCAGCAGTCACCTATCTCTGGTGCGGACTGCAAATCTGTGAGGGGCGGGATGCCGCAGGCACAACTGTCCAGCAACGTTACTATGCCCAAGGCTTCCAAGGCGTTTCAGGCAGCCCGACAGGCATCCACCTTTACACCTTCGACCATCTCGGAAGTATTCGGGAAGTAGTGGACACCGCCGGAACCCTCAAGGAACGCATCAGCTATGACGCCTGGGGCCAACCGAGCTTCTCCAACGCGACTCCGCTGGCGAGTTTTGCGTTCACGGGGCATTTCTGGCATGGGCGGTCGGGGCTGCACTTGGCTCCGTATCGGGCTTATGCAGCCGGGCAGGGACGGTGGGTTAGCAGGGATCCAAGCGGAGAACTTGGGGGATCAAATCTATTAGCTTATACCGAGAATGGACCAATTAATAGGTATGATCCATTAGGTCTCGATTGGTTGGATGATACCAGCGATTGGATTACGCGTGGCGGTGCGACCAATTTCTTCTACGGAGTCGCCGACTCCTTGACCTTTGGACAGGCTTCTAACGTAGCGCAATGGGCTGGCTTCGCCCAAAACCTTGATAAATGTTCCGCTTCGTATAATGCTGGTCAAATCACCGGCTTTGCTGTTGGGCTTCTTGCGGGCGGTTATTCTGTTGTTAACTCCGTCTCGCGCCTCTCCAGAATTACCAAATTTACCAATGGGCGTTTCTACATGAGCGGACGCCGAGGCGCAGTGGCAGCCAGAGATGTGCTGGGGCCGTTTTATTTAGGTAAGTGGAAATGGCGACGAGGATGGGTAGGAGCGCTGTTTATGGGCGGCTCCGCTGTGAATAGTAAAGGCCATGGACTTGTCCATTCAGCTATATCCCGAGTTGATGCGGAAAGTAACGATGAGTGCTCATGTCGACGATAGCTGCAACAATTGTTTCTATGAGAATTATTTTAACTTCAGGAATTGAGCAAATTGTGCGCCTTGACCTAACAAGGACAATCCGTTTCTGCTCAATATTGGCTCTTTCGATTTGTGCCAGTCGAGCTCAGACATCAATACAATCCGACCCCGCAGGCAACCTCCAGCAAATCTCCGCCGTCATTCCTGCAACGGGCGTGACCGTGCTCCCATCCCGTCTCGTGGTGAAGCCTGGGGAAGCAGCTCGGTTTTCTGCCTTTTGGGCGAAGCGGGTGGGAGACACGGTGGTTTGGAAAAAGGGAGGAACGTCGGTGGCGGGGCAAACGGGGGATGCGTTTAGTTTGACGTCGGCAGTTGCGGGGGATGAGGCGGATTATACCGTGACTGTGACGACTCCATCCGGGGCGTTGAACAGCACGGCGGTCCACTTATATATTGATTCCGATGGCGATGGCTTGGGGGATTCTTGGGAAACAGCGCAATTTGGCAATTTGCTTAAACGTGGCGATGAGGATTCCGATACAGACGGCGTGACCAATGCGGAGGAGTTCGAGGACGGGACGAATGCCAACAGCAACACCTCCCGCAATTACCGCCTCACGCTGCAAGCCGTGAATGGTCGGATCATCGCGAATCCCCTGAGCGCCACAGGACGCTATCCGGCGGGCACCCGAGTGACGCTACAGGCAACTCCGGCGGTGGGTTGGCAGTTCCGTGAGTGGTCGGGAGATTTCTCCAGTTTCCTGCCAAGTCTGTCGCTGACCATGAGTGCGCATCGAACGCTAATGGCTAATTTTTATCAACCAGTGGCCTTGGCGACGGCAGCCGCGCAAGGAAACCTGACGTGGACTACTGGTGGTAGTGTGCCATGGCTGGGTGAAAATGAACAGGCCACGCCAGAGGGAACGAATCTGGTCCATTCCGGCAACATTAGTGCGGGGCAGGAAAGCTGGATCGAGACGACAGTAGCCGGGCCGGGGACGTTGTCTTGGTGGTGGCGGGTTTCTTGTGATCGGAGCACTTCTACCAGCCGGACCGGAGACTGGTTGCGGTGTTATGTCGATGGGGAATTGGTCCACAGCATCACGGGCAATGGTTTTGATTCCGAACAACGGTTGATTCAAACGCCCTGGCAACCCGTGGCGCGGACGCTAACGGGTGGAAGTCACACGGTTCGGTGGGTGTATCAGAAGGATGACATTTATGATGCTGGAGAGGACATGGGATGGGTGGACAAAGTGGGGGTAACGCCTGCTGCACCTACGCCAGCAGCAGATGGGATCGATACGCCCGGGAGTATAAATTTAACGCTTAGTGGGGCGGACCTTTGGTATCGCCAAACCGCTGTAAAGCACGACGGTGTTGATGCCCTCCAGAGTCCACCGATTGTGGATGACGAGGAGGCATGGCTGGAATCCACGGCGGTGGGACCCGGGGTTGTCAACTTTTGGTGGAAGGTCTCCAGCAGTTCCTCAGGGGCCGGGGACTTAATGGAGTTCTGGCTGGACGGCACCCGCCAACAACGAATCTATGGCGAGCAGGACTGGGTGTCGGTGCAACTTTACCTCACGGGCACCGAACACAAGCTGCGCTGGAGATATATCAAGGACTCCACAACAGTGGCGGGCGCAGATGCTGCGTGGTTGGATGAAGTTAGTTTCACTCCTTCCCCGACGCTGGGCAATGCCTTGGATAATACTGCGTTGGCATTTTCCACCGGAGGCGCAGCCCCTTGGATAACGGATGGAACATCGGCGGTAGCTCGCGACGGGGTGGATTCCGCCCGGAGCGGAATCATCGGGAACAGTCAGCAATCCTGGGTGGAGACCACCGTGGCGGGGCCTGGAACGATGTCGTTCTGGTGGAGTGTTTCTTCCTATGGCGGGGCAGATTTTTTAAACCTGCTCTTGGATGGAACAGTTCAAAGTGCAATCTCCGGTTCGCCTGGATGGTCCCAATTTGCGTTGGCGGTGCCATCAGGCAGCCACACCGTCCGCTGGAGTTACAGCAAGGATGCCAATTATTCTAATGGGAATGATGCGGCGTATCTCGACAGTGTGATGTGGACGCCAGGAGCAACGCTGGGGGATGCGGTGGACGCTATCTCCCAGAATTGGAGCACCACCGGGGACGTTCCTTGGGTCCGACAAACCGCTACCACTAAGGACGGATCTGATGCTGCTCAGGCAGGCCCTCTGACCGCTTCCAATCAGACTGCCCGCATGACTTCCAAGTTCACGGGACCTGGAGTATTGAGCTTTTGGTGGAAATCCTCCTGTGCCAGCACCACAAACACTAGCGAGGGGCTCCGACTCCTGCTGGATGGTGTGCTTACGAACCGAATAAGTGGGGAGCAAGATTGGGTGCAGGTTACCAAAGCAGTTCCCCCAGGTGCGCTGGCGGTATCTTGGGAGTTCGTGCGTCCGTTTAGTTCGGCAGGGACAAACTCTGTATGGGTGGATGCGGTGGCCTTCTTGCCAAGTAGCGGCGTTTCATTGGCATCCGCCTTGGACAGCAGTGGGCTCACCCTTACAACTGGCGGAGTTGGAATGTGGTCGGGATTCACTTCATCTTTGGCTCATGATGCGGTGGACATTGCGGCCTCCCCTACTCTACCAAACGACAGTTCGTCCTGGGTAGAAACTACGGTGAATGGCCCGGGAACGCTGAATTTCTGGTGGAGGGTGTCCTCAGAAACCAACGGGGACTACGCTAGATTTTATGTCGATGGCTACAAACTGAGTGAACGCAGCGGGGAGATCGGTTGGCAACCCTACTCCTCTGCGCTCAGCCCTGGACCACATATCATCCGCTGGTCTTATGAGAAGGATGCTAACACAATCCAAGGGGATGACGCCGCATATCTGGATGAGGTGACATTTACCCCCTCAAGCACGCCGCCGCTGGCCGATGCCATCGACAATCCTGCGTGGTCTTGGCATACGAGTATCAACGGCACTTGGAACCGGCAGACCGCTGTGACGCACGATGGTGTGGATGCCGCCCAAGCTGGAGCCATCGGCCAGAATGAATCAACATATATCGGCGGGGTGGTGACTGGCCCAGGAACCCTGAGTTTTTGGTGGAAAATCGGATCGACGACGAGCGATCGACTTTATTTCTTTCAGAACTCAAGCTCGATCAACTCTATTTCTGGCAACGTTGACTGGGTGCAAATAACCCAGCAGGTGCCGGTCGGTCAGCAATTCTACTGGTGGCGGTTTGAAAAATATTCCTCCAATGCTCCAGCTTCGACGACGGCCTGGATCGATCAGGTTACTTTTACCCCAAATGCCAATGCCGGAATGGCCGCAGCCCTAGATATTTCTGTGGCAAGTCCCTTCGTAACTGGCGGCACCTCCGGGGTGCCAATCTGGGCGTCGCAAACTGCTGTAACCCATGACGGCGTTGATGCACTAAAATCACCCGCTTTGGCGAATAACCAGAATTCGTGGTATGAAACCACGGTGTCTGGGCCGGGCATTCTCAGTTTTTGGTATAAACTGTCCTCGCTAAGCGGGAATGATAATTTGGAATTTTACCTCGAAAACACGGATCGTTACATTTATGCTAGTGGCGAGGTCCCGTGGACGAAGTTTGAGCGGATGATCAGTCCCGGGGCACATCGGATTTATTGGCAATATACCAAGAACAGCGGGACGATTGGGGCTGGGGATGGGGCGTGGGTGGATCAAATATCCGTGACTCCATTGATTTCCTTGGCAGCAGGGGTGGATACCGCCTTGCCGCTGACGACCGGAGGGACCCCGTGGGAAGGGCAGCCTGCGGCTACGCTCTCCCATGACGGGATTGATCGGGGGGCTTCTGGCTTGGTGAGTGGAGGGCAGGAGTCGTGGATGGAAACGACGATCACGGGCCCAGGCACGTTATCCTATTTCTGGAGCATTTCCGCCTATTCCGGATACGATTACCTTCGATTGCTCGTGGATGGCGTTGAAATAGCTGCGATCACGGGCTCGGTTGGATGGCAGGAAATGATTCGCACATTGCCCAGTGGCACACATACCGTGCGCTGGAATTTTCAAAAGGGCACCAGTTCTTCGTCTGGGGCTAACCAAGGCTATGTGGATCAAATTGTGTTCACGCCAACTGCTCTGCCACCATTGGCTGACGCGGTCGATCAACCAGTGGGGAATCCAGTAACCGCAAGTGGCGTTTCCGCATGGGCCAGGACCACAACTACAAAACATGACGGGAGTGATGCGGCTCAGAGTGGAGTGATAGGTCATAGTGAATCATCGTGGTTCGAAATGGAGTTTACAGGGCCAGGCACGATTACTTATTGGTGGAAAGTTTCTTCCCAGCAATACGGTGACTATTTGCGCTGCTATGTTGATGATGTGGACCAACAAAACTACATCTCAGGAGAGGTGGATTGGATGCAGCAAGCGCATTACCTCGCACCGGGGGCGCATCGTTGTCGTTGGCATTACTCAAAAAATAGTTCCACGGTGGCTGGAAGCGATGCCGCGTGGCTGGATCAGGTTACCTTTCTGTCAGGGGTGAGTCTGGCAGCCGCTCTGGATACAACTGGCGTCTCATGGCGAATAGGAGGAGCGAATCCATGGCTGGGATTCTCCAATGGTAATGGCACCACGGATGAGGCGATATCGGGAACGACGACTTTGCCAAGCGTCTCCTGGGTGGAGGCAACGTTTACTGGACCCGGAACCTTGAGTTACAACTGGAAGCTGTCCACCTCTTCAAGCGACTATTTGCGGCTTTCGATCAATGCGGATGAATGGGGCTACATTCGTGGCACCTCGGCACCAGTGTGGGAGACCCGAAAGATGACGATCCCTGCGGGCAGTCATGTGGTGCGTTGGACGCATGAAAAAAACTATACCAGCAATCCAGGAGAAGGCTTGGCCAGTCTGGATCAGGTATCGTTCACCACTGCCGCAAGTCCACCGCTCAATGATGCAGTGGATGAGCCTGCTATGTTGTTCCTAACTGGGGGGAATGCTCCGTGGGATCGGCAAACTACGGTAAAGCACGACGGGCTGGATGCGGCACAGGCGGGTGCGTTGTTGGATAGCCAAGTATCTTGGATGTTTAGTTATATTGATGGACCGGGCTTGTTGACCTACTGGGCCAAAGTATCGTCTGAAGCCAGCGGGGATTATTTGAGGCTCTACACGGACGGCAGTGAATTTTACTACATGAGCGGAGAAGTAGATTGGCGGCAAATTGTCGTCCCAGTGCCTGAAGGCCGGCATTCCTTTGAGTGGAATTACAGAACGGATGCTGGGGTGCTTACGGGATCGAATCGCGGGTGGGTGGATCAGATACACTTCACTGCTTATGGCAATTACCCCATCGCTAATGCCATGGATACACCTGGACTCACGTGGTCGGCAGGTCCGGCTGCCATGTCGGCAGCTGGTGTGGAAACAGCCGTCGCCCATGACGTCATCGATGCGGTGCTGATGCCGTCGCCCTCGGATGGCAGTAACGGTTGGCTGGAGACAACCATTCAAGGTGCCACCTTGGTGAAATTCTGGTGGCGCGCTGATGTTGGGCGGCAGGTGCAATTCTTTGTGGACGGTATCCTGACCGCTACCATTTCGGGCAATACTAATTGGGCGCAGGTTTCTACGACGGTCGATGCCTCGTCCCACCAATTACGCTGGGAAGTGGTTCGGACCAGCACGTCTTACCCATTTTCCGCAGTCTGGTTGGACGAACTGACTGGGCTCACGGCCCCGACCACGACCACTTTCCAGCAATGGCAAACTCAATTCGCCCTCAGTGGGGTGAACGCTGTTCCCCTAGCTGACTTCGACAAGGATGGCCTCACTAACCTTGTGGAGTTTGCTTTCAATCTAGATCCGACGAAGGGACGTCGAGCGGCGGGCGGCGGCTCGACCGGGCGGTTGCCAATTGCGCAAATGGAGGGTTCGGGGGGGGATACAAGGCTCGTGCTAGAGTATCTGCGTCGCAGGGGGAGCGATCTAGTTTATACCCCGCAGTTCTCTGATGACCTCTCTGCTTGGAGTCCAGCCTCCGGCGTGCCGGTGGTGGTGGATCTTGGAGACGGATGGGAGTTGGTAAGAGTCCCTGACAGTGTGACGGTTACGGGTCGACAGCATCGTAGCGGACGGGTTAAAGTGACACTTCCTTAACCCGTAGATCCATGCCACGCCCCTTCCCCTGCCAACCTCCAACTGTCTCCCGGTTGGCGCTGCTCTTAGCTGCGCTTGCGGGGTTGTTTAGCGGATGCGGTCCAAGTCCATCCAAGCCCGAAGTCGTGCTGTATAGTAGTATCGACGAAACGTATGCCCGCCGTGCAGCCGATGCTTTTGAGCAAGAAACGGGGATTACCGTGAAAATGATATGCGATACCGAAGCGGCAAAGAGCACCGGCCTCTTGACCCGCCTCCTAGCAGAAAAGGCGAGTCCGGTGGCTGACGTATTTTGGAGCGGGGACGTGGCTCGCGCATTTGCTTTGGATAAGCAAGGGATGTTGGGTGCCTTTGATTCTGAGGAAACTTCGACTCTTCCCAGCGAGATGCGGTTGGCGGAAGGTCGGATTATGGGCTCTGCAGCCCGGGCTCGCGTCATGATCGTGCATCGGGAGCTTGCGCCAGCCAACCAGCATCGTCCAGTCTCGGTGCGTGATCTAGCCCTTCCAGAATATGCCTCCCGCAGTTGTATCGCTAACCCGCTCTTTGGCACTACGGCCGTGCATGCCGCTCAATTATATCGCGTCTGGGGAGAGGATGGAGCCCGGAGATTCTTTGACGATTTCGCAAAAAATGGGGGGAGGATGGTGGCCAGCAACGGTGAGGTGAGGCGCAGAGTTGGAGCTGGCGAATTTGCCTTTGGGTTGACGGATAGTGATGATCTCCATGTCGCTTGGCTGGATGGGAAAGCAGTGGACGGCATCATTCCCACCTCGGCCGAGCAGGGGGGGCTATTGCTGCCATCAGCCGTGGTGATGATGAAAGGGGCTCCGCATCCCGCCGCAGCCATGCGGCTCGCCTCCTGGCTTTCTGGGAAGTCGGCCGAAGCAATGCTGGCCGCAAGTGAAGCAGCCCACTGGCCGCAGCACAAGGGAGTAGAACCGCCAGAAAAATTTCGCGGATTCAGTTTACCGCCACCATTGTCGGCGGCCGAGTGGCAGGAAGTTAATAGGATCATGGAACGTGAATTGAATGGGTCCCTTGCCTCCTGGGTGGATTCGCAAAGATGAAGGGCAATTTTCCATATTCCCGATGGCCACTTTTCTTGGTGGTGCTCCTGTGGCTTCTCCCATTTCCTTTTCTGGTGGCTGAAGCAACAGCCGGATCTGGTCGTGGCTTCATGTGGTGGGTGCAACAGCGGGGATGGCAAATCGCAGCCCGACATTCGTTGGAGCAGGTGGTAATGGTGATGGGATTGGGCGTTGGAATCGGATGGCTCCCAGGGGTGCTGCTGGGGTTGGTCTCATCTGGTTGGCGCTGGGTCATCCAAGTTTTATGCGCCCTGCCACTGGTGGTGCCACCATTCCTTTGGGCGATTGGGTGGTCCTTTCTCAGTAGTGTAACTCCGAGGGCATGGTATGCTGCTTTCGATGGGCGCTGGGGCATGCTCTTCGCGGGGTTGGCGTCCGCTGTGCCGCTGGTAATCCTGTCCGTTAGTTTGTTGATCCATAAGATTCCCCGGGCCCAGTGGGAATTCCTGGCTCTGCGCTTGGAGCGGCGGCGGATCCTGTGGATAGCAGCCAAGCGAGTATTTCCCACCGCGATCGGAGCAGCCGCACTGGCAGCACTCTTGGGATCGGCGGATGCAGGGGCGGGGCAAATTATGGGATGGCACGGGCTGTCCGGAGAAGTGCTGGTATCTTTGGCGACAAAACAAAATATAGGCGAGGCCGCTGCTAAGGCGAGCGTAGGGTTGCTGTTATTGCTTCCCTTTTGCCTCCTTGGGACCTGGCTTCTGCAGCGTGCTTGGCAGCAGCGGCAGTCAGGACGGGGGCTGGTGCGAGCTGGTGGAGTGCCTCACGAAATGCACCCCGCATGGTGGCAGGCAGGCTTGCTATTCCTGATGGTGCTGGCGATCCTGGCGCTGCCAACGGGCGGCCTCGTGGCCCCGTTATTTAAAACCGCAGGGAAAAGAAGCTTTTACGAGGCACTAATGCTGTGGGGGAGCAGTGCGAAGAGCACCGTGTGCTATGCTGTCGTCGGAGGTGGGGTGGCCACGCTTGGCGGGGCAGTCTTGGCATCCCATGCTGTGAAACACCCCCGATGGATCGGAGTCTGCCTGCTGGGAGCGACCGTTCCATTTGTCTTCCGTTCGCTAGGCTGGGTAGCTGCTGGTGCTGAGTTCGAACCCATCAGGAGGATTCTAAGCACGGAGCCCGGGGTGGCCTGTGTGCTGGGTGCGCAATGGTTTCCGGTGGCTGGGTTATTGCTCACGCCTGCTTTTGTTGCCTTTCCGCACTCCTGGCGGGACCGGCATCGACTTATGGGCACGAGTGGTTGGATTTGGGTCAAACGGGTGCTCACGCCCTGGCTAGCACCAGCCTTGATTGTGACTGTTTTCTGCATCGGACTTTTGATCTTGGCTGACGTGACTAGCCTCATGCTACTTGCGCCGCCCGGAAGGACGGCCTTCAGTTCGCACGTCTTCGCTGTCATGGACAATTCAACGGAAGTGGTGGTGGCCTCCCTTGGGACCGTGCTGCTATTGATGCCCTTGGTGTTCGCGCTGATCGTCATAATTTCCGGAGCCATGATAACTCGTATTTTCCGCATCTATAATTCGCATCGAAAAACACCTTGAGCACTAGTCCGATCATTTTTTGTCAAAACATTGTCGTTAAGAGTAGCTGCAAGACTACCTTGCTGGAAAATGTTTCGCTGGCAGTTCATCCTGGCGAGCGAGTGGCGATAGCAGGGCCCTCTGGCTCTGGCAAAACAACTCTGCTGAGGTCCATCGCTGGATTGCAACCGATAGACGCAGGAGTGATATCAATTGACGGAGAGGTTGCTAGCCAGTCAGGCGGTCCTCAACTCCCGCCACACCGCCGCCGTATCGGCATGATCCTGCAAGATCTGGGGCTTTGGCCTTCGCTTACCGTTTTGGAGCATTTAACCCACAGCCCACGTGCCGAAGGAACCAGTAAAGCAGCACACCTTGCCTTAGCAAAATCATTGCTGGATCATTTGGGGCTATCCGATTTCGCCAAACGCACCCCGGGAAATTTATCAGGCGGGGAACAGCAACGGGTAGCCATTGGTGCTGTCCTCATGGGCTCCCCCAGGGCATTGCTCTTGGACGAGCCATTTGGATCATTAGATTTGGCCCTGAAAATTGAATTGATTGATTTGCTGGATAAATGGGCACGTCAGTTGGACTGTGCCATGATCCTCGTTTCACATACAGTTTCAGAAGCTGGAAGGCTTGGGGTTCAACGGTTACTTATCCTTGAATCTGGAAGGATGATTTCCGAATTAAGCTGGGACGATTTGGTGCTGGGGGAGATCGGGAAGCCATCCCCAACCTTGACCGCTTGGCGGGCGGAGGCAACGATGCGGTTCTAGCTCCGGCGGGCTCTATAGCAGGCCCAGAGGAACGTTAGACTGCCAAGGCAGATGGGCAGTAAATCACCCACTTTGGCATAGAGGGTGACCACCGCTTCGGTCGGCACCGGGACAAACACCGTTAGCGATCCGGGTTCGTATTTGTTGAGTCGGCCCAGCACGTCTCCGGTATTAGAGAGGGCAACGGTTACCCCGGTGTTGGCACTGCGGACGTAGGGGCGACGGAGTTCCACGGAGCGGAGGCGGGCATTCCAGAAGTGCATTTCTTGTTCGCCTGATTGGTTGAACCAGCCGTCGTTGGTTACGTTTACCAGCACTTGCCGTTCGGGGCGGACGAATTTGCGGGCGTGGCGGGCGACGGTGTCTTCGAAGCAGACCAGGGGAATCATCTGCACGTCGTTGGCGGTGACCTTCATGGGTTCAGTGACGGTGCCAGCGGCCATGTCGGCCGGGATCAGTTGGCCAATGGCATCGGCCAGCCAGGGGAGTTGCTTGCGGAAGGGAATGAACTCCCCGAAGACCACGCGGTGCACCTTGCGGTAAATGTCGGCGTCATTGTAACCCGTGCGGGTGGCGATGATGCAATTATAGGCAAGTTCTTCCTCCCCGGTGAGTTCGATCACATCACCACCGCAGGCGAGAGTGAATTTACCCTCCTGACAAACTTTATCGAGAAACTCTTTCGTCTTCGGAAAATGAAACGGGTAGTGCAAAGAGGATTCCGGCCAGACGACTAAATCCACCGGGCCTTTGCTGGTGGCTTGGCGAACGAATTCATGCAGCCGTTCATAGCGGGCATTGATGCGATCCAGAGCGGCTTGCACCTCTGCTTCCGGCAGTTCACTGGCGCTATATTCGATCGCCATGTCCGCCCATTTATCAGTCTGCAGCACATTCGGCTGCACGAGGAGGACGTTGAGGCCTTTAGGATAGAAGTCTTGCGGGGCGCGGATTTCCAGAAAATAACCCAGCATCGACCAACCGAGCAAAATGCCGCTGCCGATAAAAACCGGACGTTTCCAAGCCCGCTTCCGCCACGCCAGGAACGCGGTTAGGCTGAGAAACATCGTGGGCACCGCCAAGCCAACGCAGCCGACCCATTCTGCGGGTTGAATCAACCAGCGCCACGGGTGCAGGGCGATACCCAATTGGTTCCAACTGAATCCCGTAAGTAACCAACTGCGCAACCATTCGATTAACGCCCACCAACTCGCGGCCCAGAGCGCGTGCCGCAGGCTGGCCAAGCGCGCGAATCGAGCCACCAGCAACGCCCAGACGGCGGTGAACAGCGCCAAATAAAGGCATAACGCGATCCATCCGGCCCAATGAACTTGGATCACCCAAGCGAGGGAACCAAGCCAACTGGCCAAGCCGGAAACGTAGCCCAGACCGAAAGCGCGTTTCTTGGAAATCGGTCCCACGCCACCTTGCGGAAAGAGCACGGCCAGCAAGGGCCACGGCCAGAGCCAGACACACCAAGTCAACTCCCACGGCGGAAAGCAGGCGGCCAGGAGCAACCCGCTCAGCAGCGCGAGAAGAAATGATTTCATAAAACGTTAGGCAATCCGGCGGGCAATGTCGGCCTGCACATCCGCCCAGAGTTTGGCGAGGTTCTCGCTGACGGAGGCCTTGATCGCTGGGAGTTCGCCTGCGGAAAGCACGGAGCCGGCGGCAGGCACCTTGCGGCCGAAGAAGTAGTATTTGATCTTGGGTTCGGTGCCGGACGGACGCACTGCGAAACGGCTGCCGTCCGCGAGATCGAAGAACAACATGTTTTCCTTCGGCACTTCATCGCCTTCGAGGTCGATGACCGTATCCTTGCCAAAGTCGGTTGTTTTCACCACCTTTAATCCGGCTAGGGAAGTCGGGGGCTCGTTGTTGTAGGAGGCCATGAGTCTGCCCATGGCGGCAGCTCCGGCAGCTCCTTCGAAGGCTTTACTGTAGCTTTCCTCCTGAAAATAGCCGAATTGGCAATACACTTCATCCAGCAGATCCACGATGGTGAGGTTCCGACTCTTGGCATAGGCCGCCAGTTCCGCAAACATCAGCACCGCTCCATTGCCGTCTTTATCGCGAATGAAGTCGGAGCCCAGATACCCATAGCTTTCCTCTCCGCCAAAGACGAAGAAGCGACCGTGCTGCAAATGCGCGTCGCGTGTCTCCGTGTCGGTCATGGTGCGATACTTGGCCTGGATGTCAGCGGGCAGCAGGTGTTCGTATTTGCCAAGCTTGGCTCCCACATATTTGAAACCAGTTAGGGTGTCCACGTAATGGATGCCATATTTTTGGCAAATGGCGGCTTGGAGATCCGTGGTGACGTAGGTTTTGATCAGGCCGGCATGGGCTTTGTTGCCGTCGTTGATGATGCCTTGGTCCACGAATTGTTTGATCCGATACCACGCCATCAGGGATCCGATTTGGTTACCTGTGATCAACGTTAGCTTCCCGCTCTGATTCCGCACCACCACGCCCATGCGATCGCAGTCCGGGTCGGTGCCGATGACGATGTCCGCGCCTTCCTTTTCCGCCAAATCCATCCCCATTTTCAGAGCAGCGGCATTTTCCGGATTCGGGGAAGCCACGGTGGGGAATCGGCCGTCGGGGATGTCCTGTTCCGGCACGGTGAGGACGTTGAATCCTAACTCCCGCAGAATACGCGGAGCCAGCACCCCGCCGCAGCCGTGAATGGCGGTATAGACCACTTTCAGCGCACGACCTTTTTCCAGAATGGAAGGATCCATCAGGAGGGATTTTAATCGGGTGACGTAGGATTCATCAATGTCAGCCCCCAGCATCGTGATGGTCCCACAGGCGTCGGCCGCTACTTTGTCGTAGGCTTCGGATGTAATGGAGTTAACCTCTGCGAGAATGCCCGGGGCATGCGGATCAATGATGGAGGAGCCATCGTTGAAATAGACTTTGAAGCCGTTGTCGTGCGCTGGGTTGTGGCTCGCAGTGAGCATGACCCCAGCGTCTGCGTTGAGTTGACGCACGGCGTAACTGAGTTCAGGCGTGGCGCGATGGCTGTCGAAGAGGAAGGCGTCCACGCCCAAGTCATTGCAGATGGCGGCGGCAAACTTCGCGAAATCGAGCGAGAAATGACGCGTGTCATGACAGATGACGATGCGGCCCCGGCGGGTGACGTTCGTTTGCGCCAGGAACTTATTCACATAAGTCGCCAAGCCTCGGGTGGCGCGACTGAGATTATAAAAGTTCAGGTTGTTCGTGCCGACGCAGGGGAATTCCGGACGGCCGTTCGGCCCGCCGTTACCTTGTTCCACTCTGGTGATAATTTTGCCAATCGTGCGTCCCCGCAGACCGCTGGTGCCGAAGCTGAGTTTCTTAAAGAAGCGATCGTTGACCTCATCCCACTCGCCCGCCGTGACGAGTTCGCCCACGCTCTGAAGATACATTGGCGTGGAAGATCCACCCAGTAGTTCCAACAAATTGTCGCGACTGGCAGGCAGCAGTTTATTTTCCGCCACAGCGGCAGAGAGCAGGGGAGTGAGTTGTTCCAGAGTCATACAGGTTAATTTTTAGGGGCAATGAATGGCGCGCATTCTAGTTCTGCCGACTTGGATTGCAAGAGGCGATGGTAATGAGTCATCACGAGGGACCAACGCCCCGATCTGGAGTCCCTCCCGGCTCGGGTTTCATCCTCTACTTGGAGCCCTTGGGACCCCACTACCGCCGCCGCCGGATCAGCGCCAGCGCAACCACTGCCAGCGACGTAGTTGTTGGTTCTGGAACCGGGATTACCGAGAGTCGCATGCGCGCCTGGGGACCGCTGCTAACTTCTGTCCAGACATCTCCCGGGGCGTAATACCACGTGTTGTCCAACGACCAACCGGAGGCGATGACCGGAGCGTTGGAATTGTTAATCGTGTAAACGGCATCTCCTGCGGGAACGGTAAAATGGATCCAGTAAGTGGTGTTGGGCGTCAGGGGCACCGGGCTGGATGGAGTGATGGTTAGCAATTGGGTGGCCGGGGTATTGGAGGTTGGTGTCGTCAGTCCCAGCGCAATTAAATCTTGTCCCCCGGGAGCCACGGTCCCGGTGCTGAGGGTCGCCTGAATGGAATTCAGTGAGGGTGAGCCCGCCAAGTTGGACACAAACGCCAATTCACTCAACGCCACCAACGCCGGCCCCGAGGTGAAACTAAAGGCCACCTCCCGGTTATCGTAGGGATCCCCAAAAAAATCCGTCGCCACGGGCCCGGATAAAGAAGCCGCAAATCCCTGGGTGCCAACCCCCAGATTATCGATGACCACAATGGCCGCAACGCTGGGGGAGGAAAGCAGGAGACAGGAACAAGCCAAGGGAAGGTAAAGACGCAGGGAGCTGGAATGGTGAGAATGGTTAAGGGTGGGCGGTCACAGGGCATCCGTGTCCGCAATCCATTCAGAAATATTTCTGGCGGAAAGTTTCTGAGAAAACGCCGCCAAAAAACCGAGGCTTTAAGCTGTGGTGGCCCGAAAATCCCTTACGCAATTTTGCTCTCGACTCCCCGAGTCCCATTTCTAAGCTGCGCTTATTATGAACACTTCTCTTTCTGTCGTTTCCCGTCGTTCCTTCATCCTGACATCTGCTGGGGTTGCCGCCAGCACCGTCCTGAGTTCGGCCGCTGATGCCCCGCCCACCGGTCCGTTTAAATTAGGTCCGTTGCCTTACGACTTTGGCGCGCTGGAGCCGCACTTGGACGCCAAGACCATGGAAATCCATCATGACAAGCACCATGCGGCTTATGTCGCCAAGCTGAACGAAGCGGTGGTCGGCCTAACCGGGATCTCTGACGATCCCAAGGTCTTGATTTCCGATCTCTCCAAGGTCCCTGAGAAAGTCCAAATGGCCGCGCGCAATCATGGTGGTGGACATTTCAATCACACCCTGTTCTGGTCCCTCATGGGCAAGGCGGGCACGGCCGGAGTCGGGGGCGATCCCAGTGGGAAAATTGGTCCAGCCATCACGAAAGCTTTCGGCTCCTTCAAGGAATTCCAAACCAAATTTGCCGATGCCGGCATGAAACGATTCGGTTCGGGTTGGGCTTGGTTGATTGCCAAACCCGATGGCAGTCTGGCCATCACCTCCACCGCCAATCAAGACAGCCCGCTGATGAAAGGCATTGTGCCGGAAGCCGAGCAAGGCGCGCCACTGCTGGGCATTGACGTTTGGGAGCACGCCTACTATCTGAAGTTTCAAAGCAAACGCGCGGATTATATCACCGCCTGGTGGAACGTCGTGAATTGGAGCCATGTGGACGAACTCCTGGCGGCGGCTAAATAAATTGTCTCGGGTCTAATCCGCCAACCATTTTCCATCATGCATCACCCATCGTCGCTCGTTCTGCTAACCAGTCTCCTGGCTACCCCATTGCTTAGTGCTCAGGATTGGCCGGAGTTTCGTGGGCCCGCCGGGGATGGGCATACGGATGTGAAGAACTTGCCGACCAAGTGGTCGGAGCAGGAGAACGTGCGCTGGCATGTGGAGCTTCCCGGCAAGGGGTGGTCGTCTCCGGTGCTGGTGGCGGGGAAACTTTACCTAACCGCCGCCATCACCCCCAGTGGTAAGGAAGACGATCCCAAGGCGGACAAAACCTTGCACACGCTCTGCCTGGATGCAGCCACGGGCAAGACGCTCTGGGACGTGGAAGTCTTCAAGCAGGACGGGGCCAAGGCTCCCGATAGCATTCACCATAAGAACAGTCACGCCAGTCCCACCCCGATCGTCCACGAAGGGAAGATCTACGTGCACTTCGGCCATCAAGGCACCGCCTGTCTGGACCTCACCGGCAAGCGGGTGTGGGAGAACCGGCAGTTGTCCTATCAACCACAGCACGGAGCAGGCAGCACGCCGGTCATCGTGGATAACCATCTGATCTTCACCTGTGATGGCCGGGGAGAGAACTACGTGGCGGCCCTGCGGTTGAAGGACGGTTCGGTGGCGTGGAAGTTCAAACGCCCGACTCAGGCCCAGAAGAAATTCTCCTTTGCCACCCCAGCCGTCATTACGGTGAATTGGAAAAAGCAGGTTATCAGTCCCGGAGCGGATATGGTCAACGCACTGGATCCAGCCACGGGGGCTGAAATCTGGCGTTGCACCTACGAAGGATACTCGGTGGTTCCCAAGCCGGTCTATGGGAACGGCTTGGTCTATGTTTGTTCCAGTTTCGATACCCCGGACGTGCTCGCCATTGATCCCACGGGTAAAGGCGATGTCACGGCCACCAAGGTCAAATGGCAGGTGGGCCCCAACAAGCGTCCACCGTGCACGCCGTCTATGATTCTGGATGGGGAGAACCTTTTCTGGGTCAATGATGGTGGACTGGCGAGTTGCGTCAACGCCCTCACCGGGGAACCCTATTGGAACGAACGCGTTGGCAAGAGTTTCAGCGCCTCTCCGATTTTGGCGGACGGCAAAATTTATCTGCAAGACGAGAGCGGCCTCTGCACCATCATTGAAGCCAAGCAGCAGTTTAAAGTGCTCGCAGAAAATAAGCTGCAAGGGGAGCGGACGCTGGCCTCCTATGCGGTGACCGACGGCACGATCTTTATCCGCACGGAAAAAGGTCTCTACGCGATCGGCAATCTGTAGGAGCGACATTTTTCTGGCAGGTGCGCCAAGCGTTTGCCCTTTGGGGAATCATCTGCATGGTGCGGGCAGCAACACTATGTCCAAGACTTATTACATCACCACCGCCATTGATTACACCAACGGAGCTCCGCACATCGGCCATGCCTACGAGAAAATCCTAGCCGATGCGCTGACGCGCTATCACCGCTTGTTCGGAGCGCCTGTGTTCTTCCTCAGTGGCGTGGATCAGCACGGTCAGAAGGTGCAGCAGACGGCGGAGAAACAGGGGCTTACGCCGGAGGTCTTCGTCGATGGTATCACCCAGCAATTCACGGATCTCTGGCAGCGACTGGGCGTTTGCTACGACGGCTGGGTGGCCACCACGGATCCGCGCCACAAGCGGGTGGTGCAGTCCTGCCTCCAGCAGTTGTTCGATGCTGGTCAGATCTACAAGCGGTCCACCAAGGGCATGTATTCCGTGCGCCAGGAACAATTCCTGAGCGATCGGGATCGGAATGAAGCGGGCCAGTTTGGCGAGGAGTGGGGACAGGTGGAAGAACGGGAGGAGGAAAACTATTATTTTCGCCTCAGCGATCACGTGGAGTGGTTGGTGAGATTTCTCGATGCCAATCCACAAGCAGTGTTTCCGGAGTCCCGGATGAGCATGTTGAAAAATGCGGTGGCAGAATCCATGGGCCAGGGGCAGGATCTCTGCATTTCCCGACCGAAGAGCCGACTAACATGGGGTATCGAACTACCTTTCGATGCCGAATATGTGACTTATGTCTGGTTCGATGCGCTCATCAATTACATCAGCGGAGCGGGCTATAAAGCCAAGGAACTGGGCAATGAAGGTCTGCCGGATTTCGACACGCTGTGGCCCTGTGATGCCCACATCATCGGTAAAGACATTCTGGTGCCAGCGCATGGCATTTACTGGCTTATCATGCTGCACGCCCTCGGCTTCCTTGACACCCAAATCCCCCGCATCCTGGTCCATGGCTGGTGGAACGTGCGTGGAGAAAAAATGTCCAAATCGCTGGGCAATGTGGTGAACCCGAACGACATCGCCAACGTCGTGGGCGTGGATGGTCTGCGGTATTATTTACTCAGTGATATCGCCACGGGAGCGGATAGTGATATGAGCGAGGATCGCGTCATCATGCGCTATCATAACGATCTCGCCAACGCGTTCGGGAACCTGCTGAACCGCACCCTGAAAATGGCGAACAATTATCTGGGCGGAGTCATTCCAGAAACCTCCTACAACGACGAACTGGCCGATGAACTCCGTCAGGGCGTGCTCGCGCTGCCAGGATTAACCAAAGAGGCGCTGGCCACCTATCAAATCCACAAAGCCCTCGCAGCAGCCTGGGAAGTGCTGAATTTGGCCAACACCTACATTGAGAAAACCCAACCCTTCAAACTCAAGGAAGCCGAACAACAGCCCCAACGGGCAGCCATCCTGCGGAATTTGACAGAAGCCATCCTGCACGTCTCCGTGATGGTGGCTCCGGTCATTCCTCATGCGGCAGAGAAAATCCAAACGCAGTTAGGCTGGACGGTCCCAGCTGGTTTTACCTTGGCGGATCTGCAGTGGGGATTGCTCCAGCCCGGCCACCGCTTGGGCGAAGGGGTTCCACTGTTTCCGCGCGTGGAAGTAAAGCCAGCGTAGCGCGTGATGATCCGTGTGTTGAGTCGTAAAAAGTGACTTTGGTATTGAAGGCCCTTCCAAGTGCGAAAGCAAATCGTTCCCGGATTCTTGCAAGGAATTTTGAGAAATGAAAATTTGAGAATTGAGTTAGGAGTATTTTCCTTGCTCCCACCAAAACCGCCCGGACCATTGCTGATCCGGGCGGTGCGAGTTGTGGCGCGGGCTTGCAGCCAATTGGCCTAGGAGCTTGAGACGTGCTCTTTGATAAACGAACGGCTTTGGTGCTGCTGATGCGTGTGGGCTTGGGGGCAGAATGCCCCCGCCACGTTACATCATGCCGCCCATGTCTCCGTGGTCGTAGCTGTGGCCGCTGATGGAGGCGGCGGTGCAGCCGTCGTTGCCGTTGCTGTTATTGATTTTCCCGACGATCAGAGCGCCTTCGACTCCGGCGTTAGCTCTCAGGGACGATCGAATATTTGGTGTCTCCCGGTTCTCCTCGGGTGCTTCCCGTTTTTGCTTGTGCAATCTTTAGCAGAAATTCCTTCGCCCCACAGGTTGAAAATTCATGGTAGAAGTGGGCGACATCCGTAAGGTGCTTGTCTCTCGTCACCAAATGTGTGGCCTTACCATTGATGGCTGCAAGCACGAAAGCCACATCATCTGGATCAACAGGGTAGTGTCGAAAGTGGAACCAACTAACCTGCACTTGCTCAGCCCGTAGCATGACTCAAACTATAAGCCAGCCATCATGGCTTGGTAGTTTTTCAAGAAATCTTTCACCGAGCTGACACGGTCCTCTTCTAGGAGCTTTTTCCCTGACACTTTCTGCTTGGCTTTGGCTAGGATGCTCAATGCCTCCGGTCGGTATCGCTCCTGCCGAAATTCATGCAACGCAATTTCGGTGCGGGCAAATTGTTCCAATTTCTGTTGGAAATTAGGAACTTTCTGCGCTGCCGCGAGGACGCTTTTGGGTAGAACGATGGCTTGGGTTGCGGGCGTGTAAGTGTAAGTAGCGGGTTATTCATATGAGTTGTATTCCAGAGTTCGGGATTTGCAATCTCCTTTATTTAGCCCGCCACAACAAAAAACCGCCCGGACCATTGCTGATCCGGGCGGTGCGAGTTGTGGGGGGGGGGGTGTGGCCCCACACCAAGGTAGGGTATTTAGTAATGATTTTGTTTTGGTTTGTGGGAGGGGTAGCC
>JANOAV010000114.1:0-18884 GCA_031411295.1 Verrucomicrobiales bacterium | reverse complement strand
CCACCCGGGCCGCAGGGCCCGCTCGCCCAGCCAGGCCGCCTCGTGCGGCCTGGCTTTTTCTTAACCATCTGCTATCCTCCCACCACTCGCCATGAAACGTCCCATCATCCTCAGCCTCATCGTTGTTGCCTGCGCCACTGCCCTTGTTGTTTGGTGGCAGCACCGGCCAGATCAGCAAGCTCAAGCAGCTACGGAAACCTCGGTCACCCACAATCCTAAAGCCAAGACTTCGCAGGCCAGCGCAGCGAAGGCTCCAGCCACCAAATCCCTTCAGGAGCAACTCCTCAGCATCCTCAGTGACGCTACCGCTCCCATCGATCAGCGACTTGCAGCACTGACTGATATCCTTGCCGGCGGTTCGGAGAAGGACGTTCTGGCTGCGCTGAAGGTGCTGAGTGAAATGGCTGCCGCCGAAGCCACGCAGGGCGAGCGCACCGAAGAACTCCGCGCCCTCTTAGCCGGGCTGAGCGAGCCCATGGGGAACGCGGCCGTCAGCGCCTGCCTGCATTTCCTAACAGGCGAAGCGAAGTCGCTGGCCGCTTACGACACCCACTCACCTAACTTTCTCGACGCCTTGCGTAAAGGTCTGCAACTCCAACCCAGCAGCAGTTCACTCAATGAACAGCTTTTGAGCGCTTGGAATGCCACCAACGATCCCGTGCTCCGCCAGCGTTTGGAATCTCAGGAAATTCCTGGTTTATATGCTGGCCAGGCGGCCCAAAATTTCGCGCAAAAGCCTGCCGAAGCCGAACTCTATTTGGCGCGTTTGGAGACCTGTCCCCATCCCGCTACCGCCCACGCCGTGATTCAACTGGCAACTCAGCCGCAGGCCCCATTGAACGAATTGGGCAATCTAGTTTTTAATTGGAGCGCCCGGTATCTCCAAGCCAGCCAAGCCGCCGACCTTGAAGCGATGCTGAGCGACGGGACCATGAACCCGAACCAGCAAGGCTTGGCCGCACTGGCATTGGCTGGGTCAGCCAACGCCGCGCAATACTTGCCCAGCCTGGAAAAATCCCTCGCCAACCAACCCGCCGGCCCGCTCCATGATCGGCTCCAGTTGTCGGTGCAGCTCATCAAGAATCCCAACGCGAACTGATAGTGCCACCGACCGCCACACAGGGGACTGTGCGGACCGCCTTGGGCTGCTAACCACGGCTCACGATTTCGATCAAATGCCGCAGTTCATCCGCCGCCTCCTTGGGATCAGACACTGTGGCGGCCACTTCTGCGCGGATCAGTTCGCGGAAGCGCGTGCGGAGCCGGTGGATGGCTACTTTCACGGCGGTCTCGCTCATGCCTAACGTGGCGGCAGCATCGGCTTGCGAAACGTCCGCCGCCCCGTCCAGCCAGGGTTTCAGCGTTTGGTAGAACTCCGGTTTACGCTCATGCTCGCTTTCCAAAACGGCCAACGCCCGAGCAATCACCGTAAACGCCCATTCCCGATCAAACACCAGCGCATCATCCTCAAAGGAGAGGGGGCAGCTTGCCCCCTCGTGGCTAAGCACATCCACCGCACCCAACGCCACATGCTCCACCCCGCCCCCACGCTTCTGCGTGCCCGCCGCCTCCCGCTGCTTGGAAAGATAATGTTTCACCGCCCCCAACAAGTAACTCCGAAACCGCCCCCGAGCTTGCTCCGGCGTGCCTAACCCACCTTCCAGCAACCCCGCAAAAAACGCATGAGCCATTTCCCGAGCCTCATCCTCTCCACGCCCATCCCGTCGCAGAAACGCCACCACCGGAGCATAATAAGCCCCACACAAATCCGACAAAGCCGCCTGCGCCTCCGCGCCCACGCCGCTGGCACGCAGGACGAGCGTCCATTGAGTATTCTGGAATGAGGAAATCATACTTGACGAGGTTAGAGCAGTGGCGGAAATTTCTACAATGAAAACAGCAACCTTAAACGACTTGGAAACCCGCCTCCCCACCGTCCTCGGATGGCTGAAGCGGGGTGAAGATGTGATGGTGAAAGGTGAGCATGTCGCCCCGCCTGTGGCTCAACCGGAACCCAGAGTAGATTGGAGTCAGAGCACTGGTTTCCGTGATCGCACCGGGGAAACGGTGCTGACGCAGCAAGACTTGGATGAACTCTTTGAAGACATGCGTGGACCTTATTGATTTGCTGATGATCGCATCATGATTTGCGTCGATACCAGCTTGCATACAGACATTGTGGCAGACGCAATCTTCTCGAAGGCCACAGTTCTGGCAAAGAATCATACTGAGACTATTGGTAATCGAGCCTACGACATCCTGCACATCGCAGCCGCCAAACTCCTCGGAGCCACGGAATTCTGGAGTTTCGATGGCAAGCAACGAGCGCTGGCCTCCGCCGAGGGAATGACCGTCGGGCCCTGAAGTCCGCTGTAGGACCAGAGTCCATTGGGTGGGATGGAATCGATGGGTCATTTTGCGATCTGAAAGTTCAGGTGGATCGTCCCAGAGATGAATTTATCATCCAACTCCTTCGGGAAAGGAGTGGATATTTGTTTGACACGGGCTTGTGACACAACAAATACACGCCCGAGATTAAGGTCATAAGTCTTCCCTTCGATCTCAGCAAAACTTTTGCCCTTGCTGGATGACTGAAGCTTTTTTTCCCATATTGTTAGATCGTTTTCCCGTCCAATCAAAGCGATTGAAAAATCATCATTTGCGGTGCCCGTGTTGCCCGCATCAAGAAGAACCACGCTAGCAGACCACCTGCCACTAGACTCACCAGAATCTGGCAGTCGATCAAGTTGCGCGGCTCCATACGCATCTGGAGAAGCCTTCTCAGAATTAATTAAATCCTGGTTTACCTCATTTAGAAGAGGAAACCTGCGTTTATTTTCACTATCCAGAAGTTGGCGCAGGTCGTGCTCGAAGTCCTTGTCAGGACGTTCTTTGAACAACGTCTCCGCCTTGGTCCAATCCTTTGCTGCCATTGCTTGATACAAGGAGATGTAACGGTTTCGCTGCAACTCGGCACGCTGCTCCAGTGCTGTGCCGACGAGGCAGGCAAGCAATTGATCCGACATTGACCGGATGACAGAGCCCCAGAACAGCGGCGTGCCTGTCTCATGTTGGCGAATCAATGAGCCAATGCTTTCTTCGTTGCCCTGAAGTATCTTGAAGGACTCAAGAGCGGTGCTGTTATCACGGATGTTGGAGCTAGCTATGTTGGCAAAGGTGGCATCGTAGTCGGGCATGGTTGGCCATTTGTTGCTTGCTGGGATTGTGCGTTTGGGCGGCTCCGCGTCGCTCCGTTTAAACATCACAAAATATTGGTCCTGTCCTTCAAAAAAGATCCCTCGGAGCAGACCATTGGCATCCTTAGAGAAACCAAGTTTAGCGCTCGAATCACCCGGCTTCAAATTCACCACCAAAGAGTCGGCGGGATCGTCAGCGCCCGGCGCAGGCAGGGCGCACCGATGAAATCCGTAGGGAGCACTAGCCGCCTCTGGTGCTTCTTCCTTCGTGTTCCACATTTCAAACTGCGTGGTGGTGAAACGGAGATGCAGCAGCTTCCCTTGAGGCTCATCACCGGTGATTCCTAATGCAGCCCGCGCTCTCATTGTGGCTGCCCGATCCATGACCCACTCGCCCTGCACCCATTTGAGGAAAGGAACTGCGGGAGCAGCCTCCGGTTGAGCTTTGGCCAAGGCGCGGTCTTTCAATGCCTGATTAGCGGCTTCCACACTTGGAAAAATTTCACCAGTGTCGGTCTCAAAACGCACTTCCTTCGTCCGGACTCCATTGATGATGGTTTCTGCAGTGGTAAGGCGTCCCGGTCCTCCGTTTTTTGTAGCCAACGGAAGGTTCCTAGGGCTGGTGGAGTCGTGACGCTTGAAGACGAGTGTAAAGCGAGGCGCGGTCACGAAGGTTTTCTCATCCGTATTCACCGGGGTGACATGCAACCGATCCTCTCCTTGCCGACTCAGGCGGACATTCCAAGAAATAGCTTCATTTTTAAAAGTCAGATTTAGATCAACGTCTGCCGGGGTGGTTCCAATGGGTTGAATCGGGGTCAGCAATTTACCGCTTTCTGTTCTCCAGATCACCTGATGCTTTGCGACAGTGAGTGACTGCTCTGTTCCTCCCATTGCCTTGCCGTTTCCGGTGCCAATAAACTCATGCAGGAGCTTTGCTGCGGGCGGGGTGTTGCTGAGTTGCTTGGACTCTTCAACGTCCAGAACCCAGTAGCCGTCTTTGCTCCATTCGTAGAAACTTTGTTCTGGATTCGAATCCAGTTCCGATACCATTTTTCTCATCGGCAACCATAACGCCACTGTCGTCAGCGCGAAAACCGTGACCAGTAACCCTATGACGGTCATGGACCATCGACGTAGAACCCTTGCTCCGCCTGATTTCCGCGCAAAGAAACAAATGTAAATATCCACCAACCCGAAGAGGATGAGCAGGGTAATCGTATTAATTGGACCGGGAACGCGGACGTGGACGTAGTTGCTTAGCGGTTCCCCCATTTCCTTGAAAATTTCGTTGAAACGCGGGACAACCAGGAAAAATAGGGAGCACAGTAGTGCGAAGAGCGCAAAATGGCTGATGATCGTAGGCGTTAGGGACGGTGGTTGCGGGCCTGCGGAAGGCTTTTGTTTTCCCTTCGATTCATCAATTGATCGCACCCCTATTCTCGCGCCGTCACCTGTTAGCTCTCCCACCTGGCAATCCACCAACCTCCAGCCCTCCGCTTCCGCTCGGAAGAGGCATTCGACCGACTCCCGATCTCCATTGGATCGCAGCAACTCAGCCACCAGAGTTACTTGCGGCCGATTCATGAAATCCGGGGGTCGGGTTTGTCCGCGATGGAATTTGATTAGTGTGCCTTGCAGTAGTTGTCGGCCAAATTGAAATGACTCAGGTGCGGCAAGAGGCGAACCAGAGGCAAGGAGTTCGCGAAATTTCTCCGTAAGATATTCGTTGGCTAGCCGATTCATTTCACGCAAAACTCCCTCCACTGTCAGCGCTGGTTTTGGCAAAAACAACCATCCGAGGAATCCCAGCACAATGGGAACTGCGGAGAGAGCTAGCAAAAGCGCTTGAGTGGAGCCACGCGTGAAAATTGTGGCTGACAAGAACAGCACGAATCCTCCCAGCATGGCTGCCTTGGCTGTGCTGCGGGCGGTCCAGTCGCTCCTTACTGGAGGCATTGGCAATGGATCACGATTGATTTCCCTGACGCTCTGCACATCCGTCTTCACCTCCGTGGCGCTTTGCTGGCGGAGTTCACGTTCTTTCTCCAAGGTCTGGAATACAATCTCATCGATCCTCGCGCTGACGGCTGCGCGTTGGCTGGGGGCAGGGAAGCGGCCGAGGGGAAGCTCTCCGGTTAGCATTTCATAGATCACCACGCCGAGGCTGTAGATGTCTGCGCGATGGTCCACGGTGTGGGGGCTTTCGTGTTGTTCCGGGGCCATATAGGCGATGCTGCCCAGGGCGTTGCCGGTGCCGGTTAGGGTGAAATTTCTCGTCTGATCTCCCACCAGCCGCGCGATGCCGAAGTCTGCGATTTTCACTCCGCCGCGTTGATCCAGCAGGATGTTCTCCGGCTTGATGTCCCGATGCCAGATGCCCTGGGCGTGGGCAGCTTGCAGGGCATCGCAGATGCCAGGCACGATGGCCAGGGCTTGCTCCGGCGTGAAGCGCCCAGCCCGCATGGCTTGGCGGAGGTTCACGCCGTCCACGTATTCCATGATGAGATAGTAAAAGCCACCGTCCTTTGAGTCGCTTCCGTCCTTTAAGTCCCTTCCGTCACTCCGCCCATGCTCATAAATGCTCACAATATTAGGATGATTCAATTTCCCCAACACCCGGGCCTCCCGCGCGAAACGCTCGGCAAAGGCCGGGTCACGGCTGAGTTCTGGTGCCAGCAGCTTCAGCGCCACGACGCGGTCCAAGTTAGGCTGACGCACTTTATAAACCGATCCCATGCCGCCCTGACCGATGAGCGCTATGATTTCCAGCGTGGGAAATGCCGCCGCCACTTCCTCCAACGAGGGCGCGGACTGGCCAGTGGCAGCAGGCTCGGCGGCATCGCGCAACAGGCACGCCGGGCAGAAGCCACCGGGAGCGGCGGCGGGAATGGGAGCGGAGCAGGTGGGGCAGAGTTTTGGGTTCACACAAGTTCCTGACGGATTCGCAGGCGGAGGTTACAGGAAATGTGATCCGGCCGTTCGTCAGGCAGAAAATTTCTACCGAGAACCCCGATCTAACGCCGTTTCTTTTTCTTGGGTTGCACCTTTGCTCCCCGATTATTCAAGGCGTGTTTGCCTGAGCGCTGGCCTGGTGCGGGTGGTTGATAGCGAGCCTTAACTTGATCGATTTTTCGTTTCCCCATGGTTTCCTGCATCTGCTTGATGCTGCGTTCCATGTCTTCCAGTGAAATGTTGTCGTCATCGTCAACCAAGCCGGGAGGCGTTGGCAGCGGGTCTTTACGGGGGCGTCCTAGTTGTCTTTTCTTGGGCCCTTCCAACTCGAAGCGCGCCCGTTCTTTGGCAATCCATTCCTGCTCTCGTCGGGTCACTTCTTTGCCGATGTCGGATTCAAGATAGGCCTTCAACTCTGGGGACATTTCCGGATAGAGGTCCATGGGGATGTAATCACTCTTGAAAACACCCCAAGCCCGCAGGCGATCGTGCAACTGGGCTGCTTGGCTGCCCCGGCCGAAGAGGCGCTTCACCAACGCGCGTGCCGCCTTGGCGGTCCAGCCTGGATGGTCGCCTGGAATCTTGGCTTCTGCCGGAGTTTGGGTGGTCACGATGGTGCGCAGTTGTTCCAACTGCTGAGCATCCAGGGGATGCTGAATGGCCCGGCCAATCTTGCCGACCGGACGTCCTTCCGCCAGGGCGCGCTTGGCCCCTTGGACCATGATGAAGACAGCTTGTCGGCTGATGCCGAACTCCTTGGCAATGGCGGTCTGGGTTTCCCCCGCATCCACACGTCGCACCAACGCCAACTTCTCTTCAGCCGAGAGATGACGGGTGCCTTTCGTCGGAGTAGCGGCGTCTCCTTGCGGAACAGGGGGAAATTTGTAGGCCATGGGGAATAATTCGCGGAGACCTGGTTCGTGTCAAATCAGTTGATCTCTATCACCTGAGGCCGCCGTGTCATGACATATCTTTCGTCGAGGAGGGCCGCGTTGACATAGATCACCCCATCTTTTTCGTAACTCTGACCGCCCTGATAGTGAAGATGGCCGAAGATGTGAGCCCGAAGATTTTTCAGGCGGTTATCAATCGTCTTCCGCAACTCCTCACAGCCTTGGGGAATGATCCCCTCGCGTCGGAACACGTTATCCAGATGACCATAGGCGGGGCCGTGGGTGATCAGAATTTGGGTGTCGTCAGGAATGAGCCGCCAGTGCGCGGCTATCTGCGCTCCGCGTTGGCGATTGAAGCTCCAATCAAAGAATTCCGGCTGCACGGGCGAACCCCAAAATTTCACCCCCTCCAATGCCACGCCGGAGTCCTCGAGATAATGCATGTTGCTGGGTAATCGCATGTCTTCGATTCCGCTTTGTTCGAAAATTTTATCGTGATTTCCGGCACAGAAAAGCTTGTGACGGTGCGGGAAAGCCGCAAACCAGTCGATAAATTCCTGGGCTTGATCGAAACGCCCATGCCCGGTGCAGTCGCCCGCGTGGACGAGGACATCACCGTCCGGGATGGATTGCACGAGGTGATGCAGGCCATGGGTATCGGAAAGACAGACGATTTTCATGGGGTTGACTGCGGCACTTTGGGAATCATCTGCACGCCGCTTCCGCCAGCGCCAGGGCCCCGCACAGGCCGGACCGATTCCCCAAGCCGGGCGCGACGATGATGGATTCAAGTCCTGCGGCAATTTCCGGGTGGCGCAGATAGTCCGCCAAGCTTCGGCCGGTGGCTTGGCGGACTTTGGCTAGCAGACCGGGTGCCTCCATCACGCCACCGCCAAGGATGATGCGTTGCGGTGACAGGGTGCAGAGGAAATTGGCGCAGGCCAGACCGAGGTAAGTGGCCTCCAGTTCCCAAGCGGGATGGTCGGGAGGTAAATTGCGTCCACCAGTTTGCCAGCGTTCCAGCATGGCGGTTCCACTGGCCAGGCCTTCCAGGCAGTCGGCGTGCCATGGACAAGCCCCCGGGAAGGGATCGCGCACGCGGTCATGGGGGACATAAATGTGGCCCATCTCGGGATGGAGCAAGCCGTGCAGCGGTTGGCCGTTGAGGCAATATCCGCCGCCAATGCCGGTGCCGATGGTAAGGTAGAGCACGCTGCCAATCCCTTGGGCTGCGCCCCAGCGGAATTCGCCCAGCGCGGCGGCATTGACATCCGTATCAAAACCAGCAGGCACGGAAAATTCCGCCAACAAGGTTCCCAGCAGATCTGTGTCTGCCCAGCCGGGCTTCGGCGTGGTGGTGATTTTCCCATAGTCGGGAGCAGTCCGATCCACCCCGGCCGGGCCAAATGTCCCGATGCCTAACGCGGAAATTTCACCGTGCTTTGCCTGACATTTTTTAAAGTGCCCGATCACCGCCGCTAACGTTTCTCCAGGGGTGGTGGTCGGCAGACGCGCCTCCTCCCGGACGTCATCCGGGCCCGTGCCCACCGCACAGACGAATTTGGTGCCGCCAGCTTCGATGGCTGCATAGAGCGGTTCTGCCATCGGTTAGTTCTGCTGGATTTTAGCTGGGGCAAAGGTCGGTTGACCACTCTTGGTGGCGTAGCGATTCCCTGCGGAGTCGCTGGGGATAAACGGACCGATCTCTTTGTCGCAATGGAAGAGATAGAGCGTGTGCTCATCCCGGCTGAATCGTTCCGCCGGAGTGAATTCAGCAGCATAACGCGCTACAGTGCTGAGGCGCACTTCATCCACACTGCCAGTGAAGAACTGGGTGGGGAGGGATTTGGCATCAGGGTCCGCCCCGATATACATGGGCAGGACGTTGGTGGAGCGCGGGCCGGAGGCGGGAACTTTGGCCGCAACTTTACCATTTACGTAAAGTCGCATTTCCGCGCCATCGAAGACGCCTGCGAGGTGATTCCATTTGCCCGCAGGCAAGACTTGATCCGTGGCCGCAATCGCACTGATGTATTTCTTGCCCAAGTGACAATGGAATCCCGGAATGTTGTTGGCTAGGTTCAGCGCGAACTCCGATTGCTCCGTCTTGGCGACGAAAGGAGCCGTGCCTTGTTCCGTCGTGGTCTTGACCCAGGCTTCCACCGTAAACGGGCCATCGGGCAGTTCCTTGGGGCTCATCTCCACCCGATAGGCGCTGCGACCATTAAGCGTCAGGGCTTGATTCTCGGCGGCCGGAGCAAAAAAGTCTGGGTCCGGGGTTTTCATCCCGATGGGAAAATTGACTTTGCGTGGGGGCAGGGTGACCCGCGCTCCTTCGGTTAGGTAATCTGTTTCCACATTGACCACCGGCAGTGTTAGTCCTTGATCATAGCCCTGCTTCAGCCTGGCGATGGTGACGCTGAAATCCTTGGTCTCACCGACCTCGAGGCGCGTATGAATGTGGTCCGGAGCAAAGAACCACTCGCCATTGGTTTGGTCTGGAATGAGATTGAGTTCGAGCGCCTGTTTGGAGGTGTTTTCCAGGCGGAATTGCACCAACCCAGCGCCCAGGCCCGCCTCATCCAAGGGAATGCGGGGCGAGAGCAATTGCGGGCTCACCGCGCGGGCCTTGTCGATGTCGTCCTGGCGTTCCATCGTATATATCCGCGGGTCGAGGACTTGGCCGACTGGCAGAACACTAACATGAATACCTTCGGGACGGACGGTTACCAGATTCATGTGATGAATGTAGCCAGCACCTGGATAATTGCCCACCGAGCCACCTCCCGTCGTGGCCAGGGCGAAGTATTCGATGCCGTCCTTATTGCCGCCGTAATTTAAACGATGGATATGTCCCGCAAAGACGGCCTTCACGTTTCCCGCAGCCACCAGAGCCTGGTGCACGGCGTCCCAATTGGTGCCTTGATAGGTTTTCTCAATCCACCGGGGATGGTGCATAAAGACCATCACATTCTTGAGGCCTTTCATTTCCTGGAGGGATTGCTTGAGCCAGTCGAGTTGCGTTGGACTCATCTGGTTCTGCGATGCTTTGGTGAAATCTTTGGGTCCCTTGCTGGCATCTCCTTCATCTGTGTAGAGCACGAGGAATCCAGTGTCCTTGTGTTTGAACCAATACCAGAGCGGGCCGAAGTGCTTTTCGTAATTGGCTTCGTGCTCCAACGGTGGCCGATTGGCTCCCCGCCAGTAGATATCGTGATTTCCGGCCACGGGGAACCACGGCATTTTCAAGTCCTGCATGATGCCCTTATATTCGTTGGTGTCGTGCAACCATTCCTCGGTGCCACCATATCCAGGGACCATGTCTCCCACGTTTATCACCAGATCAGGATCCAACATATTGGAGTCCTTCACGGCTTGTCGCAGCACTTCCAGTCCCTCTGGTGGGCCGCCCGTGCGATCCCCGTAGATGAGGAAATGGAACACGCCTTCCTCCTTGGGGAGCGGCAGCAGGCGTTCCGATTTTCGGGTGGTGTGAATTCCTTCTTGAGCCATGACGGAACCAGTTAGGCTAATAAGAAGGATTAATGAAAAGAGGTGCACGAACATCATGAGTAAAATGGGTAGTCGTGCGAACCTACCAGCGCGCGGGTGGTCACGCCTATCGATAAAATCAGCGCGCTTGCGGGAGGGCACGGGTGGCGAGCAGCGCTAGTTATTGCGCTCCGGTTTCTCCTTGGCGCGGTCACCCCAGAGATCGGGCTTTTTCCCCCGACAGAAGGCAGCCACTTCTTCGACTAGGAAGTGCTTGGTGCCCGATACTTTTTTGGGCAAGATGCGGAAGGCTTTGAGGGGTTGAGGGGGAATGTTGAGGTATTGATAGCCCCGGTGATCCTCCTCGGTCTTGTCCGCCAGCACGGTCCATGTTTTCTGATCCACCGTGCCCTCCAACACGTAGCGGTAGGAGTGATCGTCGTCGCGCGGGAGGTGGAAAGCGATCTGCTCAATCTGGTAAACTTTATCAAGAATCACCACCAAGCTACCATCGACATCACTATAACCGGCTGCATCCTTTTCATCGATCCCATCGATCAAGCCGTCCGGATTTTTCTGGGCTTCGGCCGTGGCGCCCCGGCTCGCTTGGGCCACATTGCCCTGTTCGATTGCTCCTTTAGAAACAACCTCCACGGGCATTTCCACAAATCCCGCCACCGCACCGACATAATCTGTGGCTTTGGCCCCGGCATCACGGAACGCTTTGACGGCTTCAGCTTCTTCCTTTTTGCCTTCACTCGTGAGCGTATTCCCCAGCCGGGCAAGTCCCTCGCTGAATTCTCCATTCAGCTTCGCAATCGCAGGGAGGAAATTTTTCTTCACCGCAGCAAAGGCTGCGATGAGTTTCTT
Source organism: Verrucomicrobiales bacterium (assembly GCA_031411295.1). Classification (GTDB taxonomy): domain Bacteria; phylum Verrucomicrobiota; class Verrucomicrobiia; order Verrucomicrobiales; family V1-33; genus JAGNEJ01. The sequence goes on along the minus strand of JANOAV010000114.1, from coordinate 7,477 downwards.
TTGCAGGTCGGCCACCTTCTCGTTGCGGGCCAGCTCCGCATTGGTCGGTGCTGCGCTGGAAGCGTTGAAACGATCCAGTTCCGTGCGCACTTGCAAGACTCCTGACGCATCATTGCGCGAAAGAAACTCTGGTTCCAACCGAGTCAGCGCCTGGCGGTATTTATCCGCGTAATCCTTTTCCACGGCTAGGATCTTGCCCCTAACTTCGGTTTGATAACGATCGATGAAATCTTTTTTGATCTTCGCCAAAGCCGGAAAGGGCTCGGTGATCGGGCCGACGGAAGGCGCTGGCACCGCCACTTCCGGCTTCGGCGGCTCTGGGACGACCACCACGGGCTTTTCTGGGACTACTGGCACCACGGGCTTGGGCACTACCTTGGGCTCCACTTTCGGTGGGTCCGGCCGCGGCGGAGCGAAAGTGACGGTCTCTTTTTTTGGAGGCGGCGGCGGTGGCGCTGGTTTGACGACATCTGGATCCTTCTTCGGATACAAAGCCATGGCTCCAATCGCTAATACCAATGCGATGGCGAATAGGATAGTCCCGTTGATGAGCATCTTCTTTTGTTTGGCCTTGCCCTCCGCCTCAATCTTCGAAAGCCGATCCAAGTTGCTGCGACCAGTGGCGGCTGGGCTGCGAGGGGCCGCCGCGCCACGCGTAACCCCCGTGGGTGGTGGCGGCTTCCGGGCACTGGGGCGCATGATCGTCACTTGCTTGGCCTGTTTGGTGGAAGCCACTTGGGGCAGCGGCTTGCCAGTGCGGATATCCTCGAGCAATTGCCGGACTTCGCTGGCCGCTTGGAAGCGCTCTTCCGGCTCTCCCCGTAAGCAGCGGACGATGATGTCATCCACGCGGGGATCCACCGCCATGGTGGTCGTCGGCAGGGCAAATGTTCCCTGCGGCACCGTGCGCATCAGCATTTCGTAAAAAACCACCCCCAAGGCGTAAATGTCCGTGCGGGGATCCGCCACGGAGCCACGTTCATACAATTCAGGCGCGGCGTATTCCGGCGTGCCCATCGGCACCCAATCCACCTCGGTGTTGGACTGTTCATGCTCCATGAGTCGCGCCAATCCGAAGTCCAAAAGTTTCACCACCCCGTCGGAATCAACCACGATATTCGATGGCTTGATATCACCATGCACGATGCCTTTGCCGTGGGCGTAGCTTAACGCATCGCAGACCTGTCCTAGCACATTTTGCGCCAGGTCGGGAGTCACGATGCCCTCCGTAATCAACTCATGAACGTTCCGTCCCTCCACGTATTCCATCACAAAAAAACACTGACCAGTCACGGCCCCGAAATCATAAATACTAATGATATTCGGGTGATTCAGTTTGGCCATCGCACGGGCTTCACTGCGGAAGCGGGCGAGGGATTCGGCATCGTTGCCGGCATCGGGGGGCAGAATTTTGATAGCCACCAATCGATCCAAGTCCTTCTGGCATCCCTTATAGACGGCCCCCATGCCGCCCGAGGCAATGAGGAAATGAATTTCATAATGCGGCAACATGGCTCCCAATTCCTCAACTGTGGGAGGGATGAACATGGGATCATAGGGCTGGGCCGCATCGACGGGACTGGACATAGAGGGATCAGGAAAGGTGAAGCGAGAGGACGGTGAGAACGTTAGTGGGGAACCGGGACATTTCACTCACCTCACCTGTTTGGCAAGCACGCGTTCAGTCCAAAAAGCACCAAAATTTATTCCTGTTTGTGGCCCATTAAATCACTGGCACCGGCATATTTGCGGTGGCGCTTCCTCTGTTGGCACCTTATAGCTACCCCATGACCACGCTGATCATTCCTGCCTTTCGGAAGCTCCCCTTACTATGTCTTGTTGGCCTTGGGATCACCATTTCCTCAAGCCTCTGTGAAGACCTTTCCTCCGAGGAGATGCTCTTTTTCGGCACTGGCGTCATTGAAAAATCCGCGCCCAAAACCGTGGCCCCGCCAACCGCCCCGACGGATGACGCCGGTCCTGCGGGCACGAAGGTGAAGCTCGCCCGTTCCTCACTTAAGGTCATCTTGCTCGACGCTCCGAAAAAATCCTTCGCCACGGCCAAGTTGGCCACGTTCAGCGCGGAAGCAAGCCAGACTGGGGTTAGGTCCCAACCCCTCGGCTCTTTCTCCAAAGGCACTGCGGCCTTCGACAACGCCCTGCTCCATGGCATCGCGTCCTTGCGGAAGAAAGTTCCGGCTTGGCCCACCGGATTGACCGTGGACTATCGCTGTGACGGAGATTACCATGGACATGAACAGGATAGTGCCGCGGTGGCGGCGGCCGTGCTGCTGCACTCTCTAGTGACCGGCACGGAACTCAACCCCAAGGCCGTCCTCGTGGGAGGCATCGGCCCGGAAGCCGCTGGCGCCGTGACCGGAGCTGTCGCCATCGGCACCCGGATCCGGAACTTGGAGAACGAGCGCGGCCTGCGGATTGGAGTTCCCTTAGTGTCAGAAGCCGAAATTCGTGATCTAGCGCTAATGGGTGAACCGCAGACCCTGCTGCTTCATGAAATCATTGCCCTCGTGACCCTGGACGATGCCTTGGCGGTGGCCGCAGCCGCCCCGCCCGAAAATTTTGCCAAAGCCAGCGCCATCTTTAGTCAAATCCAAGTCGCCAGCACCTCCACCCCGCTGCCAACGCTGCTGAAAAATCCCACCACCCTGGCCAAACTCAACGAGATCCTCCAACTCCTACCGCAGCATCTATCCGCCCGGCTGCTCCTGCAAACGGCCACGGGCAAGCTCCCCGGTAAAATGACCTTCTTGACTTCCCAGCAAGCCATCCTCAAGGCGGCCCAACCGTTCTGGGAAACTTTGCTAAAACACAATCCCGCCGAGATTCGCAAAATTTCCACCAGCAGCGCCAATACCCTAAGCCTGATGCAAGCGCGCGTCCATCCCACCGTCGAACGCTACTTAATTGCCACCAAGGCCTTCATGCGGGCGTTGAACAACCAACTCGAAATTCGTCCCGGCCTGCAATACGACTCCATGCGGCGCAAGGCCGAAGAGGAGACGCGTAAGCTTCAGGAGGATGTCAAACTGGAAAAGCAAAAACTCGAATCCACGATGAAGTTCTAGCCTCAACCGCTCCGCACTCCCGTGACTCACTCGACGCGAAAATTGTTGTCACCTCAGGGCGCAGCCCCTTAGATAGCCATGGTCCTAAAATTTTAAATCCCATCTGAACCCACTAATCCATTCATGAAACGTCGCTCCTTCGTCTCCACCGCCGCTTCCACTGCCTTCGGGTTCCAAGTGGTGCCCAGTCACGTGCTCTTTGCCCAAGGGGATAAGCAAACGCCCAACAACCGGGTGCGTCTGGCCGTGGTCGGCTGCGGTGGTCAGGGGGGAGCGGATCTCGGCGGGATGGCGAACGAAGATATCGTAGCCCTCTGCGATGTGGATGACCGCCGGGCTGCGGGCAGCTTCGACAAGTTCCCCAAGGCCAAACGTTTCAAGGATTTTCGCCAAATGTTCGACAAAATCGGCAATGAATTTGATGCCGTGCTAGTGGCAACCCCGGATCACTGCCACGCCGTCGTTTCCCTGGCCGCCATTGGCCACGGCAAACATGTCTATTGCGAGAAACCGCTGGCTCACACCGTGTCCGAAGTGCGTGCCATGCGCAAGGCCGCCATCGAAAAGAAGGTCATTACGCAGGTGGGCAATCAAGGTCATTCCTCGGACGATATCCGTCGCTTCGTCGAAATGGTGCAATCGGGTGCCATCGGTAAAGTGACCGAAGTCCACGCTGGCTGTGACGCCTTCCGTGACGTTTACTGCCAAATCCGGAAGAAGGCCGAAATCGCCCAACAAAAACCCGAAGTCCCCAAGGAACTGGATTGGGATCTCTGGCAGGGACCGACTGCGGCGCGCGATTACAATCCCGCTTATTTGCCATTTAACTGGCGTGGCTTTTCCGCCTACGGCAGTGGTTGCATTGGCGACTGGATTTGCCACGTGCTGGACCCCTCCTTCTGGGCCTTGGATCTGGACATGCCCACCGCCATTACCGCAGAAACCAAAGGTTACGACCCCAAGGCCGACGCAGAGTTCTATCCCCAAGGCAGCAAGATCACTTACGAATTCCCCGCCAAGGGAGATCGCGGACCGGTAAAACTGATCTGGCATGATGGCGATTTCTCGATTCCGCAGCCCGAAGAGTTGACCAAGGAGAATCGCAAAGTCGTCGGCATCGGAGCCGTCATCATCGGGGATCAGGGGAAGATCATGCACGGATCCCACGGAGCCGGCAGCCCCCGCATCATCCCTGAGGCCCGCATGAAAGACTACAAGCGCCCCGACGAGAAAATTCCGCGCATCAAGAATGGCCAGCACCAGCACGACTGGCTCAACGCCATCCGGGAAAATCGCCCCGCAGGCTCCAGCTTTGAATACGGTGGCGCGCTCAGCGAAATCGGCCTACTGGGTATGATCGCCATTCGACGCTCCGGCACCCGCTTGGAATGGGATGCGGCCAAAATGGCGTTCACCAACGATGCCGAGGCCAACACCTTCCTGTCCACCAAATATCGCGATGGTTGGAAGAGCTAGGGAGTCACATCAGGCCCTAATTTCACTTACACCCGCAGCCGCCCGTGCCGCAGCCTGAGCGTTTGCTTGCTAGCTGCTGTTCGATCGCCAGTGATGTGGGGGTAATGGAAAGTCCGCCCAGAGCGGTGCAGCGCAGTTCGCGGGGCATCTGCGTGGCCACTTGCTTCGCGGTCTCGATCACTTCATCCAACGGGATGACTTGATCGAACCCCGCCAGCGCCATGTTGGCGCAGGAAAGCGCGTTGGCGGCAGCCATGACATTTTTCCCGAGACACGGCGCTTCCACGCGATTGGCAATGGGATCACAGATCAGCCCGATCATACTTTGCAGGCTCATCGACGCGGCCGATACCGCTTGGTGGAGCGTGCCGCCAGCCAGCGTCACCAAGGCGGCGGCGGACATCGCTGAGGCCGAGCCACCTTCTGCTTGGCAACCGCCGACTTCCGCCGCAAAAGTCCATGCCGTAGCGATAAAGACGCCGATCAAGCCGCTGGCGAGAATGGCGCGGGCCATGTCCTCCTCGCCTAATTTCATTTCCTCGGCCATGGCAATGACCGCACCGGGCAGGGCGGCACAGGCACCCGCGGTGGGCATGGCTACGATCACCCCCATGGAACTCTTCACTTCCATCAGCGCTGTGACATATAAAATGATGCGATTCAACGCCCCGGCTTCCAGCAGTCGGCCAGCCTTCATCTGCTCATGGAAACCACCTGACTGGAAACCCAGCACGCGATCCTCATAACTCGTGCCAGCCAAGCCCTGAGCAATGGAGCGTCGCAAAATGCGCACTATATCCACCATCATTGCCAATACTTCCGCCTCGGACAAGCCACCCCGGGCCGCTTCATAAGCCACGGCCAGCTTCCAGAGCGGAGTCTGCTTCGTGCCGTCTGCCGCCAACATTTCCGCGCAGGTGGTAAAGGGAACTTGAGTGGATTGGCGAGATTTCACCGGGAGCACGGGACTCAGTCGCTTGACCCGGCTGACGAATCCTGCGGTCATTAGCTCAGTCACAAGGGCCTCGGGCACAAATTCCTGCGCCTTGACCTGCACCAATCGTGCTCCGTGATGCTCGTGAAGCAGAATTGCGTCCGTTGCCATGCCCGCGGTAAGCTTCGCTTCAACTGCGGCAACATCGGATTTCACCCACAGCAAGGTTTCCTGGTAGTCGCCATGCAGAGAAAGATCGAAGCCATCGATATTGACCACCTCCATCATGCCGCCTCCAGTGGAAATGGCACGCAGCGTGTGGCGTTCCCGCTCATTAATCAGCGTCAAGCGATACGTATTCGGATGCGGATCCCCAACGTCCACCGTTTCGATCCGAATGACCACTCCGCTGTCCTGCAACGTCTGCATGGACCCCGGCAGCCTTTCGTCCGCTGCCTCCCAGCCCATCAGGCCACCGAATAGCCCCATGTCCGAGCCCTGAGTATCGTGCGTCGTCGGCAAGGACCCACTCTGGTCAAATTCCACCAATACCTCCGTCAGCTCACCGCCCATTAGATCCAGGCCCAATCGGCCAATTCGTAAAGCGGCCGCACAGTGGGAACTGGACGGCCCCCGCATCACGGGGCCAATGACGTCGTTGAAAATGCTTACATGCATCGCCACTTGTAAAGGATGCTTGCCCCAGTTGCAACCCAAGCCATCGAAAACATCCCTGCTTTCCGATTATCAGCGGTTCCTCTCCGAATTGGAACGCTGATTTTGCTGATTTCTTGGCTTCTAACCTCTGCCCACTGGTGTTTCTTCTGGAAATTCAACTAACCCGTGGATCCCGATCTCTCGTGAATTCTTACATTTTCAGGGGATGTGCCTTTCAGTTTCGCTATTTTTTCAAAAAAGTGAGATTCCTACTTGATAATTCCACATCTTTGACTATATATTGAGCACATTACCCACCGAATCAGGTTCTCAAGTTATGGATTTTACAAAAAAATAAAGGATGACCGCTAAAACTTCTTGCCTAAAGCAGTTTCTTGGTGTTATAATATTTATGACAAATTTCTAGTTAGCTCACATTGAATGCCGACTCAACCACAACCGACCAAAATTATGCAAACCTTAGAAGACTCCAAACTCACCATCCGTAAGGACGCCAGTCGCCTGGCGGACTTCATTATGTTCACGCAGCGTTCGTTCCTGCTGAACCTTTCCAAGGAGTTAAATAAAGGCAACGTCTCGTTCCCCCAGTTTTTCCTTCTGGGCTACTTGGCCAATGAGGATTTCCTCACGATGACGGACATCTCCAAGAAGATGGGCCACTCCACCGCTGCCGCAACTGGCTTGGTGGACCGTCTCGAGAAACTTGGTTACGTGCAACGTCTGCACGCCTCCGATGACCGCCGCAAAGTCATGGTCCAAATCACCCGCAAAGGCATCGACCTCGTCGAGCGCATTCGCGAAGAGATCGTCACCAGCTTGGTCGATCTGATGGACGACCTCGACAAGGACGACCAAGAAGCCCTCCTCCGCACCTATGGCAAAATCTCAGCGCGCACCTAGCCGCTGCTCGGGTTGTTGTTGAGTTCACATTCAAAAAAAATGGTTCCTGGAAACGGGAACCATTTTTTGTTTCCCGGAAGGCCGCACAGTGCCCATCAGACAGGTTTCACAAACCGATAGTGGGACACAATCCATTCATTGCCACCCTTATAGCCCCAGAGTTCCGCGCAGGCCATGAAGAAGACGCGCCAGTAGGACCACCATTTCGTCACCTCATCCGCACCGTAGGTTTGCGCAAAGAGCGGCTTTAGCTCAGCCGCGTGGGCATCCATGTTTTCCAGCCAGGCATTCGCGGTCTTCTCATAGTGGGTGCCGTTGACGCACCAATGACCCTCGATTCTAAGGTCGTCTTGGAAATACAGCAGAAGGTCATCGCTGGGCATCTGCCCGCCGGTGAAAAAGT
>JANOAV010000113.1:0-31754 GCA_031411295.1 Verrucomicrobiales bacterium | reverse complement strand
CCAGCTCCCAACCGCTCGTCAAAACCATCACCATCACCAATCCTTAAAGGCATTGGGCTACAGTCGAAGCTTTTGTGCGGGAAACATGGTCAAAAGACCATTCTGGAGAGTGCCCAACGTGCGGGACCGACCACGCCGCCCATGGAGGGATTTTGAATGTCGTCGAGGAATTAAGGATTAAAACCTCAAGGGAGCGTGATCGTTTAAGGCGGGAATTCAGTGAGATCAAAGAGCAGATTGAGCAAACGCAGAAACATCTGGCTGAACTCGGTCAGACTCAATGCCCCTTGATCTCAGATGATCAGTCAAAACTCGCTGAGTCTCTGCAGTGGCTTATCCCACCTGATACAAACTTGTCTGACTGGATAGGAACAAAGTCACAACGTGAGATGCTTTTGAGGGCAATTTCAATCCTGCGCCAAATTCCGGCCGTGCCTTTAGACGTGGATGTTGATAGCAGCGCGGAAAGCGTTGTGAATAAGATCCTCCACCGTTTTCGAGCCGCCGACGACACATTCGAAGCACCAAACAACTGGAAGCCAGTAAAAGAAAAGCTAACTCAGACTTTGGCTGAGATTGTGAATAAACATTTGCCACAAACTCTCGGAAAATTATGGCGTGAATTGGCTTTGAACCTTACTGCGGCACCGTGGCTTCTTCCCGATTCGTTCCAGATTGATGTTATTACGCAACGAGGCGAGCAGGCATCCACGGTTCGCGTAAAAGGTAGGCTCGCAAGATACATCCTAAACCAAGCCGAAATTCATACGCTGGGTCTTGCGTGGTTTTTTGCGCGGTATCTCACACGGGGCAGGTTTTTCAACGCGTGCATTGTGATGGATGATCCCGCACACGAGCTCGATCAGACGAGTTTTCGAGACCTTTGCCGTTTGTGGGAAACCACGATGCGCCTACATCGCGTCTATCGCAGACCGTTGAAACTGATTGTAATGTTGAATCAAGAAAGCCGGGCGGTAGAGGCAGCGCGAGCAACTGGTGCCGTTCTCTCGGTTTTGGGCTGGGAGCGTGAACAAGAGTCTCAATCAGTGCGGCGGATAAGCGTGATTGGAGAAGGGTTTCATGCGCCGCAGCCTGGTGCTGTGCTTGCTGCATCTTGAACACGATGAAATAGCTTTGTCTATGCATCGCTGCCTAGATTGCATCTGACCACGAAATTTCTCCGCCTGGGTCAGTGGCATGATCTCCTACATCCACATGACGAATCCACAACGCGGCAAGGAGTTGTGGGATGCACTGAAGTTAGTGACCTGAAATTAGTTTCAGCGGAGGGTCCTGCATCGTCCTCCCTTCGCTCAGAGCGAGGTAAATCACAGCTAGACAGAAAGGGGCTGGCATTCAATATTCCGTCATGAGTAAAATGTTCAAAGTTCCTGCCTTGCTGCTAGTCGGCCTAGTGATGGGGTCGGTCAGTTGTCGGCATACCGTTAGCTACAAGCCCAGCAATGAAGGTCGCACGATCACCCACAAGTTCGACGGCAATTTGCGGGTGGTGAAATTTGCCGATGCCGCCCCAAAGTATCCGTCGATCAATCTGATCTCCGACGGGGAAAACTGGAAGACGAATGCCCCGGAGGTTTACCGAAACAAGGAATACGCCGGGGCGATCTCTCGCATGATTGCACGAGACTTGGCGGGCACGGGGATGTTCTCCCATGTGCTGGGACCGGACGATCGGACCCCGCAGACGGATTTCCTGCTGATGGGCACGATCTGGGATTACTCGGCGGTCGGCCGCTGGAAGAAGATCCCGGAGAACGCGGTGATTTTTAGCAGCGTTCTGGCAAATCTACCGGGGGCCTTGATTGCCGCCGCCGCCACCGCCGGAGTAAAAACCGAGGTGGTCACCAGCGTAATCCTAACGGATGTAAGGATCCTTGATTTAGCCACTGGCAAGGTGCTCTGGACTTGTCCTCCGCTGCGAGCCGGCGGTGAGGAAACGGTGCGTTGGAGCAAGGCGAATCCGGATCAATTGGCGAAGCGGGCAGACGAGCGCTTGCAGGAAGTGGTGACGGAGTTGGTAAATCGACTGCAACGTGAGGCCCCGGCAGGCTTGCGACGCTAATTTCCCCAGCGCATGTCCGAGCCTTCCGCCATCGTTCATGGCTCCTCCCACGGTCACGGGCCGCAGGAGCGGCCTTGGCATGAGGACTGGGAAGTGGGGTCGGTGCCGGTGCTGGAAACGGCCCGGGAAACGATCTTTGCAGCGCAACACTTGACCACGGCACGCTTGGCTTGGTGGCACGTGCTGGCGGTAGGGGAAGCTTCGGCCACGGATTGGAATTCGTATTTCCAACAGGCCGCGGAGACGCATGCCGGGGAGGATTTCGCGGAATTGCTGGCGTGGGGGGATGCGGGGAATCGGTGGGTCTATGTGACGGCCGCCGCGAATGCCGAACCGCTCACGAAGTGGAAGCCCCGCCGACAAACCAGCAGTGCCTCCAGCATCCGCCTCGGGCTGATGCTGCAAGCCGTGCAAATGGCCCTGCGGCTACTGCGGGGACCATCCCCGGCACGATCACTAGATGCAAAGTTAATGGCCGTGGAGCACCTTGGCCCGTCAGGTCATCCCTATCGGCTGAAGGCCCACGGATGGTTACCGGTGGTGGACGCAGAACTTAAACCACACGCGGCTCAAGTGATGAGTGACACCGAGAAGGTGCTGAATCTACTGGCTGCTGGCATCCCCTGGCCGATTGAATTGACCCGCGCGCTAGCAGACCAGACCGCCAATGCGCAGCAACGGTTACAACAAGGCGAAGCGGTGTTGCTGGCCCAGCAGGAACGCAGCGCGCGGCCCACCATGACGGAGGTCGTGGCCGCTCCCGTCAGCGGCCGTCGCCCCGGATGGTGGATCCGAGCGCTGCTAGGAACGGCCCTGCTCACGATGGTATTTTATTATGCCAGCCGCAGCTGGCGTGGCGAGCCCGCGCCAAGCGTCGTTTCCGCCGTGCCCACGGCTGCCCCTGGTGCCTCTGCCCAGCCTCCAGCAGCCACAGCCGAGCCCGGGCCGCCGCTCGTCATTCCGGCCATGGATCGGGCAGAGATCGCCCGCCAACGGCAACTTCTGGAGGAAGCTCTTGCAGAAAAGGAACCCACAGGGCCGCGCATCCTGCCCGCCGCCCTGGGTCTGCTGAAGCTGGTGCCAGACGACCCCGAGGCGCGCCAATGGGCGCAGCACTACCTTCATCGCGAAGTGGAAATCCAAATCAGCCTAGCCAAATATCAATCACTCACTTCCTATGTGCGCTGGCAAGATTTCGAGGAGTTGAATTTTCCTGAAGCACGCTTGCTCAGCGCAGTGGCAAGCTGGCGCACCAGTCCCACGACAGCGCTGGAGGATCTGCGCCAGTTGGCGGATCAAGCCTACCCGGCGGCCAATGTTATGATCGGTCAACTGCTGTCCAATCCGGAATCAGGCAGTCCAAACTTCATCAGTGCGGCCGAATATTTCCGCAAGGCCGCGGAGCAAAAGTATCCGCCGGGCCAATGTTTGCTGGGCATCTGCTACTTGGAAAACAAGGGCGTGCCGCAGGACCTGAACCGGGGCGTGGCTTTGCTCAAAGAGGCCGCCGCCGCTGGCAATCCCAGAGCGTTGTATCGCTTGGGCATCTGCTATCAGGATGGCACTGGGGTAAATCAAGACTTTGCCGAAGCCAGAAAACTGTTGAATGCGGCGGCCGGTTCAGGCTGCCTGGATGCCAACGCCCCGCTGGCCCTGATGTATCTTCGAGGGCTGGGTGGAGTGAGTAAAGATGTCTCCCAGGGGCTGACCATGCTCCAGGAGGCCGCAGAGCAGGGCGATGCCGAAAGCAATTTCAACCTTGGCTTGATCGCGGAAATGGGATTGAGTAAGCTGACCACGGATGTTTCCGCAGCTGAAGGCAAACCCGATCCCGTCCTGGCCCGACAGTATTTTACGCTCGCTGCGGCCACGGGCCACAAGAAGGCCCAACTCCGGCTGCAGCAAAACCCACCGTAACCCTTTAAAATTCACCCCCTTCCGCACCCCACCATATGCCACCATCCCTGCTTCCCCGTCTTACTTGTCTGCTGCTGCCATTGCTGATGGTGGGCTGTGCCCGTTTCAGCGTCTGGGAAAAGTCCGCCCTCATCGTCGGATCTGGAGGAGCAGCTGGCACGGTGGTGCTCTACAGTAACTATGCTAGTGCCGCTTCCAGCGTGGCTGGCGGGATCACGACCGCGGCTCTCGGCGGTGGCGTTTCCATGCTGGTGGACGCCATGGAAGCGACGCCTGCCGAGATCAATGCGGCGGAGGCGGCTGGGCGCAGATACGTCGCAGCCTTGGATGCGGCCGCCTTGAAGCAGCGCTTGGCGCAGGGGAAAAACCTCATTGCCGTGGTCGTGCCCCGGCGGGCTAAATCCCGCGGACAGGGAGAAGTGATGATTTACAACATCAAGCAGCAGAAGATAGAGACGACCAAGGTTTATTCCCTGCGGCGGCTGCCGGACCTGGGAGACTGGCTGGCCCTCCAGGCCACCACGGCGGAGTATGTGGGCGTGGTGCCAATGCTGCAACCATTGAGCCCGAGATCTGTGCCCACGCCAGTGGTCGAGCCTTTGGCCAGCAAGGTGGCACCGTAGTTGACGAACTCACGATCTCGACCACCATCTGCGGCGGGGAGCGGGCGCGGCGGCTACGACTGGAGTCCCACTGATGATTTCCTTCAGAGCGACGCTTAGATCCGCCGCACTGGCGGTGCGTTCGTAGGGGTTTTGCTGGAGCAGATTGGTCATCAGCAAATCAATCCGGGGATCGAGTTGCGGATTTGCTTTGGACGGCAGGGGGAAAATACCCCGGGGAACCTGCCCCATGAGCATGTGGTAGAGCATCACCCCCACCGCATACAGGTCCGCCCGACCATCCACCTCTGCTCCCACCAACAAGGCTTCGGGCGCTTGATAATCCTGGCTTCCCATCAAATGGAATCCTTGCGTCAGGCCCGAGAGGCCAGCTTCATTCTCCAGACTGGCCAAACCGAAATCCGCCACTTTTACGCTCCCCGCTTCCGTTAGCAGGATGTTACTGGGCTTGATATCCCGATGAATTACCCCAGCCTGGTGCGCGTAAGCCAGCGCCAGTGCAGTCTCATAAGCGATCCTCAAGGCCAAGGGCGCTGGCAGCGTCCTCGTCGCCTGCAAGCGTGCCCCCAGATCTTCCCCGGGCACATATTCCATAATCAAATAGGGCCAACCCGCAGGAGTGGTGCCAGCCTGCACCAAGCGCACGATGTGTTCATAATTCAAGCGCTTAAGGGCTGCGGCCTCCTGCGCGAAGCGGGCGGCTGATTCCTCACTCTCCTGATGGTCATGCGCCAGCACCTTCAACGCCACGGGACGGCCCACACTGAGGTCCTCCGCCAAATACACCACCCCCATGCCGCCACGCCCGAGCATGGAAGTAATCCTCAAATGGGGGAACTGTTCCTGGATCTCGGCCAGCGGTGGTTCCACGTTGACTGGTTGCCGGGAAATCACAGTTTGCCGCAACCCACCACGCAACCACGAGGGCGGGCGCAGAGGATCCTGGGGTGCAGGTGGCAAAGCATCAGGAATCATAATTTGAACACTTAAGCACAGGTGCGCTGACAGGAAACTTCTTTCCGTCGCGAGTATTCCCCAAGGAGATCTCTTCCCAAGAGTTTTCTTTCCTCTCCCCAAACTAGCGAGCGAGCCGTGTCCAAGTTAAGGGGAATATGACACCTTGAACACGGCCGCTCCTAGCATCTTGAGCGGTGGCAGCGGGGAACAGATGAACGTCCTCCTTACCGCTCAAGGCGCATCTATTCCAATCGGAACGGATGCTGGGCGGGGAATGCACATGCCCTCAACGGGTCAAGGTGTCGCGTGCGACACCCCCGCTGAAAGCATCGGCTCCCATAGTATTCAGGTGGAATCGTCCGCTGGGATCACAACTTCACACAAAAAATTCCAAAAAAAGCTCTACCGAACCGCAAATCTTGGGGCATTCTGGGGGCGAGCTGAAACCTTCGGCTACGCCCCACCGTCACGGCATGAACTCCCGCCCTCCCCATAATTCACTTCCCATCCCTGCTCCACCGACTCACTGGTCCATGGTGCATCGCGCCTTCCCGTCCGGGGGGGATGAACCCAATGGAGCTGGGTGCATTAAATCTCGCGATGAGTTTTGCCGCATCTACTGGCCGGTGATCAATCTCTCCTTGCGGCAGAAGCATGGGTTTACCCATCACGATGCGGAGGATTTGGCGCAAAGCTTCGTCGCCTGGCTCTTGGACAGTGGATGCTTGGAAAAGTCCCGCCAAGACAAAGGTCGCTTCCGCAACTTCCTCCTCGCCCACCTCGACAATTATGTCCGCAATTACCTCCAGAAAATTCACACCCAGAAACGGGGCGGCAAGAACCAGCAGGTGCCCCTGACGTCCGCTGAGGTGAGCGCATCCGTAACCGATCGTAGAACCCCCGACTTGGAACTACAGCGCGCGTGGGCGATTGCGACCCTGAAGGAGGCGCACGAACGCATCCAGCAAGTTTATTTACAGCGAAATAAAGGGCAGCTCTTCGCCCAGTTGGTGCCATTTCTCAGTGCCCACGAGGACGAAGGTGGCGCCATCGCGGCCGCAGCAGAGTTAAAAATGACGTTACCTGCCTTCCGCATGGCTCGGAGTCGATTTCGTAAGGAATTCGGCCAATGTATTGCGGATTTGGTGGCGGCTACGGTCGAGACCGAAGCCGAGTTTGCCGAAGAAATGCAAATGATCCGCGAAATCGCAGGGTAATCTCTACCAGCCTTCGGCCACGCGGGAGAAGATTTCTTGGGCAGCCTTCCGGGAAGCTTCGTCTATCGCTTGCCGCTCGGTGTTCTGGAACTTGGCATCCAGAAACACAGAAGTGCTGCCTTGCGCGGTGCCTTTCATGAGCACCGCTGCGGTCTTACTATCTTCCACGGTGTATTCGATCCAAACCCGAATTTCCAATTCCCGGGATTTGAGCACATTCGTGCGCACCCCACGCAGTTGCCGACGCTCGAAGCGTAAAATGGTTCCTTTCAGAATCGCGTCGGCACTGGCTGAATCCGTAATCTTATAAGTCGCGTCATTCTGGAACTGCTTGATCACGTTGTTCGTCACCAACACGGAGGACCGGGGCTCCAAACTCTGGTTCTTGAAGACCGGAATCGCCAGCGAGGACACATTGGCCATCTTCGTGGGCTTGTCCGCCCCCATGCGATAGCCAGCACAGGAACTGGAGACACAAGCGAGAGCCACGGCGGCCAGGGATTTCAAGGTGCGGGTAATGGTCATGCGAAAATGGGGCAATTGGTCAACGGGATGGAGGAAGGCAATACGAAATTATTTTTTCTCCGCAGCGGGAGCTTCAGGAGTCGGGGTAGGCTCAGGCACTGGAGCTGGCGTGGGCAGGGCTGGCTCGGCCAACGGAGCCACGGGGGGCAGCGCCAAGTCCGAAGCACCGGGCTTCAGCAAGGAATCGTCTGGCTTACCGGTAGGTTTATCCCCAGGCAAGGCCGGCTCATCAATCGGCAAAGCCATCAAGCTGGCGTCAGAGATCCCAGAGCGCATCTTGGGCTTCTTCGTTCCCTTGTCCAGATCCACCGGAGCAGGTGGCCCCAGATAGTCCGGACGGCTCTTCACGTCGGCCTCCGCGCGCAGGGCCAGTTGCTTGTTGGAGATCTTAACGTTGGCCTGATCCAAGAGCGTGGGATCGTTCGTGGTCAGTTCATTGACGCGCTCTTTGGCGGCATCGAAATTCGACCCGCCGGGGAATTTCAAAACGTTGTTATAGTAAATAATCGCAGCTTTGAAGTTCTTCGTGCGTTCGTAAAATTTAGCAATTTTAAAAGCGTTCTCGGCTTCTTTCTCATCGATCTGCGGCAAGAGGTCGCGACCTTCCTCCGTTGGAAACAGACTCACGGATTGCACGGCCGCATCACGCGAATCCTTCAGCACCCCGGCATCCTTGGTCCCCTGGGCCACCTTCCCGAAATTCAGCTCCGCAATCTTCTTTTGCGCCTGCGCGGCAAAGGGACTGCGAGGGTATTGGTCCACTACATCCTGGAAGGCCCCAATCGCCTCAGAACGCTCATCGGATTCCTCATGAATCAGGCCGATTTCAAATTTGGCCTCAGCGGAATTCTTCCCTTGCGGCGCATTTTGCACCACCCCCTTGAATAGTTTGATCGTGTCCTCCCGACCCAGCTTCTTCTTCAATCCCAGGAAAGATCCCAGCTTGTCCGTGCGCGAGCGCTGGGCGATTCTGAACTGGCTATCCAGCGCCTGGCTGAAGTAAGGGCTGGCCTTGTAGGTATCGATCAGCGTTTGGAATTCCTCGTAGGATTTCTGCGGGTCGCTCTCCTCGAAATTTTTGGCATAGAAAAACTGCGCATTGGCCGCGCTGCTCGTCAGCGGGTATTTGTTGACAATTTGCTTGTAAAGCGAGTTCGCGGCAGAGGTCTTGCCTGCATTCTGCGCGGTCTGCGCCCGTTGTAACAACTCGCCCGCCACCGCGTCCTGCGATTGGAGTTCGCCAGCGGAGGGAGCCGCCGCAGGGGCTTTCTTCCCGAATGGCCACGGAAAGGCGTTGGCGGGACTAGCCTGTAGGATCAATGCGGTTCCAGTAACAAGAACAAGGCGAACGGAAGAATTTCTCATGGAGTGGAAATTAGGAGCGGTTGGAAAATGCGTCAAGCGATTCGATATCTCAGACATTAAGAAAATCAAACGATCAAGTTTACAGCTATTCCCCCTTTTTCTCCACCTCTACAGCTTTTTTCACCGGCAGCCACCCTCGCAATTCACAATGCACCCGGGCCACCTGTCCCATGTAATGCGGCATCGCATAGTCCACCGCCGATTTCACCAAATGCGCCTTGGCCGACTCCGCGTGCCCCAGCGCCTCCTCATACAACCCCAGATATAAATGGGCGAAGCACAACGCGTCCCGCCGCCGACCCTCCGGCACCGCCTCCGCCGCCGCCAGCACCTCCGCTGTCGTCCCCTTCTCCGCGAACAAATTCAGCACCTCCCGCATTGGCACCCGCAAATCCTGATCCACCGGCAACAGCGCCTGCCGGGCCGCCGCCACATTTTCCTGCCGCGCGACACACAAGAAGTGCCACACCGAATTCTCCACATCCTGCGGATTCACCTTCACATGCGATTCAAACTGCGCCCGCCCCTCCGCAAACTTCTCTGCATAATACAACGCAATCCCCCGCTGCCAATGATACGGCCCCTGCTCCGGATGCTTCTCCAAATACCTATCCCATAACGCCACCGATTCCTTAATATGCCCCGCAAAGAATTCCTTCACCCCCTGTTCTTGTAAACTCTCCACCTGCGCCACCGTTTGCGCTGGAGCGAAATGCACCGGTAGCACCATCACGGCAAGGCAAAGCAAACGGCGTAAAGCACTGACAACGTGGGACTGAATTGGAAATCGGGAAAGCATGGGAATATCGAAAGTTAAATCTGGAACCAAAGTGGCTCCCACTATAGTAAACCTCCTTGCTAAAGGCACGCAAATTCTCCAACGCATTTACACAGCTAGCGATACCGCAGCTCCCATGCTTTATGCGGGGCCAGCGAAACTGTAAAAGGATCCCCCCAAACGCCAGCAAGATCCGCCCCATCTTCATCAGGCCGCCACGAATCCGCATGCAGATTCAGGGAATCAACCAACAGATACCCCGAAACGGTATACGGAACCGACCCAGCGGTATACGGAACCGACCCATCGGTATGCAGATTCGACGAATCCGCATACCCAGACTCTAAATCTCCATAAGGCTTCCGAAGCAAATTATAAATAAACCCCGCCTCCGTCGGCAAATTTAGCCATTTCCTAAAATAATCTTGACTTATTTCTGGTTATCCGCACAGTGGCCGTGTTCAATTTTTAAAATAAACTCTACAATGCCACGCTGGGGAGAAATAGGCTTAACTTGGGATAACCCATTATTCCACTATGACGACCCACGGAGCGTTCAGGAAATACTAAACTCTCAACTAACCACAGCCATGTTTGACGTTGTTTTAGATCTTAGTGACCTCTCCGTGCCGGACCTCGTGCTCCGCGCCAAAGCCATCCGTAGCGGCATCGCAGGAGAACCCGTCTTTGCCACCCTGAGCCCCAAACTCACCGCCCTGGACGACCTCATCACCGCGCTGGAAGCCCTCCAGACCGCCCTGGCCACCGTCCGCACCGCCTTCGGCAACGCCACCGATGCCCGGGACCTCGGAGAAGACGCCGTCATCGCAGCCATCAACGAACTAGCCACCGACGTAGGCAAACTAGCCACCACCGAGGCCCAAGTGAACTCCGCCCAGATGCGCGTCAAAGAAAAGCCCGCCCCCAAACCCATCCCCAATACCCCCACCGGCCTGGAACTCAGCATGGGAGACGAAGACGGAGAACTCACCGGCCACTGCAACGGCCAACGCGGCATCGTCGAATTTTACGAAATCCGCTACACCACCTCCGATCCCCTCCTCCCCGCCACCACCTGGCAATTTGCCGACACCAGCAAGAAATCCCGCTTCGAACTCACCAACCTCCCCTCCGGCCAAAAAGTCTGGATCCAACTCCGCGCCTGCAACGCCCGCGGCAAATCCGGCTGGTGTGACCCGGCGTGTAAACGCGTTCCCTAACCTTGCTCCCAACGCCCGTTTCCCCCCCTTCATGCCGCCCCTCGCGCCCGCCGTTTTTCCGTTGTCATCATCCGCAGGAATTCACGCGCATTTGAGCGTAAACCTGCAAATACATTGACTAACACGCGCAGCTGCGGCTAAATCCCACCTAAATTCCGCCATGAAATCACTACCCTGCGCGAAAACCGACAACTCTGTCGCCTATAAAGAAGCTCGGCAAAAAACGACACTTCTGTCGGTGATCAACTAGTTCGGCAACACACCACATCCCAATAAACATCCCAAAACACCACTATTATGGCCGATTACGCTAAAGAAAAAAAATCACTTCTTGGACAGATTACAACCGCTGTTGGTCTTCGCGACGAAGCCCAATCCCGAGGAGACAGCGCCAGCGAGGAAAAACAGAAGATCGCGATCAAAGGACTCAAGGCA
Source organism: Verrucomicrobiales bacterium (assembly GCA_031411295.1). Lineage (GTDB taxonomy): Bacteria > Verrucomicrobiota > Verrucomicrobiia > Verrucomicrobiales > V1-33 > JAGNEJ01. Next base: position 20,634 of record JANOAV010000113.1, on the reverse strand, counting down.
CTTCTCGAAATTGTTAAATCCAACGAAAAGGACCGTAAATAGTCTCCACAATCCCCTGTAACAACCAAAAAAAGATTATTATGGCCAAAAAAAAGAAGTGTTTACGTTGTAATGGAACTGGCGAAATCGAGTGCGGGCATTGTAACGGATCTGGGAAAAATTACGCCAAAACTGGCCCATGCACCTATTGCAATGGCAAGGGAGAAAAGGAATGCTATGAATGCGATGGAGACGGAAAGGTGGATGATGATTAGCAAACATTTCATTAGTATCAGAGCCACTGACCCACCCGAAAAAAGAATATGGAACTAACATTTGATAGAGCAATCGAACTGCTCGAGATTACTGACATCAAATCTGTGAATGCTGGCGATTTGCCGGGCATTCTCAAGAAGGCCAGACGCCGTTGGCATCCGGATCGTGTCGCCCATCAGCGAGACCCTGCACTGACCTCGTCGCACACAGAGGCATTTCAGATGCTGGAGCCCGCTGGTCAAATGATAGAGCAGTATCTGTCCGGGGCTTACCAAGCGGGAGATGCATTCACGGCAGCGTCCAGCATGGATGATAGGGAGGTCAGTGACGTTCTCCGAGAAAACGCACCCGACATTCAGACCAAGTTAAAGAGCATCTGGCAGAAGGTGAAGTCCACTAGCTACAAAATGACAACCGAAAAAGTTCAGCTCAGCGATGGGTTCAAATTGCGTGATCTCCTGAATGAGGATTTAAAAGATGATATTGCTCTGCTGGGAATGATAGCTTTGGTCTTTGGCGGCCTGTTTATGATGGTGGCCACCGGACTCAGTGCAGCGGTTGCACCACCGCTCGTTATGATAGTTGGGCCTATATCAATAGTATATTTTCTCGCATGCGTGCTATCGGTAGCCCCGCTATCCCGGTTCTGGTTGCCCTCATGGATGAGCAATTTCATGGTAGGCTGCGTCAACTTTGGATTGAAGATATATCGTTTCGTAGCGCCGCCTGAAGATCACCCTGAACCAGGACTGCGCAACCTCCTGGTAGGCGTCCCTACCCTGTTTGCCAAGGTGATCAAATGGTTTATTATTTGGCCTCTCTACCAAATAGCCAAAATGATAATCGGAGACAAAGTCGTGGGGGTAGTAACCCAAGACGTCCGCTACTACGCAGGAGCTAGCGACTGGTATGTAGAAGAATTGCTGAACAAGCCTCCAGCGGAGATGGATGAGGAGGAGCTGCTGCATCTGTCCCATCTCTACACTGAACTAATGGAAGTGACCACCTAATCAATCTCCATTATGTCAAAAGCCATCTGTCCGAAGTGTAAAGGCGCCAATAGCCTCCAAATAGAAACTTGCACATGTGTTGAAAAAGGCATCGCCAGCAAAACATGTGTTATCTGCAAAGGCAAGGGAAAGCGCCCCTGTTTTTCCTGTGATGGCACTGGCCAAGTCAGTGTCGGTTTCAATCCATGAGCTCACCCACTAAAACAAACAATCAAACCAGATACACCGAAATCCAATGAGAGCATTCCTATTCACTAAATTTGTTTATTTCGCTAAACCAACCAAATGTCCCAATTGCGGCAACGGGTTCTTCCACTGGGATCATGGTGGCCCAAACGGGGAGAACTATTGGAAATGCAACAAGTGCGGTCACATGATCAAAGAATAGTAACCTGCTGCAATTCTGGTCATAGCCACAAAGACCGTCTGATCTGTCGCCTATAGAGAAGCTCGGCAAAAATCGACACTTCTGTCGGTGATCAACAAGTTCGGCCAGCCAAATAAACACAAACCAACGTCATGCCACACGAACGCAAAAAGCAATCCACCGGCTCCACAAAGGGTAACCGGGACAAACACCAAGGCCAACAAAAAGGCGCAAACGAAAAGAAGAAGCAGAAGCCAAGTTGGGGAGGGAATCCATCTCCAAAGAAAAAATGAACCACATAAACAACTAGATTGAGAGGACACATATATGGCTGACGACGACTACACAATCTGCTCCGATTGTCACGACCGCGAGGGTGACCCATGGAACGGCTACAAGGGAAATGGGAAGTGTAAGGACTGCCGAGGCACGGGCGAGACAAGTATCCTTCCATTTGGGGTCGGTCCCGAGTGTGAGTGTGGCACCTGCGGGGGCACGGGCACTTGCCAAACATGCGGAGGCGACGGCACCGTATAACAATGGCGAACGTTAGCACTGCTGGCAGCAGATGGGGCGTCGGGGTTTTACCTGGTTCGAGAGCGCTATGAGCGCCCCATCTGTGCCAGAGTGCTAACGTTCGGATGAGAAGCAGACCCCACCACACCTTGCTCCTTGCGAAATGAATGCCACGAATATCTTCAAGCTTTATACGGAATTGGATAAGCTTCCGTTTGCAGCCTCCCGCTCGAATTGGGGCGACTCAGACTACATTGTGGTCACGAATATTATACCCAAGGGAAATTATGGAACCGCATACGGTTTCCCTGTTCGGAATGGACAGCCGAACGATCATTTTGCGTATCACCGTCCGTGGCGGGAAGAAATGATCCTGCCGAACGCAGGTTCTTTCCAATGGCGACATCTCGATGTTCCCGAGGCGGAGATTCAGAGGGTAATTCAAGAGTTCCAGAACAGTGTAGCGCCGCTTTTTGGGTTCGATTCCGGGGAGAACTACACGTTGAATGAACTGGACAGCTATGAGTGACGCAAGCTGCCGAAAACAAGAATCCTTAAATCCGCCAATATGCCCACCCCCGAACCCAACTGGCGGCCTGCTCCGCAGCCGCAGCATGAGCTTGATCGTCTGATTCCAAAGGCGGCGGTGGATCCGTCGTATACGGGGCAGATGTTTCGGCTGCTGATGGAATCTAATTTATTCATCCTGGTGCCGTATCATCCCGAACTGGAGGGGGATCATGAGCGGGATGTGGCGGATGGGTTCACCTGGATCACGTTTCAGGATGCCAACGGTGCGTTTGTTCCCGTCTTCACCAGCTATGTTTGCGCGCAGCATGAAAGCCACCAGAATCTGAAAAGCATCCTCCATGATAAGCCCATGATCGCAGAGCTGCCTGCGAATGTGCTGCTGCATTTCCTCAACAATGGCCGTGCCAGTGTCCGCGTCATGGCAGCGGGAGGCGGCACCATCAAATTAAAGCCGGATGCAGTGGCCTCTTTAGTGGCAGGGGAATTAACCAGACAGGAATTCCCCACGCAGCAAGTCACGGGGGATCCCGTGAACCTGCGCGTCCTGGAGGAAACATCCATTCCCAGCAAGGTGCTCCAAGGCATCCGCATGTTCTGCGCCAAAAGGAGAGTTCCGCTGGGCGTCTATGCCTTTAATCAAATGGACCCCGCCACCGGAGAGTATCCAGGCGGGGATCTGCGGATCATCCTCTGGCTGCGCACGCCGGACCGTAACTTTTATAACGACTTCTGCCTCATGGTTGGGAAGCTAGTGCCTGACCGCTTGGAGTTCTTCTGCACCGCCGTCACCCCGGAACAGGAATCCATCGTGACATTCCTGCAAGGAAAGCGCCCGATCTGGCCCATCATGCCGAAAAACAAAAAACCGACCGCAATCTGACGCCCACGGAGCCGCAGAAGCAGAAAATTTCCGCCACGGAGCTAAATATTTCACCTTGGACCGACGAAAGTTGTAATTTTCTCTTGCGTGACTCCGGGTGATTCCTATATTCCCGCCCTCCTTCCCATCCCGCCGCGCCTGTTTCAGATGTAGCGAGAAACGTTCGCAGGCTTACTAAAACGATCATCCAGAGACTTTTTGACAGTTTGCAAAGCAATCGTGGATCGGCAGTTACAGATCAGCAACTTTGATCCGACGCTGGCCATCAGCCTGTTTAAGAACGCTACCGGAAGAATTAAATCCTCTCCCGCACCTTCCTTTATTACCTAATCTATGCCCACCATCAATCAGCTCATCGCCAACGGCCGTAGCCCCAAACGCTACAAGTCGAAATCTCCCGCGTTGGCCAACTGTCCTCAGCGTCGTGGCGTGTGTCTCCAAGTGATGACCCGGACGCCTAAGAAGCCGAACTCCGCGCTCCGTAAGGTGGCCAAGGTTCGTCTCACCAACGGGCATGAAGTGATTGCTTACATCGGTGGTGAAGGCCACAATCTCCAAGAGCACTCCATCGTCCTCGTCCGCGGCGGACGGGTGAAGGATTTGCCAGGGGTGCGTTACCACATCGTGCGCGGCACTTTGGACTGCTTAGGTGTTGACGCTCGTCGTCGTGGTCGCTCGAAGTATGGTGCCAAACGTCCGAAACCCGGTCAGGCCGCCAAGACCGCCGGTAAGAAGAAATAATTTATAACAATCGTTCCGAACCTCTCCCAATCAGAAAATTATGGCCCGCAGAAAACGTGTATATCACCGCATCGAGACCAAGGACTCCCGTTATGAGTCCCTCCTCGTCGCCCGTCTCATCAGCAAAGTGATGGAATGTGGCAAACGTTCCACCGCCGAGCGCATCGTGTATGCCGCGATCGACAAGGTGAACGAAAACTCCTCCAGCGTTGACCCCCTGGAAATCATCACCCGCGCCATCGAAAACGCCAAGCCACGGCTTGAAGTTAAGAGCCGCCGTGTGGGTGGAGCCACCTATCAAGTGCCACTGGAAGTCGCTCCCAATCGCTCCGAGTCCCTCGGCATGCGCTGGTTGGTGAACTTCGCCCGTAACAAAAAGGGCGTGCCGATGCACCGCGCGTTGGCCAACGAAATCAAAGAAGCTGCCGCCAATCAAGGCAATGCCGTCCGCAAGCGCGACGACGTGCACAAGATGGCCCAAGCCAACCGCGCCTTCGCTCACTTCCGCTGGTAGTCAGCAGACGGTCGCAACGTTAGATTTAAAAACGGACTCCCACCTCGGGAGTCCGTTTTCTTTTGGATGCGCAACGGAAACGCAGGGGCGATGTCTGCTTTATCCAACCCGCCCTATGGCTTTGGAGGCGTGGGCGCGTTGGAGACAGTCGTGATGTAGGCCATCAGGCTGGCTTCCTCAGCGGCAGAAATCTTGGCTTTCTTAGCCATGGTTGGCATCACATCATCCTTCCAGTCGGCCAGCGTGGTATTCTTGATTGGTTCGGCCGAGTGGCACTTGGTGCATTTCCCCAAGTAGAGTTCACGGCCAGCACACAATTGAGCGTAATTTCCCTGAGTGGGGCTGGCGATCACGGGCACGGGCGGAGCGGCAACTTCGATGGAGACGCAGGAAGGAAGGAGCGCCACAGTCAGCAGCGCCAGCAAGTTCGGGGGGGAGAATGTTTTCATAGCACTAAGTTTGGATGAAGGACGCAATCATTAGAAGCAAGAGCCGCCGCCCGCAAGCGGATCTGCAGGCGGCGGCGGAGTGATCTGAGCGCGTTAGAACAGGAAACCGAATTTGGTGCCCACGACGATGTCGCTGGCATCATCTGCGTCTGCGCTAAGCTTGAAGTTAACTCCGAGCGTGACCCAGAAGGAGGAATTGCGGTAATGCAGCGCAGGGCCGGCATACCATTCTTCGCTGCCATTTTTCCAGTCCTCGTAAGCCGTCACGTGCTCAACTTCAGCACCAATGAAGAAGCTGGGGGCCACTTCGTAGGTTACACCGAGGGATTGGGCGAACTCCTGAGCGTCCACATCGTGATCGACGAACTCATTGGCAAACACGAGGTTGGCAAGGACGGCAACCGGACCGAAGTTCTTTTGCAAGTGCAGTTGTGGTTCGATCACCCAGGCGTCTTTGCCAAACTGGGCTTCCACGGCCAGAGCGGAACCGAGGGCATCCGCAGTGGGGCTGGAGAAAGAATACAACACTTCCACACCAGCGCTGCCCCAAGTGGAGCCAGCACCTTTTTCCCAACTCCACTCGGAGAGGTAAACAGAGGCTTCGAGGTTGTCCGTGATGCCGTATTCCAATTCATGGGAGAATTCCACCGCGTCGGCCCCAGAGGAGTGGCCCCAGAGGATGCGGTTTTCCTGCTCGAACACGCCCTTGGAGAGGGTGGTGGCGGTGGCGGTATTGATTAGCGGCTGGGGCGTGGCCGATGCTGTTTGCACCAGCGCCAAGGCTGCTCCGATCAAAGCGCAGGTTGAGATTTGTTTGGTCATTAGTTATGTGTGTTAGTTGCTATGAGTAAGAAGGGCAGGGGATCTGCACCTCCTCTGAACCTAGGAAGATTGGCGGAAGGATACAGTGACAAGCCATTCATGGACGAATTATTACAGTAACCTCATCGTTACCAAAATCGCGCGCTCCTGATTTTTGGATTTCCTCCCGGGCAAGGATTGTGACATGGTGGCTCCAGTGGCGGTCTGGCTGCCACCTCTCTGTCTCATGTCCCGTTCCTTTTCTTTCTCCTCGTGGTCCCTCACCGCCCGCATCACGCTGGGGTGGTTGGTGATTACTGCCGTCCTGCTGTTCACCTTTGCTTGGTTCAGCCTGCGCGGCAGTCGGGAACACGCCATGGTCCGGGCGCAGACGTTGTTGGCGCATGAAATTGAAACTGCCCAAGTGCGCATCCAGACCGCGGTTTCTGATATTGCCAGAGACGCCCTATTCCTGGCCCAAGGCCCGGCGGTGCGGGAATTCCTAGCAAGTGGAGATGGGGCTGCGCGGCAACGGGTGGAGGCTGAATTCGATGCGCTCCTCAGTAGCAAACCAAATTATTTCCAAGTCCGACTCCTCACGCTGGAGACGACCGGACAGGAACTGGTGCGACTGGACCATCTGAGTTCCAGCATTTCCGTAATCCCTCAGGAACAACTTCAGGCCAAGGGGGATCGTGATTATTTCATCGAAAGCCTGCCCCTCGTCCTCGGTAAAATTTACCTGTCTGATGTGAACCTGAACCGTGACTTCGGACACATCACCGAGCCCCATATCCCCACGCTGCGCGCAGCTACCAAGGCTCTGGCGGGCCACAACGGAGCGCCCCGGGGCTTGATCGTTATCAATGCTGATCTACGCGACCTCTTCAAAGCTCTCACTCAGAGCAAGAATCCCTCCATGGAATTGGCCCTAGCGAATGAGGCGGGCGATTTCGTGCTCCATGCAAATGAAGCCTGGTGCTTCGGTTCCGATCTCGGCACCGCGCATCGCTTTGCCGACGCCCCTCCCAGCATGGCTGCGCTGCAGCAGGAGATTACCTTTCCCTTCATGGCCGAGCACCTGCGGCGGGCGCATCTGCGGGCGACGTTGCCGCGCGGAGAGCTTGAGTCTGGCATCCGTGAGGCCGGCCAGAAAGCCTTGGGGATCACCTTGCTGGGAGGGTTAATCTCCTTGGTGCTCGTGATGACATTCGCCCGCGTGGTAGCAGCAAAATTGCATCGCTTAACTGCTGCGGTGGTAGAATTCCAGCCAGGTGAAAAGTTGCCGGAGTTGCCACCGCTGGGGCAAGATGAAATCGGGTTACTCGGGGCAAAATTTCAAGCCATGGCGGCACGGGTGAACGAGGACCTCGTCCGCGTGGATCAAGCTCGCCAGGCTGCGGAGGATGCCATTCAGGGACGGGATGATTTCCTGGCCATGATGAGTCACGAAATTCGCACTCCGCTAAATTCAGTAGTGGGATTGCTGCGCACGCTGGAGCGCAACCGACCCGCCCCGCACCAGCAACCGATCCTTGATGCGCTGGGCATCGCCACCCGACAGTTGCTGAATTTGGTGAATGAGGCGCTGGATCATTCTAAGGTCTCCGCAGGAAAAATGGAATTCAATCCGATTCCCTTCTCCCTCCACGCCCTGTTGCGGGATGTTTCCCTAACCTACGCTCCGCAGGCTCGGCAGAAAGGTCTGGATTTTGAGATCAAGCTTGCGGAAACGCTGCCGGACTGGGTTCGCGGAGATCCCACACGATTGAATCAAGTGCTGCACAACTTGTTGGCGAATGCTTTGAAATTCACCGACCATGGCCGGATTCTGCTCCAAGCAAACGCACTCACGCCGAGTGGGCTTGATCTTTCGATCACCGACACCGGCATTGGCATCGCCCCCGAAAACATCGGTCGATTGTTCAAACCATTCGATCAGGAGCATGGCGAAATTGCGCGTCGCTTCGGCGGAACCGGTCTGGGACTAGCCTTGGCGCAGCAAATGGTCACCCTGCAGGGGGGCAGTTTGGAAGTCACCAGTCCAGGCCCTAATCAAGGTTCCACCTTCACATTGAAACTCCCCCTTCCGCCAGCCCATGCGCCCGCAGCCCAACTGACATCGCCCACCGCCGTTCCTAACTGGAGCGGAAGAAGATTTCTTTACATCGAAGACGTCCCCTCGAATCAGGAAATCATGGCGCTGTTACTAGCCGATACTGGAGTTACGCTGGAATTCGCCAGCACGGGTGCCGAAGGCCTGCAACGCTGGCGGGAGAACCCGCCGGACTTGGTGCTATTGGATCTTCAGTTACCGGACACGGATGGCCTAACCCTGGCCCGCTCCGCCCTGGCAGAACACCCGGAAAGCCGCTGTCTGGCCGTAACCGCTCAGTTCTCCGCCGAAACCCGGGCCGCCTGCCAAGCCGCGGGTATGGTCGGCTATCTCAGCAAACCGTTGGATGCTCCGGTCGTTTTCGCGGAAATCGAACGTCATGTAGCCTCGGGCAACCGCACCACCGAAGCGCTGCACAGCTTGTTTCAGGACGATCCTGTGCGTCGCCAAAGGGTCTTTGCCGCGCTGGCACGGGAGTTTAAAAATCATCAGGCAACGCTCACCAAGGCCTGCGCCACAGGGGATGTCACTGCGTTAAGGGCGTTGCGACATCAACTCCACACCGCCATCAGCCAGTTTCAACTAGCAGGTCTGGAGCGCTCGCTGGCTGGCTTGATGGAGGATCCTAGCAATGAGGGGATCCAGGCTGAAGCTCGGCAATGTTTGGCGGAGACCGCCCAAGCCTTCGCGCAACATAGCGTGGTTGCGCCAACTGAACCGCGGTCCTGAGGGCACTACTTGCGCTCCAGTTTTTCCAGCTTCTTCTCCAGACTTTCGGCACGCAACGTCAAGTCTTCCACCTTTTTCCAAGCGGCCTGCGCCTGCTCTGGTGTCGTTTGGCGTGCCTTGATTTTGCCAATGGCGTCCGTGGCTGACGCCGCAGCGGGGTCGCCTTTCTGCCTCGCAACGGCCTGCAAGGCGGTGATTGACTTGGGATCGCCCAACTCTCCGAGAGCCGTCGCTGCGGCTTGACGAATCGAGGGTTGCGGAGCGCTGAGAAATTTCAGCAAGACAGACTGCACCGCCGCATCCTTCGGCTCACGCGCCAAGCTTCCGAGATTTTGCAGGACCACGCCAAACAGATTCATGGGAAAGGCCCGTGGGGTTTGCTGCACCAGTTCCAGCAACTGTGGCAGGGATTCGGTGCGTCGTTGCTGCGTGAGCACGTCCTGCGCGGCAAACGCCACCATGTTATGATAGGACGGTAATTTTAGGAATGGCGTGGGATCAACGTCTGGCCACGCGGCCAAGCTGGAAATGATCCGGGCAATGATTTCTGGGTTTTGCTCGGTGCTTACCAACTGCACCAGCGCATCCCGCACGTCCCGATGATAGAACGCCCCCAGAGCATCCACCACGGCTCGACGCACGCGTTCATCTTCCTGCGCCATGCTGGCCAGCAGCGCTTGTCGCGCGACTGGTGTGCCAATGGTCTGCAACGATTTGGCTGCTTCAACCCGCACGGTGTGGTGCGCATCACCATTCAAGGCTTTGCCCAACAAGGCCACAGCCGCGTCATCCCGCTCTTTCCCCAGCGCTTCCACGGCCATCCAACGGGAAAGGAAATCGGCCTGCAACCAAGCTTCCACGGCTTTGCGATTCGGTGCGCTGTTCCATTTTGCCAGGACCGTCAACTCAGGATCAAAGCGCACCAGGGTCGGCTCGGAGGAGAGCGGGAACGAGAATTGTTCCTCCGCTTTCGTTACCAGCATCGCGAAATCTTCCGTTACCGGTTTGCCCTCCACTTGGTGCTGCACGCGCAGCGGGATGGGTAAATGAAAGAGCAGCACCTTCTCATCGACCTTCTGCGTTTGTTTGACCGTCACGCGCAGCAGCTTCTGCTTTTCATCCCAATTGGTTTCGGTCGCCAACTCTGGCACGCCACCATGGTGCACCCATTGATCAAAGAACCGATCCAGCGAACGTCCACTCACTTCCTCCAGCACTTTCTGCAGATCCTCGGTGATCACGATTTGGTTTCGATTCCGCTCCACATAAGTTTGAATGGCCTTGCGATACAAGGCTTCACCCAACTGGGAACGCAGCATGTGCAGCACCCAGGCTCCCTTCGGATAAGCCCGGGAATCGAACTGCTGCATCGGTTCTCCATAATCGCGCCAGACGATCGGCCGGGTGTCGCCCGAGCCAGTCACCCGTTCGGCTTCTTTCCGCAAACTTACCAATTGATCGTCACGACCGTTTTTCACCGCTTCAAACAAAATGGTGTAGTAGCTCGCGAATCCTTCGTTGAGCCACAAATGGGACCAGTCCCGACACGTCAATAAATCCCCGAACCACTGGTGCGCCAACTCATGGGCATTCAGGCGATGCACTGTATCCAACTTGCCGACCGAGGCGGGATGCAGCGCGGACACCGCCATGAAGGAGCAGGACGTATTCTCCATCCCTCCGGCCAGGAAATCCTGACAATAGACTTGGTGGTATTTATCCCACGCATAAGGCACGCCAATTTCCTGATCGAAAAACTCCATGATCGACTTCGTATCCAAGAACGCGAGATCCGCCTGATCCTTCTCTGAGGGCGGAACAAACAGGGCCAATGGGAGTTTACCCACCTTGCTTTCCACCTTGTGGAAATAGCCCGCCGCCAGCGCCACCAAATAATTGACGTGCGGTTGCGATTGTTGCCAATGCCAACGCACCAAGCCATTCGGCTCCTCCGCCCTCGCCAGCAGCGAGCCGTTGGAAATAACCTCCATACCCTTGGGGGCGTGACAGGTTACCTCGCTCGTGAAACGCTCGTTAGGATAATCATAGCACGGAAACCAGTAGCGATGGTTCTCGGCTTCACCCTGGCTCCAGCATTGCGTATCTCCCTCGGGATACCCCATGGCCGGAGTGCGGAACAGCAAACCCGTCTGCGGCTGCGCTTGATACTGCACGCGCAGCGTCACGGCTGCACCGGGGGCAATGGCCGGAGCAAAATTTAATACCAATTGCTCGTCATTGTTTTGCCAACTAACTAAATTTGCACCATCCACTTTCACCTGCTCAATGCGCAGATCGATGGCGTCCAATTCAAGCTTGGGCAAGGCCTGCGCAATGGGTGCAAAATCCATCGACATGCTTCCGGCCACCGTGCGGGCATCGAAATTCGGCGTCACATCCAGCGCCAGGTGCGTGATATCCACCAACCGGTCCCGGGCATACTTCCGCCCCGGCTTCACAGGTGCCCCCATGGGAAACAAATGGGCCTTGCCACAATTCCCCAGACAATCTTCCAACTGTTCCGCCAACGCAGGCAAGGCGCACCCAAGAAATAATAAAGAAAGCAATCGCATGGGCGGACGCTAGCCAGCATGAGGAACTTGGCGAATCCGCAAAGGTGGATTCTGGGGCGCTGTGAAATATTTCAGTCCAGCCAATTTCGCACTCTCAGTCCCGGGATTTGTTCAAAGTCCCGCAGGTTCCTGCTCAGCAGAACGGCATCGTGCGTCAGGCAAATGGCTGCGATCTTCAGATCCATCGTCCCAATTCGTGGGGGTTGTTGGCGCAGCGCTTCAAATCTTAACGCTGCCTCATGGTCAAAATCGATTAGCGAAAATTTAGCCAAGGCGTCCATGCTTTGTCGAAATTGCTGGTAGCATTTAACTTGCGCGGTTCCGGATTTCTGTCCGTTTATCACTGCCAGCCACCCACCCAGGGATTCCTGGGCAGAGATCACAGAAATAAATACGTCAGCCTGATCGGCCAGCATTCTTGCGTATAGCCTGTTCCCAGCCGACGAATCTCTTACTAGCTCAGTGAAATGATTTGTATCAAGAATCACGAACATGAGTTAACGATTTGTGTTTTCCTTGGCTCTGTATTCCGCACCCAGCCGCGCGGCTTCATCGAGCAAATCACAATCTTTCAATGCCCCCAAGGCATCGCGCCAAGTGGGCTTTGCAACCAACTTGGCCGAGCGCACGGAAATTGATTCCAATTGCTCAACGCGCAACTTCAGCTCCTGAATCTCACGCTCCATGACTTCGATACTCATGCTCTTATAGTAGCAGTTTGTTTCTGCATGGCAATGAAATTTCGCCATGACAAGACAGGATTCAAACAGTGTCAATCATCGGTGGCTTTTCCTCTTTTCCTCTTTGTCTTCTACTCTCCAAAGAACCGTCGGAGGTTCTCCCGACTCTCCCGCGCGATGGTATCCGCATCCGGCGTGTAATCGAATACCTCCACGCTGACCCAGCCTTGGTAATTCGTTTCCCGCAGCGCCTCGACAATCGGACCGTAGGGCACATCGCCCATGCCTGGGCCGCGTAGATTCGGATCGTTCGCGTGGAAATGAACCGTCAGATCCTTTTGCTGGCGAATGATCTCAGCGATGGCCGTGGGCTCGCTGCTCATAGCTTTCACATCCAAATGAAGTTTGCAGGCGGGATGATCAACCAGTCGAATGATCTCCGCAGTCTCCGCCGCGGTGGTCATGAAATTCGTTTCCTTGGGCCCCAGTGGCTCCAACGCCAGGGTTACGCCCAGTGGACCAGCCGTCTCACTCACAGCGCGAAAGACCTCCGCCGCACGCTGCCGACATTCCGCCCGGTCCCAACCTTCCTCCAGACTCCGCTGCTTGGGACTACCCCAAACCATGATTTTCCCGCCCATGGCGGCACAGAGGCGCGTCAGATGCTGCGCAAACTCTGCCGTGCGCCGCCGGATCCCAGCATCAGGGCACGTGATATGAAATCCCGCCGGAGCCACTAGCAGCCAGTGCAGTCCCACCACCTCCAGCCCCGCTGCCCGCACGATTTCCCCCGCCTTAACCGCTTCGACCTCCGTCATTTCCCAAGGATTCGCCTTGAGCGTGAACGGGGCGATCTCGACTCCGGTATAGCCCGCAGCCACAATACGCTCACACACCCGCTCCAAGGGCCATTCCGGCCCCTGCCACGTTTCATTACAGATAGAAAACTTCATAGAATCCCATCCAACACGTCCGCCGAAGAAAGTCAATCTCCCGCTTACGAACTCGCCTCGACATTCCCCATCCCCCGCTGGCGCACCTTGGCATAGATCAAGAACGCCAGACCGATGCCGATCATGAAGGTGCTGTAGAAGAAGCCTCGGCTGACTCCCCAGATCTCGCCATCGCCCACGCGGTAATAGTGCTCGATAAACATCCGGAAGATGGCGTAGAAAATGAAGAACAACCCAGTCAGCGTGCCGTGCGGAGCCTTGGGAAATTTCACCCGCACAAAGATCAGGATCAGGAACAACACCACGCCTTCCAATGCTCCTTCATACAATTGGGAAGGATGACGCGAGGGCAGGAAATCATAGATCACCATGGCCACATCTGGATGTTCGCGCGCTGCCACCACCAAGGCTTCAGGAGGAGTGCCTGGATCCATCTGGGGCAACTGTGAAAGAATCGTCTGATACTTCTCGGGCTCTGCAATCGCAATATCCCGCAACTCCGATGGAAAGCGCACCGCCAGCGGAAAGCCGTCCTTGCACACATGCCCCCAGAGTTCGCCATTCACGAAATTGGCCAACCGTCCAAAGAGCAATCCGAACGGAGCCACGCAGACCAAATTATCCCCCACCCCCGGCCATGACTTCCGATGCCTAACAGCGTAATACAGGGTGTAGAAGAACAGTCCCAGAATCCCCCCGTGACTCGACATCCCGCCATTCTGTAATTTAAAAATGCTCAGTGGGTGGCTGAAAAATTCCTCATGGGCATAGAACAACATGTAGCCCAAGCGTCCTCCCAGCAGCACCCCGAAAATGGCCGCATAGGTAATGAAGTCGGCCAGTTCCTTCTCCTCCAGCACGCCGATCCCTTTGCGCGCCAGATAGACCAGACACCAGTAGCCGCAGACAAATCCCAGCACGTAGGCAATACCATACCAATGAATCTTGATACTCTCCGAGAACTCGAAGAGAATGGGGTTGAGATTGTGCAGATAGTCGGCCAGAAACATAAGTCGGAATTTGAGAGTCGTCTCTGTTGCCACCATTCCCCGCTCCTGCCAACCAATTCTTTTCCCATGACCCTGCGCGAACGCGAACATGCCCTCACCGAACAACTCCTGATCCTGCCAGACGCGCAGGAGCGACTCAGCACCCTCGTGCAACGCGCCAGTCGCCTGCCAGCCATGGCTGCAGCCGATCAGACCGAGGCCAACCTCGTGCGCGGATGCGTTTCGCAAGTGTGGCTGGCAGGTTCGTTGATCGCAGGAAATTGTCATTTTCGTTCGGTTGCTGATTCTCCGTTAGTAGCCGGATTAGTCGGGCTGCTGGCGCAACTCTGTGACGGCCATCCCCCGGCGGAGGTAGCCGCCTTCGAACCCCAAATTCTGATTGACCTCGGCATCTGGCGGAACCTCTCCCCTACCCGCCAGAACGGTCTCACCGCAGTCATGCAAACCATCCGCAACTTCGCCACGTCATGCCTCTAACCGACGCCCACTGCCATTTGCAAGAAGCCGAGTTGGCAGAAATATTGCCGTCCTGGTGGGCGCAGGCCAAGACCCTGGACATCCAGCGGTGGCTCGTGAACGGCCTGCATGAGGGCGATTGGGAAACGGTGGCCACCCTGGCTCAGACTCACTCTGGCGTCATCCCCTCTTACGGCCTGCATCCCTGGTATGTGAAGGATCGCAGCGAAGCTTGGCTGGCCACGCTCCGCGAGCTATTGACGGGCTCCGACCTAGTCGGCGTGGGGGAAATTGGCTTGGATAAATGGGTCAAGGATCATGATTTCCCGGATCAACTCCGCGTCTTCCGCCCCCAACTCGCTCTGGCTGCAGAGCTGAATTTACCCGCCAGCATCCACTGCATCCAAGCCTGGGGGCCGCTCTGGGATGAGTTACGCAGCAACCCGCTGCCCGCACGAGGATTCCTGCTGCACGCTTACGGCGGCCCCAGCGAAATGATACCGGGCTTGGTGAAACTGGGCGCTTATTTCTCCTTCTCCCCTTACTTCCTGCACGAACGAAAAGCGCTCCAACGCCAAGTCTTTCAACAAATCCCGCTGGAGCGCCTCCTCATCGAAACCGACGCCCCCGCCCTCTGGCCACCGCCGGAACACAATCGCTTCCCCTTGCTCGATCCCCAGGGCCAACCCGCAAACCATCCGGGAAATCTCGTCGTCTCCCTAGCCGGTCTGGCCGAACTGCAAGGCCTGCCAGAGACCGAGTTGGCAGGAATTCTGGAGGAGAATTTCCAGCGCTGGACCACCTAAGCCCAAGTTGCGTTCAAGATGAAGTGATCCTGGAGGGATCTCAGAAATTAGCCGGGGGTTGAGCGATAGCGATACCCCCGGTTAGCGGACCAAAAAAATCGCATCCCGGCAAGGATGCCAGATCAGCAATATGAGAGGAAATGGCTTGGCTCGATCCTATTCTGGCATCCCTGTTACAGGAGCCAGCGTGACCGAGCGGCCCGTTTGTAACGGAGATCGGCGTATTTACTATTAGGCCCAAGTGGATCGAACCAAACAAAACCCCATTTCCGCCGAAGCGAAAATGGGGCTCGTGAATTTATTGGAAACGACGACTAGAGGACTTATTCCCCTGGAGTCTTGATCCCGTATTTTTCAAAGACAACCTTGGCCGCAGCCTGCTTCTCCTTCATTTCGACATCGAAGCCCTGCAATGCAGGCCCCAAGCCAGCCATTTTGCCACCCATCTCCTGCATTTTGGCCGGATCCTTGGCCAAGTCTGCCGCCCACTGCTTCAGCTCCTCGGGGTCGGTCGGGATGCCATCGAAGAAAGGCAACACCGCCTTGCCTGCGCGCCCAAAGAGTTCTTTCATTCCAACCACCGTATCCTTGAGGTCAGTCGGCAGACCATCGGTTGGCAACTTGCCCATCTCCCCAAGCATGGTTCGCAGGGAAGTCACCTGGGCCATCGGATTCTCGGCCGAGGGCTTGGTTTTCATGATTTCGTCGATTTCGACAATTTTCGCATTCAAGCTCGCGATGGCATCCTTCTCAGAAGGTTCCACCGGAGCAGGGGCAGGCGCCACTGGCGCTGCGGGAGCAGGCGCAGGCGCTGGTGCTGCCACAGGTGCTGGTGCTGCCACAGGGGCTGACGTTGCCACCGCAGGCGCTGGAGCTGGAGCCGAAGGCGCAGGGTTCATCGTCGCTTCCTTTTTATCGCAGGCGGAGAGGAGGACCACACCAACCAAGGAGGTGATAGTTAAGAGATTTCGTTTCATGCTAGTGGTTCAGGATTTTGGAGAAAATTAATAAAATGAAGTTTGCATCTTAGCGAAATTACGCTGGCTGTCAGCCGGAATCGTTGGAAAAACACGCGCAAGGCACCGCTAGTAATTTTTTCCCTGCGCAGTCGGCCTCAATCCGCTGCCTTCGCCAGCGTGTCCCCGCGCACGAAGGTGGGGAGCAGACGCGACCGCTGCTGGTTCCCCCCACCAGTCACCAAGCCGACCACGGCCCGGGAAATTTTGCGAGCGAAGAGCAATGGGTTCAGGGTATATCGACTGGGGGTTGGGATCACCGCATCGAGAATTGGCTCATCATCCCGGCAAAGCACGGAAACATCCTGTGGCACCCGTCGGCCAGCACGCTGCAGCCAACCGATCACCGTTAGTAAATGTGAAGCATGAAACACCAACAGCCCGGTGGGAGCAGGCGACTGAGCAAAGAGTTGGTCCAACCGCAGGCAGACTCCAGCAGTGGTGGCATCATGCAAGACCTCGGATACTTGGGCGTCCTTGGCTCCAGCGCGAAATCCCTCAACGCTTGCCAAATCACCTGCCAGGGAAGTGTCGGGACGAAGGATCGCCATCCGCTGATGGCCCGCAGCCAGCATGCGCCCGGCGGCATGACGACACCCAGCAAAATAATCCACATCCACCGAAGCCAGCGGCACGTTAGGATAGACCGAGCCAGCGATGACCGCCGGCAAACCCTTATCCGAGAACCATCGCTGCATTTCCGGAGTGGAGCGAAAGATGACCCAGCCAGCAGGAGCCAGCCGGACCGCCAATTCCTCCAACGCATGCACGGGTCGACGTCGATACGCCGCCGCGCTTTCATGAATTTCCAACGGCCATCCCGCTGCCTCCAAATGTTCCCGCAGCTCATCGATCCAGAATACCGTGGCGGCTGGCAACCGATGCAGCGGAGCAGGCGTCAGCAGCACCACGGCTCGACGCGGCGGCGGCGGCTTCAGCTTACCAACCGGGGACTGCTGCACTTGACGGCGTTTCCCCTGTCCTCCCGTAATTAATTTTTCCCGCTCCAGCACCACCAGGGCGGCCCGCAACGTGACTCGACTCACATGCAACCGCTGCATCAACTCCAGTTCCCCCGGCAACCAGCGGGGCCACTGTCCGGAAGTGATCGCCTCGCGCAAAATCTCCGCCGTTTGGGCGGCCAAGGAAGTGCGCTGAGGGAGATGTTTCATCAGGGCAACCGTGCAACTTGTCTTCTGGAGAGGATCGGAATTACACCACGCCCCGCTGGCTTACTTTGATGAACTGCGCCAGATGCGCGACATGGGAATCCGTTGCGGTGGATTCTAGTTCTTCGACGGCTTGGGCTCGATTGAGTTTCCGGCGGTAAATGGTCTTGTAGGCTTCTTTGAGAGCGCGGAGTTCTTCTTCGGTGAAGCCGTGGCGTTGGAGACCGACTAAATTTAACCCACGAGCACGGGCCGGGTTGCCATCCACCAGGACGTAGGGAGCGACGTCTTGGACGACTTTAGTGCAACCGCCGGTGATGGCGTGGCAGCCGATGCGGCAGAATTGATGCACTGCGGTGAAACCGCCAATGATGACGTGATCTTCCACCGTGACGTGGCCAGCTAGAGTGCCGTTATTGCTAAAGATCACATGGTTTCCCACCGTGCAGTCGTGTGCGATGTGCACGTAGCTGAGGAAATGGTTATGGCTGCCGATCTTGGTGACGGTGCCGGGCAGGGTGCCGCGGTTCACGGAGCAGAACTCGCGAAAGGAATTGTGGTCGCCAATCTCACAGAAGGTCGGCTCGGCGTGGTATTTCAAGTCCTGGCTTTGGGAGCCGATGGTGCAGTAGGGGAAGAAATGGTTGTCCTTCCCGATTTTGGTCGGGCCGGTGATGGTCACGTGATTCTGCAACCGGCAGCCGTCGCCAATTTCCACATTGGCATTGATGACGCAATACGGGCCGATCTCGACATTCACTCCGAGCTTGGCCTGCGGGGAAATGATGGCGGTGGGGTGGATCATTAGCGCTCGATGAGGGTGAACGTGAGATCTCCCTCCGATACCGTTTCGCCATTGACGACGCAGCGACAAGTGGCGCAGCCGATGTTACGGCGGACTTTAGTGATTTCTGATTCGATGAAGAGAACGTCTCCGGGCAGGACCGGTTTGCGGAACTTCACTTTGTCCGCGCTCATAAAGTAGCCGATCTTCCCTTGGTTTTCCGGGCGACGGAGCATGAGGATACTGGAGACTTGGGCCATGGCTTCCAGTTGCAGCACGCCGGGCATCACTGGATGGCCGGGGAAGTGGCCTTGGAAGAACGGCTCGTTGATGGAAACATTCTTCAGTCCGGTGCACTTGGTTTCTCCTTCGAAACCAACGATCCGGTCCACCAGCAGGAAAGGATAACGATGCGGGAGGATCTGCATGACTTCGTTCACGTCCAGCACGGCTTCGCCATGGGGAATGTTCACGGATGGAACCATGGACCGCATGCGGGCGTATTCGGCCTTGAGCTTGCGGGCAATCTCCGTGTTCGGACCGTGACCGGGTTTGACGGCAATGACGTGACCCATGATGCGCTTTCCGCAGAGCATGAGATCGCCCACCATATCTAGGATCTTGTGGCGCGCGAACTCTTCTTTGAAGCGCATCGGGTCCTTGGACATGATGCTTTCATCGCGAATGACAATGGCATTCTCCAAACTGCCACCCTTGATGAGCCCTTTGTCCAACAGTGGCTTCACGTCCTCGTAAAAGACAAACGTGCGGGCCGGGGCGATTTCCTTTTCGTAGGTCTCGGGCGTGATTTCTAGCGAGAAATACTGGGTCATGCGACCATCGGGACCCACTTGGGTGCAGGAAATGCGGAATTTCTTGTCCGGCACAATCGTGATGATGCTGCCGTTGGAGGTTTCCAGATGGATCGGCTCCCGCACTTCGAAGACCTTGCGGGCCTCCTCTTGCTTCACGATCCCGGCCTTCTTGATGCACTCGATGTAAGGCAGCGCACTGCCGTCACCAATCGGCGGCTCATTGGCGTCCATTTCAATGAGCGCATTGTCCACTCCCATGCCGGTGAGGGCGGAGATGACGTGCTCCACGGTGTAAACCTTGACACTACCTTCGGAGAGGGTGGTGTTGCGCTCCACCATCAGCACCTTGGAGACATCGGCATCGATAAAGGGTTGATCCTCAAGGTCTGTGCGACGGAATTTCAGCCCATAGTTAGCCGGTGCGGGCTTCATGGTCAGGGTGACTTTCTCCCCGGTATGCAATGAGGTGCCCGCCAGCGTGGCTGGCTTGGCCAAGGTTTGTTGGAATTCCATAAGTAGTAAAAGATTCACATCCACCCATCGGCAGATCAGGTGAAGGAATCGTTTCCCTAGAACGAGAGCGGCAGAGGGTCAAGCCACTTTTGCCATGGATCACCCAGTGGTAGGAGTGATTATTCCACCGCAAGCAGCCTACTTCGGAGGTGGGGCGAGGCTGCGACCGAGCTTTCGTCAGCGTGATCTCCAAAATTCGCACAGTTTCCTCCCTGCGCAGATCGAGCATCGCTAGGAACATCCGGTTAGAATTCGGGTGCTTTGTCTCCCGACTGGCTCGGGCACAGCCTCGCTCCACCTCCCTGCATCGCCCGCGCCAGCTTCGGGTAAATCTCCGTCGTCCGCACATCTGCATGGCCGTGCAACCCATGTTCTGGGTTCACCGCCGCCGGTCTGTTTCGCACTCTCCCGGGTCGAGCGCCCGGTCCGCCTTGTTTCGCTGGCCCAAGTCCAAGCTGCGTTCAAGATGAGGTGATCCCGGAGGATCTCGGAAATTAGCCGGGGTTGAGCGATAGCGATACCCCCATCTAATTTCTGTCAAGCCTCCAGCTTGAATCTGATAAGCTCTCATCTTGAACGCAACTTGGAATAAGGCGCGGGATGATTCTCCGTTTTCTTCTGACTTTGCTGATTCCTGTTTCCCTCGTTGGCCCCCGCCCTACCCTACCACCCACTCCACCGCCGCGGACATCCCGGCCTCGCCACCTTCATTCACCGCCGCCACCTGCACCGCCACCGTTTGCCCAGTCGTCAGCCCCTTCAGCGTGAATTCCAGGTCCTGCACCCGTTCCACGAAATGGAATTCCGTATCCACGCCGATCACCTTTTGGAATACCCGATACCCCGTCGCCCTGCGCGCGTGCTTCCAAGCCGCCAGCCCTTTACCTGGCCCCGCTGGCGTCACCGATAGCCCCGTCACCACCTCCGGCGGCGTGGGATCAGCCGGAATG
>JANOAV010000112.1:0-8090 GCA_031411295.1 Verrucomicrobiales bacterium | reverse complement strand
ACTATCGGGATAAACTTTCGTAGGACAGGTGGAGCGAGGCTGCGCCCGAGCCAGTCGTGTGCTGAAGGATCAGTGCGCTGCCAGCACTTGCCTCGCGAAGGTCGATCTGCGCTAGGAGGATCTTGCGCGAGCCTTAGCCTGCACGCAGACGAAAGCTCGGGCGCAGCCTCGCTCCACCTCGCTAGAAAGCATGTCCGCTGTGGCATAATCACTCCTAGCAAAATCCTACAATCAGCATTGCCGCGTGGAAGGCAGTCGGGGCTCCTCCGGATTCATGGTTGCGACAACCCACAACCTATGCGTGAACTACGCCCGCTCTCATTTCCATTTTCCCCCAACTCTTTTCTGCATGGCTGGTTTCTTTAAAAAACTGCTCGATGTCTTCAAACGCAAAAAACTCGATTTTGACGAACTCGAGGAAACGTTGATCGGTGGCGACTTGGGACTGAAGATGACGCTGCAAATCGTGGAGCGCCTGCGCGCCTTGGGCCGGGAGTTGCAGGCTGAGGACGTCGTTGCGGTGGCGCGGCAGGAAATCGCCAAGATTTTGCCCGCAGCCGCCACTCCGCTCACGCCATTTCCGGATCGGCCCAAAGTCGTGCTCATCGTTGGCGTCAACGGGGTTGGCAAGACCACCTCCACCGCCAAACTGGCCAAGCACCTCACCGGGCAAGGCCACGGGGTGGTCCTGGCCGCCGCCGATACCTTCCGGGCCGCCGCCATCGAGCAATTGGAAGTCTGGTCCCAGCGCATCAATGTTCCGTTAGTGAAGAGCCAATACAAAGGAGATCCCGCTGCGGTGTGCTTCGATGCCTGGGAAGCCGCCCAGAAGCGGCAAGCCAAATTTCTCCTCTGCGACACTGCCGGACGCTTGCACAACCGACACAATCTTATGGAGGAGTTGTCCAAGATCCGTCGCACTCTGGGGAAGAAGGACACCACTGCTCCGCACGAAACCTTGCTGGTAGTGGACGCCACCACGGGATCCAACGCGTTGAATCAAGCCCGGGAATTCGACAAGTCTGTCGGTGGACTCACCGGACTAATTGTCACGAAATTAGACGGTTCCGGCAAGGGAGGCGTCATTGTCAGCATCCAGCAGGAACTCGGCATCCCCACCCGCTACATCGGAACCGGGGAGGAAGCGGATGCCTTCGAAATCTTCAATCCCGGCAAATTTGTCGAAACCATCCTTTAATCTCCAACGTTTTTCACTTCATGAACCCTCCCAATAAAGCCAACACCCTCCGTCTCTACGCCCTCGGCCTTCTCATCGTAGGCCTGGCCAGCGTGTTCTATAACGCCGAAGCCGATCAGCTTGGCTGGTATGCCAAGGGTAAAACCGGGCTCATCGCGGGCGGTATCGGAGCCCTCCTCGCCTTGGTTTGCAGCGTGTTCGCAGCCAAAGACAAGCTCTGGGCGCACTACGCCGGAGCCATCCTCGCCTTCATGTTCCTGATTGTCGGCTTCAAAAATTGTTTCGTCATCTCCCGCAGCATCAGCATGGGAGTCGAACCTGCTTTTCTTTGGTATAAGGCGGCCGTCTTCGGAGCTGTCGCCATAGTTTCATTGATCTCTCTCATGCCGATCCTGATCTACCTCCGCCGGGAGCGGATCTAAAGGAGACCGGGCTGAGCTAGCGGAACCCCTGGACTACAGTGGCTTCGACCTCCCGAGTTCAGCCCTCCGCGCCCCTAACTCCCCTGCCGCAGATCCAGCGTGAAGGGGAACTCTGGGTTCATTTCCGACTTGGGCACGGCCATGCCGCCGGGCGTATGGCCGAATGATTGGAAGCGCGATAACCTGCGCGACTCTGCTTCATAAGCGTTCACGGGAAACGATCCATAACTCAACCCACCGGGATGCGCCACATGATAGGTGCAGCCACCCAGACTGCGTTGGTTCCACGTGTCCAGCAGATCGAAGGTTAGTGGCGCATGCGAGGGAATCGTCGGATGCAGGCAACTCGGAGGCTGCCAGGCGCGATATTTTACGCCCGCCACGTATTCGCCCACCGTGCCGGTCGGATGCAGCGGCACTTGGCGGCCGTTGCAGGAAATGAGGTGTCGGCTGTCGATCATGCCACTGACTTTGACTTGCAGACGTTCCAGGGAGCTGTCCACGAAGCGCACATTCCCGCCTCCCGCGGGTTCTTCGCCCAGCACGTTCCACGGCTCCAGCGCGGTGCGCAGTTCCACCTGCACGTTGCGTTGCGTGAACGTTCCGATCGTCGGGCAGCGGAATTCGAAGTGCGGCGCAAACCATTCCGGCTTGAGTTCGTAGCCGTAGCTTTGGAAATCAGCGATCACGTCCGTGAAATCGTCCCAGATGAAATGCGGCAGCAGGAAGCGATCATGCAACTCCGTGCCCCAACGCACTAACTTGGTTTCAAAAGGATCCTGCCAGAACCGCGCGATGGCAGCCCGCAGCAGCAAATGCTGCGCCAAGCTCATTTCCGCATGCGGTGGCATTTCAAAGGATCGCAGTTCCACCAAGCCCAATCGACCCGTGCTGGAGTCAGGCGAGAATAGTTTATCCATGCTGAATTCCGTGCGATGGGTATTTCCTGTCAGGTCCACCAGCAGGTTACGGAAGAGCCGGTCCACCAACCACGGGGGCACCTGACCAGCCGGGGAGGGGACTTTGGCAAAGGCGGTTTCCAGCTCGTAAATGGAATCATTCCGCGCCTCGTCCACCCGTGGACTCTGGCTGGTCGGCCCAATGAAGAGGCCACTGAAAAGATAGCTTATCGATGGATGATTGTGCCAGTAACTCAAGAGGGAACGCAGCAAGTCCGGCCGCCGCAGCATGGGAGAATCCGCCGGAGTCTCGCCCCCCATGACGATGTGGTTTCCGCCACCCGTGCCGGTGTGACGACCATCCAGCATGAACTTCTCCGTCGCGAGACGGGTTAGGCGCGCTTCCTCATATAGCACCGTCGTGTTATGCACGATTTCCGTCCAGTTGGCGGCAGGTTGTAAGTTTACCTCGATGACACCCGGGTCAGGGGTAATCTTGAACGATTGCAGACGCGGATCATAGGCCGGAGGAGAGCCTTCGAGAATCACTGCCAAGCCAAGCGTGCGGGCCGTTTCTTCAATGGCGGCCACCAATTCCAAGTAATCGTCCGTCTCTGCCAGCGGCGGCATGAAAATGTAGAGTCGCCCGTCCCGAGGCTCGATGCACAAGGCCGTGCGGATGATCCACGAGGCCGACTCCTGTTCGGCCGGACGTTTGCTGGCGGCGGTGGCTAGCTTGGCGCGCTGCCCCTTGAGTGCGTCCAGCACCGCCATGGAAAGCGGCGGCCCGATGCGATGGCGTGCCGCCTCGCTGGGCAAATGGCGCGGCTGCAGCGGGGCAATCATTTGCATGGGATCCGCCGGCACGAACCACGGATAATCGACCTCCGACACCCATGGCAGCGAGTCCAAAGGCAGTCGCAAGCCCATCGGTGAGTCCCCTGGGATCAGCCACAGGCGGTCATCCCGGAGGAACCACGGACCGCTGCACCAGCCCGCTTCCGTCTTCTGCAACGGCAGCGCATAGCCCACCACCTTCTCCAAGCCCTGTTCGAACAAGCGACGCAGGCGGGCACGCTCGAGTTCGTCCTTCAAGTTGGATTTCAGCGGGTCCACGTTTGCCGGCAGGCTGCGTTCCTTCCAGAGATAGTAGTAAACGTCCTCGCGACCTTCGATTAAATGTTGCGGATCCACTTCCAGCAGCGCGCTCAGCGTCTGACCGAAGGCCAGGGCATCGTCCTCCGTGTGGCCATAACTCTGGGATTCATCCGCTATCAGGGAATCATCCAACCACACCGGCTGACCATCCTTCCGCCAATGGCAAGCCAAGCCCCAGCGCGGCAGGGGTTCCCCGGGATACCATTTTCCGATGCCATAATGCAGCAGACCACCCGGTCCGAATTTGTGGCGCAGGCGTTTCACTAACTCACCACTCAGCAGACGTTTCTTCTCGCCAATGGCATCGTAATTCCACTCTGCACCATCCGGATCATCAATCGAAACAAACGTGGGTTCGCCCCCCATCGTGAGTCGAACATCGTGAGCCGCCAGATCAGCATCCACCTGCAAGCCCAGCGCATCAATGGCCGCCCATTGCTCTGGCGTGTAAGGCTTGGTGACCCGGGGCGTCTCCAGCACGCGCGTCACCGTCATTTCGTGGGAGAATTCTGTCTCACAGAGTTCCACGCCCCCACTGATGGGAGCCGCGCTTTGCGGGTCAGGCGTAGCCGCTACGGGAATATGACCTTCGCTGGCCAGCATGCCGCTGGTGGGATCCAGTCCCACCCATCCCGCTCCTGGCAAATAGACCTCACACCACGCGTGCAGGTCCGTGAAATCAACCTCTGCGCCACTGGGGCCATCCAGCGATTTTACATCTGGCTTCAACTGAATCAGATAGCCACTGACAAAGCGAGCGGCAAATCCCATCTTCCGCAGAATGCCCACCATGAGCCATGCTGTGTCCCGACAACTCCCGCTGCGCAGCGTGAGGGTTTCCTCTGGCGTTTGCACCCCCGGCTCCATGCGGATACCGTATTTGATGTCCTTCCAGAGCTTCTGATTCAGATAAACCAAGGCATCAATCGTGCGCGGCCTGGCATCCAACCCCGCCACCGGAGGCGGCGGTAGTTTCACCGCGTCAATGATGATAGCCGTGGCATACGCGTCGAATTTGGGCGTCTCTTCCACCTGTAAACGAAACGGTGCCAGTTCGTGCTCCAACGCCTTTTCATAATTGAAGGGGTAGCGCTCGGCATCGGGTTCCAGGAAGAAATCGAACGGATTGTAAACCGTCATTTCCGCCACCAGATCCACCTCCACCTTGAACTCCGCAGTCTTCTCCTCGAACACCAGTCGGGCCATGTAATTGGATTGGGGATCCTGCTGCCAATTGATGAAATGCTTCGTCGGCGTGATCTTCAGCGAGTAACTCAGAATGGGCGTCCTACAATGCGGAGCCGGCCGCAGCCGCACCACCTGCGGCCCCAGCGTGATGGGACGATCGTATTTATAATGCGTAACGTGATGCAGAGCGACGTGAATTGCCATGAGAAGTAAGGGTGACAGAGGGAAGGAGAAATACTATAAAGCAAATGCCGTGCCATCATGTTCTCAAGTGCATAATGAGCACGGCGGCTCCGGCCCGCGCCCCCATCCGAGTGTGGAGCAGTCGGCTCGACTGCTCATTCCTGCCCCAAACGCCACTCCAGCGGAGTGTGGTTGCGGCTGTCTCAGCCGCAATCCTGGGGCTTTGCAAGCATCCCCATCGCATCACCATCATGCTAGCTCCATAAACCAGCCTATTCCGCGCGCCCTAGCCGCCCCTTGAGTTTCCGCGAATGAGCGTGCACAGCCCTTGGCAAAGTTGCGTGATTTCGACAGGATCAGACCATGCGAAATTTCCTTCCCTTGCTATTCCTGCCCACGCTGCTCCTAGCCGAGGCCCCGTCCCCCAATGATCCAGTATTCTCCCCGCAGATCAAAGCGGACCACAGTGTGACCTTCCGGCTCAAGGCCCCCGAGGCGAAGATGGTGGGCCTGCGAGCCCAGTGGACGAAGGAGAAACTGGCGTTGAGCAAAGGCGACGACGGCATCTGGAGTCTGACCACGACGGTGGCTCCGGGCGTGTGGGAGTATGGGTTTAACTTGGATGGAGTGGGAATGATTGATCCCGCCAATCCAGCCATCAAGCCGCAGCGGCAGCCGAATACCAGCATCCTCCACATTCCGGGCGAGCCCTTGAACGTGTGGGATTTCCAAGACGTGCCGCATGGGGCCGTCACCACCCACACCTACCAGTCCAAGGCGCTCAAGACCCAGCGGGCCTGCGATGTTTATACCCCTCCGGGTTACGCCACCAGTAAGGAAACCTATCCGCTGCTCGTGCTCCAGCATGGTTCCAGCGATAATTATCGCACGTGGACGGTCCATGGGAAGGCCCATTGGATCATGGATAATCTCATCGCAGCCGGCAAAGCCAAGCCGATGATTATCCTCATGATCGACGGGCATCCGCATGGCATGGTGAATTGGGATGGCGGACCGGAGAAACGGGATCTGGCCATGGAAGCCTTCCGCCATGAATTACTGGACGATGGTATTCCGCTAGTGGAACAGCAATATCGCGTGAGCAAAGACCGCCAGCAACGCGCCTTGGCCGGCCTGAGCATGGGCGGGATGCATACGCTCACCGTTGGTCTCACGGGAGGGTATCCCTTCGCCTACCTGGGGGCGTTCAGCGCGGCTCCGCCCACGGAGACCTACCTGACTGGCATTCTGGCCAACGCGGAGAAAATCAACGCCCAGGTGAAACTGCTCTGGATCCCCATCGGCAAAGACGATTTTCTCTTCCAACGCAATGAAGAGCTGGTGGCAAAATTCATAGGTGCCAAACTCCAGCACGAGTTCGTGGTCACTCCAGGCGACCACTCCTGGCCCATCTGGCGCAACTACCTGACAGAGTTTGCCCCCAAGTTGTTCCGCTAGCCCCCCGAGGGTGGTAGCAGTCCGCTGGACTGCTGCCGAGAGCGGGCGGGAGGGTCAACGCTGGTTTGCCGGACGGCTCCCCAGAGTGGCGACTGCAGCGAGTGTGGTAGCAGTCGGCTCGACTGCTTACCCCGCCCCCCTCCGCCCTCCGCCCTCCGTCCTCCGCCCTCCGTCCTCCGCCCTCCGTCCTCCGCCCTCCGTCCTCCGCCCTCCGTCCTCCGCCCTCCGCCCTCCGCCCTCCGCCCTCCGCCCTCCGCCCTCCGCCCTCCGCCCTCCGTCCTCCATCCCTCCATCCCCCTACCGCCGCAGCGCTTGGATCAACTCATCCAGCTTGAAGGCCACATCCAAGAGAGTGGGATTCGGCTGCGCTGGCAGCCGCAGTGCCACCCCGTTGCTGCTGGCGGACGTGGTATTGATGGCATCCACCAGTTGTTGCGAACTTACATCCCCGGTCGGCCCGGTCGCACCATCAATTCCTGCTGGAATCGTGAAACTGAAGTGCACCAATGAGCCATCGAAGAAAACGGCAGCTCCGGCCGGAGTCATGGGGCTCACCGTGGTGACAGAATCCACCGTCACATTGGCAAAGGCCGGACCGGGTGGACCCTGCGCTCCTTCGGGTCCGGCCGGGCCCGCTGGGATAGCTGCTATTTGATCTGCCAGACCGGTAAATTGGGACCGTAGTTCCGCCGCCACCACCAGGGAGCCATCTATGGGCAGTAAAGGATTGAATGCCATAATAAAAGAAAGGTAAATTGTGAAAGGAAATCGAACTGGTTAAACCCAGTAGTGGGAGCGCCCTCGCTCCCACTACTGTTTAGAAGTGACGCCCCCGTCCCGTGTTACTAGCCCAATGCAGGAAGCGAGGGCGCTTCCTCTACGAAGCAATTGGGAGCGGGGGCACTCCGACTACGCTGGGGCCATCTTCACGGCTTCGTCACTCCAGGGGCCTTCACCGGCGGAACCCACGGCCCGCACGCGGAAGCTGTATTCCTGACCGGGAGTCAGCCCGGTTAACGCAAACTTCGTCGTGGTCAGGATCTTGGCTTGAGACCAGGGGCCGGGGGTGGCACCATGCGTGCGGCAGTCCAGAATGTAGCTCTTGGCTCCTTTCACCGCATCCCACTGCGTATTAATAACACCCGTCATTGTGCCCATCGTGGCGCGGAGGTTGGCCGGCTGCGTCATTGCTCCAATAGGGCTTGGCGTGGATTTGATGGTGAAGCCTGCGCTGAGGATTTTGGTTTCATCCCCGCCGCTGGCGATCTCCACCGAGTTGGCTCGCTGGGTCAGCGCCGTTTCCAGGGAATCCCGCAGGACATCTTTCGCGGCAGTGGCAGTTTGTGCGGCCAAGGACTTGGCGAGGGCATCGTTCAATCCTGCTTCATAGGCATCCACCGCCGCCAGGAAATCGACTGCGTTGGGGGTTGGAGTTGGGAAGCTGCCGTTCCCCGTCATCGCGGTGATGTGGGCCCGCGCAAAGGCGAGTAATTCGGAGTCCGATTTGAAGCGTAGTTCTAGTTTGGGTTTGCTCATGACACGTTTATTGGTTGCGGCCGGTGCCTCATCATAGCGGATCCCGCT
>JANOAV010000111.1:0-32153 GCA_031411295.1 Verrucomicrobiales bacterium | reverse complement strand
CCTTAGCCCTGGCAACGGGGCAGACCAAACAAGGCTACCTGTGGGTCATCCACGCCCCCGGCATCGGCACCTACTTCCACTGGTCCACCAGCCGGGGAGCCCAAGTCCTGGCAGAACTCCTTCTCGAAACATGGAGTGGCTTTATCATCTGCGACGGCTATGCCGTTTACCCCAAACTGCGCAAAGACCGCCCGCAGCACCGCGCGTGGCTGCATGCCGCCTACGCCCAATCCAAACCGAGCCAGCCCCTGAGTTACACCGAAACCCGCCTGACCGCCGCTCAACCCACCCCAGCGCAAGCCGCGTAAAAGCAAGCCCGAGCCCAGCGTCAGCAGAAAGAGAGCGGCAGAAATGAGATGTGTCTTATCGGATCGATATGACACATCTACTGGAGAATGATGAGGGGGAACAATCATCCCCGAATCTACCCCCAGAGGCCGACTTGCCTACCTGTCCCCGGCGTGACGCTTACATTCGTCAGTCGTTATTCGTAAATCCTTCGGAATTGTCCTTTCTTTGGCTCCGCCAAGCCCCACTGGTAGGGACACGTTGCGCGTGTCCTCTTCATACAGCGAAGTGCTTTTCCCCTTAAACACTCCACGGGGCTGCCGCATGATGTTGCGAACGTTCTTGATGAAGGAGGAGATGTTGGATATTAGTTAGAGAGGAGGCGAATTGTCGCAATTTTGGCTCAGGTGCAAATGAGAGAAAGTAAAAACGGCGGGGTTAAGATCTGTAACTCGTGGAAAATCCAAGGTAAGTTCTTTTTGGGGATACTGAAAATGGTTCGAAGTGCAAATGAGCGCAAATAAGAATCACCTTCCCCAATGTGGAATGTAGCGGGCAAACTTGTGCCCCTGGTCTTCAGGGGCAGGGACAATGAGGCCCTCCTTTTTGGCAGAGTGTGAGTCTGCTGCTCCCAGCCTATCCCTGTCCCACGGCTATGGATGTGGAGATGAAGCTGGATGAGCTGATTCAAGCGCTGCGGAGGTAGGGACCTGAAGACGGACGCCCCCTCCAACATGTATAAAGACGCGGTTCGGTGGCCCGCTAAGCGCCCTCCCTAAAGTGTTCAAAATGGCGACTTTAACCTGCCTCTCCGTGGAGTGGCGGGCTGAGACCGCCATCGTGTTATTGGCTAGGTTTGATCCTATTGTGCGAAGGGGTCCGGCATTTCGGACAGCTGGTGGCGTAGCTTCTCTCTGAAGGCCGGGGGAAGCTTCTCCAGTGTCTTCGTGGCGGCGGAGGGATCGCGCAGAAGCCAGTTGCTGTAAACGTAGCGCAGAGCTTCTTCACGGGATTCGGCTCCATGAATGCGCTGAGCCCAGGTGGCGGCTTGCTCGGGGTGGTCTGAGAGCTGCCGGTCCACGATGTGCCTTGCGGCTTGGTCTTTCACATTTCCTTCAGGCAGCGTGGTGATCCACTCTGTCGCTGCTTCAAGGTCTCGATCGATCCATTCCTGGGCGGTGATGTGGAGTCCGAGATCTCGCGTCACGCCCTCCGGAAGCTGGTTCATCCATTCAAGACATGCTGTGGGATTCTGCTGCAGCCAGTCGTTGGCCATGCCCTGAAGGAATGTCTCCTGCATGGCTCCTGCGGGCAGTCGGTGCAACCACGCGGTGGCTGAGCCTGGGTCGCTCACCGCTTGGAAAGCCAAGCCTCCCACAGCATCCTCTGCGGCTTGGGTTTCTTCTTTCTCGCCTGATTTCACCAACGTTAGCAGGTGGGTGATCCCCGTTTCTGGGTCATTGCGGATTTTCTCGGACGCGATGCGGTAGAGGACGAACTTGCGAGCCTTTCCGGTCAGCTCGGGGAGGATTTTTTCTGGTCCGGCGGGATCTTTGCCCATCCAGGCGTAGAGCACTTTTTCGAGCGCATCGCTTTTGGGATTGGCCGCTTGGATGAGGAGCGCTTGCTGATAGGCAGCCGGGCCGTCGAGTTCGGCCAATTTCGGAAGAATGGAGGCGATGGCGTTTTGTTGTTGGTCGGCGGGAAGTTGGGAGGCCCAGTTCAAGGCTGCTTGTGGATCCTTTTCCGCCATTTCTCCGGCCGTGCGGACGGCCCATGCCCGCAGGGTGGAAGGCGGAAGTTCCCCCATCCAGGTCTCGGCTGCCTTGGGATCGATGCGACTGAGAAACGTGACGAGATCCGTGTTGCGCATCAGTTTGTCAGCTTCATCCTCCGTGATACCAGCGAGCACGGATTTGATTACCTCTGGACGATCTTTGCCTGCGGCCAAGAGTGCTTTCTGCAAATAGTCAAATCTCCCCATGCCTTCTGGCAGGCGCTCTGCAAGCCAGAGCAATTTCTCCGCGCCTGCCCAAGCCACCTGCGGGCCGAGATCGCTTAGCGCGGCACGTTGATCCTCCAGGCTGGGCAGGCTCAGCGCCCAGCTCAGCGCGCCGTCCACATTCTGCCTGGCCAGTTGGGCGGCTATTCCTTTGAATGCATCTGCTCGTGCGTATCCCGACAATCCGCTGACCAGGGCCGTGGCGCGAGCCGGATCATTAGCGGCAAGCGGCTTCCAAACGTCTTCCCTAGCAAGCTCAGAACGTTCGGCAGGCGGCAGGGCTTCCAGCCAAGTTAGAGCACTTCCTTGGTCCGTGTTAAACCATGTCGAGAAAGCGCACTTTGTGGCCTCCTTCTGCTCTTGCTGGTTCGGCAGCTTGACTGCTGCGGCCATGGCTCCGGCTGGATCGTGCCGCCCCCAGCTTCCGAAACAGGCAGCTACTGCGCTGACGCGTTCAGCATCTGAAGTCAATCTAGCAAAAGCCACTAGGGCGGCGGCGGGATCGGTTCTCCCCCAATTTTCGAAAATGACATGAATGCCGAGCCATCTCTGATCTCCGCCCCCCTGACTGAGGAGCAGAAGATCGAACGCTCCCTTGGGATCAGTGGTAGCGAGTCCTTCACAAATGCTGGAGATGGCTGCGGTCCGTTCGGAGGTGCTACCCATGCTGGCCGCCAGGGCCTGCGCTTGTTTAGGGTCGTGGCTCGCCACCGAGCTCAGCAGTTGATGCATGGCGCTGGCTTTATCCTGTGCGGGCAAATTTTTCACCCAGGCCACGGCTGCCGGGACATCCGTTTCCGCCCAGCGGTTCAATAGTTCATGCACGGCATTCCACCAAGCATAGCGATCATGCAGCGTGATGAGTTCCGCCGCCCATTGAGTCAACTGTGCAGGGCTGGCATCCTCCATGCCGCGGATCAGAGGATAGTCGATCATTCCAGTTCCCACGGACTCCGCCTGATCTAGCAGCTCTGCCATACTGCCAGTGTAGTGCCCGAGTCTTGGCTCCGCTGGCATGGCTGCGGGAGCGGCAACCAGCGCTGGTGGCTCGGACGGAGGAGTGGAAATTTTACCCAACACAAACCCCAGGCCCAGGGCCGCAGGTAGAATGAGAAATGGAAGCAAACGCATAATTCGGAGTGGGTTAGCGTTGTTTCGCTTGGGCTTCTTTGAGCCAGCGAGCTTTGACATCATCTGGCAGGTTTACCGACTGCAATGCCTGTTGGGCGGAGGTGAAATTTGACTTCAACCAATCCGGAAAAAGGTCTCTGTATGCGCTCTCACGTTTGGCCATATCCTGAATCTGTCCGGCCCAGACTGCGGCACGTTCCGGGTCGATCTCATGGATGCTGCGCACGAGCTTCCCCGTGGCAAAATCCTTGATCTCACCAGCAGGCAGGTGATCGATCCAGGCGCTGGCAGCGATCGGGTCTTGCCGGGTCCATTCACCGGCAAATTCGTCCAGGAATTTTTTACGAAGTTCGCCCTCAGGCACCTGATCGAGCCAAACCAAGGCCGCAGTGGGATCAGATCCAGCCCAGCGTCTTCCCAGGGTTCCGCTCTGCCATTTGGCCGCATCGGCATCCTCCGGTTTCCCGGAGCGCAATAACTCTAGCAGAAATGCGGCACCTTCGGCAGGACTGGCCTCGATTTTCTTCGATGCCAGTTCGTCCTGCAATTTGCGTCTTGTTTCGCCAGTGGTCTGTTGCATGGCCTGCTCAGCAGCAGCATCAGCAGGAGCTTGGGACATCCATGCGGAAAGCGCTGTTTGAAGCGTTTTTTCCCGGCTTGGTCCGTCCGGCATCAGCAACGCCTTGGCATAGGCCCCCGCGCCATTTTCGTAAGCCATGTTCCGCAAAACCCCATCCAAGGCCAGAGCTTGCTGCTCTGCGGGCAGTCCGCTGGCCCAGGCATACGCAGCCTGCGCGTCTTGCTGCGCAAAGCAGGAACCAAGTTCATTTAAATATTTGTTGATCCGAGCAGTGGGCAACCGTGCCACCCACGTGGAGGCGGCACGGGCATCGGCTTCGCAAAGCGAGCGCAAGAGTTCATCGCTTTGACTGAGGATCTGCGTGGCCTGTTCTATGGGCAGACCATTGAGGACGGTGGCCTTGAAAGGCGAGCGAGCGCTGCCAATGTAGATGAGCGCCTGGGTCACGAACTCCAACCTCTCCGGCCCTTCCGGCAATTGCAGCGCGGATGCGAGTGTGGCCGCCGGTCCGGCATTTTCAACATTCTCCACCAAACCATGCAGGGCATATTTCCGATCCCGCAGCGAGGGTAAAGCATACACCCATTTCACCGCAGCCTCGAAGTCAGTCCCAGCCAAGGCATCCGCAATGCTGTTCAGTGCCATCAGACGTTCCTGTCCGGTGAAGTGTTCGGCCAGTGCCGTTGCGCGACTGACATCCGTCTCAGCCAAATGTTGCAACAGTTCAGCGTTCGAAAACTTCGTCCGTTCCTCAGGTGACAGATGCCCATACCACGCTAGCGCCCCCTCCAGATCTTGCTGCTGCCATGCGTTGAAGGCCGCATTGCGCGCTACCTGCCCATCCTGACCAGGAAGCTTGGTGGCGGTGGTGAGGAAGGCTTGGGGATCCCGCTTGGACCAGACCTCGAACAAACTCGACTGCGCAACTCGACGGGCATCTTTGGACGTGATGTGCGCCAGCGCCAGATAGGCGGCAGCGGGATCTTGGCGACCCCAGTTGGCAAACAACTTACCTACGCCAAAGCTTTCCCATTGTTTGGGCAACGTTGCCCACAAGGCGAAAGCCTCCTTGGCATCCGTCAGAGCATGCACCTCGACAATAGCAAGAATGGCTCCCGAGCGTTCCCATGCAGCGCTCAACGCTTCAGCCATTTTTCGCGCTTGGGGAAAATCTTTCGCGGCCAAAACTCTGAACACCTGGGGCAGCACTGCTCCTTTCAACTGACCTGACAAACTCTGTGCCCAAGCCAGGGCCGCCGCCACATCCGCCTCACCCCAACGCCGCACCACCTCCGCCAACGCCGCAGGCTGGTAGGGCCTTGTCGCAGCCAGTCCACCGAGTTCCTTCGCCCACTGCTCTAGCTTTGCTGTGCCTGCTTCCTCAATCGCCCGACCCACAAAATAAGTCCCCCGCCGATGATCCGCCACTGCCTCCGCACGACGCATCATTTCCGCCCCTGAGCCACTGAACGGCACCCAAGGGCTGCGCTGGGTCAAACCGCCAACTTGCTTTACCGACAATTTGCTCCTTCCCTCCGAACGCGCCTCTCCGCTTGGCCACAAGCCAGAAGACTTGCCCAGATAGATGCCTCCAACAAAGGCCACCAAGGCCGCAAGGGATAGGATCAGCTGCATGAATAGCAGCATAAACAGGGGCCCCTAAGAGTCAATCTCAACTGACGGAGTCTGGTGATTCGTTCCTCCAGGAAAGCCCCTTTTTCTCCTAATACGCTAGTCCAAAACGGGCCTCTTCTCAAGCAATGATGTCATGCACGACGTGGCCGTGCACGTCAGTTAGTCGGTAATCGCGGCCCGAGAAACGATAAGTGAGTTTCTCGTGATTCAGCCCCATGAGGTGCAGGATGGTGGCGTTCATTTCAGATCACCTCCGGGAACGCCGGGACGGCCACCGACTGGGACGGCTATTCCGACAGCACTGGTCGCGCCTATTTCAGCAAAGAAAAACGCGGATACAAAACGGATTGGTGGAATCGCATTTTGACTAACAGTCTGCCACATTCTCTTCCAATTGGCTACAAGCAGCTTCCATCCGCTTCAATTGCTTCAAACAATACAGCAAAGGCAACGCTCCGAAAACTCCGAATGAACAGTCGATGAGTCGCCAATAAAACGGGATGCCACGCAGAGGGCCGCAGATCAAGGCCAGGGGGATCACGGCAAAACACGCGAAGAGCCCGGCGTATAAATTCGCCCGACTGGACAAGGGATGCAGCCAGGGACCGATAAAGAATGCCGCTATCATCAGGTGCCCGAAGGCCAGCCAATCGGTGCCATAAGCGATCCAAGGATAATCAGGAAATCTCGAACAAGGAGGTCACGCTTTCGCCCTCATGAATCCGGCGGATGGCGCTGCCCAGCATCTCGGCAATGCCCAGGGTGACGACTTTGGGGCCTTGGGACATCGGGACACTGTCGGTGCAGATGAGTTCAGAAATGGACGATTCCGCCAAGCGGTTGAGTGCCATTTCTCCAAGCACCGCGTGGGTCACCCCAGCGATGATGTCCTTGGCTCCGCGTTCTTTCAAGAGGCGGGCGGCGGCGGTTAGAGTGCCGGCGGTTTCGGTCATGTCATCCACCAGGATCACGCGTTTGCCCTCCACTTCACCAATGAGGCTGTGCGCCTGCACTTCCGTGGCGCTGCTGCGGTTCTTGGCCACGATGGCGAAGTCAGATCCCAGGGCCTTGGCGTATGAGTAGCTCATTTTGATGCCGCCGACGTCAGGGGACACTACCACGACGTCCTTGCCATGGTAACCCTTTTCCCGGAAATACTTTACGAGCACGGGCGCGGCATAGAGATGGTCCACCGGAATATCGAAGAACCCCTGAATCTGCCCCGCATGAAGATCCAAGGTGAGCACCCGGTTCACCCCTGCTGCAACGAGCAAGTTAGCCACCAACTTGGCGGTAATCGGCACCCGGGGTTGATCCTTCCGGTCTTGTCGGGCATAGCCGTAAAATGGCAACACGGCGGTGATCCGATCCGCACTGGCGCGCTTGGCGGCATCCACCATGATGAGCAGCTCCATCAAATTATGATTCGTCGGCGGGCACGTCGGCTGCACGATGAATAGATCGCTACCGCGGACGTTCTCGTTAATTTTCACGAACGTTTCCCCGTCCGGAAATGACTTCACCGTCACGTCGGAACGCTCGATACCAAGATTTCGACAAATACCATCCGCGAGTTGGGGATGGCTGGTGCCGCTGAAGACTTTAAGGATTGGATTCATGCAATGATGGCAGAGGACGATGAAGGCAGTGAAATTTCCGATAGAACGCTTGGACCCCGCCAGCAACTAAGAAAATGCCCCGATTTGTCGATTCTGCATTGGCGACGAATCCCAACGTGCTACCAACGTGCCTTGGCCCCTACTTTTGCGGCACCGGAGCGCTGACCACCGCCTCCAGTTGGCTGGGCGCGGGTTCCAGTTTACTCCGATGGGCGGCCACGGCAGTCGCGATCTGACTCAGCACCTCCGGATGTTGCGCGGCTACATTGAAGGATTCTCCGGGATCGTTCGTCAGATCGAAGAGCAAGGGAGGATCATGGGCTTCAGGTTTTGGGGTGCCATAAGCCGGTTGGGTGAAGAAATGCGCCTTCCATTTCCCCAGGCGGGCTGCGAACAATTGCGCGCCTCGATAGTAGCAGTAAACTCCGCGCTCCACCGAGGCTGCGCCCGTTAACAAGGGCAGGAGATTCACGCCATCCAGCACCCGATCCGCCGGCAGCTTGGCTCCCGCCAGCAGGCTGCAGGTCGGGAACAAATCCAACGTGGATGCCACCTCCCGACAAACTTTCCCCGCCGGAATCTTTCCCGGCCACCAAGCCAGTCCGGGCACCCGCATGCCACCTTCCCAGGTGGAACCCTTGCCTTCCCTCAGTAAGCCTGCCGAGCCTCCGGCCAAATCTTGCGTCAGCCAGGGACCATTGTCGCTGGTAAAGACCACCAGTGTATTGCGATCCAACCCATTGCTGCGCAAGGCCTCCAGCACTTGGCCCACACTCCAATCCAGCTCCTCGACCACATCCCCATACAGCCCACGCGGGCTCTGTCCGCGGAATTTATCCGAAGTAAACAACGGCACATGAGGGAACGTATGCGCCAGATACAGGAAGAACGGAGCCTGCTTGTGCTCACCAATGAAGCGCACCGCCTGCTCGGTGTAGCGTCGCGTTAAGGTCGTCTGATCCGCCGGTTGCTCGATGATTTCCTGGCCCTGATACAGCGGAGCATTCCACCACTTGGGATCCTGCTCCAACTGCTTCGGCGCGCCCTTGGGGGCCAGCGGAGAGGGATTCATATCATTGGAATGCGGCAGGCCGAAATTGGAGTCGAACCCATGCTTCGACGGGTGCCCTTCCTCGTTGTTGGACCACACCCCCAAGTGCCATTTACCGATCAGGCCCGTGGCGTAGCCCTGGCCTTTCAGTTGCTCGGCCAGCGTGATTTCGGAGGCCGGCAAATGTCCGGTGGATTCCCGCCGTAGCACGCGGAACTGGTTGTGGCACATGCCACTGCGGATGGCATACCGCCCTGTTAGCAGTGCAGCGCGACTTGGCGTGCAGACTTCCGCAGCAGAATAGAAATCCGTAAACCGCATCCCCTCCGCCGCCATGCGATCCAATTGCGGAGTGCGGATGCTGGGATGCCCGTAGCACCCCAGATCGCCATAGCCCAGATCGTCGGCCAGGATGATGATGAAATTCGGTTTAGGGTCCGCAGCAGAGGCAACAGAGCCTGAGAGCAGAACGAACATGAGAGGATAGAGCAGAGGACGGATTCGCATGGCCAAGAGCATAATCGGGCAAAGTAGGCGCTGACAATCGCGTATGTGCGGCAGGCTTGGGGACGATCGACTCACTCTCAAGGACCCCTTCGGGACCCGATAGCCACCTCATAGGCGATTCCTTTGCACTAGGTTTCTGCGGCCTAGGATGCTTCAATACCAAGAACTGGGTTGCTTTCTGCCTTCTGGGTAGTAACTACCAGCCCTAAATTTAATCCAACAGGATCCGGAAACTTACGCTACGATGAGAGGAAAGTAAACGAGTTGAATCCGATGCATATTCGCATAGTCAGCCTTGTCAGCTACATCTTCACCTGTTCCGGACTCTCTCAGGAGGTTTCACGACGGCTGCCTTGGATTGATAATCACTCCAATTTTCCTGGAGAATCCACCGCCACGTTTAAATCTTCGGGCCACGAGGTAAGGAAATTTACCAATTCCAAGAACCCCATGTTCTTGGAAAGACTGACCGATGGGGCGAAAGTGATGTATTATTTCAGAGAGGATAAATTGGCGACCGTGGTCTGGACTCAAGCTACAGGCGACATAGGTCGAAGTTGTGAAGCAATCTGCTTGGCTTTGGAGCGACTCTATGGTGACCCCTCAGTCACTGATTTTGCCCGATTGTTGCCAGATGGCACCTATGGTCGCTATACCCGACTACTCTTCCGGTTAGAACCTTCCATCGCGATCCATGTCGTGTCTCAGAGTGATCGAGGGACTGAAGTCTATCTTGTTCACGAGGCGGCGGAGGAAACCTCGCAGGCAATCAAGTCATGGCAGGAGACGCTGCGATTGATTCCTGGGGCTAAGGCGGGCGCGCCCGATGCTTCCATTGTAGATTTTATTGCGCTAAGGGAGCAGGGAAAGGTCTCGGGCGAGAATTCGTCAGCCTATCAAATTGAAAGTGATGCCGAGGCACCTCGAGTCCCGGGTAAAGCCATCCTGCTGTGCTTTGCTGCAACTGCTGCGCTGCTGGTATTGTGGATCGCATGGCGCAGACGCTGATGTCCCTATCCACCGAGGCTAGCAGGTTTAGATGCAGGCACCCTCGGGCCGAGTTCATCAGTTTCCTCAATGGTGGCATCGGAAATAATGTCTTCCCTCCAGTGGGAGTGCAGCTAACTTGCCGGCATGGAGTTCCTTATCATACTGGCCGTCGTCGTTGCCGTCATCTTATCCGTCGTTAGCTTTACGAAAGCTGGAGAAGCGGTGGATCGCGTCCGCTCCTTGGAGCAGAAGTTGGAACAGGCGAAACTGCGCATTACGCAATTGGAAGGGCCACCAGAGCGGACGAAAACGGTTTTGCCGCCAGAGCGTGTGACCTCACCACCGCAATGGGCGGAGCCACCGCCGCTGCCTGAGGTGATGCCCCGCCCTCGCACGGTTCCGCCGGTCCGGTTAGTCGAGGTTGCGGTTCACTCCACTCCAGCTCCGGCTGATTTCCCGCCCGACTCAGCGTTCGTCCCTCCTCCCATTCCGCCGCCCGCTCCTATCAAGCCTCGCGCCGCTTACGAGCCCAAGCCGTTCCAGCCTAAAATGCAAATCGATTGGGAGAAATTCCTGGGAGTGAAATTGTTTTCGTGGATTGGTGGACTGGCGTTGTTTCTGGGGATCGTGTTCTTTGTAAAGTATGCCTTTGAAAACAACCTGATCGCCCCGGCCACGCGCGTCGGTTTGGGTTTGGGTATTGGGGTGCTGCTATTGTTGCTAGGACCGTTGGTGCAGCGATGGAAAGATTACACGGTGCTGACGCAGAGTCTTTGCGCGACCGGTGTGGTGACGTTGTATGGGGTGACGTATGCCGCCCATGCTTATTATGCGCTGCCGGCCTTCACGACGACCCTGACGTTTATCCTGCTGGTGTTGATCACGGCCGCCGCCTTCACGCTGGCGGTGCGCCTGAATGCTTTGGTGGTGGCGGTCTTGGGCATGCTGGGAGGATTCCTCACCCCGCTGGCGGTGAGCACGGGGCAGGATCGTCCCCTTGCGTTGTTTGGGTATATCGCCCTGCTGGATCTGGGGCTGATGGCGGTGGTGCTGAAGCGGCCCTGGCGTTTCTTGATGCCGTTGGCAGCTGCCGGCACCTTCGTGATGCAAGTGGGATGGTGGGTGAAATTCTTCGGCTTGGGAAATTATGCGGATGGCTCCCTAACGCTCGTTCCGATGGGGATCGAACTTGGCTTCTTGCTGCTCTTTGGGGTGCTGGCTTGGACGCGGCGAAAGGAGGCCTCGTTGGAGCGACTTCCTTTCTGCGATGCAGCGTTGATATTGGGGGCTAGCGCCATTGCTTTTGCTGGCTTTGCCTTGCACTGGCAGGGGGTGGGCTTGCGGCCATGGCTGACGTTCGGTTATGTGGCGGTCGTGGAAATCTTGGTCTTCCTGATCGCCTGGCGCACGCCGGCCCGGGCTTGGGTGAGCAGCGTGGTGGGAGTGGTGGCGTTTCTCCTGCTGGGAATGTGGTCGGTTTTCTATCTCACGCCGGAACGGTTGACGACGGGGTTGGTGCTCTATGTGGCGTTCGGTTTGCTGGGGGTGCTGGCACCCTTGCTCTGGAATCGCTATGGGGTGCGCGAGGCCGATCAACCGGCCGTGGAGACGCCTTGGATCACACCGTTGGCCGTGGCGATGTGCGGGATTCCGTTGTTGCTGCAGCCTCATGTGTCGGGCGGGATTTGGCTGGCAGTCCTGTGCCTGAACCTCACGGGATTGATCCTGGCGAGGCATGCGCTGGGGCAACTCTGCCAAGCGGTCGCTACCGTGATCTCCCTGGCCTTCAGCATTTTGTGGCTCGCTCAGTTGCCCGTAGCTGCCGACGCCTTCGTCACCTGGCTCCTGTTGCTGGGCGGCTTGACGGTTTTCCTGCTGATCCAAGGCGGAGTCATGCAGCGTCGGTCTGCGTCCAAGGGGCTTAGTCAGGGAGCGATTATTCTGGCGGTGGCGTGGCCGTTTCTGTTGCTGGCGTGGGCGGAAGTCAGGCTTCCGTTGGAAAATCCGCAACTGCTCTTCACTGCCACCAGCGTGTTAGGCGTAGCCTTGCTGGCGACCGCCTGGTGGAGGAAGAATTCGGATCTGACCTTGGGGAGTTACCTCGGCACCTTTGTGATCCAGGCGTTGTGGATGGTGACCCGCCCGGTGGAAGCAAATGCCACCGCACTGCTCTGCTGGCAGGCTGGGTTCGCGTTGATTTATGCCGCAATTCCATTCGTGCGCCCGTCACTGTGGAGCGCCCGCAAGGAGCCGTGGGCGGCCTCGGGACTGGCGATGTTATTGCAGGCGTGGCTGATGTATGTTGTCATCGAGCGGAGTTTTCCTGATTTTGCGCGCGATTGGATGGGTCTTCTGCCTGCCTGCTATGCGGCCTTGGCGGGGGCGGGCTTGTGGTTGGTCACAAAACAAAATTTCTCCGATACCAGCACGCACGTTTGGCGATTGGCGTGGTTTGGGGGGATTGCGCTATTTTTCTTCACGGCCATTTTCCCACTGCAGTTCCATCGCCAATGGATCACCATCAGTTGGGCCTTGGAAGGTGCGGCTCTGATCTGGTTATTCCGCCGGGTGCCGCATCGGGGCCTGTTGCTGGTGGGCTATGGCCTGCTGGTGGTGGCGTTCCTGCGGTTGGTAGTTAATCCCTACGTTTTGGAATACACCCAGCATCAGCCTACTCCCATCTGGAACTGGTTACTTTACGCTTACAGTATTGGTGCCGCCGCCATGTATGCCGCCGCCCGCTGGTGGCCGGCCGCAGTCGCGCTGCGAGGGCCAGTGCCGCCGCGAGATGGGTTGCTAGTGATGATGGGCATTACGCTGTTTGCGCTCGTAAATTTGGAGATTGCGGACTATTTCACTCCGGCTGCCCACACGATGATCTCCTTCAACTTCGCGAACAACTTGGCGCGGGATGTCACCTACAGTATTGCTTGGGCGCTGTTTGGTTTGGGATGTTTGGTGCTGGGATTCTGGCATCGCCAACGCGGCCCGCGCTATGCGGGGTTGGGGTTGCTGGCAGTCACTTTGTTGAAACTATTCTTGCACGACTTGGCGCAAGTGCAGAGCGTGTATCGCATCGTGGCCCTGATTGCGGTGGCGTTGATAGTGCTAGTGGCCTCTTTCCTGTATCAGCGATTCTTTGCTGGTTCGGCGGGGAAGGAAAGTGACCAGAGCTAGGTAACCCAATGAGCAATGATTCGTCCCGGATGATTGCAATTTGCTGGAGGCCTTCGAGATGTTCGCAATGGATCGTGGTCGGCTTTAACCTGTTGCCAGATGATGAACCAAGGTCATGAATGTAGTGCCCTTATTTATGTCGCCCCCAATCCAAACGCCAGTAACCAATGAGCCACCCGCAGACCTGCAGAGTCCATGCTCGCGTGTGAATGCCGCTGATTTTGCGAGTCTCTCCGTGGAAGGGGAGACCCAGCCTGCGGGCGTCAGTGGGGTGAAATTGATCAAACTGGTGCAACGTGGCGACCAGCGGGGCGATCTGGCCATTTTGGGTCAGGGCGAGGCACCCCTGCCTTTCGTTCCGGTGCGCTTATTCCTGACGTATCGTTCCAATGAACTGTCCCGTGGAGCCCATGCGCATCGCGCCTGTGAGCAACTCCTAATCTGCGTGACCGGAAAGGTGAAAATGTTGGTCGATGATGGAACGCACCGGAAAGTGATTGCATTAACGAGTCCCAGCGAAGCCGTTTACATCGGCCCCATGGTGTGGGCGGAGGAATTCGATCACAGCGCGGACGCGGTCATCTTGGTGCTGGCTTCCCTTCCTTATGATGAGGCCGACTATATCCGCACCCACGCCGAGTGGCAGCAAGCCCTGTAGCCACGGAGCGGACGTGCTAGACGAATCAAACTAACGTTTTTTACGTCGCTGGCGGCAGCGCTTGAATCCGCTCCAGCACGGCTGATTGCTGCGCATCCGTCAGCCCGGGATACAGTGGGAGCCGCAACAACCGATGGCAGATGGATTCTGTCACTGGGCATCCCAATGGCGCGGCTCCGCTCCGCTGCCCCTGGGGAGATTCGTGCAGCGGCAGGTAATGGAAATAGGCTTGGATGTCCGCTTCCTTGAGCCACGCGATGGCCGCTTCCCGCTGGGCGTTGTTGGGGAAGAGCAGGTAGTAGAGATGGCTGGAGTGATCGCAACCGACGGGCACCGTGGGCTGCTGAATGCCGCAGCCTGCGGCCCAGGCTTGCAACTCCGTTTGATAACGATCCCAGAGGGTCCGGCGGCGGGTCTGAATCGTGTGGTAATCTTCGAACTGGGCATAGAGTGCGGCGGCACAAAGATCGCTGGCCAGATAACTGGAGCCAAGGTCCACCCAGGAATATTTAGCAATTTCCCGCCGCAAGTGTGAGGCCCGATTGGTGCCCTTTTCCCGCAGAATCTCCGCCCGCTGCACGAGCGCAGGATCGTTGACTAGCAAGGCTCCACCTTCCCCGGCGGAGAAATTTTTCGACTCATGGAAACTGAGCGTCGCCAGGGCGCCAATGCTTCCCAGCGGGCGGCCGTGCAGCGTGGAGCCAAGCGCATGCGCTGCGTCCTCGATGAAGCGGATGCCGCGTTCCTGACAGAGGTCCACGAACGGCTGCAGTTCCGGGCTGATGCCTGCGTAGGCCACGTAAACGACGGCTTTGGTGCGGGGAGTGATCAGTTTCCTCACTTGCTCCAAATCCAGCGTCAGCGTGTCCGGCATCACATCGGCAAAGATAATCTTCGCCCCGAACAGTGCGAAGGCACTGGCGGTGGAAACGAAGGTGAAGCTGGGCACGATGACTTCATCTCCGGCCTGGATGTTCATCAGCAGGGCGCACATTTCCAGCGCAGCAGTGCAGGACGGTGTGAGGAACGCGCGCGCGCAACCGATGCGCGATTCCAGCCAGGCGTGGCATAATTTGGTGTAGGTGGAGTCACCCGCAGTCTGCCCCCCTGCGAGGGCTGCCTGCAAGTGGTCCAGTTGATTGGTGGCAGACCAGGCGCGATTGAATGGAATGGACATGACAAAGAGACAAGGATGAAGTCGTGGAGGAGTGAATGGATCAGGACTGAGCAGTTGGCGGAGCGGTGGACTGCTTTTCAAAAATGGCCACCATTTCCCGATCGCCTGGCTCCATGAAGACTTCGCGACACTGCGGGAACTGCTCGACCAGGGCGCGGAAGGACTCCGCGTTATAGCGATGCGGAGCCGCCCGACCGCCCGGGGCGCGGGTGCTCCAGCGCGCCAGACGAGCGATGAGGGGATGCTTGGATTGCGCCAGATTGCGCACTGGTTCTGAGATGATCACCTTGACGCGGGCCGCGTCTAACATGCGCTGAATCAGGGTGATGGCCGTGTCGGGGAAATGATATAAGCTGGCCTGGAGGATCACCACATCCGCCGCCG
This sequence comes from Verrucomicrobiales bacterium, assembly GCA_031411295.1. Classification (GTDB taxonomy): domain Bacteria; phylum Verrucomicrobiota; class Verrucomicrobiia; order Verrucomicrobiales; family V1-33; genus JAGNEJ01. Next base: position 16,954 of record JANOAV010000111.1, on the reverse strand, counting down.
GGATGGGATCATGCAGCGCATCAAACAGTCGGAAATCCAGCCCCTGAGCTTGCGCGGACTTCACGAAGGCGGGGCTGCTGTCCAGCCCGATGTAAGTCACCTGACGTTGTTTCAGGAAATGCCGGTAGAGGTAGGCATCTCCGGCACAGACCTCCACCACGTGACTGCCTTCCGGCACGGCGGCCGCCAGCATTTCATACCGCTGCGCGAAATGACGCCCATGCAGCAAGCGCATGACCCGATGGTAAAGCCAAGGACTGCGGTAGATGGGAGACATTAGTCGCGTCCACTCCCTTCAGTTGATTCCACTTTGGCGGGGGGATTGACGGCTGGGATGGGTGCTGCCGCAGGCTTCGGCTTGCGCAGACTGGCGCGGAATTGCCAGAGTCTGCGCCAGTATTCAATGATATCATGCACCAAGCGCACCGTAGTCGCCTTGTCCGGCCGCCGCACGAAGAGCACCATGGGGCACTCAATCTTGAGGCCGGCCATTTGACTCCGCAGCATGATTTCCGTGTCCCAGAACCAACCCCGATCCAGGCATGTGTCCAGCACCGGCAGGATGCGCTCGCGATTGAAAAATTTATACCCGGCCTCGGTATCCGGCAGATTGCTGTGCAGCATCCATTTGGAGACCATCGAATACCCCCGGCTCAGAAATGCCCGATGCAGAATGCGCCAGCGCAATTTGTAAACCCGCTGCGCACACGCCACATCCGCCCCGTGCCCCAGCGCCAGCAGCATCGGCAGGATGTAGTGGGCCGGGACTTCCAGATCGATATCCAGAAACCCACAGAACCGCCCGTGGGCCGCCAGAATGCCATCATGCACCGCGCGCCCCCGTCCCGTGTTCTGCTCATGGTTCACGCACCGCAACCGACCCGTCGTGTCCTGCGCGATCATGCGCTGAATGATTTCCAGACAATTGTCCGGACTGGCATCATTGACGAAAATAATCTCCCAATCCACATGGATCGTTTCCAGCACTTGGATAATCTCCAAGGTATTCGCCCGCAGGTGAGGGGCGTCCTTATAGCAGGGAATAATCAGCGATAACTCGCGTAGGATGACGGCACTGCTCATGGTGGCGGGGTCGGGCTGGGGGTGGTAGCAGCAGGGGCCGACACTGCTGGATCAGTGATGAATCCGCGCATCAGGTCCGGCAACCGCACGGCCTCCAAGTCCCGAACCGATCCAGGATTTTTGCTGGGGGCGAACGCGGGGCCAAACGGAATCCGTTGCACCTTCAGACCATCATAATCCAAGGACCACGCGGAGATTTCTGCGTCAGGCGGCGGTTCGCTCATCAGGCCCACCTCTGATCCCCAAGCTCCATTCATCGCCCGGGGCCAGGGCCAGGTGTGGTAAACAATTCCACCCAGATCCTTCTCATACCATTCATGAATGGGAAAAGGCACCGCCACCGTCGGAGTATAGCCGAAGATCCGCCAGGGATCCTGCGGAGTCTTGCGGAACGTCAGGAGAATCAGATCACAGGGGAGATGCTCCCGGTCCGCTTCACGATAATCCTTCCGCTCCTCATTGGCTTCCACACGTCCTCGGCTGAGATCCCGCTTCAGCAGGGAGAATCCATCCACCCACCACGTCCCATCCGGGGTTTTCCAGAGCCGATTAAAGGCTGCGAAATTTGGTGCTCCCGGGAGCCGCTGCCGTTTGAATTGATCCAGCGCATCTGTCGTGAAGAATTTGTCCAAATAGCCCAATTTCTCCAGCCCGATGGCCACCTTCTTCCCATAGTCGAAGTCCCCGGAAATTTTATTGGCATAGAAATTTTCCTGACTCAGCGGGAGGAATTTCTGCACCAGCGCATCCTGCACATGGCGTTGCCGCCACAGCGCCATTAGTTCGGAACCGTAGATCCATTGCAGCACCTGCAGCACCATCAGCCCGCCCAGACAGGCATAGCCGAACTGCGCCCAGACCACGATCCGTTCCCGGGAGCGGTTTGCCAGCCAATGCTTGGCCACGATCCAGCCACCCGCCAGCAAGGCCACCAGCAGCGGCACCTGATGGACATGATAGCGCAGATTCAGCGAGGTGCCCTCATGCGGTTCCATCCAGAGCCGCCCCACCATGATCATCCCCCCCGTGCCACAGCTATATAAGCCGTAGCAGATCCAGAGCACCAGCTTCTTCCGCAGCCCCTCATCCGCCCAATGTCTCAGCGTATAAATAACCAATCCCAGCAGCAGACTGACTTCCAGAATTCCGAAACTCAAGGCGGCCGTGGCTTGCGAACAATGCAGCCCATGGGACAGATAGGACCCCAGCCAGCGCAGCCAGAAGCCCACGGCCTCGCCCAAGTGGTGCATGAAATACATCGTGTCTGACGCCAGCACATTATTGCCAGTCTGCCCATAGGCGTAAGCCGGCGGGGCCGCATTCTTGAAATTGTGGAAATAGAGCGCAAACGACACCACGCAGATGAGCAGCCAAGCCCCGATGAAGCGCTTCCGCGCAGACGATCCCTTCATCTGAGCGCTCCAGAGAAACACTGGCAACGGCAGCGCCCACGTCATCATCCCCGGGGAGAAACTCAGCATCCCCACCCACGCACAGACCAAACACAGCGGCAGGCGCACCCAGTCTGGCCAGCTCGTCTGCATGATCCGGAATACCCCGGCCAGACTCAGCACCGGCAGCACCGTGAGGAAACAAATCCCAAAGTGGAAATTCTGGAACTGCATCGGACTCAGCAGCAATAAGCCGCTCACGAAGCACCCGACCGTGGCCGGCCAAACCTTCAAATCCGTCCGGCGGAACCACAGCCACACCACAAAAACATATTCCAGGGTAAACAACAACATCGTCAACCCCATGAGCGCCCGCATATCCCCTTGGAAGGCCAGACCCAGCGCCAGCGCCAGCACCCGCGGCACGAAAATCCGGTGCTCCATTTGCACCCCCAGCAAGTCAGTGATGGTTAGTTCTCCCGCTTTAAATTTAACCAAATCCTCCCCCAGCCACCAGTCATCCATGATCCGTTGATTGAAGGCATACTTGTGCACCAGCCAAGCGGAGATCAGCCATGGCAGCAGGACCAAACCCCAGCGCAGGTATTTTGCCCATCCGCCGGAGGCAGTGGGAGCGGCGGTCTCCGGTTGGAGTGACGTTGGACTACTGGAACTCATGGCTTTCTATTTGGCTGGAATCAACCGAGGGGCAAACTTTGTTTGGTAAAATTACGCGATTGTAACCCGGTTACGTCAACACCAAATACCCAGATGCAATAATCTCCAGTCAATCCGGCACTGGACTTCAATCCCAAAAAACCCCCTGCGGATCCCGCACCAATTCCTCCCCGCAGTGCGGGCACGGAGTGCCTCTGGTCCAATGCCATCGGGAAACGGGATGCGTCTCGGAGAAGTTGCACGCCAATGGATATTCCAGTTCCTCGGTCCCTCGCAGTTCGCGCACCACCCGATCCTGCAGCTGGACGCACTGCTGGCAGTAAACGGTCACCGTGCCCAACAGTATTCCTGCATCCGAGCGACCGGATACAGTGTCTTGCAAACTGCACTTAGTGCAGGAAAATTTAAAGCGTTGGCCCATCGGAATGAAAATTAATGACAGTGGAGTCATTTTCATACCCAGTGACACCACAGAAAGCAACCCTTTACAACGGGTTTTTGGCGAGCTGCCGGGGAGGCAACTGTCGGGCGGGAGATTTCCTGAGGGGCTTTCCTTCTCTGAATCTCTTGGGCTTGCTCAACCATGGCCGCAGTAGCTGGCTGGATCAGCCTCCGCTCTGAGAGTTGCGTCAACTCCTCGCAGGAATACGAGCTTTATTGTTGGCCGTTGCGGTCATTTGGGATGAAGCTCGCGAATCTTGAGGTTGCGAAAGGCAACCTCCTCGCCGTGGTCTTGCAACGCGAGCGGCGTTGCCGCCTTGGCGCCGAAACCCGGGACGACATGATACTTACTCTTGGCGAGCACCGCGCGATAGGCATCGCTGTCGAGGTCGCACTCGGCGCTTTTTACACCGTTGAGCCAGTGCTCGACGTGGTTGCCGTTGACGATGATGCGGCCTTTGTTCCATTCGCCGACGGGCCGGGGCTTGTTCTGCTCGGCGGCAAGGAGGTCATACAGCGCACCAGCCTTGTGAGTCGGGCCGCGCTTGCCGTCGGGGTGGAGATCATCATCGAGCACCTGATACTCGAAGCCGACCGGGCTGTGTCCAGCGTCGCCGCTATAGAGCGGTTTAGTCGGTGGGCGCGTCTCGTCGATAAGGTAGTGCACGCCGCTGTTCCCGGCGGGACTGATGCGCCACTCAAAGCAAAACTCGAAGTCGAGGTATTTGGCGTCGGTGACGAGATCGCCGCCGCCGCCGTTCGGACGACCGTTGGTTTTGGGGTTCACAAGGCAGCCGTCAGCAGCGTGCCAGCCCTGCTTCGGGGGTTCTTTCTGTTGGTATCCGTGCCAACCGGTCAAAGTGCGCCCGTCGAAGAGCAGTTTCCAGCCCGCAGATTTCTCCTCCGGGGAAAGGATGTTTTGGTCGGAAGCGCACAGGCTCCCGGCGCAAAGTAATGTGAGAAGGGCTACGATACGAAATGTCATTATCTGGCGAGTAAGTCGGATTATCGCGCATAGCAAGCCCCGGATGCATGTAATCGGCAACGAAATTGGTTATCCTGAAATTCGCACGCGCCTCGGATGATAAAATTTTCTATTCCACAGAAATATTTTGAAACTCGCCGCTAAATTTCCGCAGAGAATCTTTTAAGGCCTGCTACAGCGATGCCGCACCACGCGTCAGCTGTGGTTTTCCAGCCCACCAATTGATCCCAGCCAACCTCCAATTATGAAATTCAACGCGTTCCAAAAACTCATCTCCACTGCTTTGCTCGGCTTAGGGCTCTGTGTAAATGCTGCTCAGGCTCAGACAGATTCGTTTACTTACCAAGGGCGTCTAGAGCGCAATGGGGCAGCTTATTCGGGAACGGCTCTGATGCAGCTTAAAATCATGGATGCCGTGTCGGGCGGAAACTTACTTGCCTCCACGTTTGGAGCTTATGCGGTCACGAATGGGGAATTCACCGTCACCTTTGCCGCAGTGCCCGCGAGCGTCTTTAATGGTGGCAACCGCTGGATCGAGATCGGCGTGGATGATCCCGATGTGGCTGGATTAACCTACGTCCCCCTTACCCCCCGCCAACCAGTGACCGCTACACCCTATGCCATGCGGGCGAATCTGGCCGCCAGTGCGACCACTGTCACAGGCTCCGTGCCCACGTCCCAACTAAGCGGCACCATTAATCCAAACGTTCTGGCCGCAGGCACCATGACGAATACGCTCACGTTCAATGCCGCCGGAACGCCGTTTGCAGTGGGAAATACCGGCAAGGTCGTGAATCTCAATGCAGACTTGCTGGATAGCCTAGACTCGACCGCCTTCCTTCAACGCAGTGGTGGTGCCATGTTGAATACCACCAAAGTGACGAGTTTGAATAGTGACTTGCTGGATGGTCTGGACTCGACGGCTTTTCTCGGCACGGCGGGCGGGATCCTCACGGGGAATTTGGCGATGCAGAGTCCCGCCAGTATCAGTTTTGGAAATACTCCTAGACAGATGTTAAATCTTTACAACGCAGATTACGCAATCGGCGTTCAGAACTCAACGCTCTATCAGCGCTCGGCTTTGGATTTCTCATGGTTCAAGGGCGGAGTGCATCACGATGATCCCCACAATCCGGGAGCCTCTGGCTCAGAAACAATGCGCCTCACTAGCCTCGGCGCTCTAACAGTGATCGGCACGCAGGGCGGCCTCAGTGTCGTGAATCGCCAAGATGCCGCCAAATATTGGACGGCTTACTCCGATGGAACCGGCGTGTCTAACAGTTTCCACATTTGGAACAATATTAATGCCAACGTTGTGGATATTAGTCAGACGGGGGGGATTTCTACCATTGGCGAAATTAGTGCCGGGCTCATTTCGGCCACGGGCTACGTCTCCACCGACACAAGTCTTTATGCAAAAAACAGCCTGGTGTTCACTGCGGCCAGCACTGGTGAATTAATATCACTTTTTAATAATGGTTTTGATAAATACGGTATTGGCGTCCAGATCGGCACCGAGTATTTTCGCACCGGCAATCATTTTGCCTGGTTCAAGGACGGAACTCACAGCGACACCACCTTCGATGCCGGAGTCGGCGGGACTACGCTGATGACGTTAGGTGGCACGGGAGAGTTGGAAGTAAGTGGAGTGGACAACGGGCTCGCCCTTCATAACCGCAGTGATCAATCAAAGCGCTGGGTCGCCTATTCAACTGGCGCGGGCGCCAGTGATTCCTTTCACATCTACAGTGGGGTGACGGGAAATCGATTGTCCGTTTCGCAAAGCGGCACCGTGACCGCCGCCGCATCGTTATCTGCGCCCTATGTCGTCGGAGCAACGAATAACACTGCTCAGCATGCCATTCAGGGGTATCACACTGCTAGCAGTGGAGCGGCCGCTGGAGTCTATGGACAGTCAAGCAGTGCCGGAGGATACGGAGTTTATGGGGCAGGTGCCAGCGGTGGTTACGGCGGAAAATTTGTGGCCAATGGAGCCGACGGCTGGGCCGTGAATGGGGTAAGTGACACAGGCTACGCGGGATATTTCCAAGGGAAGCTCTTTTGCTCCGCCGATGGCTATTTTGGTGGCGCCCTTTCAACCACCGTGCTCACCATTCGCGGCGGGGCGGACGTCGCGGAGCCATTTGAAATGATGAAGCCAAATGAGATGGAACCCGGCTGCGTCGTCGTCATCGACGAGGAGAATCCGGGCAAACTTAAACTGAGCACTCAGGAATGCGACACCCGAGTGGCTGGCATCATCAGTGGTGCTGGAGGAGTCCAGCCGGGATTGCGACTTCACCAAGAAGGAGTCATGGAGGGGGATCATCATGTGGCGCTCAGTGGTCGGGTGTATGTGAAGGCGGACGCCAGCGACGGAGCGATTGAGCCCGGAGATTTGCTCACCACTTCAGCCAACCCCGGCCATGCCAAAAAAGTCGGAGAGCAGGAACGTGCCCGTGGTGCCATCCTAGGAAAGGCGATGTCGAGACTGGAGCGCGGAACCGGATTGGTCCTAGTGCTAGTGACGCTTCAATAAATTCAGCTTTAGCACTTTCCTATTTATGAAACCATTAATCTGCCTGCTCGTTTTAGGCACCATCTTAGGCGCCACGGGCGCAGTGCCAGACGGGTTTATCCATCTCAACGCCTCGGTGAAATTCATCGTTAATCCTTCAACGGGCTCGGTGCCCGCAACAACGAATGACGCCAATTTTCGACAAGTCTTCGATTTGATGAACCGTTGGCTAGCCAATACCAATCGAGGTTACCGGGTGCGGCTCGTGGACCTCGACGCCAACTCAAATTTCAAGCGCATCGGCGGTCTGAACGACACCACCGGCCCCAGCAAATATTACAATACAGATCTAAAGGGGGGCGATGTGACGAGTGATGCTGCCAATATTGAATTTGAGAATGCCGCAGTCGCTAACTCGGCACTATACGGATGGAGTGCCACGGCAATGAATATCTATGTAAACAACGGGGGCTGGTCCTCAGCCCGATTTCCAGCCAGTGGCCGCGGACTAGTGATCACAGGATACGGTTTGATCGCTAATAACGCCGCTCCGGAATTTTATCTAACAAACAATTATAAGATTGCTGGCAACCTGCTCCATGAACTTGGCCACTATTTTGCGTTGCCTCACACTTGGGATGAAACCTTCGCGGACTTCGCCCCGGATTTGATTGAAGGAGGGGGACGCAATGAGGCGGTGGTGCGCAATGCCATCGCAGCCCATGCCTATGGAGCCGGTCAGACTTATGCAGCGCTCCTCACCACCCAAAAGCAACTTGTGGACAACACCGCTAACAACGCGATGTCTTACTACCAACTCTTTTACGATGATCCCGCCCAGAGCAAAGTTCTGACGGATGCAGAACGTTTCGGTCCCACCCGCTTCGTCTTCACAGAACTGCAGATGGATCGCGTTTCGGATAACGCTAACGTGCAGCGAGGATTTGCCGCTTCGGGTGACACCCGGTTTGTCGATGCCAGTGCAGGCGTGACCCAAAGCGGCACCAGCGCGCAACCTTATAAAACGCTGGCTTCAGGAGTGACGGCCGCAAGTGCATCGGGATTAGATATTGTCCTCCTGCGTCCGGGGACTTACACCGCATCCATCCTGTCCAAACCCCTGACCATCCGGGCCACGCGCACGGGTCCAGTCATTATTCAAAAGCCATGAAACCTATCCTCCCTATCCTACTCTTGGCCACCAGCTTTGCTGCCCTTGCGGCCTTTGATGTTCCTTGGCGCACTGTGGATGGTGGCGGCGGGGTGAGTGCGGCTACCATTGGCGCTGCTACTTGGAAGGTCACGGGCACGATTGGTCAGCCGGATGATCACGCTGGCAGTAGCGCCAATACCAGCGGCTTCGCGCTCAGTGGCGGCTACTGGGCCATCGCTATTCCCACAGATGGCGGTGGGCCGCAGCTCACCATCATCAAGTCCGGCATCGACGCGAAGATTAGTTGGGGAGCAGATGCGGTGGGCTACAAGCTCCAGTATTCCGATGACTTGCTCGCTTGGACGGATCAACCCGGCACCATAACCGGGGCTTCCTTTCTCTATTGGTCGCTTGGAAATGGCCCGCGTTACTATTTCCGTTTGAAGAAACTGTGAGGTCAGGGCGGCAGCACGACGAGGGCTTCGACCGGCGTGTTGGTTGAGGGCGGGAGTGCGGGCGCGGGCCAGTCGAGATGGAGCGTGTGGAGTTCTTCACGGAGGCGGCTTAGGTTCCAAAGTTGAATTTGTTGCTGGCTGCCATTTACCGCCAAGTGGGAGCCCGTGTGATCCAATGCCAGCCAGCAAATGGCGCGGGCATCGGGATCGTCTATTGTGGCCAACGGTTGACCTGTGAGGGGATCAACGAGATCCACTCCATGAGCGACGCGTGAGAAGGCCAGCGTCCGTCCATCTCCTGAAAGTGCCACGTGCCGATGGATCTGCTCTGGGCTGGGGTTCGCCCGGCTCCAGCGTGGCGTCCAGGTAGCGACCGACCATGCAGCCAAGCCGCTGGCGCTAGCAGTATAGAGCGTCTGGCTGTCGGGGCTAAAGATCATGTAGCAAGTTTTTGTATCTGGGAGCCGCAGCGCGATGGTTCGCTTGGTCACATCCAGCACGTGAGCGAATTCTTCCTTGTTATCAAAGGAAGCCGTCACGACCCACAATCCATCGGGACTAATGGCCACGGGATTCATCGATACGTTGGGAATCGGATAGTCTGTCACCTTGCTTTGACCCTCGGGATTTTCTATCAGCCGCAAGTTCCCCTGAGCCGTCATCGCTAACGTCCCCGTGACCGCACTATGGCTCAAGCGCGCCACATTACCACTCGCGGAAACGAGCGGGATGCTGGGGCGGAGCGCCCAAAAGTCGGTCCCGCCGGAGGAGAAGGCATATTTACTCACTCCCCGGTTTGGGACAGCGAGCCAAAAGGCATCTCCTGCCGCAGTGAAATGCACATCATTCACCAGTCCGGTGTTCAGCCATGCGAGGCGTCGGCCATTACTCGTATCCAGCACCCACGTTCCCAGCCCACTACCGATCACCGCAAACCGCCCATCCCCTGAGATTCCCACGCCCCAAGGGCCGCGTTGCCAGGAATCGTCCGGTGAGTTCCGCGGCAGCGAGACTTGTTTCAAAACAGAGGGCACAGAAAATCGGTAACGCACTAGCTGATGACGCGCGGTATCATGGAGAATCAAAAACTGTCCATCCGCACTGAAATGGAGATCGTTTCCGATGGCTGGCACCACCATCCCGCAGCGCCCGCTGGAGGCTTCCCACAGCCGCAGGTTGCCATCGAATGCGATGCTCACCAGCCACGCTCCATCCGGGTGCCACGCCACCCCTTGTGTTTCCGCTTGGTGCCCGATGATGCGGCGCTGGAACGGGGGAACACCTGCCTCCAGATACCAGAGGAACAAATCCGTCGAGCTTGTCACCACGCACACTGCATGGCCGTCGGGACGCCAAGCGAGTCGAGGAAACGCGTGCACATCCGGGGCTGGATTTTCCAAGCGATGGCTTAGCTTCCCAGTGAAGGCATCATAGATTGCGATCATGCCACCACCCCGTTTCGCCACCGCCAGCAACTTGCCGTCCGGGCTGAAGCTGAGCGGTGCAGGATCGCTGAATTCCGAAGTGAAGCGCACCACTTCTTGTTGGTGCTTCCAATCCTGGATGACCACCGACTTAGTGCCGCTTTCGCCAAAAGCAATCCACTCACTATGAGGAGAAAACGACAAGCCTGCCACGTTTTGGAAACGGTTCGAAGCCCAACTGCCATCGGAAATTTTCCAGATGCGGTGGGAATCATCTGGGAAATGCACCAGCAACGCGGTGCCATTCGGCGTGAAACGTAATGCCTGCGAAGCAACCATTGCGGGCTCGGGCGGCGGGATTTCTTCCTCCGGGCGATCCTTGGAAAAGTTGCCGATCCACAGCTTGCCATCGCGCACTTCTGCGTAACGCTGGCCGTCCGAACTGAGTGGCGTCCATGTCGTTTGGTGGTAAGGACGGCGGTCGAGTTCCTCGCATCCCGGTGTGGCTAGGAGCGTGATGGCATCATTGCGCAGCGCAAAATTGTTCCCCAGCAGCGCAGCCTCGCTGGCGGCCTTCAGCCCACCATCCCTCAGATCCCATTGCCCACCTTGGCGCACCGCATGGACTTGTTCTGCGAGCGCGCGCTGCGACGTCTGACGCAGGGCTAGATTGGCTTGGTGTTGCAGTATCATTCCCGTGACGACGGCAGTGACTAGCAAACAACTCAGCAAGGTCAATGCAGGATGCTTCTGGGCGTAGCGCCAGACCTTCTCCAACCCCGAAACGGGCCGTGCAGAAATCGTCTCCCCAGCCAGCCAAGCCCGCAAATCTGCGGCCAGCGCAGCGGCGGAATCATAGCGACGAAGCGGATCTTTGGCCAGGCAAGTGTGGGCGATGGTGGCGAGATCTCGCGGCACACCCAGCTTACGCAACGGGGCCGGCTCCGTCTCTGCAATCTCCCGCAGCAGCGCAGGCAATCCTTCCGCTTGGAAGGGCGGCTGCTGCGCCAGCAGTTCATACAGCACCGCCCCCAGGCTATACAGATCACTGCGCACCGTGGCCGCGCGGGCATCCTTGGCGGCCACTTCTGGCGCGAGATATTGCGGCGTGCCCATCATTGCCACGGAGCGGGTAAACTGGCTTTCACTATTGGCAATCTTGACTAATCCAAAGTCCGCCACATACGCCCGATCATTTTCATCAAAGAGAATATTTCCCGGCTTCAGGTCTCGGTGGAGCACGCCGTGGTCATGCGCATGGGCCACCGCATCCGCCAAGTCTGCGATAAGAGTTGCGGTCTTGCGCCATTGCCCGGCATAGGTTGCGCTCCGTGCTGACAGCGTTCCGCCCGAGGCCAGTTTCATGGTGAAGAACGGCACGCCTGCCCATTCGCCAAAGTGATGCAGCGGAAGGATGCCGGGATGATTCAGATCCGCCATCGTCCGGGCTTCGAGACGGAAGCGCTCGCGCAGTTCTTCGGTGATCGTCCGCGGCAAGAGCATCTTGATGGCCACTTCACGTTGCGGTGCAATTTGCCGCGCTTGATAGACAATTCCCATGCCGCCCCGGGCCAGTTCGCGGAGATTCTCATGCCCCGGAATGCGGAAGTTCGCATCCCCTTCCTGCTGCGTCTCGGCCACCGCCCCGCGCATCAAACATCGTGGACATAAGCCTCTCAGCCGCCCCGGGGAAAGGGCGGAACCACAGGAAACACAGCTTTCGGAAACAGGAGTCATCGTATCCTTTCTGTGGAAATATCAGGCGGAGTTTCCTTCGTCGTGCCAACGCCCGGGAACCCCGGATGCGCCAGCACTTGGTAGAGGTGTGCCATTTCTTCCGCAATCTCATGCGGGGCACTCACGGTGCGCGCAATCTGCGCCTCCAGCCCCTCACGGAATTCCCGCCTCAGCCGGAGGATCTGAGACTTGACCGCCCCCAGACTCATCCCCAGCTTCTCCGCCGCCTCCTCATACGGCAGCGGCTGCGCCCCAGCGGGCAGATAAGCCAGGAGCACTTGCAAGGCCATCCCCCTGCCCTCCTCTTCCCATGCCAAGCTCAATCCATCCAGCGCGGCCTCCATCACTTGCTCCGCCCATGCTTGATCGAAAATAAGCGCCACCGCCGGGTCCACCTCGCCCGCCTCAAATCCCTCATCCGCCATCGCATCCAGGCTGACCAGCATCTGTCCACTGCCTCGCTTCTGCGCCTGCGCCCTTTCCTTATCTATCGAGAGCACACGCATCAAGGCTCCCAGCAAGAAATTCCGAAATTTCCCCCGTGCCCGATCCGCCCGCTGCCATCCCCGCGAGACCAACAGCGCTTGGAAGAATTCCTGCGTGAGATCCTCCGCATCCGCCTCTTTCCAACCACGCTGTCTTAAGAAGTCCGCCACGGGTCTCCAATACGCCCGGCAGAGCCGATCCAATGCCGCCTGCCCTTCGGCATCGCCATGCAACGTCGCTTGCGCGAGCACGCTCCAATGAGTGGTGGGGAAATTCATGCAGCGGGAAATAAAGCCTCATCAGGACAAGGAAACATCATAGCTAGTCGCAGAAGCACGTGATCGTCAACGTCTATGTCGATTTCCGCTCAGCTGCGCATGAATGCCGCAGATGATGACAACGGGTTTCGGGAAACTGCGGGGGAAGCAACTGTCGGGCGGGGGATTTCCTGAAGGGTTTCCTAAAGTAGTGCCGGACTTTAGTCCGCACCCCGGAGCCGGAGCGCAGCACGCGCCACTGACACCGCAGCCGCCACCAAAACCAACGGGCCAACCGAACGGAAAAACCTTCCTCATACCCCGAAACGCCACCCTGCGCCCACCAAGCCTACCCCTCAGAGACCCGGTCCGCGATTCGTCCAACCAAGCTTAGCATCGGGGCTATCGCGCAAAGCTAACCATGCTTGTGCGCCAATTGTCAGTTTGCTCATGGACTCGTGACTTTGATACGGAAGAAATCACGTGTGCCGGAAGCGCCAAGGGTGACAGAGCGCAAATCAACGCCTGCGGAGGTGGAGATTACCGTGTCCGCGGTCGGAACCAGTGAAAGCCATCCATTTGCGCCAAGATTTGGGTTGTGCTCGAAAAACACACTTACATCCGTTGCGGCTGGGTTGCGCCGATAATTGAGCACATAGCCCGCACCTGATAATCGGATAGCCTGAAGGGGTGAACCGGAGGGCAGATTCGGGTTAGTGCCCAAAGCATACTCCAAGAGGTTGATCACACCGTCTTGATCGGGATCAGCGCTAGGAGCGGAATTACCAGCGGGCAGGACCACAGAGAAATTCGTTTGCCGCCAGATTTCCTGCGGAGTGCGGGTCTGAGTCAGCGCGAGATCGGCCAGCAGAATACCGTGGCCGCTATTGATTTCCACGCCCGGTCCTTCGATGTCCAGGCAGCTTGATTCGAGGATCGCCCTTACCTGAGCATTGGTCAGGCTGGGCGTGCGGCTCCATACGAGAGCGGCCACGGCCGCAGCCGCGGGTGCGGCAGCACTGGTGCCGTAGAAAGGGATAAATCCGGGGACAGAAGTATTCCCACCGTCACCCGCCGTGATGGCTGGGGTGATCAACGTCACGCCCCCGCTGGAGAGAAAATTGCCAGGCGTGATCGGGGTGCCGTTCGGTTGGTAAAACATTTTGTGCGGACCGTCGGAGGAACTGTCCTCCACGGGAGTCGCGGCTGTGAAGGGAACGGGGGCCGCAGCCATCACATCCGCTGAGGCAACGCAAATGCAGTTGGCCGTAGCCGCATGGCCGATAGTCTGCCCCGCAGTCTGGATCTCGATCTTGCTCCCCGTGCAGGAGAGGCGCAGATAGCGGGCTGCGGCGGCATCCTTTTTCCAAACCACGATGCGTTCCCCAGGATGAACTCCCTCGACGGACTCATAGGCGGCTTCCGTGCCATCCTCGACGTCAGTCGATGCCGTCACCACGGATGTGCCGGCTGCATTGAGAATGTATAGGTCGTATTCGTTACTGGCCGAATGATTTTCATCACTCCACTGGAGCGTAACCCCAGAGTCACCAGCAACCAGACGGTTGAAGTTCTGGGTGCCGAAACTGTGCACCCGTCCCCCGCTGGGGAGGGGGGCGTTGGCCGCACCGCCATCGACAAAATCACCTTCCCAAGTGGTCGATGTGCCGCGTTTCAGACTTCCTTCATTGCCTGATGACGAAAGATACACGCAGCCTGCCGCAACCACGGTGTTGATGGCCTGGCCGATCTCATCGTCCTGAAATTGCCATTCATTTCCGTATGAAATATCATCTACCAGGACCTTACAACCTGCATCCTTCAATGCGATGATGGCATCGCCAAAACCCGCTTTGCCGGGGCCTGCTGCCGCAAAAATGATTTGAGCCGCCGGAGCAATGTCGTGCACAATTTCCGACATCGCGGTCCCTTCACCGGAGGCCGGCCGACCGGTGCGACCGGGCAGCACGGACCAAATGCCGACGGGCAGTTCCCCAGCGGCAATCGAGGCTTCAGATTTATCCTCACTGTCCGAAAGCACGCCCACCTTGATTCCGGCACCAGTGGCACCGTAGAAGGGCCGTGCCGTATTCGCTTTCATGGCGATATCGGCCTCGTTGGTGACAGTATGCGTCTGGGCGGTCTCCCCTTTTTCGATACGCCCCACATCCTCCCTTGCTGCGAGGGCGGCCAACGCTCGAGGAGGCACCACCGCCCGCACGGAATTCCAACGTGATGACTCGTAAACGACGGTGCCGCCCGCATCTGTGATCGCCTTGCCCAGTGCTGGGCTGGGGACGGCGGCAATGTCCACCGTAACGCGGCCATCCTGCAGCAGCTTAACCCGTGATTTGAATTCGGGAACGCCTTGCACCGCCGACTTGCCAGCGGCTTCGACACTCAGATAGTGCAGTTGAGAACGCAGTTTACGCTGGACTGGGGAACGGGAGGCTTTCTCCATTTGAATCGCCTTCATTTGGGCATCCAAGGTAGGAACGGATGTCTGAGACCACCCGATGGCCGTTAGGCACTGAGCAATCGCTAGGAATGTAATTTTGTATTTCACGGTTCTGTTTTTTGGTGGTGACTTTTCAGGGCGACGGCAGTGCTCTCGGCCGAACTAGTTGATCACCGACGGAAGTGTCGATTTTTGCCGCGCTTCCTTAGAGGCGACAGAAGTGTCGGTTTGGGCGCGGGGTAGTGATTTCATAGTGGAAGTTGTGTAGCATTTAGCCGCTGATGCGCGTGTCCGTCAACGTTATTGTCGATCTCCGCTCACATGCTCATGAATTCCCGCAGATGATGACGACGGGTTTTTGGGGAACTGCGGGGGAGGCTACTGTCGGGCGGGGGATTTCCTGAGGGGCTTCCCTACTCTGGGCTCTCTCTGTCCTCTGTGGTTAAACTCGATCATGCCTGAATCCCCTGGGCTTGTTCAACCATGGCGGTAGTTGCTTGGCTCGATCAGCCTCCAATCCGAGATTCACGTCAACTTGTAGCATTACTGCCGTTATTGTTTGGTGACAGTTGTGGGAGTGAGTTCAAGGTAATAAGCAGCATCGCACCGAGCAGCCAGATGATCGGAAACGTAGGGACGAAAGCCGTATCGCTCGTAAAGCAAAACCGCCTCGCGTAGCACAGAAGCCGTCTCCAGCACCACACGCGTAAGGCCAAGGGCAGACGCTCGCGCCAAAGCGTGTTCCAGGAGGCGGCGGCCCAAACCCTGCCCTCGTGCGGAACGGGCCAGATACATCTTGCGGAGTTCGCAGGTCGAAGGTGAAACCCGGAACAGTCCGACAGTGCCAAGCACCTGACCTGAGTCGGCAACCAGCACGTCGAACGTGCCGCCAGCGGCATGGTAGGAGGCGCAGATGTCGTGCAGGTCGGAGTCCGTTCCGGCTGGGTCGGGAGTGAGGTCATACTCGGCCAAGACGCTGAAGACGAGGTTCTCAACCGCGACGCGGTCATCATTTGTGGCTGGTCGGAGGCGGTATTGCATGATGAGGGAGACGCACACAATCAACCTGCACTCCAACGCCAAGCCACAGACAACAAGAACACGGCACCGATAGCGCACAGAATGGTTGATACAGTTTCGTGGTTGAAGCCGTGCTCAACTGCCGACCACGCCTGAATACCTGCGAGGAATGGAACGAATATCCCGAGGGCTCGTTGCCATGTTGGTGGCGTCGATGCAGTGCTCTGGGGCGATGGAGTGTCTGTAGCTGGCTCGTTCATGTTGGGTTGGTGGAGTTAACGGCTGGTTCTTTGGCTTGGGTTCACAGGAGATGCAAAGTCGCCTAACTACTTGATCACCGACAGAAGTGTCGATTTTTGCCGACCTTCTTTAAAGGCGACAGATCTGTCGTTTTTGGCGCGGGGTAGTGATTTCATAGTAGAATTATGCTGGGTTTTAGCCGCAGAGGCCCGTGATCGTCAACGTTAATGTCAATTTCTGCCCTGTCCCCTGTCCCCTCCGCCTACTACCGCCGCAGCGCCTGAATCAGCTCATCCAGCTTGTTTGCCACATCCTGCGCGGTTGGCGCGGGAATCATCGGCAGCAGCAGTGCCACCCCGTTGCTGCTGGCGGACGTGGTGTTGATGGCATCCACCAGTTGTTGCGAACTTACATCTCCGGTCGCCCCGGTCGCACCATCAATTCCTGCTGGAATCGTGAAACTGAAGTGGACCAATGCGCCGTCGAAGAAAACGGCAGCCCCGGCCGGAGTCATGGGGCTCACCGTGGTGACAGAATCCACCGTCACATTGGCAAAGGCCGGACCGGGTGGGCCCTGCGCTCCGGCGGGTCCGGCCGGACCCGCTGGGATAGTTGCGATTTGATCCGC
>JANOAV010000110.1:0-32336 GCA_031411295.1 Verrucomicrobiales bacterium | reverse complement strand
GCGACCTGCTGGCGCTGCCACTGCTGCGCGTGAAGGAGTTGCTGCCGGAGGACGGGCAGCAGTTTGGTTTCGATAAAGTGGCGGGCGCGCTGGATATCTCGCATGTGCAAATGACGAAGTATTTGCAAACCGCCGACGTGGTGCTGCGGCAGGCGGTGGTCAAGGCGGCGGCGCGACCAGAGATGGTGAAATGGCACGAGCCAGCGGCGGAGCAGGACTCGATGCGCGGGGCGCTTGCGGTGCACAGTGCGGTGCCGCTCATTGGCCACGAACTCGCGCCGGGACTGACGACGCACGTGGTGGGCAATCCGCAGGATGACTATGGCAATACCTATCGCGGAGCGACTTTTGAGGGCAAGGCGGACTCGGCGGCGGTGCTCACCGGCGTCATCGGTGCGCATCAGCCGGAGGGGATTCAGATGGATCATTTTCGCCCCACGGTGGCGGGCTGGTATCGCGTGCGTTTCTCCATCTGGAGCCTGCGCTGGGAACGCTCCAAGGCGGTGCCAGCAGTGCGTAATCTAGTGCAAAACTTCGACATTTTTGGCCCCCCGTATTTCAAGAATTCCGCGGGCCAATGGGAGTTCACACGGCTACCGCAGGAAAAGCCGGGGGAAGGGCGGATGGAAAATGTGGAGTTTTACGGCGCAACGGAGGCCACGCACATCATCCGTGCTTCGTTGACTGGCGTGCCGCTCGGCTATTTTGATGCGCCCTCGTTTCAGCCGAAGACGCATGAGTTCAAAGTCTGGCTCAATCCCGGTGAGCGCATTTCCTTTCACGCCATGACGCTGCCCGCCAGCGCCGCGCAAAACGGTGGGCAGAGCGAGGGTGTGAGGAGCTATACTGGGCCGGCTGTGGCGTATGATTGGTTCGAGGCGGAGGGGCCGCTTGTGGAGCAATGGCCGCCGGAGAGCCAGCGGCGGTTGTTTGGCGAGACGCCCGTGGCCGCCTACCCGCGCCCGATGCTGGCCGGTTCGCCGACTGTGGAAGCAGGCGCGACGACCCAGTTGCCGCTCGCCGATTTCACAGGCCCAGGACAATTGCTCGGTGACGAACGCTATCTCAATGTAAATGGCACCGTGACGACGCCAGTGAATTGTGCAGTGCCCGGCGAATACGAATTCGTAGTCACGGCCTATGAAACCCACGCGGGTAATGAGGCGGCGAAAATGACGCTGATGCTCGGTGCCAACGAAATGCCGCACGCTCGATTTTCCGTGGATGCCAAGCGCGGCGAGGCAAAAAAATACAGTGCGAAGTTTCGCGTGGAAAGCCCGGGGCCGGTGACGGTGGGCGTGCAGTTCACGAATGATTTCATTGATGAAACGCAGGCCAAGCCTTTCGAGCACGACCGCAATTTGTATTTCACAAAAATCGAAGTCACCGCGCCGAAACCGCCGCCCGCGGACGCTGTTGCCGCCAAGCCTGCCGACCATCGCAGCCTGCTGCTCGGCTTTGCCACGCGTGCCTTTCGTCGGCCCGTGTCGGAGGAGGAAATGCAGCCGGTCGCCGGCATCGTCGAGGCGCTGCTCGCGCGCGGCGTGACGTTCGAGGAGGCGATGCTCGCGGGCTACAAAGCCATTCTTTGCGCGCCGGATTTTCTCTTCATCGGGCTTGAATCCGGCGTGCCGCAAACGGGCGCACCGCGTCTCGGCGACTATGCGCTCGCCTCGCGGCTGTCGTTCTTTTTGTGGGACTCCGCGCCGGACGCCACGCTGCTCGACCTCGCGGCGAAGCACACGCTCTCCCAGCCTCACACGCTGCGCGCGCAAGTCGAGCGGATGCTGACTGACGCGCGTTCCGAGCGGTTCATCGAGCACTTTCTCGATGACTGGCTGGAGCTGAAGAAAATGGATTTCACCACGCCCGACCCGAACCTTTACCCCGAGTTCGACCCGTGGCTGCGGGACTCGATGCTCGCCGAATCGCGCGCGTGGTTTCGCAAGCTGCTCACGCAAAATCTCGGCGTCAGCCACCTCGTCGCGGCGGATACTTTGCTCATCAATCAACGCCTTGCCGAACTCTACGGCATCCGCGGCGTGGCAGGCGCGGAACTGCGCGAAGTGCCGTCCGCAGGCACGCACCGCGGCGGATTTCTCACGCAGGCCGCCGTCTTAAAAGTCACCGCCAACGGCACCGCGACCTCGCCCGTGCTGCGCGGCGTGTGGGTGATGGAGCGCCTGCTCGGCATCCCGCGCGAACCGCCGCCGCCCAACATCCCCGCAGTCGAGCCCGACGCCACCGGAGCCGTGACCATCCGGCAGATGATCGAGCAACATCGCGCTGACGCCGCGTGCGCGTCGTGCCACGCGAGGATGGACCCACCCGGCATGGCGCTGGAGAGCTTCGATGTCATCGGCGGCTGGCGCGACCGCTACCGGCTCGCGGGTTCGCCGAAGAAAGAGGAGCCATCCGTGCTCGTCATCAGCTCGACTACCGACAACTACCGCAGTCGCATGAATCTCCGCCTTGGCAGCGAAGTGGACGCCACCGGCGAACTCGTCGACGGCCGGAAATTCACCGACGTGAACGGCCTCCGCGCATTGCTCCTGCAAAACGAAGACGCCCTCGCCCGCAACGTCGCCCGCCAACTCCTCATCTACGCCACCGGCACCGGCATCCACTTCACCGACCGCCCCGCCATCGAAGCCATCATCGGCAAAACCAAGCCGAGCAAACACGGCATCCGCTCCCTCGTGCAGGAAGTCGTATCAAGTGAACTGTTCCAAACCAAATAGCCCAAAAACCATGACCCACATCGCCTCATCCCCGCTCTCACGCCGCACCTTCCTCCGCGCGGCTGGTGCCACTCTTGCGCTGCCTTTTCTCGACGCCATGCGTCCTGTTTTTGGCAAAACCGCTGACGCCCCGCGCCGCATGATTTCCATCTGCACGAATCTCGGCGTGCTGGATCGCCACTTCTACCCCGCGACCGCAGGACGCGATTACGCGCTCACGCCGTATCTCGAAACGCTCAAGGATTTCCGCGATCAATTCACCGTCTTCAGCGGCACCTCCCTGCCGGAAGTCACCGGTGGCCATAGCGCGGAGGCGACCTTTCTCACCGGCGCTCCGCATCCCGGCACCGCGTCCTTTCGCAACACCATCTCGCTCGACCAGTTTGCCGCCGAGCGCATCGGGCATCAGACGCGCGTTTCCGCGCTGCCACTGGTCGTTTCCAAAGGCGGGAACCAATCGCTCTCGTTCACGGGTAGCGGTGTGATGCTGCCCGCCGAGCGCAGTGCCGCAGAGGTTTTCAAAGCGCTCTTCATCGCTGGAGATGCGGCCTCGGTGGAGAAACAAGTGGAGAATCTCCGCACCGGACGCAGCATCCTCGACGCCGTCGCAACCCGCGCCGCCAGTCTGCAAAAGCAGCTGGGCACCGTGGACCGCGAGCGGATGGACCAATACTTTACCTCCGTCCGTGAAGTCGAACGCCGCCTGCTCATCGCGGAAGAATGGGAGCGCAAACCCAAGCCAAAAGTAGAGGCACCCGTGCCGAAGGATCCCGAATACCTGCCGGAAAAACTCGGCGCGATGTATGACCTCGCGCACCTCGCCTTCACCACCGACAGCACGCGCCTCATCACGCTGCTCGTGAAGCTCGACGGCTTCAGCGAACACATCCCCGGCGTGAACACCGACGCGCACAATCTCTCCCACCACGTCGGGCGCGAAGACAAACTCAAGGAGCTTATGAATCTCGAGCTCGCGCAGTTTCAGCAACTCGCCGCCTTTTTCAAACGCCTGCAAACCTCGCAGGAAGGCGAAGCAAACCTGCTCGACCGCACGCAAATCCTCTACGGCAGCAACCTCGGCAACGGCAACAACCACGACAACCACAACCTCCCCGTGCTCCTCGCCGGCGGCGGCTTCAAACACGGCCAGCACCTCGCCTTCGACAAAGTGAACAACTACCCGCTCTCGAACCTCTACGTCTCAATGCTCCAGCGGCTGGGTATTGAGACGGATACTTTCTCCACCTCGAAGGGCACGATGCGCGGGTTGGAAATGGCGTGATGAATGCCAGCGCGCTGTCCCCGACAAGGCCACGGTGCCGATCTATTACGAGAGCCGCATTTCAAAGCTCAGCCTTAACGTCGCCAAGCTGCCGATGCTCGGCGCGGAGCATGAGGGAATCACCGAAGGCGAGGAGCTGACGAAGAAGGACGAAGTGGGCTGCGCTGGAGGCGCTGGTGGGCGATCCGAAACGCATTGCGCTCGCGTCCGCCGGACAGGAGCACGGAAGAAAGGACGAAGGATGAATGCAGAAGGATGAATTTTAGAGGGCCGGTTCCATGGTTCATATCTCGCCCCTTTGGGGCTGCGCGCGCTGAGGAGGCTAAGCGAGAGTGTCCCTACCCATGAGGACAAACGAGCATGGGCTGGAGGTCAATCGCGGGGCGGTGGGGTTGGCGTTTGTTTGCTGGAAGTGAGAGCGGGTGCCTGCTCGGCCATGGCTCCCTGCGGGGGACAGCCGGGACACTTTCTGGGGAAGGGGTGCCGACGGTCCGCAGTCGGCAGCGCCCATGGGGTCTCGCCACGCGAGCCCGCAGGGTGAGGCTGCGGCGGCAGCAGCCGAAACAAGGCAACGCCACCACCCGCCGCCTCGCGGTGATGAACCTCGCCCTGCGCGGCATCGAGGCCGACTTCGGCCCCGAGCACGCCGACCCCTTCCGCCGCGGCCTCCATCCCGACCTCCGCGCCGACGAGATCTTTCAAATGAATAACGAAAAATGGCGGCCCGTTTCCGAGCCGCCATTTCAGCGTTCAGTTCGTTATCGACTGGCGGCCAATTTGGGAAGGTCGAACCGATCCAGATTCATCACCTTGTTCCACGCGGCCACGAAGTCATGGACGAACTTTGGTTGCGAGTCCGCTGACGCATAGACTTCCGCGAGGGCGCGAAGTTGCGAGTTTGAACCAAACACGAGATCGACGGAGGTGGCGGTCCATTTGACCTTGCCGGTCTTGGGGTCCTTGCCTTCGAAGAAGTGTTCGCACATCGCGGACTTCTTCCATTCGGTGCCCATGTCGAGCAGGTTCACGAAGAAGTCATTGGTCAGCGCTCCGGGCTGCTTGGTGAAGACGCCGAGTTCGGGGAAGCTGACGTTGGTGTTCAGCACTCTCATGCCGCCGATGAGGACGGTCATTTCTGGCGCGGTGAGCGTGAGCAACTGGGCACGATCAATCAGCGTCTCTGGCGCTGGCCGGTCGAGCTTGTGGCCGAGGAAGTTGCGGAAGCCATCGGCTTTCGGTTCGAGCATGGCCACGGAGGCCACGTCGGTCATGTCCTGCGTCGCGTCGGTGCGGCCGGGGGAGAAGGGAACCTTCACCTCTTGGCCGGCTTTCTTGGCCGCAGCCTCGACCCCCGCACAGCCGCCGAGCACGATCAAATCCGCGAGCGAGACCTTTTTGGTGCCACTGTTGAATTCCTTTTGGATGCCCTCAAGCGTTGCGAGAACCTTGGCGAGTTCGGCCGGGTTGTTGACTTCCCAGTCTTTTTGGGGTGCGAGGCGAATGCGGGCACCATTGGCTCCGCCGCGCTTGTCGGACCCGCGGAAGGTGGACGCAGCGGCCCAGGCGGTCGAGACCAACTGCGAGGTGGACAAACCGGAGGCGAGAAGTTTGGTCTTCAGCTCGGTGATTTCCTTTTCGCCGATCAGTTCACCGGCCACGGCGGGAACCGGGTCCTGCCACAGTTGAGGCGCGGGGACTTCTGAGCCGAGACAGCGGGAATAGGGACCCATGTCGCGGTGAGTCAGCTTATACCAAGCCTTGGCGAAGGCTTGGTCGAACTCTTCCGGCTTGTCGTGGAAGCGTTGGCAGACCTTGAGATAGGCCGGGTCCGTCTTCAGCGCGATGTCCGTGGTGAACATGATCGGCGCGTGCTTCTTGCCCGCGATGTGCGCATCCGGCACGGTGTCCTTGGCGACTCCGTCCTTCGGCGTCCACTGCCCGGCACCCGCGGGGCTCTTCGATTTTTCCCATTCGATATCGAGGAGATTCTTGAAATACTCGTGCGAGAACTTCGCTGGCGTCGAGGTCCACGCGCCTTCCAGACCGCTGGTGATGGTGTTCTCGGCGTTCCCCTTGCCCAGGCTGTTCTTCCAGCCGAGGCCCTGCTGCTCGATGGGCGCGCCTTCGGGCTCAGCACCCACAAGCTTCTTTGGGTCAGCCGCGCCGTGCGCTTTTCCGAAAGAATGTCCGCCCGCGATCAGTGCGACGGTTTCTTCATCGTTCATCGCCATGCGACCAAAGGCTTCGCGAGTATCCTTCGCGGCGGACATCGGGTCGTGATTGGCGTTCGGCCCTTCCGGATTCACGTAGATAAGTCCCATCTGCACCGCGCCGAGCGGCTTCTCGAGTTCGCCCTTGTCGTTATGGCGCTTGTCGCCCAGCCACTCCGTCTCAGGTCCCCAGTTGATGTCCTCCTGTGGTTCCCAGACATCCGTGCGTCCGCCGGCGAAACCGAAGGTCTTGAAGCCCATGGATTCCAACGCACAGTTGCCCGTGAGGACCATGAGATCAGCCCAGGAGATTTGTTTGCCATATTTCTGCTTGATCGGCCAGATCAAGCGGCGCGCCTTGTCGAGGTTGGCGTTGTCCGGCCAACTGTTGAGCGGAGCAAAGCGCTGCGTGCCATAGGATGCGCCGCCGCGTCCATCGGTGACGCGATAGGTGCCGGCACTGTGCCAGGCCATGCGGATGAATAACGGACCATACGTGCCGTAATCGGCCGGCCACCAGTCCTGGGACGTGGTCATGAGTTCCTTGATGTCTTTCTTCAGAGCGTTCAGGTCGAGTTTCTTGAACTCCTGAGCGTAATCGAAGTCTCCGCCCATGGGATCGGTCTTGGTGGAGTTCTGAGCCAGGATTTTGAGGTTCAACTGGTTCGGCCACCAGTCACGGTTCGACAAGGCTGCGGCGGCGGTGTTCCGGTTGGCGGGGGCTTGATCGCCCATCACCGGGCACTTGGCGAGGGCGTCATCCACCGCCGGTTTTGCTTTGGTGTCTTGGGCCAGCGCCAGGCCGCCATGGGTCCATAGGCCAGCGCCAAGGGCCAAGGCAGGAAGCCAGACGGACTTCCGGTCTTTCGGTAGTTGACGGGTGGAACTTTGAAGGTCTCCGTTCATCACGGTGCCCTTGGGTGTGTTTGGGTTGGTTTTCATGTTTTGCATTTTGGTTGGGGAAATTGGATTCAGAAGATTCGTCACGTCTTCGCGAGGCATTCGGGGCAGGTGCCCCAGTAGATCACCTCGGCCTCATCGATGCGGAATCCTGCGTTGTCGGAGGCGGACAAGCAGGGAGCTTTGCCGACTGCGCAGTCCACATCGGCCGTTGTTCCGCAGGTGCGGCAAATCAAGTGGTGGTGGTTGTCGCCAATTCGATCCTCGTAGAGCGCGGCCGACCCGGCAGGCTGAATGCGGCGGATGAGGCCCTTTTCGGTAAGGACTCCGAGCACGTTATACACGGCCTGCCGGGAGATGGCACCGATTTCGACGCGAACGTCCTCGGCGATGGCGTCCGCCGTAGCGTGGGGCCGACTCGTCACCGCCCGCAACACGGCCAAGCGCTGGGCAGTGATAGGGACGCCGTTTTGGCGGAGAAGGTTGGCTGGATCAGACATTGGCGATATGTATTACATACAATAATGGACCTTGTCAAGCTATTGGATCGATCCATTTAACCTTGTGCGGGCCCGGACGATGACGTTGTCCTGTGATCTTCAACTCGGTCAGGAAGTGCCTTTCTGGTGGAGAATCGGGATCACGGTCGAAATCCCACAAATGGCATTGAATACCTTCGCGAGAGAGTGCGTTGAGCAACTTGCATCATGGGGGAGGCAAGGCGGAAAAGGAGAGCCGAGCGGCATGGGATGCCGCGAGACAGGCAGAAAGAGTGTGTGTCCCTACCAATGAGGACAAACGAGGGTGGGCTGGAGGTCAATCGCGGTGCGGTGGGGTTGGCGTTTGTTTGCTGGAAGTGAGAGCGGGTGCCTGCTCGGCCATGGCTCCCGGCTGGCGACAGCCGGGACACTTTCTGGGGAAGGGGTGCCGACGGCCCGTAGTCGGCAGCGCCCCGCAGGGTTCGCTTTTGTGGCAGCGATCAAGTCTGGGTGCATTAGTGCTTTACGCGTGGACCGGGAGCGGCAAATTCGAGACTCCTTCGTTATTACCATGCAGACCCATACTTTTTCCTCCCGCCATCTAGGATTCACCGCGCCAGAAGCTGAATCGCTCGCCCAGAAGCTTGGCCATGCCTCCGTGGCCGCGTTGATCAATGCCGTGGTTCCGAGTGCCATTCGTCGCGCTGGGGTCATGAATTTGCCACCTGCCGCCACGGAACATGAAGCCTTGGCAGAACTTGAAGCCATCATGGGGCGGAATGTGGTGCGGAAAAATTTCCTGGGGCAGGGATATTACGGCACGCTGACGCCCCCGGTGATTCAACGCAACATCCTGGAAAATCCGGGTTGGTATACCGCCTACACGCCCTATCAGGCGGAAATCTCGCAGGGGCGGATGGAAGCGCTGATGAATTTCCAAACGATGGTCACGGAACTTACGGCCTTGCCGGTGGCCAATGCCAGCCTGCTGGATGAAGGCACGGCAGTGGCGGAAGCCGCTGCGCTGTGCCACGCCAGCGCCAAGGTGAAACCTGCGAATCGCTTGCTGGTGGACGCGCAACTGTTCCCCCAAAGTCTGCAGGTCCTGCGCACGCGCATGGCGCCATTGGGCGTGGAAATAGTAGAACAGGATCTCCGCCAAACGGGGGCACCGTTGGCGGCCGGGGTCTTTGCGGTGGTGGTGCAGTATCCGGCGGATGATGGCAGCGTGACGGATTGGCGGGCGAAGATCTCCGCCTGGAAAGCCCAGGGCGCGATGATCATCATGGCCACGGATTTGCTGGCCCTAACGTTGCTGGTGGCTCCGGGTGAACTGGGTGCAGACATTGCGGTGGGCAGCGCGCAACGTTTTGGCGTGCCGTTAGGCTACGGTGGACCTCACGCGGGCTTCATGGCGGTGTGTGATGAGCTGAAACGTAAGTTGCCCGGGCGCATTATCGGTCGCAGCATCGATGCGCAGGGAAAACCAGCGTATCGCCTCAGCCTGCAAACGCGTGAGCAGCACATTCGACGCGAGAAGGCGACGAGTAACATTTGCACCGCGCAGGTGCTGCTGGCGGTGATGGCCGGGATGTATGCGGCCTGGCATGGGCCGGACGGCTTGCGGGAAATTGCCGGTGCGATGCATCGTCGCACATCTCAACTGGCCGCCGCCTTATCTGCCAAGGGATGGGCGGTTACGAACGATACGTGGTTCGATACAATTTCGGTTCGCGTGCCGCAACAGGCTGCGGCCATGGTGCAGCAAGCCCAAGCCGCGGGCTACAATCTGCGCTTGGTGGACGCGGATCATTTCCGCATCAGTTTGGATGAAACGGCTATCGATGCCGATGTGGCGGCGTTGGCGAACCTGTGGACGCTCGCATCGATCCCGGAAACGCCCCCCAGCGGCGTGCCGCCAACGCTGGCTCGGACGACCAGTTACTTGCAGCAGGAGGTGTTTGCCCGGTTCCACACGGAACATGAAATGCTGCGCTACATGCATCGATTGGAGCAGAAGGATCTGGCGTTGAATGAGTCGATGATTGCCCTGGGATCCTGCACCATGAAGCTCAATGCGGCGGCGGAAATGATGGCGCTGTCTTGGCGATCGGTGGGGGCGCTGCATCCGTTCTGTCCGCTGGATCAAGCCTCAGGCTACTTGGCGATGATGCATCAGTTGGAAGCCTGGCTGTGTGAGATCACCGGCTTTGCCGCCTGCAGCTTGCAACCGAATGCCGGCAGTCAGGGCGAATTGGCAGGCTTGCTGGCGATTCGAGACTATCATCTGAGCCGGGGCGACGGTGGGCGCAATATTTGTCTGATACCGACCAGCGCCCACGGCACGAATCCCGCCAGTGCCGTGATGGCCGGAATGAAAGTGGTTCCGGTGGCTTGCGATGAACTGGGCAATATCAACGTGGAGGATCTGCGCACCAAAGCGACCACTCATGCGGCTCAACTGGCGGCCCTGATGATCACCTATCCCAGCACCCACGGTGTGTTCGAGGAAACGGTGTTGGAAATCTGCCAACTGATTCACGCCCACGGAGGACAAGTTTACATGGACGGGGCCAACATGAATGCGCAGGTGGGCCTAACGAGTCCGGGGCAGATCGGGGCGGACGTGTGTCACCTGAATTTGCACAAGACCTTCTGCATTCCCCATGGCGGTGGCGGTCCCGGCGTGGGCCCCATTTGCGTGGCGGCTCAATTGGCTCCGTTCCTGCCCAGCGTGACTCCAGAGCATTCCCGCATCTCCGCTGCACCTTACGGGAGTGCCAGCATCCTGACCATTTCCTGGATGTATATCCGGATGATGGGGGCGGAGGGATTAACCAAAGCCACCGAATACGCCATCCTGGCCGCCAATTACGTGGCGCACCAATTGGAGGCGCGTTTCCCGGTGCTCTATCGGGGCAAGAATGGTCTCGTGGCGCATGAATGCATCATTGATGCGCGCCAATACAAAGAGAGCGCAGGCATTGGGGTGGAGGATGTGGCGAAACGCTTGATGGACTACGGTTACCACAGTCCCACGATGTCATGGCCGGTGCCTGGCACCCTGATGATTGAACCGACGGAGAGCGAAAGCCTGGCTGAGTTGGATCAATTCTGCGCCAGCTTCGAATCGATCTATCAGGAAATTCATGCCATCGAAACCGGAGCAGTCGATCGTGAGCATAACGTCCTGCGCCACGCCCCGCATCCCGCAGATGTGTTGCTGGCCGATGATTGGAATCGTCCCTACAGCCGTGCTCAAGCCGCCTTCCCGATGGCGCGCTTGAAGCATCACAAATATTGGCCGCCCGTGAGTCGCGTGGACAATGTGTATGGTGACAAACACCTAGTCTGCACCTGCGACCCCGTGGCTGATTACGCCGAATAGGGGAGTGCTTTGAGTGTGCTAGCAGTCCGCTGGACTGCTCTACTTTGTTCAGTAAATGCCCGTGCCAATATTTGGAGTGATTCTGTTATGGCATCCCTGCCGGGATGCGGTCATTTTGTGAAGGCGACCGGGGGTATCGCTACGCTCAACCCCCGGCTAATCTCTGCGTCCCCTGCCGGGGACAAAAAATTCCTACCGTTTCATTTCAACAATCCAGGAATCTGCTTGGGATCATTCGTCGGCGGCTGACACGCGGTGCCGGTGCAGATGTAGGCCGTAGGTTTGCCCTCGCGCTGCTTCAGCGTCTTGGCGAAGTCTTCCACTTTTCCCGCAGTGCCGAGGATGACTTTCTCTGGGTGATAGTGTTGATGGGCAGCCTTGAGCAACGCTTTGGTTTCGGCTTGGGAGGGATCGCCCACAAGCACAACGCGATGCGGTTCGTTCATCGCGAAGCTGGCCGCTTGCAGCATCAGGGGCATGCCCTGGGGATTCTCCGCCAGTCCGCTCGCGAACAATTGCAGGCTCTTCTCCGCCTTGGCTTTCAATTCGGTATTGTCGGTGATAGCGGCCAGCTTCAGCAAGCTCAGGATCGCGAGGGAGTTGCCGGAAGGCTCGGCTCCATCGTAATCGTCTTTGACGCGGAAGATCAGATCGTTCTCGCTGGCGCTGGAAAAGAAGCCGCCAAGTTTTGGATCGTAAAACTTCGCAATCATGGTGTCGGCAATGTTGAGCGCGAAGTCGAGCGCTGCGGGATCCAGAGTGGCCTGATAGAATTCCAGCAAGCCCTGCAGGTAACTGGCATACGCGCTGAGCAATTGGGTGCTATCGCGCACCCCGTCCCGGTAGCGATGGTAAAGCGTTTTGGTGCTGGGATCCCAGAGTTTGGCTTTGACGAAATCAATGTTCTTGCGAGCCGCTGCCAGATAGGAATCATCCTCCAAAATAATCCCCGCGCGCGCTAAGCCCCCGAGCAGGAGCCCATTCCATGAGACGAGAATTTTGTCATCCAAGTGCGGGCGGACCCGCTGGGTGCGGATTTTCAGGAGCTTGGCTTTGCTGCTGGATAGCAACTTCTGATCCTCGGGTGATAGCTTTGCGTCCGGTTGCATGATGCTGAGGACGTTCTG
Organism: Verrucomicrobiales bacterium; assembly: GCA_031411295.1. Classification (GTDB taxonomy): domain Bacteria; phylum Verrucomicrobiota; class Verrucomicrobiia; order Verrucomicrobiales; family V1-33; genus JAGNEJ01. Next base: position 20,209 of record JANOAV010000110.1, on the reverse strand, counting down.
ATTCGGAAGTGGGGTGGGGTGACTGTGATCCACAAAGTTCCCCTTGGCGGTGATCCCGAAATACTTGGCGGCCAGCGTGAATTCCTCCGGGGTGAGGGCGGACTTCACTTCGGCCTCGGTCCAGCAATAGAATTTCCCCTCATGCCCTTCGCTGTCCGCATCTTCCGCAGAGTAGAATCCTCCTTCGGCATGCGTCATATCGCGCAGGATGTAGCGCAGGATATCCTTGGTCACGTCGGCATACTGCGCCTGACCGCTGACGAGATGCGCATTGAGGTAGAGGTTGATCAGTTGAGCATTATCATAGAGCATTTTTTCAAAATGCGGCACCAGCCATTGAGCGTCCACCGAGTAGCGGGAGAAGCCGCCGCCCAGTTGATCATACATGCCGCCAGCGGCCATGCGTTGGCAGGTGAAGAGCACCTTTTGATTGATTTCGGCACGCTTGGTCGCGTCTGCTTCCTTCGAAGCATTGAGCAGGATTAGTTCGGCAATCTGAGGCTGGGGAAACTTCGGTGCCCCGCCGAATCCACCATATTTGGCATCGAACAGCGTGACGAATTTCTGAGCCGCTTGATCGATCCATCCTTTCTTAAGATCGCCTGGCTTGTTGCCGGACTGATCCATGGTCTTGGCCAGTTCGCTGGAAATGCTGTCGGCATCCTTTTGCAGTTCCGCCCGTTTGTTCTCCCAGAGGTCAGCTACCTGCTTGGTCAGCTTGATGAATTGATCCTTCTTGAAATACGTCCCGCCATAGAAGGGCTTGCGATCCGTAGTTAGGAACACGTTCAACGGCCAGCCGCCGCCCAGATTTATGGCCTGCATGGCGGTCATGTAAATGCTATCCACGTCCGGGCGTTCTTCACGATCCAATTTGATGGCAATGAAATGTTCGTTGAGATACTTGGCGACGTCTTCGTTTTCAAAGCTCTCACGCTCCATCACGTGACACCAGTGACAGGTGCTGTAACCAATGCTCAGGAAGATGGCCTTGTTCTCCTCCTTGGCTTTGGCAAAGGCTTCATCGCCCCACGGATACCAGTGCACCGGATTGTGCGCGTGCTGCAGCAAATACGGGCTCTTCTCTTGAGCGAGACGATTGGTGAATTTCTTGGCGGCGGTGGATTCCACAGGAGTTGGGGCGGGAGAGGTTGGTTCCGCCGCAGTTCCGTGCAGGGACATCATTCCCAGGAGGAGACCTGCGGTCGAAGCGGATAGGGTAAATGGGCTCGGCATAAATTGATTGGGGTGCGGGCGGAGCATGCGTGTTCCTGAGCCGCTTGGCAAGCTAGAACGTGGAGGGCTGCGGACATCCAAGAAGGTGGTGCGGCTGTTCGATTGTAGGTGATCTGCGCGCGTATATGTGATCTACGCGGGGCTTGCATCTCTCGGCCCATGGATGAGGATACCCCACACCCTAAACTTAAATTTGCTCTATGCCCGCCTCTACTGATTACCAAGCCATCATCGCCATCGCTGTTATCGTGGTGACCTTTGCCGCGTTTATTGTCGTGAAAGCCAAGGGCAAGAAGTCCGGCGGCTGCGGCCATGGCTGCGGCTGCGATCACAAGCCTCAGGATCACGCCAAACATTGATCCGCTGGGTTAGCCTAAATTTTGCAGGAATTGTCTGGCAAGCCCGTAGAAGTGGGCTCGCAGAGGATTCGCATTGATGATTTCTATTTCCATGAGGGGTTCACCTGGTTCTGCCCACTGCTCTTTGTAGGCGGCTGAACCTGCTTGAAAATCGAACTCCGTAACGCCTTGAGAAATGGCCTGCTGCATGGTGTAGGCGAGGGCCAAATGGCCGACCGAGCGATCGGCGTGTTGGCTGGTCCAGCCGGATTGGAAGCCCCAGAGTTGCCCTTGATATCGGAAATCGTATCGCGCAGCGCTTATGTTCCCGTCAATTTCCAACAGGTTGAGCGAGAGCCATCCACGCTGGGCGAAGCGAGGGGCGAGTTTGCGGTGGAACTCCCGGAAGCGAGGCGTGTGGAAACTGCGATTGGCCTCCTGCCAGCGCTGGTGGTTGAGCTGCATGAGTAGATCCATGGCTCCGGGAAGTTCAGGCGAGGAATCATCCACGGTGTGAAATTTTACGGTATGTCCGGATTGCAGTTTACGCAGTTTCTTGCGGGTCATCTCGCGGAACTTGCTGGACCGGGTGGCGAGAAATTGTTCCCATGAAGCGGGAAGAGAAGCGACCCAAGTCGGGCGATGCTGTTCCGAGATGGCATAGCCGGCTTGGTCTGCGGCGGTGGTAAATGCCTGGAGCGCAGATGAATTGCGGGCGTAATCGAGACGCAACACGTCCCAGCCCCGATGGTGCTGCAGCAGTTCCCAACACGCCCTGCCAAACTGTTGTTCGTGACCGGAGGCGACAATGAAATCCTGTCGTTCGGCCAATGATTCGCATTCTCCACCCAAGAAGGAAAGTTGCCGCAAGTAGCGTCGAAGGCCGCCGCCAGGCCCGATGGCAAAGGGAGCGATGCCGATGAGTTGACCGATTTCATTTCGTGCCAGAATCAAGCAGGGTTGGTAATTTTCACCATAGACTTCCCACCAAGTAGAAAGGTATTCCCAAGTTAGGAAGATGCCGTCCGCACTGGTTGTTTGCAGGAGGGCGTTCCACTCGCCAGCCAAGGCCAGGAAGCCGGGGCGGGTGTCCACCAACGAGAGTTGGAATAAGGAGGCACTCCTAGTGGATGATGGATGAAGCATGCTTGAGTTCCGATGAGGCTGGGAGTTTGGAGCGGCGGAAGCATCCCTGGAGAACACGCTGTAGAGGCAATTCACCATAGCGCCAGATGAGATAGGCCAAGCCGGAGAAGCCCAGTAATAATCCCACCAGCATCACCCAACGATTGACGCCTGGAAAGTTCACAAACAGGGTCATGCCCAAGTTGTTATGCAGCAGGTAAAGTGGATAGGTGATGCCACCACAGGCGGTGATCCAAGCGCGCGGAGTCCGAATGGTGAGCTTTCGCAAAGCGATCCCAGCGAAGAGCAGGAAGCCAGCAGCGAGGACCAGAGAAATGATCACAGGGTTGACCTCCCAGCCTCGATCGGTGATATCCTGGTGTAAATCCTTGATGCTACGAACGCACCCGAGGATGTAGGAAGCCATCAGGAGCGGCAGATCCGACCATTTCCAACCACGCTTGTAGATCGCGGAGAAGACCATGCCGGCTACGAAGAACGGAGTGTTTTCCAAGGCGAAATACGAATGGAAGTAACGCAATTCGTGGAACCAATCGATGATAGACAGCACCAACCAAGCGGATGCGAAGGGAATCAGAGCGTAGCCGCGTTTGCATGCCAGCAGCACCAACATCATGGCGTAGAAGCGCATTTCTTCCTGAAGAGACCAGTAAGGATTATCCAGAAATGGTTGATGCAAATAGCGTGGGAGCATGGTGAGATTTGCCAGTAGGGTCCGGGATTGATGCTCATCCTGCCACCAATTCATGGGGTTGAAACTACGACCATCCCAGCCAATGACAGGGCCCGCAAAGTGCATTCCAATGAAGGTGATAATGGCACAGATCCAAAAGGTGGGATACAAGCGAATGAAGCGGCCCCAGGCAAATTGCACTGCGGTCTTGCCTTGCATGGAGTGGGTGATGACGAAGCCGCTAATCATGAAGAAAAGCGGAACCGCCAGACATTCGTAGGCCGCCCAATGGGCGATCTCAGGAAACTCTGCGGGGGAGCTGTGTTCCAGCGCCCATTGATGAAAGGCAAAGTGATAGATGGTTACTCCGCAGGCCGCCGCAAAGCGCAGCAGGTCGATGATGTAGAGCCGGTCCGATGGAGGTTTGTCGGGCATGTTATTGCTTGGCGGTTTGGTGGCTGCTGAGGGCGGCTAGCGCATTGCCGATGCGAAGACGTGCTTCGTTTAATACTTTTGGATCGGCGGACCAATCGGCAATGCCGGGGGCCACCCGTTGGAGTTCACGCTGCACCAGATCCTTGAGTCCGGCCTGGCGGGCTAGCTCTAGGAGGCAGTGGTCCTCCATGCCTTGGCGCAACCACTTCATCCGCAGGGATGCCAGCGGACCTTTGGGGCTGGGATAGAACAGGCATCCGTCACCATTGTAAACGCGGCCGGGTTCCGTGAAAGTGGCAGGATCCTGCCAGGGATCGGCCTCGTCTCCCCAGTGGATCGTGTCCCAGTAAAGTAAGCCCTGCCAGTGGTGGGCGGCACAGTGCCACGCCATGATGCGGTAGTTCATCGGGGCATAGTCAATCAGCCAAGTGGGCGGGTGATGATCGATGGGGTTCTCTGGATGTTGTTCGGAAAACGTGTCAGGATAGTTGACCATGGCGGTATAAGCCCACACGATTTCGCCTTCCGCTTGGCGACTTTTGATTATGGAACTGGGGGCTTGGGAATCGAGTAAGATGTCTCCCACGCTGGGCACCCAGGTATCGACGGAGTGGATGAGCGATCCCCATTCATCATGCAGGGTGGGGGAAATGGTGCACAGCAGCGGCACCGCCAGGCCGCTCCTTTCGGCGGCGGCGTGACAGAGGGTGCCCCAGGCGCGGACTTCAGCGTAGGCTTTGGCGCTGGCGGGTTCATCCACTGGACAATCCACGAAGCACCCACGCGACCAGCCCTTTTTATGCATTGCTTGAATCACGTTGGCGAGATAGTTGATGGTGGCCGCGCGATGTTTCCCTAACGGGTCTGCGAATGGCCAGTGGGCGCAGATGGGGAGGGCAAAGGAAGTGGCGTGCAGTTCCTCGAAGTAGGGACGCAACTCTTCGATGGGAAAGGATTTAATCGATCCATCGGAAGCGACATCCATGTCAGGATACATGGGTTCCGGGGTCAGACGGTGTGCTGCGAGCACGGTTTGATACTCGCGAACTTTAGCACGAAGGACGCTGGAACTAGCGTAAGCGGGTAAATGATGGATCTCTGCGACCCGGCACCAGTTGGCTCCGAATGAGGAACGCAGGGTGGTGCGATCTGGCAGGGTGAAGGGCCAGACGGTCAATTCGAGTTCAAGGGTGCGTTCATTTTCACGGTCTCGGCAAGTCACGCTGGCGCGATACAGTCCCGGCGTGGCATTGGCGGGAATGAATTGTTCCAGCCACCATGGTTGATTGTAGGCGCCAGGAAAGTAGTCTTTGCTGGGTTTCGCATCCGCTGCTGGGATCAGCGCATCGGGGTATTCGCCTACTCCCAATGGCGAGTGGGGTGAGGCGGTGGTGACTTTGACATAGCCTTGCTGATACAGCTGAGCGGGCGGCAGTTGACTGCCATCGGTGGAGATAAATGGCGTGATGACAAAATTTGCCTGCGCTTGTTCAGCGGCGGTGGCGTGCACGATGATTTGCACAGACTCCCAAGCATTGCGGGCTCCGGTTAGGGTGATGACATCCGCCGAACGCGGTGGGGCCGTTCGGGAAATTCGCTCCATACTGGGTGCAGACCAGAGCGCGAGGCTGCCATGAGCAAGCGCAGGGACGGCCAGCAGCAAGGCTGCGAGCGCGGGACGGAGCGGGGATTTTGAGTTCATGGCATAACGTTGCTTTCGCGGAGGGTGACAGGTTCTGGGGCGGTCTGGACGTTGGCGAGGTTTCGGTAGAGCGATTGATAGCGACTGACACAAGCGCTGAGGCTGAACACGGCTTCCGCACGTTGCCGGGCGGCGGCACTGAGTTCGGCTCGCGCTTCACCGCTCATGCTGAGCGCAGCCAACCAGGTGGCAGCCACTTTTGCGGCATCTCCGGCAGGAGCGATGGCCTCAGGGCGATTGATGATAAAGGCCGCATCTCCCACATCGGTGGAGGCGCAAGGAACCCCACAACTCATGGCTTCGATGAGGGACATGGGGCAGGCTTCAGAAAGCGAAGTTAGTGCGAGTAAATCAAATGCCGGATAGACTTTGGCGACGTCTGCCCGGAAGGCGAGTAACCGTAGTTGGCCGGGGTAGGGGAGCGCTTGCATCGCCTCATGCACGCCGGCAGGAGCGTCGTCGAGGTTCGGTCCACAGAGAATGAAGTGTGCTTCCGGCAATTGCTTTTGCACGATGGCGGCGGCCTTGAGGAAGGTCGACAAATCCTTCACTGGCACACAGCGGCCGACAAATCCCACGGTGGGAGCGTCGGTCGGGATGCCGCGGGTTTCACGCAAGAGTGCTCGTGCTTCGGCATCGGGTTTGAAGACTTGAGCATCCGCACCATTGAAGATGAGTTCGAATTTGCTGCTGTCGTATCCAAGCTTGGCATGTTCCTGCGTGGAGGCGGTGGAGCAACTAACGATTTTCGTGGGAACCGAGTCGCTCAATTTGGCGAGGAGTTTCACGATTAATTGCGTGCTGCGCTTCATTCCGCCGGCGGCGTTACTATGATGCAGCGCCCAGGTCACCGGAGGATTGCCTCCGCAAAATTTTGCGGCCAGACCGCCGAGTAAATCCGCATGATACATCCATGTGTGGACGGCATCTGGACGGAGTTTCCGCATGATCCGGCCCAGTTGCCAGAGGCCCCGCGGGAAGGTGAGAGGACCTCCCAAGTCGAGGCACTTGAGACTGGCTCCGCTTTGAATGACGCGCTCTGCCAGCGGTCCGCGCGGCCCCAGGCAAACGACGTGGCACTCGAAGGCCTCATGATCCATGGCTTCGAGCAGGCGGCACAGCATCATTTCGGCTCCGCCGATTTGGGTGCCGGTAATCACATGGAGAATGGTTAGTTTCTGATTCATAAAGCAGGGATTTTAAGCTGCATGGCGCACGGCACGGAAGAGATCGAAGAGTGGGGAGACTTTGAAAATGAAGCGCGCCAGGGTATCATCGCGATAGAGTCCCGCGCGTTTCAGGGTGTATTTTCCACCCCGGATTTGGCCGCCTTTATAGGGCGTGACGACGGCTTGGTCATAACCGGCTTCGGCCACGTAATGCAGGCAGTTGTCATCGAAATGCCCAGCCGGATAACAGAAAGAGGTCACGGGGTGTTCAATGAGTTTCTCGATGAACGCGCGCGATTGAATGATTTCGTGCTCCTGGCGCGTGGAGGAGATTTCATCCAGTAGCGGGTGGGTGATGGTGTGGGCTCCTATCTCAACCCCGAAGTCGTGCAGGGCGCGGATGTGCTCCCAATTCATGTATTTATAAGCACTGGCGGGCACGTCGGGGTATTGCGTGAGCCACGCTTCATCATGCACCATGTCCGAGCCAACGCGGCTGGGGACGACGAAGATGGTGGCACCAAACCCAAGGCGCTGGAGGACTGGCCAGGCGTGTTCCAAGTTGTCGAGATAGCCATCGTCGAAGGTGATGGCGACGAGCTTGGAGGCTTCCGCTTCCGAACGGGCTTGCGCGGCCCGATAGTCGCGCAGGCTTACGCCCCGATACCCTCGATCCGCCAGCCACTGCATGTGCTGGGCGAAACGTGCGGGGGATACATTGATGACATCCTTGCGGTCAGGATGCACGGAATGGTAGGCGAGGATCGGGGCGATGAGGCGCATAATTTAAAGGAAGGATGGAGTGGAAAGGATGCTCTGGTAGAGGTCGGTGTATTTGCCGACGGTGGCTGGGAGGCTGAAGCGTTCGGTGATCGCAGCGCGTTGCCGGGTGGCATCGGCCGGTGCCAGGCGTCGTGCCTTCCAAGTTTCGGAAATCTTGCTGGCGTCACCCACGGGGGCGATGAACCGTTGGTCTCCGATGATCAGGGCTGCGTCGCCCACATCCGTGGCGGTGCAGCCCACGCCGCATGCCATGGCTTCGATCAGGACCATGGGAAAGGCTTCGGAGAGGGAGGTTAAGGTCAGGAAATCAAAGGCAGGATAGACCAAATGCATGTCCTGACGGAAGGGAATAAAATGGATGTGATCCGTGGCCGGGAAAGCAGCAGCGGCAGCAGGGGGAGTTCCGCAGCAGACAAAATGGGTGTTGGGGAACTCCATTAAATGCAGGGCGGCAGCATCAAGGAAGGTGGGGAAATCTTTCACTGGCGCATCGCGACCCACGAAGCCGATGACGGTAGCATCGTTAGGAATTCCCAGCGAGGCGCGCAGTGTTTCGCGTGCGTTGGCATTGGGCTGAAAGCGATTCGTATCGATGCCATTGCCGATCCAGACCATCTTCTGTTTGGGATAACCGCGGCGGGCATGGGCCATGATGCCGCGTTGGGAACAGGAAATGATTTTGGTTGGCCAGAGTCGGGAGGCGGCTGCCAAGGCTGAATTCAGCGCCAGCGCCTTCATTTGCGTCAGCGCAAATGGACGCAATGAATGCAGCCCCCAAACCACCGGAACCCCGGTGCGTTGGCCGACGATGGCTCCTGCGAGATCGGCTTTGTGCAGCCAGGTTTGGATGATTTGTGGTTGCTCTTGGTGGACGATTTCACAGATGCTCTTGATAACGGATCCGGAGAGAATACTATCGGTGGCCAGATGGTGGCAAGCGGCAGCGGACTTCGTGATCCGCTCGGTGACAGATGGCGTGTTGGCCGTGGAGGTAGTGACGATGACATGGCGGAATCCATCTGGCGAGCCTTCCACCAAATTGCACAGCATCACCTCGGCCCCGCCTGGGCCCAGGGTGGAGATGAGATGGAGAATGGTGATGGGAGTGGTCATGGCGATGGCGTTGGCTGAAAGGTTGACTAGGCTAGGGCGGCCTTGGGCCGTGAGGACACGGTGCGTTTGATGAAATGGGACAGGCCAGAAGCGACGAAATCCAACTGCGCAGCACTTTCAGAATGACCGAAGCGCGGCAGCGCCATGACGTCGGGATGGTCTGCCGATTGGACGAAGGAATGCGTCGTGGTGACTGAACCTTGGTAGCCCAACTCCTGTAATAGTTGCACGGTGGTGGCGTTGTAATCCTCTGGTTTCCCATTTGGATAAGCGAACAACGTGGGACGCACCCCCGTGTTGGCGGCTAGTAAATCAGCGTTGAGCGTGAGTTCTGCTCTGGCAGTAGCTTCTGTGCAACGACCGAGAATGAGATGGCGGTGCGTGTGGCCGCCTAACGTGATGAGTTGGGATGCCAGCATCTCCCGGCACTGTTCCCAGTTCAGCGGTTGGTAAATGGCGGGGACGTGCTCGGCGGTGTTGAGGGAGACCCCCAAGTGAGTTTCGATCTGCTCCATGGCCGCATAAACATTTTCCTGAGGGAGGCTCTTGAGATGCTGCGATACTAGGTCGCAGGCGTGACGTTTCTCGCTGATGGTGGCGATTGGAAACGATTGCGATTCCTTGGTGAACGGAAGTGCAAGTTCTACAGAGGTAGTGTTTTGTAGGGCGTATTCCAACCGATCCGGCCAGAGGTAAACGTTGTTGTGCACGAAATCTGTGGCCACAAAGATGGTGGCAGGGAGTTGATGCTGCGCCAGCAGCGGATACGCCAAATGATAGTTTGAAGCGTAACCATCATCGAAGGTAAGCACCACGGAATTTCTCGGCAACGGTGCTTGGTCGGAGATCACCTTGACGGCCTCTGCCAGCGAAATAACGTTGTAGTCTCGGCTTAGAATGCGGCACAGATCTGCGAACAAGGTCTCGTCGATGTGGAGGTTGTAAGCGTTCTCCACGCCGGTGTGGCGTTGCTTCGTGAGGCCGTGAAACATCAGGATGCTGAGGCCGGGTGACAAGAATTTCCGGCTCAGGGCGGTCATGCCGGTGAGTCGGGTGAGTTTGGCAATTTGCTGGTGGAGTGAATTCATATCCGTTAGTGGGCAGGGATGGCGGTGGCGATGGTTGCCAATTCGGGCGAAGCATGAAGTTGTCCCAGCGAGGCATAGGCGGCCCAGGCTTGCTCTGAGGAGTAGCGCAGTTGGGCTTCGTGTCTGGCATTGGCGCTGAGTTTGGTGCGCAGGCTGGGATCGCTCTGTAGTTTGACCAGGGCGGTGGCGAGCGCTTGGGCGTCGCCCTTCTTTGCGACGAGACCGTTTTCGCCATGGTGGAAGAAATTGGTGACGCCAGGGGCATCGCTGACGACCATGGGCAGGCCGCAGGCTTTGGCTTCCATGATGGAAATGCTCATGGTCTCTCCGTTGGTGGAGTGGGCGTAAGCGCTCCAAGTGCTCATTTGTTGGATTAGTTCGGCAGCGGTGAGCATGCCGTGGAACGTGATCTGATGAGTGATATTGAGTTCAGTGGCGAGCGCTTCAATTTGCGGACGCAGCGGCCCATCGCCTGCCAGAGCCAGATGCATGGGGTTGGCGTTGTTCTGATTAGCAAGCTGCAAGGCGCGCAGCAGGGTGGGGAAGTCCTTGGCTTCCACCATGCGTCCTTGCATGCCGACGGTAAATGGTTTGGTGGGATCCGGTTGGCTCAGCGGATAGGCGGAGAGGTCCAGGCTGTTGCCAATGACGTGAGTGCGAAGAGCGCGCAGGCGGTAAAGCGGACCGTATTTTTGAGCGATTTCCCGACGGTAAGTTTCCGTTAGGTAAACGGTGTGATCTGCGCGGTAAAGTGCCAGCAGCCCGAGCAGCCACCGCTTCTTGCACTTGAGGACATTGGGATGGTGTTCCACCGCCACGACTCGCATCCCCGGCACCCGTCGTTTGGCGCGCAGCACGGCGGGCAGGGTGGACAGGGTGTGCACGATGACCATGCTGGGCTGGAGTTCCACAATCTGATTCGTGATGGCGGCTTGCGCGGCCAGATCCAGGCCGGGTTGTTTGAGCACGCCATAGTGCTGCATGCCCAGCGCGTGACAGGTGTCGATGTTGGCTTGCGCAAGGGGTTCAATGCCGTAGAAGATGGCGTGCTGGTTGGCTTGGCTGGCTCCGGCCTTGGCCAAGGGGAAGACAACTCCGGCTTCGCCACCGACTCCGGAATAAAGAACATGAACTACGTTAGGCAGGGAGGGCATGGGAGTTTGTGGTGGTGGAGCTTTTAGGACGCAGGAAACGGATCACGACGGGGCTGGGCGAGCTGCGGAGGATCCCAAGAATGGCGACGAGCCAGTAAGGCGTGGTATCGATCAGCATTTGGCTAAAGGGCAGAAAGCAAATGACGGGGATGGCGCAGAGTAGGGCGGTCTGGGGACGCATGATCGCGCGTGCGCCAATGAGGCAGAGCATTGATAAATAAAGGATCACGCCCGGCAGGCCGATATCCACCCAGGTGCTAACGACTTGATTATGGGGTTTCCATTGATCAGTGCCAGCACCGGTGCCGTAGCCGAAGACGGGCTGAAGTTTACCCGCTTCCACGCCATCGCTCAGGTCCTTCATACGTTCGGCGGATTCCATTTTCTTCATGTCTCCACCGAGGATGGCGCTCATGCGGTCCTCCACGTTGCTGTCCTTTTTGGCAGCACTGCCGAAACTGAGATAGGTGATGGCACCAATGCCAATCACAATACTGGCGGCCACGGAGACTGTGATTTGCTTGAAATGTTGCCGCAGATTCAAGGCGAGGAAGGCGAGAATCGTGAGCGCCAGCACGAGGAATCCGCTGCGGCTGTAGGTGAGCATAACGCCACCAAACGAAATGCAGATCATCAGCAGGTTGAGCCAGAAGCGTTTGTTGAGTGAGAGCAGCAGCGCCAGCATGCAGACGATGGCAATCGAGGAATCATTGGCGTCCGGCAGGAATCCAGAGGCCCGGCCCGGCACCGAGCTGTTTTTGATATACCCCAGCGTTTCCATGATGTTGGCCGCAGTGCTGGTGAGGATGCTCGCGATGGCCATGGCGATGAGCGGCACGAACGAGGTGCGAAAACAACTACCACAAACGATGCTCGCGATGCCGGCAAACAACAGGGTAGCGCCCATGCGGAAAGCCCGATCCATCCCGCCATCCGGTTCCGGCCAGCGTTGCAAAATGACATCGACCAAGCGGTAGGCGAGTAAGGCTAGCAGGATGAGGGTGGACAGAGAAAACGCTGGTTTCTTCGGCAGGTGGATCACCAGATTCACACCACATACCAGCACCAGATAGATCACGGGACGCAGCGGGAAGTAGCCATTGCGGAAGGCCCAGGCAATGAAACCTGTATTGTAAGGCACAAACAGTGCGATCATGGCCAGGCTTGCCATGATAAGCCAATTCCGCGTCACGGGAGCCTGAGCCGGAGCAGTGCTCTGGCCAGGATACAGGATGAACATGGAGTTGGTGGAATTCATGTCAGGTAGGCTTCGTTGAAACTAGCGGGCTCCTTTCATGATCGCGCCGATGGTGCGGATGCACACGTTGAGATCGAACTGGAGGGAGGCTTCTTTGACGTAGTAGAGGTCGTAACAAAGCTTGTGACGGGCGTCTTCGATGCTGGCGCCGTAGTCGGCGTTGATCTGCGCCCAACCGGTTAGGCCGGGTTTCACCAAATGACGCTGACGATAGAATGGAATGGCCGCAGCGAGTTGATCCACAAACTCCGGACGCTCGGGGCGCGGCCCGATGAAGGCCATGTCGCCTTTGAGGATGTTCCAAAATTGGGGCAATTCATCGATCCGCGTTTTGCGCAGAATGCGGCCGATGCGGGTCACGCGGTTGTCACCTTTCTTGGCCCACTGCGCGCCACCGGCTTCGGCATCGAGTCGCATGGAACGTAATTTATAAATGGAGAAAATGCGGTTCCGCAGACCTACGCGACGTTGACTGTAAAAGGCCGGACCGGGGCTTTCCAGCTTGATGGCGAGCACGGCCAGCAGGATGAAAGGGCTGGAAAGAATCAGTCCCAGCGCTGACACCAAGATGTCCGCCAAGCGTTTGAAGACCATGTAATGCGGATGCAGCGCCTGCACGTCGTTGGCCAGGAACCAGTTTTCAGTGATTTGATTTACGGGCACATACTGCGCGCTTTTCTCGACGTAGGACGCGAAATTGCTGACCCGCAGTCCATGATCCATGCAAGTAAACAAGGCCTTGCTAATCTCTGGGGTGGCGTCCCCGTGGAAGACGAGTTCGTCCATGCGCATGAAGGCGGCCCATTGATGCAAGCTGCTTAGACTCACCACATGAGTTTCACTTTCGTCCAGCACAATGGGACAAAGTTTCACTGCGGTGCCTTGTTTCTCGATTACTTCCCGGGCCATGGCAACAAAAGCCGTATTACCCAGCAGGCCGATGCATTCGGGATGCCGCGTGGCGAAATGCCAAGCGATGGATCGTGTGAGGATCAACCCTGCCAGAGTGCTGGTGCTGGCGATGATCAGTAGTTCTCGACCAATGTCCTTGAAGACTACCAGGCCAGAAATCGTGATCAGTGCAGGGATGGCGACTGCCATGGTGAGGAGGGCTTTGCTGATTAAGCTGGGCAACGTTTGACTGGTGGAACGATCGTGCAGTCCGAAGATGTGGCTGCAGAGGGCTACGGAGCCTCCGAAAATGATGGTGCCCAGTTCGACGGAAAGATGATTCGGTGCGTGCAGCGCCCACCAGGATTTTGAGCAGAAGTGGTAGGCCAACATCATGAAAAGTGCGGGCATGATGAAATCGATCAGGAGCCAAGTCGCAGATGGGATGGTGGCGAACAATCCCACCAAGCGGCGGAAACGCGAGACGTGGAAGGGATCGATGGGGACTACGGTATGGCGCAGACTGGTTTCGGCTAGAGTTTCCATAGGGTTGAGGGGGAGTAGTTAAGATGGATTCGCAGAGGCGAGTTCGTCCGCCGCGATGCGTCGAGGGACGACGATGAGCATGTAGGCGTAGAGCATGATAGCGGAGAGGAAGTAAACGCCCGTGGTCGCCAGGGCCAAGCCCGCCACGCCCCAGTAGCGCATGAAGATGGTGTTGAGGATGGCGTTGAGCGCCAGATTCATGAGCGTCGTGAAGAGCATGAATTTACCAGCCCGCATGGCGAGGATTACTTTCGAGGCCATCACGGCGGCTATGTAGAAGGGGATTTGCAGCGCGTGGAAACGCAGCACCGTGGCGACTCTGGCTGTATCCTCTTGGCTGAACGATCCCCGCTCCAGTAACAGTTGCACCAAGTTGGGGGCCGCAATCCAAAAGATGGCGACCACGGGGAACGACGCGCCAATGATGATGGCTGAGTATCGCATGGTGGTGCTTCTAAGCCCCAACCAATCCCGCTTGCTCACATGATCGGTGAGGTAAGGCAAGAGCGCTTGGGCGGCGGATCCAGCACCGATGGACAAGACAATACTGCAAATTTTTTCGCTATAACTCAACACCGCCACGCTACCGGATTCCATCCATCCAGCCATCCATTGATCGAGAAACGGCAGCCCGACGACGAGGAGTCCGCTGGCGAGGAACGGAATGCTTTCGCGAAACAGGTTCTTGGAGGCCGCACCAAGTTTGCCTGGCCGCAGCAGCGGGTGTTCCGAGGTGCGGTGGCACGCAAATGCCAGCACCAGCACTAGCAGGACAGAGCCCACATTGGTTCCATAGATAAACGCCCAAATGCCCATCTGACTGGATTGAGTCAGGAAAAGCAGGGTCGTCAGGGGAATCACCGCTGGGGCAATACTGGAAATGACAAAGCGCTTGTTCGCTTGGAGCCAGCTAATGAATCCGAACGACAATCCATAGCAGAAGGCGAACGGTAGCAGGTTGCGGAAGAGGGAGGCGCAGAGGGCTTGCTTTTCGGGTGAGAATTTATGCGCCAGCAACGGCATCAACGCAGGTTGGGCAAAATAGGTTACCGTGACTGCGATCGCGAGTTTGGAAGCATACAGCCACATGGTCTGCACCGCCATGCGGTCGGCGGCCAGGGAGCCGTCGGTTTCGCGCGCTACAGCATACGCTGGCACCAGCACGCTGGGGATACTCTGCGAGAGGATCATGGGGATCAGCGCTGGTATTAAGAAGGCAATCAGGAAGGCGTCCATCTCATCGCAAGTGCCAAACTGGTGTGCGGCTACGAGATCCTTGCCAAAGGCCACCAACTTCACAATCAGCGTAAGAATGCTGATGGTGAAAATGCTCCCTAGAATCGTCCAACGGCCTCTCGGAGTCGATGGGATCGGGGCCGCAGAGGATAGGGTATCTGTCGAAGTTGTGATCATTATAGATTTATCTCTGAAATTATAGTGGTTAATCGCATAATCGCAACTCTAAAATATAGAAATTCCAATAAATCCCCCATGCTTTACTCGCATAATTGAGAATTTGAAAGCCGCGCACCGCTGCAGCAGTCTTAAAGTTTCAGTAACGAGAAATTCTTAAAATTTGCATATCAAATTCCATAATTTCACTTGATTTCAGAATGGTGGCGAGTAGAATATTTATAATTATCGTAAAGTGTTTCCAGCAATCCGTCATGAAAATCCTCATTTTAACCGCCGACCCAAAAACACTCCTCTGCCATCGCAAGGAGTTGATCCGCGCACTTGCATTACGCGGTTGGGAAGTCGTGGGCGCTGCGAGTGGTGAAGGTGGAGCTGCGGCAGATTTCTTGGAAGGCCTTGGCGGCCGCTATATCCCTCTGGGCGGTGCACGATCTGGTTTGAATCCGCTTCAGGACTACCGTAGTTATAAAATGCTGCGCGCTCTGATACGGGCGGAGCGGCCCGATGCGCTGTTGCCCTACACCATCAAAGCCGTCTGTTATGGCAGTCTGGCCGCCGCGAAGGAAGGCGTGCCTGCGATCTATCCTCTCATTTGCGGGCTAGGTTATGCTTTCGCAGATCAGCCAACCATGAAGCAACGTGTGATCGGCAAAATCAGTGGTCGGCTGTATCGGATGGCCTTGCGCAAAGCTTCTACGGTCTTCCTGCAAAATCACGACGATGAAAAGCAACTGCGGGCGCTGGGGATTCTTCATCCCGCCACGCGCAGCCAAGTGGTTAGTGGTTCCGGCGTGGAGTTGGAGACCTTTCCTTTCTGTCCACCAAATGAAGCGGCGGTGCGTTCAGGCACAATGAAATTTGTGCTCGTTTCCCGACTGCTGAAGAGCAAAGGCATCCCCGAGTATGTGGCGGCAGCGGGCATTTTAAAAGAATGCCATCCACAATGGGAATTCCATTTACTGGGAGCCCCCGATCCCGGTCCCGACGGCATTTCTACCGCGCAAGCTCAAGCTTGGGTGGCTGCTGGCGTGATTCAATACCATGGCAGCGTCAGCGATGTGCGACCTCATTTACAAGGCGCGCAGGCGTTTGTGCTGCCTACTTACTATCGCGAAGGAGTGCCCCGCGCCACGCTGGAAGCATTGGCTACCGGACTGCCGATTGTCACCACGGATGCCGTCGGTAGCCGGGAAACCGTCACGCTCAACACCAATGGCACCCTGCAACAGCGCGCGTGCGAGCCGGTGATGGAAGGCAAGAATGGCTACCTCGTTCGGCCTCGCGATGTCACAGCCTTGGTGGGAGCCTTGGAAGATCTGGCATCCGATCCCCAACGCTATGCGGCCATGGCGCATGCTTCACGCGCCCTGGCACAGACGCGCTTCGACGTGCATCGCGTCAACGCCGTCATGCTCAGCAAAATTTCCACCCCTGTGACCCGTTCCTCAAAACCGTTCACCCCCGCTTCCTTGTGATGAACTCCGCTCCAACGACATCCTCCCTGCTTCCTGCAAACCTCTCGTCAGCCCGTGCGACCGAGCCCCAGGCGTATGCCCTTGCCATTCCAGTAAGCAGTCTGCCAAATTTCATGGCTGGCCAAACTGGCATGGTTCCCAGTCAAGCTTCAGCCACCAAGAATATTGTCATCGAAGATCTCGTGCGGTGCATTTTCCGCCGCTGGAAAGCTGCCCTGATCGTGGCCGGTTCCATCGCTGGATTGTTGCTTATCCTCATGCTGGGACGCCAACCGCAATACCTGGCAGAGGCCAATCTCATGATGCGGATGCATGACGACAAAGTATTCAACTTCGACAAGGTGGTGAACAACACGGGTGGCGAATCGAACAGCATTCTTTACATGTTAAATAATCACCGCGTGGAAATGAAGAGCCGTCGCTTCCTGGATTTCTTTTATAGCCGCCTGGCCCCGACCGAACGCGATGCCTTCGTGGCACCACCAGCGCGTCCCACGGTGGTTAGCCAAATTTTTGATAAACTCAGCAGCACGCCGCCGCCCATCAGCGGCAGAGCGGAAGATCAGGCCAAGCAGCCATTCATGAAACTGTGCGAGACCGTAGGCGTGGATTTCATTAAAGAGACGCTGATTCTCAAAGTCAGTGTGAAGCATCACAGCCCCGAGCAGGCCGCCAGTCTGGCCAACGCTTGGGTTAAGGCCTACGTGGAATACGTTGGCCATGAAGATGGTGCCAGCACGCGTTCGGCCTCGGTTTTCCTGCGTCAGGAAGC
The DNA here is from genome assembly GCA_031411295.1 of Verrucomicrobiales bacterium. Taxonomy (GTDB): domain Bacteria; phylum Verrucomicrobiota; class Verrucomicrobiia; order Verrucomicrobiales; family V1-33; genus JAGNEJ01. Next base: position 3,014 of record JANOAV010000110.1, on the reverse strand, counting down.
CGATCAAGCCAAGCAGCGGGTGCAGCTCAGTGAAGAAAAGTTGGCTGCTTACTGCCGCGAAAAAGGGCTGGTGGCTGACGAAGAACAGGCCGCTGGTGATTCAGAGAAACTGCGCCTCCTCAGCGCTGAACAGGCCCGTTGCGAGATCGAACTTTCCCAAGTGAAGCAAACGTTATCGCAGGTGGAGGCAGCTCAGAACAATGTGGAGCAATTATTGGCCGTCGAAGGCTTCTCGGCAATTCCAGCCCTCACGACCTTGCGTGGTCAACTGGCTGACAAGCTCCGCGAAAAGGAAATCATCGAGCAACGGTATCTACCGAAGCACCCCGCAGTGCGGTCCTTCCAGAAAGGTTTCGGAGCGTTAAATCAGGAAATTTCCTCCGCACTCAATCGCGCCGTATCGGAACTGCGGAACAAGGAACAAAGCCTGACCGCCAAGGTCGGCACGCTCAACGAGCAAACCGGAAAGACGAAGGGCACGGTGGCGGGGCAAGGGCAGGAGAATATTGAGCGAAAAATGCTCCGGAGCCAACTGGCCTCGGATCGCGCACTTTATGACAAGATTCTTTCCCGCTTGGACGAAGCCACCGTGAGCAGTCGCTTTGGTGAAGTGACGCACCTGCGCACTGCCGAAGTAGCCGTGCCGCCAGAGAAGGCCGTGGCTCCCAGCAAGCCACTGAGCGTGGTGCTGGCAGGGGTTAGTTTCAGCGCGTTGTTTATCATGGTGCCGTTGCTGATGGCTGCCATCGGGGTTTTGCGCCTCAGTGGATTCGAAGGTCTGTTGGAAAAACTGCGCGCCAGCACCGTTGCCCCCGGCGCATTGCCAACGGTGGCTGCGGCTCCCATGGCGGAACCCAATCCCGGGCTGCCAGCTTTGATGCCATCCCAAGGAGTTTGGCTCGGGGAAATTCCACCTCTCCCAGTCTTCCCTTCGGGACGTCCTGACGAAATGCTCTTCAGCGCTTTTCGCACCTCGGCATTGGTGAAACATCTCTTTGATGGCACGGCCCATCATGTGCTAGCCGAAAGCAACCGCGCGCGCCCCCAGGCTCCCGTGGTCTTCGTCACCAGCACCCGACCCAGCGAGGGAAAATCACTGGTGGCTTCTGCGCTCGGCATTGCCACCGCACTCCAAATGAAAACCGTCATCGTCATCGATGGCAATCTCCGTCGCCCGTCGCTCCATCGATATTTCCCTCGGGAAATCGCCCCGCCCAGCCTCAGCGAGGCTGCTCACAGCCAGCAGAGCGAACCGTGGCAGATTGAATCGCTGCGTTATCCTGGCAGTAATTTGTTCACCATGGAAGCAGGAAACTGCCGCGGCCTGGACGTCGAGCACGTCTTCGATTCCAAGTGGTTTGCCAAGATGCTCAACCATCTCCGGTCCACCGTCGATCTCGTCATCCTTGACGCCCCCAGCCTAAGCGAAGTCCCCGAAAGCGAACAACTCGCCATGCTGGCTACCCGCGCCATCGTGGTCGCCAGTGCCGCGCATCAATCACGCGAAGACCTGCAAAGCATCAGCACCCGACTCTGCCAGCTGGCACCGCACCTGACTTCCGCCGACTATATTTTGAACCGCGTAGGTTAGCCAACACCGTGGTCGTTGGAGCCGTGGGAGCACGCTCGCTTAACTCATAGTTTTGGGGGCGCTCTCGTCTCCAGTAGTTTCGACTTTACGCACAAGGTGGGTAAAAATTACTTCCAACGAGAACCTTTGGCGTCTTTAATCCCTGCAATGAAATTTATCCTTCTAACTTTGGGCCTCCTCTGTTGCCTCCCGTTGCCCGCTCAGGCCTCAACCCGCTGCGAGGAGGTGCCCGAAAAGGGACTCCAGCCGGAAGTGGTGGCCAGCTCGGACGGCACCGTCCACCTCGTTTATTTGCGGGGCGACCCAAAGGCAGCGGAAGTGCGCTACACCTGGCGTAAAGCAGGTGAGGCCTGGCATCCCAGCCTAACGGTTAACACGATCGCTGGCAGTGCGATTGCCATTGGAACCATCCGGGGGCCGCAATTGGCACTGGGCAAAAACGGCACCGTGCATGTGCTCTGGAATGGCACCGCCACTGGCAAACTGGCCCCAGCGCCACTCTGGTATGCCCGCAAACTGGCAGGGGCGGAAGGGTTTGCCAAGCAGCAGGATTTGCTGGGGGAGAGCGTCGCCTTGGATGGAGGGGCCTCACTCACGGCTAGCGAGGACGGCAAAGTGTATGTCGTTTGGCATGGTTTGGCAGGAGGTGCAATTTCTGGGGAAAAGGATCGACTGATCTTTCTGCGAACCTCGCTCAACGATGGCGTTTCGTTTCCTCCGGCAGAGGTGATCAATCGTGCCACGCCCGGAATCTGCGCCTGCTGCTCGCTCCGAGTCGCGCTCAGCACGACGGGCGAACCCAATATCTTGGTTCGCACCGCGATTTCCGCGGATCGACGACCGATGACGCTTTATGTCCGTTCCGGCCAGCAATGGGCCTCCCGGGAAATTGATTTATGGAACATTTCCGCTTGTCCGATGAGTTCGGCCGCGTTGGTCGCCCATGATCGCAAAATGCTGGGAGCGTGGGAAACGGCGGGTCAAATCAGGGCGGCTTGGATCTCCGAGCGGGGCGGGGTCCCGATCACGCTAGCAGCTAAGAATGCCAAGCATCCAGCGATGGCCGTAGATCAACAGGGCCACATTTTGATCGTGTGGGTCGAAGGCACTGGATGGAATCGGGGAGGCTCGGTGGCTTGGCAAGAGTGTGATCAGGAGTTGAAACCAATTGGTCCGCTGGGCCAGGCGATTGGCGTTCCCGTGTGGGGTAAGGCGGCGGTTTATGCCGAAAATCAGAACGAGTTTGTGATCTTGCGGTGAGGTGGGACTGGAGGAACGAGGATCAGAACCTGTCCGGCAAATAAACTTAACAGCCATAATGGGATTACTTAGTGAGGCGTCTGACGGCGAAGCCGATCATGGCGAGATAGACAAAGGCTTCGTGGTGACTGGGTTTGCGCTCGTGGTCGCGCACGAGGCGGCG
>JANOAV010000109.1:0-31364 GCA_031411295.1 Verrucomicrobiales bacterium | reverse complement strand
TGAGCTGATTTCGCATTAACACCGCATCAAGTTCCGCACCGGCTTGTGGTAAATTTGGGTCAAACATAATTTAGAGAGTGAGTAAATTGTGAATCATTAAATAAGGCAAGCAGACAGCATATCATCCATCGTTCATTCTGTTGCAAATCCGTTGGAGTTCGGGCTTTAGCCCGTCCCCATTAGGCTAGTTTTGTATAAAATATTACGGCCTAAAGACCGAACTCCAGCGGTAAAAGACGACCAAAAAACCGAATTCCACCAGCAAAAAGGGCATCGAAGCCGAACCCCTCAAGGTATCCCGCCGATCCCTTCGGGCCCCCGATGACCACCCCTCAGGCATCCCGCCGATACCCCTCAGGCATCCCCTCCGATGCCCTGGAGGAGGTCCGCACCACCCCTCAGGCATCGAATCACCACCCCGGAGGCTCCGATTACCCCCCTCCAAGGGTGGTCATACCCCCCTCCAGAGGTCCCGATACCCCCCTCTGGGGGTGGTGAAGCCCCCCTCTGGGGGTGGTCATACCACCCCCTTGAGGTTCCCTTCACCACCCCAAAGGGATCGGATTTCCCCCAGCGTAGCGGGGACGCCCCCGTCCCCAAAGGTTTCCGAGGCGCCCTCGCCTCCGGTCATCCCCATCCGAGGAGCCCCGGAAATACTCGGAGCGGAGGCGCTCCGACCACCAACCTCGGAGCGGGGGCGCTCCGGCTACTATTCTCGGAGCGGGGGCGCTCCGACCACCGTTCTCGGAGCGGGGGCGCTCCGACTACGGCACCGGAGGCGTCGGGGGCACGGGTTCCTCTTCGGGATCACCCGCCACACCGGGGAACCGCTCCTTCAGGTCATCATAAATGGTATCCGCCCCCGGCACATTTCGTTTAGCCGCCTGGCGCACCGTTTGGTAGAAGGAGAGATCCGCCAGCCAGATCTCGCTGCCCACCTGCATCAGCGTATCTTCCAGCATCTCGCAGAGCTTTTTGCTTTCGCGCACCATCGTCGCCAGCGCCAACCGCAACGACCTGTCCTTCGTTGCCTCCGCTGGGTCCACGAACGGAGGGACCAGATTCGGGGCACTCGCCATGTAACTCGCGCATTGCTCATCGAACGCCAACGAAGCCGCCCCCAGCTTCGCCATTTTAATCCGTTCATCCTTCGTTAAGTTAATCAGAAATGGCGTTATAGCCTTCATCTCCGTTATCTTCGTCAAAAAAAGCGCCAGATTCGCAGCGGTTACTTCAGCACTGATTCTATTGTCATTTGGCATGGTATTAGGTGGGTTTGGGTTCACCGTGCCATTCCACGTAGCCCCCGGCGTATTCCACGCCAAACCAGAGTTCCATGTTAATGACTGCGGCATAAATTCGCCTTTAGCATACTACCCCTAGCCTTGGCAATAATTTTTTTTCGGAAACGTGCATAAATATTTTCTGCCACCACACCACAGGTTCTTTAAGGGCCTGTAAGAAAATCCTCACCCAAACCTTGCCAACTCCGCCCCGCTCGCTACCATACCCGCCAACCACACCCAGCCATGCCGCCCACTAAATTCAATGACCACTTCCCGGATGACGCCCCCAGCTCGGTGCTCCGTGAAGATGGCATCGAATCCGGCTTCATCGGCACCCTTCAGCGCAGTAGAATGATAAAGGAAGACGGTCTTTCACTGCTTCATTCATCATTCCTCCTTCCCACTTTCCCCGATCCCGGCAAAGGCTACACCAAGACCCCCGCTCTCGCCGCCTAAACCAACAAAACCTTTCATGGACCAAGCCCAACTCAACTGGATCACCAATTTCATCTGGGGCATCGCCGACGACACGCTCCGCGACGTCTTCGTCCGCGGCAAATACCGCGATGTCATTTTGCCCATGACCGTTCTCCGCCGCCTTGATGCCGTGCTGGAGCCGACGAAGCAAGCCGTGCTCGAAATGAAAGCGGCCCTCGATAAGGAGAAGATCACCAACCAGGACGACGCTCTCCGCTCTGCCTCTGGTCAGGCTTTCTATAACACCTCACCCTTCCTCCTGCGTGACCTGAAGTCCCGCAAGACTCAGCAGACGCTCAAGGACGACTTCATGGCTTACCTCGACGGCTTCTCGCCGAACGTGCAGGACATCCTCAAGAACTTCGAGTTTCGGAATCAAATTCCCCGGCTCTCCGAGTCCGACGGCCTGGGCCAGCTCATCGAGAAGTTCCTTGATAAGGACGTCAACTTCAGCCCCCGCCCCGTGGGCGAACTGCCCGGCCTCGATAATCATTCCATGGGCACGGTCTTCGAGGAACTGGTGCGCCGCTTCAACGAAGAGAACAACGAAGAGGCTGGCGAACACTGGACCCCACGCGATGCCGTGAAGCTGATGGCCTGTCTCATTTTCCTGCCCATCGCCGACCAGATCGAATCGGCCACCTATCTCCTCTACGACGGCACGATCGGCACCGGAGGCATGGTCACTGTCGGGGAGGAGACACTGAAGGAAATTGCAGCGGCGCGCGGCAAACAAGTCGCCACGCACCTCTACGGCCAGGAAATCAACGCTGAGTCCTACGCCATTTGCAAAGCTGACATGTTACTCAAAGGCGATGGTGACGCGGCGGACAACATCGTCGGCGGGCCTGCCCATTCCACGCTCTCAGCGGACGCATTCCGCTCTCACACCTTCGATTTCATGTTGTCGAACCCGCCCTATGGCAAGAGTTGGAAGAGCGACATGGAGCGGATGGGTGGCAAGCAGGGCATCAAAGACCCTCGCTTCATCATCACCCACGCGGGCGATCCCGAATACTCCCTCATCACCCGCAGCAGCGATGGCCAGATGATGTTTCTCGCCAACATGCTCAGCAAGATGAAGCACGACACCCCGCTCGGCAGCCGCATCGCCGAGGTGCACAACGGCTCATCTTTGTTCACTGGCGACGCCGGGCAGGGCGAGAGCAACATCCGCCGCTGGATCATTGAGAACGACTGGCTGGAGGCCATCGTCGCCCTGCCGCTGAACATGTTTTATAACACTGGCATCGCCACCTACATCTGGGTGCTCACGAACCGGAAGGCCGAGCAGCGCAAGGGCAAGATCCAGCTCATTGACGCCACTACCTGGTTCCGCCCGCTGCGGAAGAACATGGGAAAAAAGAACTGCGAACTCGCCCCCGAGGACATCCAGCGCATCTGCGACACCTTCCTGAAGTTCGAGGAAACGCCGCAGTCGAAAATCTTCCCCAATGCCGCCTTCGGTTATTGGAAAGTGAAGGTCGAGCGCCCGCTCCGCCTCCACAGCCAGCTCACCCGCCCGCGCATCGAGCCTCTGCGCTTCGCCTCCGGGGACGAAGACATCCGTGCGGAGATTTATGCTCAATTGGGGGACGCCCTGGTGGAGAAATGGGACACCACCTTGCCCAAGCTGGAAAAGCTCCTGGCTGACTGGTCCGAGAAATCCGAGGAAGCAGAAACCTCAGAGGACACTGAAGCTCCCAAGCAAGGGTTGCCTGAGAAGAAAAGGAAGAAGCTGCTGGATCCGTCCAGTTGGCGCAGGGATTCCCAAGTGCTGGCAGCCGCCAACAAACTACGGAAAGAACTGGGCGGAGATATTTTTACCGACCATAACGTTTTCTTGGACGCCGTTTACGCTGCCGTTAAGTCCGTGGAACTCCGGCTCTCCGCTTCCGAGTTGAAACTCATCATCCAAGCGGTGAGCTGGAGGGAAGAAACGGCCCCTCCTGTCATCAAGAAAATCCACAAGCCCGGCAAAACAAAGGCCGATCCCCTGCGCGGACTTTACGAAATCAAACTCAAAGGCAAGCCCGCTCTCGTCGAATACGAGCCTGACAGCGAACTCCGCGACTACGAGCAAATCCCGCTGCTGGAGGAGGGCGGCATCGAAGCCTTCATCCGCCGCGAAGTCCTGCCCTACACACCCGATGCCTGGCTCGTCGAGGCCGACACCAAGATCGGCTATGAAGTCAGTTTCACGCGCCACTTCTACCAGCCACCCCAGCTCCGCACCCTCGCCCAGATCAGCGCCGACATCATCGCCCTAGAGCAGGAGACCGAGGGGCTGCTTCACGAAATCACGAAAGGAACTACAGAATGAACGACCATCCAGAATTCATGATTCCTGAAAAGACGGCGGGAGATCATGGCCACTTAGCTGCCCGCGCCGGCATTTCTGCAGTTCCGTTTGTAGGCGGTCCATTGCTTGAAATATTCAACGCATTGGTAACACCACCAATTGAAAAACGGCGAACTCAATGGGTGGAATCTGTTGCCGCCGCAATCCAGAAGCTCGAAAAGAACGAGCACAATCTCGTGGAAAGGCTTCAGCAGGATGAAACATTCCAATCCGTCTTGCTTCAAGCAAGTTGGGCGGCTGTTCGAAACCATCAAATCGAGAAGCTTACAGCGCTAAAGACAGCAGTCGAAAATGCGGCCGTGGCCTCAAACGAAGCGCAACTCCTTTTTATCAGGTTCGTTGACGAACTTACGCCAACTCACTTGGTAGTAATGAACTTTTTCGTAAAGCACGAGGAGGAAGTCGCTCATCAGGAATCCTATCAGAAACTTATCGAGACTTTTTCAGCAATTTGCAATCAGGAGATTGAGCCGTTCTTTTTCAAGTTTATTTGCGAAGACTTGAAAGCGCGCGGGCTAGTCCGAATCAGCGAGAACATCCATGATCTGCCAGGAGTTTATGGTGAGTCAATGCTGTTGATTGAGGAACCTAGCAAAGACCCGAAAATCATTGTTTCCAATCTTGGACATTCATTCCTCGCCTTCGTGCTGACATCTCCGTTGGAGGGGGAGCCATGATCGAATGACTCAAGCCGTATCCGGATTATAAGGAGTCGGGGCAGGAATGGCTCGGCAAGGTTCCAGCGCATTGGGTTGTCCGCCGCACCAAATTACTCCTGCGCGAAATTGATTCGCGTTCAACAACCGGCAAGGAGCAATTGCTTCGCGTGTCGCAATACACTGGCGTGACGCAGCGAAAAGCTGCGGACGGTTCAGATGCCCCGGACACACGGGCCGCTTCACTGGTTGGCTACAAGCGGGTGTCGGTGAATGACCTCGTCATCAATATCATGCTCGCGTGGAACGGCAGCATGGGCGTTTCGCGGTTCGATGGCATCGCGAGTCCGGCCTATTGCGTTTACCGCTTAAACAAGGGCGCACAGCCTTGGTATTTTCATCAGCTTTTCCGGCTTCCTCTCTACAAGGGGCGCATCAAGGCCGTATCAACTGGAGTCATTGAGAGCCGTCTTCGCCTTTACTCAGATGACCTCGGACGCATCGAAGCGATTCTCCCGCCGCCCGACGAGCAAGCGACCATCGTGCGGTTTCTGGACCACGCGAACCGGAAGATCGACGGCTTCATCCGCGCCAAGCGGAAGCTGATTGGGCTGCTGAACGAGCAGAAGCAGGCCATCATCCGCCGCGCCGTCACCCGCGGCCTCCACCCCGACGTCCCCCTCAAGCCCTCCGGCATCCCCTGGCTCGGCGACATCCCGAAGCATTGGGAAGTAGCAAGGATCGGACAGAAATCGCAAGTGATGCGAGGGCGATTTTCCCATCGTCCCCGTAACGCTCCACAATTTTATGGCGGACCATATCCTTTCATCCAAACCGGTGACATGTCAGCGGTCGACAAGTTCATCGTCGACCACTCCCAGACTCTTAACGAACGCGGACTTGCTATTAGCAAAATGTTTAAAGCTGGGACACTGGCAATGATCATCACTGGAGCTAAGACCGGACACGTGGCAATTCTCAACTTCGATGCCTGCTTTCCAGACAGCGCGGTTGGTTTTTCCCCTGATAAGAGTCAGGTGGACAATGTCTTCCTCTACTATGTTTTCATTGCACTAAAGGGCGAATTAGACAGAGCGTCCATCACCAGCACCCAGGAGAACCTGAATGTGCAACGAATTCGCTGCCAAGTTGCAGCTTGGCCGTCACTCGGTGAGCAAAAGGAGATCGTCAATTACCTTGATATTGAACTGGACGCTCGCAACACCGCCATCGCCCGCACCGAGCGAGAAATCGCGCTGATGCAGGAATACCGGACGCGCCTGACCGCCGACCTAGTGACGGGCAAACTGGACGTGCGCGAAGCCGCCGCCAAGCTGCCGGAGGTGGCCGCCGAACCTGCCGCCGAGGAGCGGATGGAAGAGCTGCTAGAGGAACCTGAACCTGAGGAGGCTGGTGAATGAAACTGCCACCGAACTTTTTCAAGAATATTGACCGCAAGGCGGAACAAAAAGCCGCTAAGCGCAAGCAACGTCGCAAAGAGCTATGGGAGAAATCCATCACTCCAGACACGAGGGTGGTCGCTTGGATCGACATTCTCGGTTTTCGTGAGGAACTCCTAAAGGCAGAAGCCGATGGCGAGGAAGGGTTTCAGAAAGCCTATCGGAAACTACTGAAGGTCCGCGATGCCTTCGAAGACCCATCGGCAAGCGATGATCCAGAGCAGCTTCTTGAGGGGCATGCATCTTATGGCCGTAGTGTTTTTGCCTTGTCGGATGGCCTGATCATAACTGCCAGCCTAAACAATGCCAAAGCCAAAGGCATCGTGAGTGATTATGACCTCACCACCAGCTTGCTTGGCGATCTGATACTTGCTCAAGCCGACTGTGCTCTCGACGGCATTTTCGTCCGAGGGGGGATCAGCATCGGACCTTTTTACTTTGAAAACAACACTTTGCTCAGCCCTGCGCTGGTTCGGGCTTATGAACTGGAAAGCAAGAAGGCCGTCTATCCGATCATCATCATCTCTGCCAAGGATGTGGAAGAACTGCGGTCAAAGAAGGGCTACAAGAATTATGCGACTGATTATGAGCCTTCGCAGTATGAATTACGTTCCTTCATCTCACCCAAGCAGGAGGCTGGAGATCGGTTTTTCCACCTCGACTATCTCAACCTGGTTACGAACTTGAACACCTACGGACTGAACAGAGAGCAACATGGGGAAATAAACTCAGGTAAATACAGCCGGGCAGAGAGTGACCACCTTTTTGCCGTCTACATGAACCGACACGCCATGAACGCGATGGTGAAGCACAAAAACGCGCTGATAAAGGCCTATGAAAGTGCCGAAGTTGAAAATGTCCGTGCCAAATATCGCTGGCTGATGGAATACCACAATTCAGCCGTCCGTGATGGATTGTCGTTTTATCCTGAACGGGCAATGATCGATATCGACCTGGTGACGGGCAAGCTGGACGTGCGCGAAGCCGCCGCCAAGCTGCCGGACCTGCCCACGGATGCCGCCCCCGAACATTCCGACGCCGAAGCGCTGGAAGAAACCGAACAGGACACGCTTGAATAGCTTGAGGTAACGTATTAGAGCTTGGCCTAAGCTTCCTTTTTACCCATGAAACCCATCGACGAAATCCTCATCAAACTTGCTACCCTGATCCGGGAAGAGCGATTTGTGGAATTGGAGACGGAGTGGCTGGAGATCAAACCGGTGCCCGTGGACGGTGGCGAGTGGAAGGAACGCCACAGAAGCGTGAATGCCTTTCTCAACACGCGTGGTGGAATCCTCATCCTCGGAGTGAAGGAGGAGGGCACTGGCGCCGCCCGGCGCTACGTGCTGAGCGGCTGGAAGGACCACGCGGAGCCAAACCTGAAGGAGTTCCCGCGTCTGTTCACGGACCGGAAGGGTGTAAAGCAGGATCTCAGCGACTGTTTCCCCCACATGGAGCTGCGCACACTGCTGGGGGAGCGCATCGCCATCGTGTATGTGGATGAAATAGCGGCGGACCGGAAATTTGTCTTTCTCAACGGCTCCGCTTACAAGCGCATCCTGACTGGCGACCACAAAGTAACGGACCGGGACGTGGAGGCGCAAGAGGAGTTCAAGGAGGAGGCGGTCCACGCCAAAGAACTACAGCCGGTGCCGGGCATGTCGGAAGCAGACTTGGACCTGACCAAGCTGAACCAGTTCATCTTCCACCTGAACCAATCACAGGCCTTGGAGACACTGAAACCGGACGTGAACTCGGCGCGGCCGTTTCTTGAACGCCGGTGCTTTCTGAAGGATGGAGCGGTGACCATCCTCGGAGCACTGGTCTGCGGCAACCATCCCGGAGACCGGCTGGGCTTCCGGAGCCATGTGCACGGTTACGTGGACGTGCCGCAGCAGATCGCGCAGGACAAACAGGACTACGTGGACAATGTGCTCCAACTCATGGATTCCAGTCTAGGCTACCTGCTGCGAAACATCCAGGTGGGCATCAGTGCTGAACACGGCGGCAAGGCGGTGCCACAATACCCTGAGGAAGTGCTGCGCGAAACGGTGAACAACGCGCTGGCACACCGTGACTACTCGGTGAACAAGCAGGTCATCATTGCGATCAAACCGGGGATTCACATTGCCATCCGCAACCCAGGGCGCTTCCGGCAGACGCTCCTCATCGAGGATGGCAATGCTGAGATTCCCGTGCGGCGCATCCTGCCAGAGGCCAAGCCTCGCAATCCGAAGCTGGCCGATGTCCTCCGCGTCTATCGCAAGTGGGAAGGGCTCGGCATCGGCATGGCCACGCTGGTGAACCTGTGCCTGGAGAACCGCATCGACTTGCCTTACTACCGCATTTACTCCGAGGAGGTGTGCCTGCACCTGTGCGCGGGAAAGCTGCTGAACGAGCGGATGGAGCGGCTGTTCGACTCCTTTGACCGGCACGTCTCAACCAAACTGGACGGCGGCAGTCTGACGGACGAGCAAAAGCGGGTGCTGGCTTATCTGATCAAATCGGAATGGGCCAATGAGCAACTGGGCTACACGATCCTGCTGACGCCGGACAACAATCATTTCACAGCGCTGGGGATTCTGGAAAAAGCGGGATTGATCAGCAAGCACGTGCTGAGCACGGCGGCGTATCCCATCTATGTGGCGGATCGGGCGCTCGTGCAGCGAAGTTACGTCAAGGAACTGAGGGCTCTCTTCGGAGAGGCGTTCGACGGTTTGGATGACACCGCAAAAGGGGCGCTGGGCGTGGTCTATCGACACAACCATTTCTGCAAGACCAAGCCTGTCAGCGCGAAGCAGGCGGCTTTTGCCCTCTGGTATGAGCTCAGTGGCCCTGAGGGAGACATCAAGCAGTTTGACACTTTTTACCGGAAAATTCGGAACACCTTTAACAAGATCGAGAAGGCTGGCTTTGTGTCGAAGGTCGCAGGAACCCGCGGCTACGTTCTGCAAGACGATTTCAAAGCGACGCATATCCTCTGATCACTGATGAAAGCCGACACCACCGAAAAAGGACTCGAAAGCCTGATCATGCGCCACATGACCGGGACGAATGGCTCGACCTCTGGCACGCCGGGCGTCGTGGCTGAGGCTGCATCAACCAAGGGCGGCAGTGGTTGGATTGCGGGAAGTGACTCCGCCTATGACCGCGAGTTTGCGGTGGATTCGGAGCAGTTCTTTGCCTTTCTCAGCGCCACGCAGCCGGAGGAATGGGCGAAGCTGGGCATTGCGAACTACAAAGACAAGCAAGGCATGGCGCGGCAGAAGTTCCTTGCCCGACTGCAAGGGGAGATCACGCGGCGCGGGGTAATCGATGTGCTGCGCCACGGCATCAAGCATGGGGCGCTGAGCTTTGACCTGTTCTACGGTAAGCCCTCGGCCGAAAATACGAAGGCGGTGGAGCGCAATGCGAAGAACCGGTTCAGCATCACACGGCAACTGCACTTCAGCCGGGAGAATAAGAGGTCGCTGGATTTGTGCGCCTTCGTCAACGGGCTGCCGGTCATCACCTTCGAACTGAAGAACAGCCTGACCAAGCAGACCGTCGAGGATGCCATAGAGCAATACAAACGCGACCGCGATCCCCGCGAGACGCTGTTTCAGTTTGGCCGCTGCGTCGTTCACTTTGCGGTGGATGATCATGAAGTGGCTATGTGCACTGCCCTCAAAGGCAAGGGTGGCACGGCGAAGGACTCGTGGTTCCTGCCCTTCAATCTGGGCTGGAATGACGGCGCGGGCAATCCGCCGAATAAGGACGGTCTTAAGACCGACTACCTCTGGAAGCAAATCCTCACCCCGGCGCGGCTGACGGAGATTCTGGAGAACTACGCGCAGGTGGTGGAGGAGATTCACCCGAAGACGGGCAAGAAGAAGCAGGTGCAAATTTTCCCTCGCTATCATCAGCTTGATGTGGTGCGAATGATTCTAGCCGACGTGATGGAGCATGGTGCGGGTAAGCGTTATCTCATTCAGCACAGCGCGGGCAGCGGGAAGAGCAACTCCATCGCGTGGCTGGCGCATCAGTTGATCAGCCTGACGAAGGACGGGAAGGCGGTCTTTGATTCCGTCATCGTCATTACCGACCGACGGATTCTCGACAAACAAATCCGCGAGACGATTAAAGGCTTTGCCCAGGTGGGCAGCATCATCGGCGCGGTGAAGGAGGGGGCGGGCACCTCCAAGACGGAACAGCTCACCAAGTATCTCCAGGACGGCAAGAAGCTCATCATTTCCACGGTGCAGACCTTCCCCCATGTGCTCGACAGCATCGGTGACGAACATCGCGGCGGAAAGTTTGCCATCATCATCGACGAGGCGCACTCCAGCCAGAGTGGCAGGACGGCATCCGCTGTCAGTCAGGCCGTGGCGGACAGCGAGGATGAAATCAACAATGCCATCGAAGAACGGATCAAAAACAAGAAGCTCGCCAAAAACGCCAGTTACTTCGCGTTCACTGCGACCCCGAAGAACAAGACGCTGGAAATGTTCGGCGTGAAGTATTCCGAAGGTGGCGAAGTAAAGCACACGCCCTTCCACGGTTACACGATGAAGCAGGCGATTCAGGAGGGCTTCATCCTCGACGTGTTGAAAAACTACACGCCAGTCGAAAGTTATTACCGCCTTGCCAAGACCGTGGAAGGCGATCCCGAGTATGACGTGAAGAAAGCCCGCAAGAAGCTGCGCGTCTATATGGAGAGCCACAGCAAGGCCATCCGCGACAAGGCGGAGATCATGGTGGACCACTTTCTCGAACAGGTGATCGGCCAGAATAAAATTGGCGGTCAGGCGCGGGCGATGGTGGTGACCGGCAGTATCCAGCGTGCGATTGAATATTTCTTCGCGTTCAATGCCTACCTCACGGAGATTAAAAGCCCCTACCGCCCCATCGTGGCGTTCTCAGGCGAGCCGGAATTCAAGGGCGAGAAGGTGAGCGAATCGAAGCTGAATGGATTTCCGAGCAACGACATTGCCGACAAGATTCAAGAAGACCCGTATCGTTTCCTCATCTGCGCTGACAAGTTCCAGACTGGTTACGACGAGCCTTTGCTGCACACGATGTATGTGGACAAGGCGCTCTCCGGTATCAAGGCTGTGCAAACGCTGTCCCGCCTGAATCGGGCACACCCCAAGAAGCACGCTGTCTTCGTCCTCGATTTCCAGAACGACACCAAACTCATCGAGGAGTCTTTCGCTGATTACTACCGCACAACCATTCTCAGCAAAGAGACGGATGCCAATAAATTGCACACGCTGAAGGGAGACCTGGATCGCTATCAGGTTTATTCACCTGAGCAGATTGACGCACTGGTGGAACTTTATCTGGGTGGAGCCGACCGCGATAAGCTCGACCCAATTCTCGATGCTTGCGTGGCGGTGTATAAGGAAGAGTTGGATGAGGATGGTCAGGTGGATTTCAAGGGCAAAGCCAAGGGCTTCACACGCACCTATGATTTCCTAGCTACGATCCTTCCCTATGGTGTGCAGGAATGGGAGAAACTTTCAATATTCCTCAATTTCCTGATCTCAAAGCTACCTGCGCCTATAGAAGAAGACCTAGCCAAAGGCATTCTGGAAGCCATCGACATGGACAGCTACCGTGCGGAGAAAAAAGCCATGGTGGCCATTGCGCTTCCAGACGCAGATGCAGAGATCGACCCCGTGCCAACCTCTGGTGGAGGGCACAAGGGTCAGCCTGAAATGGATCGACTTTCAAATATTGTGAAGGCGTTTAACGATCAGTTCGGCGGCCTTTTCGCAGATGCAAAACGGATGGAGCAGCGCATCACGGGCGAGATCCCCAAGAAAGTAGCGGCGGATGCCAAGTATCAAAATGCCATGAAGAACTCCGACCGACAGAACGCCAAGATTGAACACGACAAGGCCCTGCAACGAGTTATCACGGCACTCTTCAAAGATGACGCCCAGCTCTTCAAGCAATTTCAGGACAATGAATCCTTTATGGGTTGGCTGACAGACACTGTGTTTGGAATGACTTATGAGAATTAGGCGAATCCTTGCCAGACGGGGAGATATCAAGACGCGGCTAGTGAGAGGGCCGGGGGATTTGGACTGCGTGTTGCCAGTTCCTCCCAGGTTTACTATCCCCCGCCAGTTCAGAAAACCGGAAAAGTTTCCGTAGAATTCTGGCAGGCAAATTACGCGCACCTTCCATCCACTCCATCCAGTGGCGACGACGAAACTGGTTGCTTGCACTGCGGACGGTGCTTATACCAAGCGCTCTCCCATGTCCTCTGCCGCCCAAGAAATCCATCGTCGTCGCACTTTCGCTATCATCTCCCACCCAGATGCGGGGAAAACCACGCTCACGGAGAAGTTGCTCCTCTACGGCGGGGCCGTGCAACTGGCGGGTTCCGTAACCGCACGCAAGAATCAGCGCGCCACCACGTCCGACTGGATGGAACTGGAGCGGCAGCGGGGGATTTCGGTTAGTTCAACCGTGCTCCAATTCGAATATAAGAACTGTGTGGTGAACCTGCTCGACACCCCGGGGCACAAGGATTTCTCGGAAGATACGTATCGTGTCCTCACCGCCGTGGATGCGGCCATCATGGTGGTGGATGCCGGTAAGGGGATCGAATCGCAGACACGGAAACTCTTTGAGGTTTGCCGTCGGCGGGGAGTGCCCATTTTCACGTTCATGAACAAGATGGATCGCCCCGCGCGCGAACCCCTGGAGTTGATGGATGAACTGGAGAACGTGCTGGGCATTGGTGCCTGCGCGATGAATTGGCCGTTGGGTCAGGGGTCCTTTTTCAGGGGCGTGTTTGATCGTCGGAAAAATGAACTGCATTTATTCGAACGCACGGCGGGCGGAGCGTATCGCGCCCCGGAGGAAGTGGGGGGGATTGATGATCCCAGCGTGGCCACCAAAGTCGAACCCGCCGCGCTGGAGCAGGCCAAGATGGAACTGGAAATGTTGGCCGGAGCAGGCCATGAATTTGACCAAGCGGCCGTGCTCGCAGGAACCCTAACGCCAGTCTTTTTCGGCAGTGCGGGCAACAACTTCGGGGTCCAACTGATGCTGGAAGCGTTCCTGGAACTGGCTCCCCCACCCACCCCACGGATGGCTGGAGAAACCCTGGTTAAGCCCGAGCAGAAACATTTCTCCGCCTTCGTCTTCAAGATTCAGGCCAACATGGACCCACGCCATCGCGACCGGATTTACTTCATTCGCATCGTGAGTGGGATGTTCGAGCGGGACATGCAGGTGACTAATGCTCGCACGGGAAAAACCATCCGCCTGGCCAACTCCCAACGCGTCTTTGCGCGAGATCGGGAGACGCTGGATGAAGCTTGGGCGGGAGATGTCGTGGGTTTGGTGGGGAATTATGATTTGGGAATTGGCGACACGCTAACAACTCAATCCGGTCTCTGTTTCAACGAAATCCCGCGCTTTCCGCCGGAAGTATTCGCCTCGCTGCAATGCCCCAACACGTCGCAGTTTAAACGTTTCCGGGAGGGGCTGACGCAACTCCTCCAGGAGGGCGTAATCCAGCAGTTCACCCAGCCACACAGCACGCAACGGGTGCCGTTGCTGGGAGCGGTGGGCCCATTGCAATTCGAGGTCGTGCAGTATCGCTTGCAGTCGGAGTATAATGCAGAGTCGCGCCTGGAGACATCCCCCTATCAATACGCCCGCTGGGCTCGACACAAGGACGGCACGCCTTGTGGGGACGAACTGAATTTACCCACCGGAACGGCTTTGGCCATGGATGGCGACGGCAAGCCGGTCGTGCTCTTTCCTGAAACTTGGACGATGAAATTCTTCACGGATCGCAATGCGGACGTGGAGCTGTCAGAATTACCCTTTAAAGACTAACTATGAAACTCCTCACGCTGCTCTGGCTGCTCTCCCTCACTTCCCTGCAAGCAGGACGTCATTTCTTTTGCTGTGATCACAATGGCGGCAAGGTGGCTGAAGTGCTGGCGGACGGGACGATTGCTTGGGAATATGCCTGCGGTGCTCCCCAAGATTGCTGGAAACTGGCCAATGGCAATTTCCTCTTCTGTCATGTCCGTGGAGCCATTGAACTCACGCCGGACCAGAAAATCGCCTGGGAATACAAGGCCCCGGAAAAGACCGAGGTCCATGCCTGTCAGCCCTTGCCGGACGGACGGGTGTTGGTGATGGAGTGCGGTAGCAGCCGACTGGTTGAGGTGGATCGCGCAGGCCAGATCGCCAAGGAAATCAAGCTGACCACTGATCCCAAAATCACGACCCACAATCAATTTCGTGGGGCACGGAAGCTGGCCAACGGGAACTATTTAGTCTGTTTCAAGGGCGAGCATAAAGTGGTGGAAGTGGATGGCGCAGGCAAGGTTATCCACGAACTGCCGGTGCCGGGAGACGTGCATGCGGCCATCCGTTTGCCGGACGGCCACCTGCTGGTGACCTGTGGTGACGGGCACAAGGTGGTGGAATATGATGCGGCTGAGAAAATGGTCTGGGAGCTAAACGAAAATGACCTGCCGAATAACCCGCTACGGCTCATGGCAGGCTGTCAGCGCTTAGCCAATGGCAACACGCTGTTTTGCAATTACCTGGGCCACGGCCATGTGGGGAAGCAATCCATGATGATTGAGGTCACGAGGGACAAGCAGGTCGTGTGGGAATACGCGGATCACGCTCATTTCAAGACGATCAATCAGGTCTTTGATTTGGACGAAACGGCTCCGGCGGTTCGGTAATGGCGTTGAGCCTCACGGGTGGAAGCTCCAGAATACCGGGATGAGCAGGCTGCCGATGATCCAGAGTAAGACATCCATGGCGATCCCGGTGCGGAAAAAGTCGGAGAAGCGATACCCGCCCGCGCCATATACTAGCATGTGTGTTTGATATCCGGCCGGCACGGCAAAGCCAATGCTGGCACCCAGCATGACGGCCACGACGAATGGATGTGGACTCATTTCCAAGTCCCGACTCATGGCCAATGCCAGCGGTGTGAGCAAAGCCGCCACGGCATTATTGCTCAGGAGTTCCGTCAATATAATCGTCATCAGGAGCACCAACGACACAATCCACCGCGGGTCCCAGCCATGGGCGAACTGCAGCAGACTATGGACAATCGTCTTAGCGGCCCCGGTCCGATCCATGGCTACTCCAAGCCCCAGCGTCCCAAAGATGGTCACCAGGATGGGCCATTCAATCGACGCATAGGCATCCTCCATTTTCAAACATCCGCCGAACGTCACCAGCAACGCGCAGCCCAAGGCTACCCACTGGAAAGAGTCGGACTCGACCAATGCCCCAAACCCCATCAGCAGCGCCATCGCCAGCATCGCCAACCAGGCCTTGTTTTTCCGCAAGGGGTTGTGCTTCGGGGCCGTCAAATTTATCAGATCGCGTTCCTCGAACAACTCGCGCATCCGTTCCGGACTGCCTTCCAGCAGCAAGGTGTCCCCAAACTGCAGGCGAACATTCTCAAAATTCGTCCGTAAATTCTCCCCCTGCCGGTGGATGGCCAGAATCAGCAGGCCAAACTGCTGCCGGAAGTTCATGTCCTGCAACGTTTGCCCGGCAAACTTCGATTGCGGTCCCACCATGCCTTCCATCAGCACCGCCCGTTCCGTCCGCGCATAACTTAGACCAAGTTCACTCTTGGCAGCGTGTTCCAATCCCGCCAGCGTATCCATCTCCACCAGGCCACTCAGATGACTGCGGATAATGACGCGGTCTCCCGGCTCAAACCGAATTTTGTTGAGGGGCGTATCAATGCGATTACCCGACCGCCGGACTTCGATGACCCGAAACGAGCGATTTTTAGCCAACGCCGTATCTGCCAAGGCCTTTCCCACCAGAGGCGAGTCGGTGGAAACAATGGCCGCAGTGAGAAATTCCCGGCCATCTTCAGTATCCAAAAGCGCAGCCAAGCTAACCCGATCCGGCAGCAACTTCCGGCCAAACAACAGCAGGAAAAGCAACGTGGCTAGCGCCATCACGGTGCCGATGCCGGTAATTTCAAAAACCCCGAACGGCCGGACCCCATTCTGGCTGAGCAGACCATTGACAATCAGGTTGGTGGAGGTGCCCACCATGGTGCACATGCCACCGGCAATGGCCAAATACGACAAAGGAATCAGATAGCGCGAGGGCGCCACCTGGAGCCTGCGACAGAGCCCAATCACCATCGGCATAAACACCACCACCACGGTCGTGTTATTCATCATCGCGCTAGCCGGAATCACCAAGAGTCCCAGCACTAGCAGAATCCGGGAATGACCAGTGCCACCCAGTTTCTCAAACCACTGGCCAAACACCGCCACCATCCCAGTTTTCTCCATCGCGGCTCCGACAATGAACATGAAGCACACTGTCAGCGCACCATTATTTCCGAAGATGCCGCCCATGATCTTGGACCACTGCGCCTTGTCGTCCGGCCACAGAATGGGTTGCCCGTTGATGGGCACCATCAACAGGATAAAAAGCACGGCCAGCGCCACCAGGTCCGAGGGAAACTTTTCCCAGATGAACATGACCATGGTAGCGAGGACGAGGATACAAACGAAAATTTGGTCGAAAGGCATGATTGGAAACCATGGCTTAGCAGGTCTGGCACGTCCTGCAATCCCCAGTCCTGAGGAAATTCGCCCTTGCAAATCGTCGGCCTCATTTCCGGTCCCCAGCCACCCGCATGAAAGAAAATTTTGCAAAGAATAATAGTCAACTCGCCCGAACCATGCTATAGTTTCATTATCTTCGGGTTGGTCTGTCCAGCATCCGGGAAAGGGTGCTGTTGCAGGCTGATCCAAGCCAACAACAACAACCCTACGACCCATGATGCCTACCTCGTCTCACCATCCAGGGGCTGCGGACTCCGCCGCAGCCAAGGTCATCGCCCATCAGCTCCCGATGATGGAACCCGCCACCACGATGCCACAGCGTGCTGTAATCGCACCCGCCAAACCTGATTGGTTGGCCTTTCCCACGGGCGCGCTGAATTTTAGTCCGGCTTATGGGTGACGGGAGAAATTTTATTTCTCCCTGCCTCTAACCTTTAAATCAGCAGGCCGGGTGGAACGCGTCACTAACCGCAGGGTTACAGGCGCTGACCACCCGGCCTGTTGCTTTGCCTGCTACCGGCGGCGGAGTTGCCCTGCCCACCGGGGAAATTCGCCCTGCGCAAAAAATCAGGTGCCACTTGGCCCGGTTCCTGCGTAAGATGGCTGATATTCCCCACTCTTTATCCGATGCTCCTCGAAAACTACCAAAACGACGGTTTCTACGACGAAATGTTTGATGCTGAAGGCAAGGTGCGCCCGCACTACCTGCCAGTGTTGCAGCATTTCCGCGAAATCAGCCAAACCGAATACAAGAACAAGCAGACCGCCGTGGAGCTATCCTTCATGCGCGGGGGCGTGACCTTTACCGTCTATAGCGACGACGCTGGCACGGAGCGGATCTTTCCGTTCGATTGTGTGCCCCGGGTCATCTCCGCAGAGGAATGGGACGTGATTGAGCGGGGACTCATTCAGCGGATCACTGCGCTGAACATGTTCCTGCACGACCTCTATCACGATCAGAAAATTCTGCGGGATCGAACGATTCCGGCGCAATACATTCTCAGCGCGAAACATTACCGAAGGGAAGTTAAGGGCTTCGATGTCGCCAAGGACGTTTATGTTCACATTTGTGGCTCGGACTTGATTCGGGGAGCCGATGGGCAGTATTTGGTGCTGGAGGACAATCTCCGGTGCCCCTCCGGTGCCAGTTACATGCTGGAAAATCGCTCTGCCATGAAGCGGGCGTTTCCGGAAATGTATCGCAATTCCTGCGTGCGTAAGGTGGATGACTATCCGCAACAGTTGCTGAAAAATTTGCAATATGTGGCCCCGCCGAACTTCTCAGGATCCATGCCCACGGTGGTATTACTGACCCCGGGGGTTTACAACAGCGCCTATTTCGAACACGCCTTCCTGGCCCGCCAAATGGGGATTCCCATTGTGGAAGGCCGCGATTTAGTGGTGCGGGATATGAAAGTTTACATGCGCACGACGCAGGGCCTGATGCCCGTTGATGTGATCTATCGGCGGATCGATGACGATTTTCTGGACCCCAGTGTTTTCCGGGCGGACTCGCTGCTGGGCATCCCTGGTTTGGTGAATGCGAGTCGCGCCGGGAATGTCACCCTGGCCAATGCCATCGGCACGGGCGTGGCGGATGACAAAGTGGTCTATTACTTTGTGCCGAAGATCATTAAGTATTACTTGGGAGAAGATCCCATTCTACCAAATGTTGAAACTTACCTGGCCAGCGAAACCCAGGACCGCACCTACATCCTCGACAATTTGGAAAAACTGGTGGTCAAATCCGCCAACGAAGCCGGCGGTTACGGCATGCTGATGGGCCCATGGGCCTCGAAAGAGGAGGTCGCCAGTTTCCGTGAGCAAATCATCGCCAACCCGCGGAATTTTATCGGGCAACCGCCGATTTCGCTCAGCCGCCATCCCACGTGGACCAATGAGGCGAACGATTTCGAAGGTCGCCATATCGATCTCCGACCGTATGTGCTTTATGGTGAGAATGTCACCGTCACTCCGGGTGGCCTCACCCGCGTAGCCCTGCGCAAAGGCAGTCTCGTCGTCAATAGCTCCCAAGGCGGCGGGTCCAAGGATTCCTGGGTTGTCAACTCTTCCGCCTCTTAAACTCCCATGAGCTTCACCTCCACCTCCCCCAGTGCCCCGCGCAACGCGGGTCAACCCCTGGCCGCGCGTCGGCCCAGTGACATCATGCTCTCACGTGTGGCTGCCTCGCTGTATTGGACCAGCCGCTATTTAGAACGCGCTGAAAACACCGCCAGACTCCTGGATGTCAACTTGCAGTTACTGTTAGACTTCAATCAAATTGATGATCAAACGCTTAAACAGCATTGGCTCCCGATCTTGAAGTCGGCCGATGAAGAAGAGGCCTTCTTCAAACAATACCAGGAGGCCAACAGTCGCAACGTGACGACTTTTATGACTTTCTGCGCAGAGAATCCCAACTCTGTGATCTCCTGCATCTCCGCCGCCCGGGAAAACGCGCGGCAAGTCCGTGACCAAATCTCCATCGAGATGTGGGAAGTCCTCAATTTGGCCTATCTGTTCTTCAAGGATGGCGAAGCCGAAATCATCTGGCAGGATGGGACTGGCGCAGGAGCACTGTATGACCGGGTGAAATCATACTCCCATTTATTTCAGGGCCTAACTGACTCCACTTTCTCCCGCAGCGAGGGCTATGAGTTCCTTCAATTCGGCAAGTATCTGGAACGGGCGGACAAAACCTCCCGCATGCTGGATGTAAAATACCACATCCTCCTACCCAAAGTAAGTGACGTGGGCGGGGCCGTGGACACTGCGCAGTGGCAGGCCGTGCTGCGCTCGGCCAGCGCGCTGGAGGCCTATCGTCGATTCTACATGGCGGAAATTTTACCGATCAAAGTTGCCGAATTCCTGATCTTCAGCGAGACCTTCCCTCGCTCACTCCGTTTTTGTCTCACGGAGTTGGATTCCTATCTCGACAAACTCGGGCAGGCGCAGAATAACCGTTATGCGACAGCGACCGATCGCTCTTTCGGGCGACTCTTGAACGATCTGAAATTTACCTCCATTGAGGACATCTTCAGCCGCGGCCTGCACGAATATATTGCGCTGGTGCAAAAGGTATTGGTCGAGTTGAACGATCACATCTTCCAGACTTTCATGTATTATCCGCCCACGGATCTCGAAGCTGAAATCCGCGTGCACCAGCAGGAAAGCCAACAACAACAGCAGTCCCGACCGCAAGCATGAGCCCTGAATCATCGGAGCAAGGTCCTGACGCGACGAATCCCCCACCCATCGAAGCACCGCACACTCAGGGATTGCGCTTAAAGGTCCGTCATCGCACGCGCTTTGAATATAAGGATCACGCTTTCGACAGCTTCAACGAAGCCCGCCTTTGCCCCATCACGGACCCCCTCCAGAGCTTGGAGTTCTTTTCGCTGAAGGTGCTGCCTGAGGTGGCTATCAACACGTATCATGATTTCTACCACAATCGGGTGGATCACTTCGAGATCGCTGCCTCGCATCCCGAATTGGATGTGCAGTCCGTCGCCATTGTGCAGACGATTCACGAACCACGCGGAGCACCGCCGGTGGGCCTTACCTTGGATTCACTTTACGAACTGGACAGCGAAGAGAATTTTTTCGACTTCCTAACGGATTCACACTTTGTTTCCCTCGAGGCCGCCGTCTGGCGGGAAGCCATTGATGCACTGCCCAATGGGGTCCATGATCTCTGGCTCGACAGCGTCGCGATTGGCTCACACATTTATCGCACCTGCGAATACGTGCCCCGCAGCACCAACGCCAAGACTCGCATGATCGATGCGCTGCAAGCCCGACGCGGCGTGTGCCAGGATTTTGCCCACATTATGCTGGCGATGTGCCGGTCCCAGGGTATTCCCGCCCGCTACGTCAGCGGCTATTTCTATAACGAGAATAGCGCCCCGGATGAGAACGAGGCCTCCCACGCCTGGGTGGAAATCTTCCTCCCCGGCTACGGTTGGAAAGGATTCGACCCCACTCATAACCGCCTAGCGGACACCCGTTACCTCAAGCTGGCCGTGGGCCGGGATTATGCAGACATCGAACCTGTCAAAGGGGCCTTCAGAGGCAAAGGAACCAGGCATTTATCAGTGGAGGTCAGGATCACGCTGGAGGACTAAGAGTGCCCCCTGTAAGCATTTTGGACGGTGGTTCTTCGATTGCGTGTCTCGCAGATTAGCGATAGAGTGAGTGATTGCCTGCCGAATTCCCCATCCACCCCGATAAACTATTACATGGAAGATTTTTCTGAATCCCAATTAGCTGATGCCACCCGCCAACGTTTGGTCGGATGGGATGAGGCTGAGGTGCAGTTGGATCTGATTCAGAAAGGAGGGTCGGACCGGCATTACTATCGGATCACGGCTGATGGCAAATTCCGCGGTCCGCGGACCTGCATTTTGATGGTCTATACGGATCGTCGCCCGGACAATATGAGTTTCTTTGCCGCCACCGAGGTCCTGAAATTACAAGGCGTGCGCACGCCCCGCATCTATTTTCATGATCCGGTCCAACGCTTGGCGTGGTTGGAGGACTTGGGCACGGTGGATCTCTGGGAGTTCCGGCATCATCCAGCGGAGACCAAACTGCCACTCTATCAAAACGCCCTGGAGCAGGTCTCCAAGATTCATGCGCTGAAACTGGAACAGGTTCCGACGGGGTTGCGCAGCCATTTGCAGCCGGGCTTTGATGAGACGTTGTATGTCTGGGAACAGGATTATTTCTTCAACAATTTTGCCAAGAATTTCTCCGCCCTGAAACCCGACGCTTTGAACAAAATCCGCCAACAAAAGGAATTCCACGACTTGGCCAGTGGTCTGGCGGGGATGCCTAAATTTCTCATCCACCGGGATTTCCAATCGCAAAATGTTATCGTCCGCGGTCAGGAAACGGTCCTGATCGACTATCAAGGACTCCGCCCGGGACGGCCGGAATATGACGTTGCTTCCTTGCTCTATGATCCCTATGTCACGCTGAGTGAAGACGAGCGGGATGACCTCTTCGCTTACTATCTGGAGGTGCGACCCGCGGATGACCAGTGGGATACGAATCAGGAAATTTTCGCCTCCCTGGCATGTCAACGGTTGATGCAGGCACTGGGAGCCTACGGATTCCTCGGCTTGGAGCGCGGTAAGAAGGCTTTCTTGCAGCACATTCCCCAAGCGGTGGCCAATTTACGGCAGATTCTGACCAACTACCCCGTGCTGCCGGGCCTGCTGGATGTGCTGGAGCTTCGTGAGGAGTCGATGGCTGAGGTAGAGGCGGCAGTGGCTTAACATCACAATTGATCCACTCGGTCCAACCGGTGCCCGCAGGACCACTGTCAGCATGTGGAGCAGTCCGCACTCCGCAGTCCGCTGGACAACTCACGCCTTTGGAGTTCAGCCCAGCGGGCTGATCCACCTTCGCTGGCAGATGTCGAAATCTAAAGTTAACCTCGGCACTCCGGACGTTTTTGCATCGATGGATTATACCTATTTTATCGGTCCGTCCAAGGACCCCGGAATGTTCGAAATTAAGAACATTCTCACATGTGATAAAATTAACAGTTGAAAATCAACTCTCGTTAATGACTTAAGTCGTTCATAATCAAGTGTTAACAGGGAATTTCACTATCAAGCTAGCAATCACTTGATATCGTGCAGAAAACCGACTACAACTTGGCTTTACCCCGTATTTTCCAATTCCCCTAAGAAGCATGGCATCCAGATTCGCTCCCGGACAACGTTGGCTCAGTCAGACAGAACCTGAACTTGGGCTCGGTTTGGTTATTAAGTCCGAACCAGATAAAGTCACCATTGTGTTTCCTTCGAGTGAAACGACACGTGTTTACACCATTGAAGCTCCGCCGCTGACCCGCGTGATCTTTTCCATGGGTGATATCCTCAAGACCCAGGAAGGTAAATCCTTCATCGTCGAGGAAGTCACCGAGAAAGATGGACTCGTGATCTATATCAGCAAGGGCAAGAAAATCGATGAAAGCCGACTCTCGGACTCCCTGACCTTCAGCAAGCCGATCGATCGGCTGCTCAACGCCCAGGTGGACGACAAGGGGATTTACAATCTGCGCCACCGGGCACTTTATCGACGCTTCAAGACTTTCCGGGCTCCGTTACGAGGATTGCTGGGTGGCCGCTTCCATCCTACCGCTCATCAACTTTACGTGGCCACTCAGGCCACTCGAGCCACCTTCCCCCGGGTTTTACTCGCGGACGAACCGGGATTGGGACGTCGTATTGAAGCTGGGTTGATTTTACAGCGGCTCCATTTGGCGGGCAGTGCCTCCAAAGTGCTGCTGCTCGTCCCCGAAGCCGAGATCGATTGGTGCGAACTGGAACTCACGCGTCGTTTCGGATTCTCCTTTACCCGTTTGAGCGCAGAAGAACTGACCCCACCCGTTAAAGCTGCTGCCAAAAAAGCCGCGAAAAGCGCGAAGAGCGCCAAAACTAAAGACGACGAACCAGCCGCGCCTGCCTTCAACCCGTTTGTTTCCGAAGGTCCTGCTTGGTTTTCCTGCCCATTGGAATTGTTCAAGAGCAAACCTGGCCATTTTGCCGCTACCGCGGGATTGGACGTGCTGGTGGTTGATGGGGCGGAACAACTGCCCTACAGCGAAGCCAATCCTGGCTCGGTTTATAACGCCATCGAAGAGGCCGCAGGTGGAGTGCGCAGCCTCATGTTACTTAGTTCGGCCGGGCCTGAGACGGACCCTGAAGGCCACTTCGGGAGATTGCGTTTGCTGGATCCGGAAGATTTTCCCACGGCACGGAAATATGCCAAACACCGCAAGGAGAACGAAGCCCTGGAAATCGGCGTGCTGGCAGCCGCCAAGGCCGCTGACATCGACCGTGAAACCGAAGCCTTGTTGAAACCGTTGGGCGCCAACGATGCCAAGGTGAAAGATTTCATCAAGTCCTGGAAAGAGGACAAAGAATCGGCCCGCGATCAGTTGATTGAGCACTTGCTGGACACTCAGGAATGCGGCCGGAGAGTCTTCCACAACACCCAGCGCAGCATCGGCAAAATCCCCGCTCATGAAGTAGATTGGATTCGCTTGGAGACCAAGCCTGAAGTTCGCGATGAATTGCGTGAGGAATTCAAGACTGCCAGCAAAGCCGAACCTTCCACCCCTAAGACCAAAGCCTCGGCGAGTGCGATGGATTCGTCGGCTGCCACTTGGCTCACCGGAATAATCGCCCCGCCGATCCTTCCCGCAGCAGCGCCTCTCGCCAAAGGCGTGGAAACCCCACCACCGCCGCCGCCGTCTCCTAAAGCACTCGTGATCTGTGCCAATCGCGCCCGAGCCATGGCCGTGGCCAAGGTGCTGACCAAGAAATTGCCTGAGAAGATTGTCCTCGTGAATCACGAACCCCACAGCGTTACGGTTGATTTTGCCGCCATGGTGGTCGGATTGGAAGACACCTGCGGGCGCGCTTTCGCTGGCGTCGATTTCCTCGTCTTTTGGGATGCTCCGCATACCGCCACAGAAGCACGGATCGGAGCTTCCTTACTTGACTTCACCTCCAATTCATCCGTCAAGATCATGATCCCCTATGTGGAAGACACCCCTCAGGAAATTTTGGGGCGCTGGCTCCAGGAAGGGCTCCATGCCTTCGGCGGTTACTCTACGGCTCAGGCCGCCGTGAGCGAAGAACATGGCAAGACGGCGTTGGACTTGGCTAAACGAATTGGCGCACGGCATAACCCGAAAATTGGTGACGAACTGAAGGCATTGATCAAAAAATCGAACGCTTCTTTCGACTCTGCCCTCAAGAAAATAGACAAACACCGGGACGAATTCCTGGAGAACGCCAGTTGTCGTCCGACCTACTCTGAACAGGCCCTGCATCGGATGCACAGCAGTGATGAGGATCTCTCATTGGATCTCTTTACCAATCGGGTGCTCGAACACACCGGAATTTCCGTCGAGCAGCAACCCGGGCGTTCCTGCCAGGTGAAATGGAACTTGGAAGCAATCCAACATTTGGAAGCGATTCCAAAAGAAGGGTTCGGCCTGACTTATTCCAGAAAAACCGCGATCGCTCAGGAAGCCCTGCAACACCTGACTTGGGATAGCGAGCTGATTGCCAAAGCCACCGAGCGGCTGCTCAGCACTGCGATTGGCAACACCGCGTATGTCGTGTGGGAAGACGAGCGCGCGCAATTGGTGCTCTTGGAAGGCATTTACCTGGCCGAACCAGCCCCGGCAGATCCGCTGCTCCACGTCTGGCGCTTCATGCCCCCGACTCCCGTCCGCGTCGTCGTTTCTCATGAACTGGAAGACCTTAGTGGCACCTACACCACGGAATTGGTGAACAAAAACGTCCGCAATGGCCGCAAAGACTGGCTGCGCAACAATGCCCGCCCACTCCACAATCTGGTTCCAGGCATGCTCCGCAATTTGAATCAACGGGCGGAAATCAAAGCTCAGGAATTGGCCGCCAAAGCCGCCCACCAAATGGGCCTGATCCTAACTGCCGAGAAGACCCGCTTGGAAAGCATGACCGCCACTGCCCAACGCACGGCGGAAATCGAGCGGGTCACCGCGCAAATGGCCACCCTGCAAACCCATTTGACGGCACCGAGAATGCGTCTGGATAGCCTCCGACTCATCCGCCGCGGCCCGAGTGGCAAGGGGATTTAGGAACGCCATTGCTGCTCGTTTTAGCGGGCGGATCAAACGGAGCACCAAGAAATGCCTCGCCTTGTCGCGTAGCCGGGAAAAGCCCGTCCTCCATGCTCAGATCCTTGCGGGTCAGATCGCCTGCGTGAGCTCCTTCGCGCGCTCCTGCAACCATCCGAGTGTTTCAAAGGCCGAATTCTCAGTGCCCAGATGTTCGTAGTATAGTTGAAGTTCATCATTTCCCCGACGCTTGACGCTTGGCAATGATGCCCAGATAAATCGAACAGATTGACAGATCGACATCGGATGTGGTTTCGCTCAGCACTTTGGTCAAGATGGGCTCCGCTTCGGTTTCACGCTTTAGTTCCACTAGCAGACTGTCTTTTGTGCCCAGCAATGTGATCGCATCTGGTTGCAGCAGGATGGCCCGCTCTATCGCATTTAGTGCTTCCGTCGAAAAGGCGCGCCTCCGCACCATATGACACACTCGATGGCAACCGCACCGTGAATTCATAGAGTGGTTCTTCTTCTTTCCCGAACCAGTAAACCTCCGGCTGCTCCGCCTCCTTCACTGCCATTTCTCGCGTAGCAGCCACCTCCACCTTCGGAGCCTGCAACGCCGTAAAAACCTTCCCCGCCAACTTAGAAAACACTGACTCCTTCCGCCCTGCATCCACCGGGCCATCTAACACCACCCGATGCCCCGGAAACGGCACAAACGGCGGCTCCAACTCCACCGGAGCATCAAACAACTGCACACCCCGCCCCCGCCCCTCCCAGCGATAGAAATTGGCGGTGAGTTGTTCGGGGATGGTCATCCTAGTTCGAGTGGCAAAATAGACGATCTACCTGCCCTGGAAAATTTCATCGTAGGCTGGATAAAATAGGAAAGAGAGATCCATGCGGGAAAGATTACGCGCCGCTATCAGTTCGCTGACACCAAAAAGGGAGCAGATGGTTTTAATGTCCGGGTTTTGCAGGTTTTCTTGGACACCTAGGTCTAGTTCTGCAAATCCATGACGGAGCCTCGCTGATGTGAGTTCCATCTGACGACAGAGACTTCGCAGACTATCCAGTTTCTCAGGTGCTAAATCGCGGGTCACCATCATATCGATCGAGGTCCATTGCCAGACGGGTGAGTCCCAGGCGACCATCATGTCGTAAAGTGGTAAGCCCCGGTGGGCCTCAGTGGCGATGTTCGGTATAGAGGAGCTTTGGGTCTGCGCTCTTGCCAAGTCAGACGGCTGGAGCAGCTCTATCAGTCGACTGAGAAATGGCTCTGCCCACAAAATTAGGAGCATATCGTTCTCTTCCCATGCTCTTTTTGCTTCCTCTACCAGTATCGCCGGATCGTCCGGGTTCACCGGGTAGGCCTTGCTTTCAAACAGGCTAGGAAACTCCGCCATTTTTCTGAAACTCTTGTCAAGGGACACGGCCCCTTCCTCCGATGTGGCCCGCTGGGGGTAAAGCATGGGCACCCATAGTTTAGCACCCAACTCTTTTGAGTGGGCTAGCAGAGCCCGCAGAACATACGTCACCTTTGGGCTGCGGATTCCCTGGTTCACAAATCCGTGGTGAATCTTCTCAGCAAGACTACCGCGTTTATAGATGAGACACATCTGTGTCCTTCCGGGAAAGTTGAGCACTCGCGCAATCGGTATCAGTTCTCTGTTCAACAGATCCTTGTAATTGCGACTAGCCGCAATCAAGCAATCCACCTGTCCTTCCCTGAGTAACTGAGTCAACTCACGAACCCCAAAATTCCGCGGAAAACTACCCGCACTTCCACAGAGTGCCCGGTAATTTTCCAGACGAAGCTGCCCAGTCCAATCAAATTCGCCATCGGCCCTTTTACCAAAGCAATACTGAGTGGGGCTATTTGGATTGGGGGACTGCATCGCTGCGAGGGCGGCGGGAGCAGCCCGGATGGAGAGGCTGGTGGCAACGCGCAGCGTGCGTTGGGCCACGTTTGCCCCCAGGCGAACGGCACCACGTGGTATTCCCCCGCCTTTGGATGTAGTAAAATGTGCGACCTCACTGCCGGACGCAGGCCATAGTCCCGCTTGTTCTAGAGCCCGTCGTGTTCGTTCGGAGGGAGCTTCTGTCTTCCCTCTTTCCAATCGAGAGAGGACAGAGGCAGGGATGTCCAAGGTCTTTGCGACCTTAGTCAGTGTTTGTCCTGGGAAGAGACGTTCTCTGTCAATGTGGATCTGCGTTTTGATCTGCAAATCGTCTTGAGCGGAATCGGATTGGTTCATCGGGTAAGGTTCACCTATTTCCGAATTCCGCAACAATTTTGCTTGCATTCCTCGCCATCGCCCATACAAGCAATGCAACGCTACGAGCAACGCAATATCTCATGAAATACTTTCACCAACAAAGCGGGACGTCACATTCTGAACCAATTCGAACATTTTGGGCGGCTCCCGGGCAGATCATGCGATCAAATTCTTTGTGGAATGCAGTGGGCGTGTTCGAAAAAATTCTCTTCTCGGTGCTGAGCACTCTTCTCCACTACCGTAGATATGGCCGCCGCCCTCCGCTGTTCGCAATTTCTATCCTACATTGCCTCGGGATTGCCTCCCTTTTCGGGGAGCAGTTGCCAGATTTAAAGGTTGGAGAATCCGTGAGCAAAACATATACCGCCAAGGTTTACGTGCCTTGGCTTTGGGCGGATCAACATCGTGTTGGCTGGGATTTCGTCTCCTATGCGAAAAGTTCAGCAATTTACGACGTCAAAGTTACCAGAATAGAACACGATTTAACCAACGTAGATCCCTACGCACCAACTCCAATTTGCCCCATTGGGAAAAACACAATATTATCGGAGCATGCCACCGTAAATGTATTTTATACAGTCACAGCAAAGGCTGCCGGGGCTGCTGAAAACCGTGACAGCAGTGTTGGGTTTACATACAAAACATTGAATTCGTTTGGCGAAGTGGTGAATCAGGATAGCGGAATATATTTATATGGGACCGTTCATGGCCCTGACCCTGAGGTAAAGCCCCCGCCACCAGCAGATCTTATTCGGCGGTTTGAGTTTAATTACGTCAGGATGAGGAATTCACGGATACTAGAAGTCCAAATGTCTTCTGATTTTGTCGGCAAAACATACCCAGTTGATTTATTTGTGGATGTGAATGGAGCGCTCCTGTCAAAAAGAGTTTATCTAACAGATAACCTCGAGCCCATCCCATCGCTTCAGGCAAATCCAATAGAATTTGATTTGGAAGCAGCAAAAATCCCTCGCTTCACAAATAATGCACTCGTTAAAGTGACCGCCACCGTCGCCAATGTTGAGCGAAAAGTCGGCGTATGGATTCCACTGCCGGTTATTTTTGTCCCTGGCATTGATGCTGTAGCGGGCCTTCCGTTTCCTCTAGAGCCATTTGTCTCAGCCAACTTAGATGGTGGAAACAAGACTTTTGAAGCATTTGAAAATGCATTTAAGGACAAATTTTGGACAATTACAAAGGGTGATCCAAATGGCTATAATTACTTGTATAGGGACTACAAAACAAAACACATTCCAGACTATTACGGAACCGTTCACAACCCGTTTTACCCAACGCTGCACACACTCATAATACCAGGTTACCCAACAATTGACCGAAATCATATCACCTTAAAAGATGGTGGGTGGCACCTGCATGATCAAATTAAAACATTACTGAGTAAGACATATGCAGACAAGGTAAATATAATAGCCCACTCAAAGGGCTGCTTAATCACCCGGGCCATGTTTGTTTTTCAAAAGGATTCTCCAAAACTAGTCAATCATTTAATAATGATCCAAGGGCCGCATTTGGGTTCTGTTGCAGCCGTGGAACCCAAAGCAATGCCCATCTATGGACTAAAGAATTTTCCTGATTGGGTGCTCAGTTGGTCCAAGTCGAAATACCCGCAGGACGTATACAGGAACTTGAGTCCAGTTTGGAATTTCTCCAAGCCATATGAGTATAAGAAATTCACCATGAATGAGACCAGGAATCCCGAACTTACTTACATTAATGGTAAATCAATGCCGTATCAAAGTGAAATTAAATATACAATTTTCTACACAGAGAAAAATAGAACAGCCGTAGGAAAAACATATAGAAAAATACGTTTACAAAATCTATCAATTCCCTTCAATTTCTACTCAGTAATAGTCCCTAACTGGGATG
This sequence comes from Verrucomicrobiales bacterium, assembly GCA_031411295.1. GTDB lineage: Bacteria > Verrucomicrobiota > Verrucomicrobiia > Verrucomicrobiales > V1-33 > JAGNEJ01. The sequence continues at coordinate 1,745 of JANOAV010000109.1, read as the reverse complement.
TGCGTGTTGGTGGATGGGGGCCGGGAGACTACGTAGTGCCGAAATTTAGCCAACTCGGTTTTCAATGGAATTGTGAGACGAGGCGTAGAGGATTCCCAATCACGGCCTTCGCTGAGTGCAGTAGGAGGGGTCAAATCTTTTGTGCTCGAATTCAATCGGATCACCTCACTTCGATGAGCGATCCAGACGTGCATAAAAAGGCTTGGGACGTGCTTTGGAATAATACGTCCCCTAATTGGTATAAATTGAGCCGGTAACAGCTCTAAACTTCACACTTTATGAAAACACAAATAACTACACTGAAATATTTTGCTAAAATAAGGTTGGTTTTGGTATTTCTTGGCTGCGGGCTGATCACAGCATCCGCAGCGGACCCACCCACCCAGATAGTGGTTACTCCGCTTTCCTCCACGAGCGCGCGCATCTCATTTGTAAAACCCCCTGGCACCGTGGTGCAGGCATACCAAATTGATGACAGCAGAAACGGTGCTGGTTTCGTGCTGGGCGAAAACGTCCATGGAACGGCGACGAGTGCTGTGAGGGACCAGCTGACCATTGGTGCAGACTACTGTTTCAAAATGAAAGCTAAAGTGGACGGGGTCTGGAGTGCCTACTCAGCACCGGTCTGTCTCCCCCCGGTCCCGGCTCCAACGGGAGTGAGGGCGGCGGCTGTCGATGGAACCAGCATCGCTATCGACTATACTTTGCCAGCAGGCAGTGAAGCGGTGAAAATATGGCAAAACCGCGACGGTTCGGTCTGGTTCTTCGGTGAAAACTCGCCAACTACGGTCTCACGCTCAGTCCGCACCGGACTTGCCACCGGTTCTGTCTGGCAGCTTGGTGTGCAAGTGCAGATTTTTGGGCGGTGGAGTGCCTTGGCTGTTGCTCCACAATCTATCGCCCTGCAACTCCCCCCCGTGCCCCCGCCAGCCTCTGTGACCGCTCAAGCAATTAGCCCGACTAAAGCGAGAGTGTTTTGGTCCCTGCCAGCAGGTGTGGATGAAATTCAAATTTATCAGAATCTAAATGGAGGAAGCTACAACTGGATTGAGAATGTGCCCAATGACAGGAGCAATGCTCTTCGCGATAGCCTTCAACCTGGGGCGAGCTATGGATTTAAAGTCCGGTTCATGATTGGTGGGCGATGGAGCGAGCTTTCCGCACCAGCATTCATATCCCAGCCTGTGATTTCTCCGCCCGCCAATTTGGTGGCGACGGTAGTTGACTCTGGGAGTGCGGGACTGACGTGGCAAAATCCGACCGGAGCTTACGAAAAGCTGGAATTGCAGCAGAGCCTCAACGGAGCTGGCTATGTGCATGGCGAAAATGTCGAAGCAGGACGGACTGCGGCTGTGCGCACCAATCTTATCCCAAAGGCACAGTATTGCTTCATCGCTAGGGTAATGGTTGATGGTATCTGGAGCGCGTGGTCGAACGTGGCCTGCCTGACGCAGCCAGCCATCCCCACGCCAACCAACGTGAGGGCAACAGCACTAGGCTACACAAGTCTGGAACTTACGTGGAACGATATCAACGAGCCATATGAAGCAAAGGAAATCTGGGATAGCATTGATGGCGGCCCCTTCCAGTTTGGAGAGAATCTCCCACTCAACGCCACATCGGCTACCAGAACGGGATTGGTTCCAGGAAAGCGGTATTGCGAGAAACTGCGTGTAAAGGTAGGTGGGAGATGGAGTGATCTGTCTGAATCCGAAGCGTGCGTGGTTTTAGCTGCGGTGCCAATT
>JANOAV010000108.1:0-38558 GCA_031411295.1 Verrucomicrobiales bacterium | reverse complement strand
GCATTGGTGGGCTCGGGCACAAGCTTCAGCTTCGCGAGTAGTTCCTGCACGACTTCTGGATGGGCGGCGGCGTGATTCGAGGTTTCCTGGGGATCGGTTTGGTAATCGAAAAGCTCCAGTTGGGGAGTCTTGGCTTTATTGCCAGGCTGAACAATGAGTCGCCAACGGTCCGTGCGCACGGTGCGTTGACCGCCTGACCAGAAGCCATGGGCGGGTTTGGTGCCCGGGGCGGTGGGATCGTTTAGTTGCGGTAACAGACTGTGGCCATCAAGATCGGCGGGAGCAGGGAGTTGGCAAAGCTCCATCAGGGTAGGAAAGAGATCGACCGTCTCAACCAATGCAGAACTGGGCGCTCCTGGCGCTTTGAGGCCCGGGGACCGGATCATCAGGGGCGAGTGCAGAGCCTGCTCGTAGAGGCAATGCTTACCCCAGATGGCATGTTCTCCGAGGAGGAATCCGTGATCGCTCCAGACCACGACGATGGTGTCTTTCGCTAAATTTAGTTCATGGAGGGTGGTTAGGACTCGACCAACTTGAGCGTCCATGTAACTGGCGCAGGCGGCGTTGGCACGGCGGATGCGTTGGGCATAATCAGGGTTGGTATCTGGATTCTCGCCCGGCTGGTGACCATAGTTTCCGCGGAACTCGCTGCTGTTATGCCACGTGGACGGCCAGGTGGGCTTGGCCTCAGCGGCTGGAGCCAATGGAAACGTGGTATCCGCATAGAGATCATGCCACTGCTTGGGGGCAGCAAAGGGCAGGTGAGGCTTGAAGAAACCGACTGCGAAAAACCATGGCTGCTTCTGCGTGGCTAGTTGCTTGAGCGTGCTCATGGCATCGGCTGCCACCCAAGCATCAGGATAGGCGTCATCCGGTCCATCGAATGCCTCCCAGGCCGGAGACTTGCCCGCCTGCCGCGCCCCTCCGTTGGCGTAGCCATGCATGATGGCTTCGGGGGACTTCCAAGGGCCATCGGGAACCCAAGCACGATCCCATGCTCCGGGTAGCTCCTCGGGACCTGCGGCCCAATTTTTCCCCGTTAGTCCGCCTGGATGGTGGCTAATCTTCCCCAAGGCCAGGGTCTGATACCCGTTCTGGCGAAACATGGCGGGCAGGCTCTGAGCCCCCCAATCTTTCTGCGTCTGCGCAATCCCGCCATTGCCGACTTGTGCTCCCACGCTGGGATAGCGACCACGAAGCAAGGCGCAACGCGAGGCCCCACATGTGGGCACTTGAACGTAGTGCTGCCGGAAGACGCGAGCGGTCTGAGCGAAGGCATCGAGCTGCGGGGTTTTGGCCAAGGCTGCGCCATAGCAGCCCAAGTCGCAGCGCAGATCATCGATCGCGATGAAAAGGACATTGGGTCGTCGTTCCGCTGCAGGAGCCGGCCCGCAAAGGAAGAGCAAGAGAGCGAGGAGAGCGAGGCGGATCATTAGCGGGAGAGACTACCAACCGCGTTGCCATTCGGCTTGAGGCTCTGGGGCGTGGGTTTCATAACGATCCGTGGGTGTGGGGTAGCGACGATCCAGCGACTCCCCATAACCAGGACCACCGTTATAACTGCGGCCTGTTCCCACGCGGGGAATCTGCACCACGAAATCACTCAGGCATTTCTGAAAGGATTCATTCACGAATTGCTGCCGACGGAACACCATGGTGGCACCACCAACGCGGGCATTGGCCCGGGCAATTTCTGAGGAACCCCGGAACATGGTTAAATGACTGTCGGCATTGATGGGACCGTCTTCCAAATGAATGTGCAGGCGATACTCAGCCTCGCCCTGAGTGGGGCGGTAGCCTGCGTCTTCCAAGGCATTCTCCACCTCGGGCAGGTAGCGTCGCTCGTTGGCGCTCAGGCTGCCTGGGTCGGGCAGGGAAACACGCGGCACGTAGGGCCGTTGATTGCCAGAGGTATAGTCTGGACCGGTGGCACAACTGGCGAGCATAGCAGAGAGGACGCTCAAAACAACGACTTTGATAGATGGGAGGATTCGCATGGGATAGCGTAAGTGGAAATTCAGTTTTCGCAACTCGGCAGGCGTAAATTGCACGCCATGGTCGCGCTTCAGATACGTTGGAATCAGGAAAACATTTCGTCTCCAAAATGATTTCCTGCTTCTCATTTTACGATTTGTCTTATAAATTCCAGAATTCCGACCTTACTTCCCCCACCCCGTTACTTTCACACCTGCTCATGAAACGCTTCCGATTTTGGCTCATCAGTTCCTGCCTGCTGTTGGCTGCCGTGCTCTGGCTGAGACAAGCACAACGGGGCACGCCAGCGGTGCCCTCCGTGGCGGGAGAAACTGGCGGGAGAGAGCCTGCGGAGCAGAATGAGGAAACACTCGAGCGGACGACGGCCAACCTGATGCCGGCCACGGCGGCGTTTCGGACGTGGGCGCAGCGGTATTTTGCTGAGACGACGGAACGTCGGCTGAGCTTGCTAACAGAAGGGACGCAACTGGCCAACGAGCATCGCTTGGCGATGCTGCCATTGATCCAAGAGAATCCCCAGGCCGCCTTGGCGCAGGCGATTCCGATGGTGGTGCGGCAGGATTTACCGGAAGAAATCACCCGGTTACTGGAAGAACGAATTAACGCCGAAGGATTCTTCGGCGTGCTGGGGTTGGTCCAGGAAGGCAATGGCACGGGCACTGGCATTCGAAGGATCGCTGAGATCGCTGGACGAACTTTTGAGACGTTTGTGTATGGTCGGCGGGCTGCGCAGCGGACCACCGAGCGCCTGAATTTCGTAGGCGTAGCCATCGATGGCAAGCTGGCGCTGGATGAAAGCCCACTGCGCGAAATGGAACCAGGCGAGCGACCTAACACGACCAAGGAGATTGTGCAAACCTGCCCCATTTCCGGCAAATCGACCGTGGTGGAACGCAACGCGGCAGGCGATCTCCCCGCCATTAGCCCGGACACGCCAGCGGCGGAGGTTGGACCGCAAATCATTTATCTCTGCCACGGCGGTCATTTCCTAGCCATGAAAGATGGACTGGTCGCCAAGGAGGGCAGCTCGGGCGGAGCGGCCAAGCCGACTGGGGCGATTCCCAGTTCCTGGACGACGGGTCCACGCAAGGTGCTCTACATTCGGGCCATCTTTCCGGACAACCCCACGGAACCGCAGTCGGAGGTCGATGCCTATGTTATGATGCGATCTGTTAGCGAGTTCATGGCCGAGGTCAGTTACGGGAAATGCTATTTCCTGAATACCGTGACCCCGCTGATCATGCTGCCGCACACGCTGGACTGGTATAACTACAACAACACTGACGGTTCGGCTTACGCGGTGCTCTCGGACGCCAGATCCGCAGCCAAGGAAGCTGGGTTTGATAGTGGAGCGTATGATCTTTACGCCGTGCGCTACAACGGGCCAGGGAGCTTCAGTGGGCAGGGTTACGTCGGAGGCTCAGGGACGTGGTTGAAGAATTCGTCAGTGGGCGTAGCGGTTCATGAATTCGGTCACAATCTCGGTCTGTGGCACGCCAACTATTGGAGCACCTCCCCCGCGAGCACCATCGGCTCCGGGCAGAATTCGGAGTATGGCCATAGCTTCGATACCATGGGGTCTGCGAGTGCTGGTGCCTATCATTTCAACGCCCAGCACCGCACGTCGCTTAATTGGCTGCCCAATAGCAATTACACCAACCTGACCACCAGCGGGTTATACCGGATTCATCAAATCGATCAGCCGGTGCTGAATCCCAGCTTACGGTATGCGCTCAATTTCCGGAAGGATGCCCAGCGCACTTACTGGGCGGAGTTTCGGCAGAAATTCACGAGTAATCCCTGGCTCATGAACGGCCTGCAACTCTGCTGGGGACCTTGGGGCGATACCGCCACCGACAATACCGCCTCCGGCAGCAATGGTGGCGCGCAGTTGCTGGACACCACGCCCAGTTCGCCAGATGGCAAGGATGATGCGGGCATTGTGATTGGGAAAACGTTCAGTGATCGCGAGGCTGGCATTCACTGCACGGTGGTAGGAAAAGGGGGAACCACGCCGGAGTCATTGGATGTGCAGGTGAACCTGGGCCTGTTTCTCACCAATCAAGCTCCGGTGATCAGCTCGTTGGGGGCCACGAATCTTACGCCAGGGACCGGAGTTGCGATAACCCTAACGACCACGGCATCGGATCCTGACAGTGATGCGCTGGCCTATGCCTGGGACTTTGGCGACCGAACCCTAGGCGCAAACAGCGCCTCGGTTACGAAGAGTTGGCCGACTGCTGGTAACTATTGGGTGCGCTGTGAAGTCAGCGATATGAAGGGTCAGGTGGCCGCCTCCGCGATTTTGATTACCGTTGGATCCCCGACCACCCTCCTGGCCAGCGGACATGTCTATGATGATCTGGGGGCACCGATGGTCGGCGTGCGGGTTGGCAATGGCAGCACCGGAACGTCCTACCGGGGCAGCCTGACGGACTCGATGGGGGCATTCACCGTCACCAATCTGACGGCGGGTTACACACTCGCGGCAAATTTACCGAACTGGACTTTCGCAGCCGCCGGAGCTGATTTTAACGGCACTCCGAGCACTAACGTAACGGTGACGGCAGTGGACGCCACGGCAGTGGAGGGCAGTGTGGCGACCACGGAAACGGGCACCTTCCGCTTCACGCGCACTGGCAGCACCAGCAGTGCATTGGTGCTGCGGGCACAACTGAGCGGCGGGGCAGTTTACATTACCGATTACACACTCAGCCCAGCACCGACGGCAAATCTGGGGCAGTATAATTTCACCATTCCCGCAGGACAAAGCACGCTGGACGTCATCCTAACACCCGCAGGCGATTCTGCCATCGAAGGCCCTGAGCTGGCGGGACTGACGCTGGTGCCGGGCAGCGGCTATGCCACGCAGGGGGCCACCAAGGCCACGATCACGATTGATGATCTGGACACGACGTTGCCCGTGATTTCGCTGGTCCCCCTGGATGCTCAGGCCAGTGAAGCAGGCGATCCAGCCATTGTCATACTCCGACGCACCGGCAACCCCAGCAACGCCCTCACCGTCACGATCGGCCTGGGTGCTGGCACCGCCGCGAGTGGGCAGGATTTCACGGCCCTGCCGACCACGATCACCTTTCCTGCGGACGCTGCGGAAACTAGCCTGACGCTAACTCCCTTGACCGATGCTGCGATCGAGGGCACGGAGACGGTGGTGATCAATCTGCTCAACGGTGCGGCCTACTTGCGGGACCCGGCGGCGTTAACAACCACCCTGCAGATTCTGGATGCGAACATCCCCACGATTGCGATCACTGCGACCGATGCCACCGCCGCGGAGGCTGGGCAGGATGTGGGCATGTTTACCGTGACCCGCACCGGAGCTACGACGGCGGCTTTGCAGGTGGAATACGCCGTCAGTGGCTCCGCCTTGCAAGGGGTGGACTACGCCAGCCTGACCGGCACGCTCTCAATTCCGGCCGGTCAAGCCAGCGCCCCGATCGTAATTTATCCTTTTGATGATGCCATCGGAGAGGCTTCACAATCCGTCATCATAACGCTGCGCAGCGAGCCCAAATACCTCATCGGCACTGCCAGCGCGACGGTCAATATCGCGGATAATGATTTACCCATGATCTCGCTGGTGGCCAGTGATGGAGATTGTGCCGAGAACGGTGGCCTCGGCACGTTCCGCATCAACAGTGCGGGGACCGGCAGTGGTGCCGTGACCGTAAATTACACAGTGTCCGGCACGGCCACCGCTGGCACAGACTATACCGCGTTGACCGGCTCGGTCAGTGTCACCAAGGCCGGTGGCTCCGCCACCATCACCCTAACACCGCTGCAAGACACCGATCCCGAGGATGCTGAAAGCGTTACCATCACCCTAACGCCGGATGCAGCCTATACCACGACGCTGGATCGTGCTGCCACCATTCTAATCAACGACGACGATCAACCGATGGTCAGCGTGACTTACGACACCGCAACCACCCTGTCCGAAGGCTCCAGCGGCGGATTCTACCTGAGCCGATCCGGCAGCACCACCGCCGCCTTGACGGTAAATTACACGCTGAGTGGCCTCGCCACCGTGGGCTTGGATTACAGCGATCCCGGGATCTCGGTGACGATTCCCGCTGGAGCCGCTGGCATCCTGCTGGGCATCACCACTTTGGCGGATGCAGCGGTGGAAGGCACGGAGGAAATCACCCTGACCATGCAGTCGAGCGCGGGCACTTATGGCTCCCGCGTGCCGAGCGCGACGCTCTTTATCTCCGATAGCCAAAACGCCTCGCTCACCAGAACGCTGCGTTTCTCCATCACGGCCAGCACAGTAGCGGAAACGGCGGGCACCCTCAATCTACCGGTAGCCTTGTCCACCAGCGCTACCTCCCCCATTACCGTGGAATACGTCATCTCCAGCAGCACTGCCACCGGCGGAGGCGTGGACTATAGTTTTACTCCGGGCCTCCTGACCTTTGCCGCTGGCGAGACCGCCAAGACCATCCCACTCACGCTGCGGGACGATCCCTTTGTCGAGCCATCAAAAAATGTGGTGCTGACGCTGCGGAATTGTTTGGGCGCAGCTCGACTCACTAGCAATACCTATACCCTCACCATTACGAGCGATGATCTGAGTCCCGAGCCATTGCTCAATTTCGCTCAAGCCACAAGTGCGATTACCGAGGGACCCAGCGCTGCGTCCGTCATAACCGTGAATCTTTCTTCCGCCCAGTCCTACCCGGTCACAGTCGATTACAGCGTCACGGCGGGCACCGCCAGTGTCGGGGGAGATTACACCGGAGGCGCAGGCACGTTGACCATTGCGACCGGACAGACCTCCGCGCAAATCACCGTGCCGATCGTTGATGATGGCCTGCCTGAGTCCACCGAAACGCTAACCCTGACGCTCAGCAACGCCATCGGAGCTTCCCTCAGCGCGCCCTTTACGCATGTGATCACCATCACGGATGACGATCAAGCCTACGTGAGCATAGCCGCAACCGATGCGGTCGTGGGCGAAGCAGGGCCTGATCCCGGAACCCTCACGATCACCCGCACCGGAAATCTCGCGCTGGCACTTGAGGTTGCGCTTACAGCCACCGGGACCGCCACCAGCGGCACGGATTACATCGCCTTGCCTGCGACCGTGGCCCTGGCTGCCGGGGTTGCATCGGTGGAGGTGATCGTGACACCTGTCGATGATGTCATTAGCGATGCGAACGAGACTGTGATCGTTTCCCTCGGCGGCCAGGGAACCGTTGGCGGTGGCTCCGCAGGCTCAGGGAACTATGTTATCTCCCCCCCGTTTTCGGCCACGCTTACGATTATCGATAACGAAAACGCCGCCCCCACTATCAGCATCGTTTCGCCCATCGGTGGCCTCGCCCGCCTGCCGAATGCGCAAGTGGGGCTGTGGTTGCAAACAAACGTCACGGACGATGCCCTGCCGGCAAATGCTCCTTTGACCGCCACTTGGACCATGCTCTCCGGCCCTGGGAGTGTGACCTTCGATGATGCCGCCCAAGTCAGCACCGGAGCGGTCTTTTCACAACCGGGCGAGTATGTGCTGCGCCTCAGCGCAAACGACACCCTGCTCACCACGGTCAGTGATATCAGAGTCAGTGTGGAACCCGTGCCTTGGCAATCCGCCGATGTGGGAGACGCCTCGACGCGGCCGGGATCGTTCACCCAGAGCGGCGGCGTTTACAGTGTCACGGGATCCGGCGGTGGAGTCACCACCGGCACTACCGATGGAAATTTCTTCGTGTATCGTAGCCTGCCAGGCGACGGGGAAATCATCGCCCGCCTGACCAGCCTGACCAATGGCGGCACCAGCACGCGCTGCGGCGTCATGATGCGGGGATCCACTGCCAGCAATGCCCAGCACGCGCTTTCCTCCGTGACCTCGAATCGCAGCAGCCTCGTGTATCGCACCACAACGGGAGTGGCCGGGATCACCGTGAACACCAATATTACCGGAACTTCCACTCCGCGCTGGGTGCGCATGGTCCGGGCAGGAAATACCTTTAAGGCCTACGTTTCCACGGACACCACTCCCCTGGCCTGGGTCCAACAAGGGACCACGCAAACCATCACCATGACCAATCCCATCCTCATGGGACTCAGTGTTACCAATGCCTCCACCGCCGCCTCAGTCACGGCGGGTTTTGACAACGTGCAGGTCATCACCCCTAACATGGCTCCAAATGTAAGCGCCGGGGGTGACTCCTTGCTCTTCGCTCCGCAAAGCCTAACGCTCGCTGGTTCCACGAGCGATGATGCCAAACCCACGACTCCCGGACAAGTCACCCTGGCGTGGGGCAAACGTTCCGGCCCCGGCACCGTGACGTTTTCTGATGCCGCCCAACCCGCTCCTACGGCTGCTTTCAGTGCTGTGGGAACCTACATGCTGCGATTGCGCGCCAGCGATGGTCAGGCCACCACGTTCGATGATGTCACCGTTACCGTGACCGAACCCGTAGTCGTCGGCGTGACCGCCAACCCACTCCATGCGGCCGAGCGGAATCTGGTGCCCAGCAATTTCACCCTAAGCCGAGCCACCGCAACCAGTGATTCCATAACCGTAAATTTCACCCTTACCGGCAGTGCCGCCAACGGCGTAGATTATACGTCCGTCGCTGGCACCGCCAGCATTCCAGCGCTGGCCACTACCGCCATCGTCACCATTTCCCCGCTGGCAGACGCCCTCAGTGAAGGCGCGGAAACCATCACGCTAACCATCTCCCGTAACGCCGCGTATCAAGTCGATCCTTCCGGCCCCGCCACCCTAACGCTCGACGATCAACCGTTGGATTCGTGGAAGCGCAGCAGCTTCGGACTCGACGCCAACAGCCCCAGCATCAGCGGACCAGCGGAAGATCCTGATCGGGATGGGCTGCAGAATTTGCTCGAGTATGCCTTCAACGCCAATCCCTCCGCCGCCGGAAGCCTCAGCCTCTACGAAACTGAGATCTCCCCCACTACCATGAGCCTAACTTACGCCATCAACCCGCTGGCCAGCGATGTCACGGTGCAACCTCTCTGGACCGACGATCTGAGCACCTGGTTCGCCACCGAATTCACTCTCCAGACCCTTTCAGAAACCAGCACCACCAAAGTTCTCAAAGCCACCCTCCCAGTCGATGCCACTCATCCCCGCAGACTCATGAAAACCCAGGTAGAGATGCTCGCTCCCTAGCCTGGCGATTGTATTACACATCGCGATGCGTCGGCGTAGGTTTGCCGGGCTGGAAATGCTCTATGTGGGCTACCTTGGCGGTTAGGCTGTAGGCTCCGAGTTGCACGCTCAGCTCATGGAGCGATTCTTGCAGCACCTCCGCGAGCACGCTGGATTCCGCCTCGGCCCGAAGGTTCACGATGATATCCGCTCCGCAGAAGGGTTCTTCGAGTTCCGCTGACAGCTCGGGAATGAAGTCGTTGCGCACCAGATTGATCACTGCAATGGCTCCGCCGATGGCTTCATCCGGACTCAGGGTCATCTTTAAATGCGCAATCTCCGCGCCTTGGGCTGCCAGTCGACGCTGCATTTCCCGCGCCAGCACCGGCAGGACTTCAGGAGCTTCCAATTCACTATCCGCCTCCAAACGCACGGAGGCATTGAGCCAGCCTAACATAGCCTCACCCTCCGCATATATCTCGTAATCCATCACCAGCGCACGGCGGGCGACTTGTTCCTCGTTGATCAGAAATTCGAACCACTCCTCCAGCCCGGCACCCGTGCGGGAGGAGGCGCTGAGCACTTTGGCGTGCGGAAATTCTGTCGTTAGGGTGGACGCTAATTCCTCCAACGCCGCAGCTGCTATGAGATCACATTTACCAATGACAATGACGTCCGCTTCCTCCAATTGCTTGCGGTAAATATAGATGACTTTCTCGGAAAAATTCCCGCCCTCAGCCAGCCCGAACACCCGCTGGGCACGCACGGGATCGACGATGACGCTGAGCGGAGCCACCGCAAATTGATCGCCATAAATCCGCCGCAGCGGATAGGTCACGGTCGCCACCAGATCTGTGCAGGATCCCACCGGTTCGGCTATGATGACATCCGGGCGGTTGGCAGCCGTCAAATTTTGCGCGGCTTCTACCAACGAATTAAAACGACAACAGAAGCACCCGCCTGAAATTTCCTCCGTGGCAAATCCCAGCGAACGAAGCATGGCCGTATCCACCAACTCCCGACCCTGATCGTTGGTAATTAATCCGACGCGCAACCCTTGCTCTGTAAGGTATTGCGCCAATTTGGAAACCGCGGTGGTCTTCCCTGCTCCCAAGAAGCCGCCAATCATGATATATCTTGCTTGTGCCATAAGCCACGAGTGCCGCTGGAGGCGGGCAATGCAAGCGCAGGCTGGGGCCACTGCCAAAAAGTAGTCATCATCGCTCCGCGTGATGACCAGCGCGATCCGCTGTGCGGTTGGAATCCCCGAGCCCAGCACCCGCCGGATGCCCTGCCCATGCGCTGGCCGAGAAACGACCATCGAACTCCGCAAGGGGACAAAAGTAGTCATCATCGCTCCGCGTGATGACCAGCACGATCCGCCGTGCGGCTGAAATCCCCGAGCCCAACACCTGCACGGTTCCCTGCCCATGCGCTGGCCGAGAAACGACCATCGAACTCCGCAAGGGGACATTTCTCTGAACTCGTGCCCCCACCTTGACGAAGGCCGTCACGCGGAGCGATGACGGCTACTTTCAAATCACCCACCCATCCCTCCATTTATCACTCGTCAATAGATGTCATAGATCAGTCTGGTCTTCAGACGAAACACCCCCGACTCTACCCCGCGGTTAATATCACTGATTCTGCTCTGCTCCCAAATCCTTTCCATCTTATGTTTCGACGTGTGCGCACTTCCACTGCCTTCCCGGCAAAGTTCTGCCGACCCTGCTTCGTGGCTGGTCTCCCCGTGCTGCTCGGCCTGATTTATCTATACGGCTCTCTACCAATCCGGGCAGAGCCCGCAGAACCAAGCGAGCCCGCCCCAACAGCCCCAGCCGAGACACCCGATGCTGCTGTGCCAGGAGAACCTGAAGAACCGGTGGCCGAGCCAAGCAAGCCCGCCGAACCGCCAGAGACAAAGCCCAATCAGACCATTCCGGATCTCAATATAGAATTGCTTTGGATCAAATCGGGCACCTTTACCATGGGCAGTCCGCTGGGTGAAGCCGATCGTCATCGGGCAGAAGGACCAGCGTTCGCAGTGACCTTAACCAAGGGGTTCTGGCTGGGAAAAACCGAGGTGACGCAGGAGCAGTATGAAGGCCTGATGGGAACCAATCCGAGTCGGTTGGTGGAAGCGGGCAAGACAGCCCCCGTGGAGCAGGTCTCCTGGATCGATGCGGTCGCCTTCTGCGAGAAACTGACCGAACGTGAGCGCGCCGCCAAGCGCCTTCCCGAGGGCTATGTTTATACTTTACCCACCGAGGCGCAGTGGGAATATGCCTATCGCGCGGGGACCACGGAGGCCTTTCCGGGCGATGCCGAAGCCATGACTTGGTATGACCAGAATAGCGGGGAAACCACGCATCCGGTAGCACAAAAGGAACCCAATGACTGGGGGCTCTACGACATGGGTGGCAACGTTCTGGAATGGTGCCTAGATTGGTATGATGCCTATCCGCATGGGCCGCAGACTGACCCCAAGGGACCGGACTTCGGACACTTTCGCATGGCGCGCGGCGGCAGTTGGCGCCTGCCGCTTCCTGTGGCACGCGCGGCGGCCCGCAGTGGCGGCTCGCCCGGTCGGCGGGATTATACCATTGGATTTCGCCTCGCGTTATCGCAGAAACGTTAGGCATCAACTTCCGAGGCGCGAGTCGTCAATTATCGGTGAAAGGAAAAAAGTTTTTCGTTCGTAACGCGCGTCGAGGATTGTCGCAGATAGTTGCGAACACTCTTCTTTCTTACCATGAAAAAAACTCGCCACACTTCCATTCGTAAACTTCTGCGCATACTTCCAGTCCTCGTTGCTATGATCACAGGTGCCGTCCTGTTCATCTCGCTGAGCCGCCACCCGGCCCCAACGCCTGAGGCTTCCGTAGCAGCACCACCTGCCGTCCAGACCGGAATGCCGCCCCTCATGAGCGGTGCCCCAGCAGCGGCGCCAATGAAGCAGCCTGTAGTGAGCGAGCCATTGGAGGCGCTGGTGCAATTTCGTCTGAACCCGGATGGCGGGTTGGATCTGTCGGCGCGTCCGCACCCGCAGGAAGAGGGATTGCGACGGGTTACGCTGGTCGCTGAATCGCTTCCGAAATTATCCACGCTCAAGGAAGGGAGTCGATGGAGTTTACCCCTCCCTGGTCGCCCTCCCCTGCCAGTGCAAGTAAACTACAGCCGCGCAGATGAGGCTAAGCCAACCCTCTGGACGTTGGGTGGTGAGGTCGGCCAGCACGAGGGCTCGATTTATCTGGCGGAGGAATCGGAGCCCGCAGCCATTTCGGGATGCGTGCTGCTCTGGAATCAACGCTTGGCCTGGCGGTTTACGCAGATGGAAACGGGAGCGCTGGCACTGGAGGAGATCCCAGCATCGGAACTTGTCTGCGTCGGACCAGATGGGTTGCCCACCGCACCCACCACCGCGGCTGCTCTTCCGACGCCACCCGCAGGAGTGGGCAGCGGCGGCATCGTTGCCCTGAGCCCGGGTGGCACGGGCGTGCCCGCTTGCTCCAGCCGGCCCACCGCCACGTCCGTGCTCTATCTTGATTTCGAGGGCGGGAGCCTCACCTCGGCTTTTTGGAATGCTGGTCGCACGGTCACTTACGCCGCCGCCGGACTTACCAACGCTCAGATGCTCACGCTCTGGAGTCACCTCTCCGAGGACTACCGCCCCTTCAATGTTAATGTGACCACCGACCGCACGAAATACACCGCTGCCTCCGCCGGGAGACGCATGCGCATCGTGCTGACCACCACCCAATGGAGCACGCTCAGAACAGGCTTTGCGGCCATCGGCTCCTTTCCTGCTGCCGGGGGCTATTGGGCGAATCGGGATTCGGTTAAGACGAACAGCGGTTTTGACTCCAACACTCCAGAGAACCCTCCTTCCAATGGCTTAGCCCCGTATCCGGTTGGCTTCGTGAATAGCGCCATGGCCTTCCCCACGGATATCGTGTGTTGGGGGTTCACGGTCGGCTTCTATGACACAGGATACACGGAAACTGCTTCGACGCAAAATTTCGGTAGGATGATTGCCCATGAACTCGGGCATACGTTTGGTCTCATGCATGACAGCCGCGCAGCCACGGTTTCTCCTCCGCTGGCATATGCAAATTATTACCCTGGTCATGGCACTTCCCCCAATGATTGGAGCGCTATGATGGGTGGGAATTACTCGTCGTTGGCCCAATGGAGCAAAGGAGAATATGCCAATGCGGTGAACAATGGATTCACCACCTTGCAGGATGACATCGCCATTATTGGTAGTGGTGTTTCAGGCGGTGGATCCGGACTGCTGGATGATGATGGCAAGGGGGACACCATCGCCACGGCAGCCGTGCTCAATGTTGTGGGGGGGGCGGTTTCCGACGGTGGCACCATTTACACGGGCACGGACGTGGACTGTTTCCGCATCACTGTGGTGACCCCCACTCCACTTAAACTAACTATAGCACCCACGGCGGCGGACGGTAATTTGGATGCCTATGCCGAGCTGCAAAATGCTTCCGGCACCGTGCTCGCATCGGCCAATGATGGGGCTTCGCGTAATGCGGTTATAGATGTCACCAGTTCCTTGGCGGCGGGAAGTTATTACCTATTTGTGAGAGGCACCGCCGTTGGCACAGGCGCAACGGGGTGGACGCGCTACGGAAATCTGGGTCAATATAGCATCTCCGGTTCCGTGCTAGGGGCCAACAATTCCCCACAGATCAATGCCGCCAATCCGCCTCCTAACGCTTCCGTGGGCGTGGCTTACAATTTCCCGCTCTTGGCCACGAACAGTCCTACGAGCTATTACACCGTGGGCGGCACGATGCCGCCGGGATTGAGCTTCAACGCTGGTGCCATCAGTGGCACGCCCACTACTGCAGGCTTCTATGATGTCACGGTGGCGGTGTCGAATGCACAGGGTGGCAATTCCAAGCTCTTCAATTTCGTGGTCTATTCTGCGGCCGGCTTACCGGAGGCGTTGGACGCACAGTTCCTTCCCTGGACGACTTCTGGTTCAGCAAATTGGAGCGGACAGCAGTTGGACAGCTTCTTCGGAGGCGCAGCTGGCCGCAGCGGTGCGATTGGGGCGAATAGTGAATCCGTGTTGGAAACCTTGCTACCGGGTCCGGGCACGCTGACATTTTATTGGCGCACGAGTTCCCATGCTAGTGATCGGCTCGCATTCAGGCTTGATAATACAGACCAATTTGACATCGGCGGAGAAACCACCTACGCGCAGCGCACGGTCAGTATTGGCAATGGTTCCCACTATGCGCGGTGGATTTATCGCACGGACCCAGGAACCATTTTTGGGCAGAATGCGGGCTTTGTGGATAAAGTTGTCTATACCCAAGTGCCACAGTTTCCCAATGGCAATGTTTATGTTTCCGGCGTGCTCGGTAAGGCCATGGCTTGGCAAGTCAACGCGACCAATGGTCCCACGGGCTTTGCCGTCACCTCCGGGGCCCTGCCACCAGGCGTGACCGTGGACTCCAAGGGCTTGGTATCCGGGGTGCCTACGAGCCTGGGGACGTTTTCTCCAGAAATCACCGCCACGAATCCTGGTGGCACCTCGGTCACTTACCCAACGTTTTATATTTATCCTGACATCTCGCTCGCCACTGCTTTGGACACGACTGGTCTAACTTGGGTCACCGGCATTGATAACCCGTGGCTGGGGGATACCACGCCCACTCGCGACGGCACCGACGCGGCGCATTCCGGCCCCATTCGGCACAATTTGTCCACCTTTACTCAGACTTCTGTTACTGGTCCCGGCACGGTCTCTTTCTTCTGGAAAGCCAGCACGGAAGCGAACGCCGACGTGGTGACCTTCAGTGTGGACGGCACCGTCGGTGCTACCGCTAGTGGGGAACAGGATTGGGTGCAGCGGGCAGTTAACATCGGCCCGGGAGCGCATATTCTGCGGTGGGAATTCGCACGCGACAATGGCGGCAATGGCGGTTCAAACATGGTCTGGCTGGATCAAGTGGTCGTGACTCCGGCTAGTGCCACGCTGCCACTCATCACGAGCAGTCTCACGAGCACCGCCACCACTGGCGTTCCCTATACCTATCAAATGCAAGCCACGAATTCCCCCACTTCCTTCGGAGCACAATCACTGCCCCCAGGCTTGGAGATTAATGGCACTACGGGCGTCATTTCCGGCGTGCCACTCTCTGCTGGAGGCGCTGCCATCGTCCTCTTCGTGTCCAATAGTTATGGTTGGAATATCCAACAATTGAACCTCACCATTACTGACCAGCCGCTGGCTGCCGGACCTGATGCGGGCCTGAATTGGAACACCTCTGGGTCTGGAGGAAATGTATGGTTTAACCAAACGACAGATACCCACGACGGCATTGATGCGTTGCGCTCCGGCCCCGTTACCCATAGCCAGAACTCATTTCTACAGGCCACGGTCTATGGCCCAGGGTTAGTAACGTTCTGGTGGAAAACGGATTCTGAGTCAGGCAGTGATGTGCTCGACTTCAAGATCGACGGCATCCTCCAGAGTTCCATCTCCGGACTGCGGGGCTGGGCGCAGCGCTCCACCACCGTCAGTGGTGCTGGCACCCATTTCCTCTCCTGGACGTATCAGAAGGACGGCAGCGTCTCGACCGGGCTGGACTCGGGCTGGGTGGATGAAGTCGTCTGGACTCCCGCTCCGCAGTTGCCAGTCATGACCTCCACCACCAGCATAGCTGCTACGGTTGGCAGCAACATCCTCTTCCAAGCCACGGCCACGAACAGCCCTACTTCGTATGCGCTCGCCAGTGGCTCACTCCCTGGTGGACTTACGTTCGCTGCTACCGGCTTATTTTCCGGAGTGCTTAACCGCCCCGGCAGCTTTGCATTGCAGGTCAACGCTAGCAATGTCGCAGGCACCAGCCTAGCCGCATCATTAACCATCACGGTCAAGAGTTCCCTGGAAACATGGGCCGCTGCCGCTGGCTTAGTGGGTTCCAACGCTCTGTTCTCCGCAGACCCAGATAAGGACGGCCGCACCAACCTCCTCGAAATGGCTCTCAATCAAAGTCCCACCACACGAGAAGCAAACTTCGCGCCCGTGACCGTGAACCCAACCACCAAGCGTCTCACCGCTACCTTCACCCGTATCGCTGCCTATACGGATCTGATGTATGAAGTGCAGGTGACCGACAATCTATCTTCCTGGACCACTATCGCGCGCTCCCAAGACGGTGGCATCACGCAGAGTTTCGGTGCCTTCTCCGTGACCGATGCTGGTGGCTCCTCGCCCACCGTCATCGTCGTGGACAACGCCGCGCCCCCAACCAAAACCAAGCGCACCATGCGCATCAAAATCACGCAGATGTGACACGCCTACAGAACGCTAGCCTCCGAACTTTCAATTGAGACTCGGGCCGCGTTGATCGCCTGCTCCAAGGCTTGGGCGACGTGTCCCGCGTGCTGACGGATGTAGGAGGCGTGGTCGCCTGGGACGATGTTGGTCGTGATGGCAGCGTCTGTATAATTGCTCCAACCCAGGGTGGCATCGGCTGATTTCGCTTGGAACGCTTCGCTGGAAATGAGCTGAAGGGGGAACTGGAAGCGCTTGGGCTCCCATGAGAAGACTAGTTGGTAGTAGCGAGCGAGGTAGTCGGGGATCGTGCCGTGATTTATTTCGAGACCAATTTCTGCCAGATGCGAGTTGGTGCGCACATCCAGCAGGATCACTTGGGCCGGGGCCGACTCGGGCCGATGCTCGTAGAGCTGGCGGGCCATTTCTACTGCGAGCAACCCGGCCCCGCATTCGCCTACCAAAATCCATGGTCCGGAGGTAGGTTTGTTTTCACAAAGCCGGTTCATCTGCGCAGCGATGTCTCCCAGCGTATCCATTGTGGAAAAGACCTCACTAAGCGCAGAGATTCTTAAGCCGAAAGCTGGGCGTGGTTCACTTAGATGGGCCAGCACCTGGGCGAACACCAGCAGTTCCGCTTCGCTGCCCTGACCCCCAGGTAAAATATAGAGCGGAAGACCTTCACCCTCCTTGGAGAGCGCCACCACGGCGGGAATCTCCAAGCGGGTGCTGGCCTCAGAAAGGACGGCGGAGTCGGCCCTGTTTGATCGCCAAATGGGGATCTTTTCCGCGATCCCTGCAATGGTGGGATGATGGAGTAGCGTATGGCCTGGCAGTTCGAACCCATAGTGGGACGAGAGTTGGGCCAGCAGATTCACTGCCGCCAGCGAGTCCCCTCCCATTTCAAAGAAGTGATCGTAAATGGAATTCGCAGGCTTACCCAGTGCCTGTTGCCAAGCCTCGGCCACAACCGTCTCAATCTCATTCCGAGGAAGCATTTCCAGACCTCTGCTTTCGCTCTGGGTGAGGGCGGGATGGTCCAAGTTCAACGCCTGCCGATCCACTTTCCCATTGGCCAGCAGCGGGAGTTCCGTCAGCCTAATGAAACGAGCCGGAATCGCTTCGGGCGGGAGGTGTTCGCGCAAGAGTTGGCGGAGGGACTCAGGATCGATGACCTGTTGTTCACGTGTTAGGATCCAGGCTAGAAGTTGCGTCTCCCGGCCCTGCGCTGATGGCTGATTGCGCGAGGCCAGGATGACGACAGCCTCTTGGACGGCTGAATTTTGCAGCAATAAACTTTCGACTTCGGTGGGGCTTACGCGCAGCCCGCCCACCTTGAGTTGGGAATCCATGCGCCCCAGCCATTCGACGGCGTGATCCTCCGGGCGGATGCGTCCCAAGTCGCGTGTGAGCAGACGTTTGTAGCCGGCTTGCGGTAAGTCGAGATAGCGCTCACTGGTGCGCCGCGCTTGGCCCACGTAGCCCTGAGAGAGTAGCTCACTTTCGACTGCTATTTCTCCCACTTCACCACACGGAACTTCGTCTCCCCGCTCATTGACAATCTTGATGGCTTTGCCCGGCACGGGATAGCCGACGGGAACTCTATCTCCGGTTAGGCGGGTTCGATGGTTCGCCAAGTAGCTGCAGAGAATCCCGGCCCCCTCCGTCATTCCGAGCACATTTTGGAAAATGCAGGGTGCGGGAAACAATCGTTGAAAGGATTCTAAATCAGAGCGGAATACAGCCTCTCCCCCCAGCAGGACGAAACGGAGGTCTGGCAGGCGGGGACCGTTTTCGAGGAGCTTGCACAGGCTGCGAAATAGCGTGGGCACGGCGTGAAAGAAGCTGATCTTTTGCTGTGTCAGCCAGTTCATCATGCGCGGAACTCCCAGAGTTCGCACGTCGCAAGGAGCCACGCACGCACCATTCAGGAGGGCTCCAAAGATATCCATGGCGGCCGCTCCAGAGGCCGGGGAAATGCACAGGATCAGCCGATCGCTGGGCGCAATTTTCGCCAGATTGGTCATGTTCCGGATGTTAGCCAAGAGTGCCCGGTGGGAGCGGATGATCCCTGAGGGGGCTCCGGTGGTGCCGGAGGTGTAATTAATACACAAGGCACTGTCCGGACCTGCGCCGGAAGCGCTCTCCGCCTCCAACGGTGCTGCCAGCGCCTGCGCCAAGTTTAATAGCTTAACTTCGGACGCGGAGATGCTTTTAGCCAGGGCTTCACAGGCCGGGTGAAAGATCACGAGGGTCGCCCCGGAGTTTGCGAGTAAGAAACGGAGCCGTTCGGCAGGGAGACTGGGATCCAGAAAAACGTAGGGGCGACCTGCTTTAACGGATCCTAGGATGGCCGCCAACATCTTCATTTCATGCCGCAGCAGCAGGGCGATGGGCTGATCGAGGCTGGGTGCGGTCCGCTGGATTGCTGCGCAAACCGTCGCTGCTTTGCGTTTTAATTGCTTGTAGCTCCAAACCGAAGTTGCGCCTTGCACCGCAGGGCGATGACGATGGATGGTGGCGATGGCGCTGAAGCGAGCCCATACGGAATCATGCAACGCCTCGTCGGGAAAGGCCTTGAAGGTTTCCGGAATGGGAACGATGCAGTCCCACTCCCCCCGGGGCTTCTGCGGCTTCTGCTGCGAGGCCGCCGGACTGCTTGCTTGGCGCAGCCAGTTATAAATTTTCGTTATCATTCTTCCGCTACAAATTAGCATGCTTCATGCGCTCAATTTTACCTTCACCACTCGCGACGACGATGCGATTTATAAAGCAATTCTTTGAAAAAAATCACCCGACTCCAAAGCCAGCACCGGGCGCGGTTAGGCCAGAGGTGTGCGAACAGGCCGCCCGGGGATTCGAGGACGTTTACCGGAACCACTCTCCGGAACAAATGCCGTGGTTCTGGGCGGAGCTTGATCCTGACTTCAGCAAAGCGTTAGCCGATTACGGCTTGTCGCATGGCAGTGCCGTGGACTTGGGCGGCGGCAGTGGCACCCAGGCGATCGCTCTGGCAAAATTAGGATTTACCGCCACCTGCACCGACTTCTCCGCAGGCGCACTGGAGGGCGGCCGGAAGTTGGCGCAGGAGGCGAACGTCCAAGTGGATTTTCGCTACGATGACGTGACGCATACCCAGCTCAAGAGTCGCTTTGATTTAGTGCTGGATCGTGGCTGCTTCCACATCATCGCTCCGGCCCGACGGCCAGATTATTTGCAGACGGTTCTGCAATGTTTGGCTCCCCAAGGATGGTTCTTCTTCAAATGCTTCAGTGCTCTGGAACCTCCACGGCCCGGGCCATTTTGTTTTACCGAAGCAGAGATACGAGATTTCTTTGAGCCAAGCCTGGAGATCCTTGAGTTGCGCCATACGGAATTTCCCGGCACGCGGGCCGTGTTTCCCAAGGCAATCTTTGCCGTCATGAAACACCGGCCCTGAAGTCTTGGTCCTTAGTCACCACCGCCCCCGCAACCGCCGCAGCCTCCGCCACACCCACTGCCACCGCAACCGCTGCTCCCGCAGCCACTGCTGCTGCTGCCGCAGCCTGAGCTGGAATTGCTTTGCGGTGCGATGTTCTTGCCGACGTGATTGGCGGTTTGGTCCAGGCCCCATGGTGCCAAGGCGTCGTTGCCACCGCAGGCAAGAGCCAGTGGAATGAGGCTCATGTTAGCAACATAACTGGGGCTGCTCTGCTCCGCCTGCCAGGCCGAGCGGTGTTGACCTAGGATCGCGCTGCCTTTGCGCGTTCGGTGCGGACGGTTGGCGATGATCATCCCCAGGATGAGGGTGATCACAATGAGCGCGACGAGGAAGAAGACGGGTTTATCACGGCTCAATCCCACGATGACTTTGATGATGCCCAGTCCCATGCAAAGGAGCATCGGAAGCATGATCGCGCAGCCTTGTGAGGTGCGCTCTCCGGCTGATTGGAGTAAGCCACGTCGCTCCAGTTGGGCGCGAATTTCTTCGAAGGAAGACTTGAGGGCCGGCATGATCTCCAGACGGGTCATCGTTTTGCTCTCATGACTAAGCGCCCCCAGCAGCCTGCTTTCGATGGGCTCCAGAGTGATGTCTTCTGGCAGCGGAAGTTTCTGCACCGTGACGTTCACGAATCCCTTTTTTACTTCCAGACATCCCAACCCAACCAACTTCATGACGGCCGCCTGCGCCACCAAGGCGGGACCGCCTTTCAGGTAGGCCAGGCTGTAGGGGTCGAGGGCTAGGGCCTCGTCACTCGCAGGCTCGCTGGCTGCGAGCGACAATCGTTTGCGTCGATAAGCGACCACGCTGGCGAGCCCCAAGCACAGCACATAGAACCAAAGAAACGCCGGGCCATCCCAATCGAAGACGTTGACTCCGCGGCTTTGCAGGGAGGCGCACCCAGTCGCCACGGAAAGCACCATGAGCAATGTTAGCGCAGTCAATCCCGGTCGATGTAATTTACCGACGAACGCGCGTATCCCATTGAGTAAACGCAGCTTCGGCACGATCCAATACTGGCCGGGGTCCACCCAGCGTTGTTGTCCCGCAGTAGCGAAACGTTGCGCCACGCTCGGCCAGACATCGTCAGGCGGTGCGCTGCCGAATTCACGCTCGTAACTCTCCAGCGTGCGGGCATACCAATCGTGGAATTTCGCACCTTCACTGGCACCGCCAGCAGTGGGATCGTGATGCAGCGGGCGCGGCAGAATTTCTCCGCAGAATTTCGTCCAGTAACTTCGGGTATAGACCATGTGCAGATGCCAGGCTTGATCCACGTCTTCGCTCGGCGTGACGGGATGGCCGGCCTGCATCGCCAGATAGACGAAGCGTTTGTATTCCGTCACTACTCGGGCGGCGTAGGCGGCGGACCAGCCATTCTCGCGGGCCAGACGGGCAGTGAAACTCAGGGCGACTCCCGGGGCATCGATCGCAAAGGCTTCGATCCGGGCTAATAGTTCAGGGTTCGTATAGTTCATACAGGTAACTGTCTCCAGTCGTAGAGGATTAACGGGAAATGGTGCGGGTCCTTTCATTTTAGGCGAAATTGTCACCTTGTCGAATTTCTTGCTTGTCGGGCGAATTTACGGAAGAGTCGGCCCGAAATGCTATCCTCCCTCGCTTCTGATGAACCCTTTGGCAGTGCTGCCACCCCTGCTCCTGCTGAGCCCGCAGGGGCTGTGGAGGATGTGGATGCGCTGCTGATGGCGCGGGTTTCCCAGGGAGATGAGGGAGCTTTTAAAACGCTGGTCGAAAAAAATCAGAATTATCTACTGAACTTTTTTGCCCGCATGGGCGCTTACTCAGATTGTGAAGACCTCGCTCAAGATACTTTTGTTCGCCTCTACCGCTATCGTGACCGCTACCAGCCAACTGCGCGGTTCACGACGTTCCTTCATGTGCTGGCGCGACGCGTCTGGGCGGATCGGGGGCGCAAAGCCCTGCGTCGCGAGAAATTGGCGACGTGCCTCGAGGCCGAAGCCCGCATCATTCCCTTCACGTCTGATCACGGCCCAGCCACCGCAGACATTGATGCTGCGCTGGCTAAACTTTCTCCCAAGCTGCGCGATGTCATCGTGCTCAATATTTACCAGGGACTCCGCTATCAAGAAGTCGCGGAGGTTCTGGACATCCCCCTGGGCACCGTTAAATCCCGCATCAATCTAGCTCTCAACGCGCTCCGCGAATCCCTCCATGAACCCTGACCACGCATCCTCCCCGTCATGTCCGCAGTGCGATGAAATTCCCGCCCTGCTGGCCGGGGAGCTTGCACCAGCGGTCGCCCAGCAGTTACAGGTCCATTTGGAATCGTGCCCCAGCTGCACCCAGACCGCGGCCTCGTTGCGTTTTGTCATCGGGAAACTTCAATCAACCGCAAGCCCGCAGGCCTCCGCAGAGTTTTCCAACCGCATCCTGGCGACCATTCAGGCACCAGAAATTGTGCGGCCTAGTTTCTTCGCCTTCTCCCGTTTGCATCGGTGGACCGCAGCGGCCGCAGCCTGTATCATTGGACTCGGGGTCGTCGGCCTGTGGAAACATCGTCCTGCTGTAGCCCCCGAGGTCGCCCTGGAAATTCCGCGCGTCAGTCCAACGGATGCCACCGATGCCAGCCTAACCAAGGCGCTGGATTGGTTCTGCCGCACTCAGGAACCAGATGGTTCGTGGAGTCCCGCCCGCTGGGGCGGAGACCAACGTTTCGAGGTGGCCCTGACCGCGCTCCCCATGGTCGCCCTGCTCACCGCCGAGGCAGAGATTACGCCGGAACGCGCCACCGCCATTGCCAAGGCCAAGCAACGCCTGGAAGCGTTTCGTGCTAACAATGGGGCGTTTGGCACGCGATTCTCCGGAGCCTCCTATAATCAAGCCATTGGCACGCTCGCCCTGCTGCAGGCCTATAAACAGCAGCCCGATCCCGCCGCTCGTGGTCCGTTGACGAACTCACTGGCCGTCATCATTTCTCAGCAAACCAACGAAGGGTGGTGGGGTGCCAGTCAGGCCGTGCAACCGAATCTGGCCGCCACCCTGTGGCAACTCGAAACGCTGCAATTAGCCGTGGATCTTGGCTGGGAGGATTTCCGGCCACATTTGAATCGTGGTCATGAGTGGGTCAACGCCAACTCCCCAGCACGCGATCTCACCCTGCCCGCGCGACTTCCCAGCCAAGGCGTCGATTTCTTCGATGCTTACTTTGCCACTACCAAGCTTCGCTCTGCGGTGGATCCAGCCTCCCAACAACGTCTGGCCGCCATCCGACATTCCTTGCTCGAACAGCAAATCAGCCAGGGCGAAGACTCCGGAACTTGGAGCCCGGATGGCCGCTGGGGACAGGTCGGTGGCCGACTCTACGCCACGGCCATGGCGTCACTCGCACTGCGTTAGGCTGCGTGATGCTCGTTTATTTTTCACCCCACCTACAACAAAAACCATAACCACATTGCTCATGACGAAACTTCGTTTGCTTCCCGCCCTCATTACCGCTGCCACCATGACTGCCGCCACTGCGGTGGAAACTGCCGTGCCGAATAAGACCACCAAGCTTCCGGAAATCCTGGTTTCCGCCAGCGAACCGAGTTCCACTGGATCGATCCTGAGAGAAAAGGGCGTGTATAACCAACCAGGCTGGACCAAGCAACGTCGGTTCAGCACCACGCGCGTCTTCGTGCAGAAGGATCCCTGGGAAGTGGGCGTGGCACAATGGTGGCGCCTGCGGGCCAGCGATGGCAAGAACCCGCAACATCGCTTTGTCGAAGAGTTTGAAATCGGTCTGCCTTACCGCGCGCAGTTGGATATCTATTATGATTGGACTCACAAAAACGGCAACACCGACTTCGAAGATGTCGGCGTGGAACTGCGCTGGGCCTTGGCTGATTGGGGTGTCATCCCACTGAACCCCACGCTCTACGCTGAATATAAATGGGCCAACCATGACTTGGGGGGCGATGTCCTCGAACTCAAATTGCTGCTAGGCGATAACATTGGCGATAAACTTTCCTATGGGATCAACTTCATTTGGGAACAGGAACTGACCCACGAGAAAACCACCGAATGGCAAGTCTCCGGCGGCCTCAGTTATGATATCTCGGATGCCATCAGTGCGGGGATTGAATCACGCTACATCCGCGAGACCGTGGCAGGCGAGCGGGGGAATCCGGAACACAAATTCCTCATCGGCCCATCCCTCCAATTCCGTCCTTCGCGCAACACGCACATTGATCTGGTGACGCTCTTCGGCGTCACCAAGGCCGCTCCGGACCTCGAAGCCTACCTCATCTTCGGCATCGATTTCGGCCAGGGCGCCAAGAAAGTGCACCAACCAGTCTCGGGCGCGCATAACTAACTATGCTAGAATTGTTCCATAAAGGTGGCCCCATCATGTGGCCGCTGCTGATCTGCTCCATCATCACTCTAACGGTGGTGGTGGAGCGGATCATTTTCCTGATCACAGAACGCCGTCGGCGGAATCGCGCGGCGGTCATTGACGTCTTGGTGAAAGTGGAACGCGGAGAATTGGACTCCGCCCAACAGACCGCTGCGGCCTCCTCCGACTGTGTGGCCCAAGTGCTCGGCTATGCTCTGGGACATCGGCAGAGCGGCCTCACGCAGGCCGTGCTGCATGGCAGTGGCGAAGCGTTGGAGAAATATAATCGTGGTCTGACCGTGCTGGATACCATCATTACCCTGGCTCCGCTGCTGGGATTGCTGGGGACCGTGACCGGCATGATTCGGACGTTCGGTTTACTGGGCGGAGCGGAGTTGGACGCGCCCTCCGCAGTCACTGGCGGCATAGCCGAAGCCCTGCTGGCCACGGCCTTCGGACTCGGCATTGCCATGACCGCCTTGATTCCATTTAATTTTCTCAACGCGCGCATGGAACAGGCCCGCCGGAAAATGGAGTCCGCCGCCAATCAACTCGAACTGCACCTCAAATGACGCCATGACCATCCCTTCGCCACGCAGCCAACGTCGGGCGCGCATTGAGATCGTGCCGTTGATCGATATTATTTTCTTCCTCCTCGCCACCTTCGTGATGGTCAGCCTCAGCATGGTCAAAAGCCGAGGCATCGGCGTGACGCTGCCCACTTCCAGCACTAGCACCACGCAGAAACTGCCGGATTTCTCCACGCTCACCATTACCAAAGATGGTAGCATTTTCCTTGATAAAGCACCCGTAACTCCCAACGAACTCCCAGCCAAACTCCAGGCCTTGAAGTCTGCCCATCAAGGGGATCCCGCCGTGCTGATCAATGGAGACGAAACCGCCCAACTCGGACATGCCATTCGCGTGCTGGACGAATGCCGCCGCCAAGGCATCAGCAAAGTCACCTTCCAAACCCGCGCGCAGGACTAACCTTAATCCGCCATGCCGCATTCCACCAAGATAGCCTTCATCATAGCCGTGAGCCTGCATGCGGCCCTGGGTTGCGTCATCACCTTGCCCGCCACCACCAAGCTGCCGGAAGCACCTGCCGCCTGCATGGAAGTGAGCCTGTGCGATGCGCCTCCAGCAAACGATCCGGATGCACCCGCGGAAACGGTCGCGGCAGCACCTGTGGAGGAAATAACGCCCCCGGAAATAATTGCCGAGCACGCCCCCGAGCCCATCGAACTAGCGCCCGAAGCGCCCATCTCTACGCCAAGTCCCATCGTCATTGAGCCCAAACCACCAGCCCCTGTGGCGAAACCGAAAGCTCCCTCCAGCAGAGCATCGACCACCGCCGCGCTGGCCAAAGGCAGCAGCAAGAGCACCGGCGGCGGCAACTACGAAGCCACTGGCAACGTTTCCTTCCTGCATCGCCCTGCTCCCGTCTATCCCACCGCAGCCCTCCAGGCCCGCCAAACCGGCCGCGTCGTCCTGATGCTTTACATCAACGAATTCGGCAAAGTGGATCGCGTGGAAACCCAGAGCAGCTCCGGCGTGACCTCGCTCGATACCGCCGCCACCACTGCCGCCAAGCAATCCACCTTCCGCCCCGCCGTTAGTGCCGGTCGTCCGGTAAAATCCAAAGCCACCGTGCCCTTTAATTTTCAGATCAAATCGTGAAGTTGGGAGCACCACTTCTGCTTGCTTGCGCTACCGCATTTCACGACGCATGATGGCAGCACTTGCCTATGAATTTGGATCACGAAAAAATCCCCCGCGTCCGGGACCAATCACTCTGCCCCTGCAAAAGCCGCCTCCCCTATGGCGAATGCTGCGGCCCGTTTCATCGTGGAAAACTCCCTGCCACCGCCGAGCAACTCATGCGCTCACGCTACAGCGCTTATTTCTTTCGATTGATCGATTACTTGGTCGATACCACGCACCCCGATAAAAAGACCCCCACCCTGCGCCAGGAAATCCAAGCTACTGCTGATCAAGCCATGTGGAAATTTCTCACCATCCATGGCACCAGCAAAGGCCAGCCCGATGACAAGACCGGCAAGGTGGAATTCACGGCTGAATTCTATCACAACGACGTGCTCCACGAACATTACGAGTGCTCACGCTTCCGCCGCCACAAGGGCGCATGGAAATACTTGGATGATAAAGGTTAGCCTCTGTCGCGGAAGCGCCCTCGCTTGATCTCATCAATCTCATCGCGGCGGAGCCCCAGCGCCTCCCGGCGGGCCACTCCCCGGGGCCGGACGGAATTCCTCCTGCGTTAATTTTCCATCTCCATTCTTGTCGAGCGACTTCAGGGATTCGGTGGCTTTGGCGATTTCGTCTTTATCCAACACGCCATCTTTGTTCAAATCCATTGCTCCAACAATTGGAGGCACGAATCCGCCGGGACTGCCCCCTGGCACAGGTTGACCGGACATCGGCCCTCCTTCCAAGATACCACGCGGGGGGCCTCCGAGTTCAGCTGGGCGCTGACCACCGCCACCACCAGGACCACCGCCGGGTGGCCGATCCCCTTTGCTGAAACTACTATCCGGCGTGCCATGCCACATCCGGGGCACGAATGGAAACTCTGCGGAGATGCAATAGTAATACGTGCCCAGCGGAAACTCCGGAGTCACCCCGGTCCGGCCATTACATTCATCCAGATCTCCCAAGTCCTTCACGAATTCGAAATCCTGCGTGAAGCGCCCATCATATTTTCCGGTCGGACCGTTGGGCTCCGTGGGCCGCTCCCCGGCCTTCAAGCGATAGCTTGGTTTCATTTTACGAAGCTCGCTCTTGGCATCCTCCGCTTTGGTATAAGCCATGCTAGTGTAAAGCGGATATCCATCCGCCGCCCAGCCCACTTGCCGCATCGATTTAGTGTCCCCGCCGAGTTTCTCCACCAAGCCAACCGGCAGCGCATGATAGTGATAGGAACCATTGGGCTGCACGTGGGCATTGTGTTGATCCAAGCCCAAATTCAGAAACCCTGTGGCGGCTTCATAGCGCCAGCCCGACTGCGGATCGTTGTTCCAAGTCTCCCCCGTGCCTGGCTCAAAGGGCACCCCATTCAGGGCCACTCCCCACCACCAACCACCACGACGCGCGGGCGTCTCCGCTACGGTTGGCTTGACGGGAACCTTGAAAGAATAAGCCTGCGCCGTCGGCACGTTAGGATTTCCCCGCCGCGGAAATTCCCCTGGAGCGTGATCCGGCCAGCCGTTGGATTTGATAATCCGGAACTCTCCCTCAATGGAGATTTTGATTTCATTCTTCGGATCAGACTTCGCTTCCGCTTTCGGAGTGCCCGCCTGCACCAAATAGGTCTCTGCGGAAGCTGCATCGGAAACCTCGTCCCCATGCCCAGGGTGGGCCAGGACAGAATTGGCTGCGAAGACCGTCAGGCTGTGCAGGATCAGTTGGGGGAGGTAGTTGGCGTGGTATTTCATAATGCAAAGTGGTAAGCGCCAAATAGATCTATTGGCGGCTACAGCAGTAGGGCCAGCCCAACCTTTAGCCAACATGAAGCTCGGATAATGTTCCCTGCTTACGTGTAGCCACTCCCAACGCGCGGCTGACTTGCCAGCAAGTTGCAGGACTCGACGAACCTAGGCCGTTCCGCGTTCATTGCTTGGCGGAAAGATTCGGTGCTCCTTCTCTTCAGCCTCCAGCAAGAACTTGCGGTTGTATCATCGGGAAACCACATGGTAATAAGCCACCTCCTCTAAATCGGCGGGACGGAATCGGTATCGGGTAGTCATGGAGTGCTCCTATGGAAATTCTGGCGGACCGCAAGTGGATCTTCTAATAATGTGGATGGCTTATTGTCTTCTTGGTAAGGAAATTCTAGGGACGCTCATAATGTTGACCTTCATGTGCGAAAATTATGGAAAATCGACTTACGCAAGTGTGTATTAAGCCCGGCCGTCTTGCCTTCATTCATTCCGCTTGCCTTCATGTTGCCTTGTTGCTAATCAATTACGTCCCACCCTTCGAGCATGCGCATAGTTCCAGTAAAATTAGGCACTGCATCGCACAAATCATCATACGTTGCCTGGGACAATGATTCACTAATATGCTTAGGCATGCGCCCCAGCGTCCACGCCAAGGAAATGTGTGAAACAACATGGCCAAGAATTGTGGCCAAGTCCATTTCCTCTGAGATTGTGTCATCGTTGCCTAACTGGTCGCAAATAGCAGTTAGGTGAATCCTGGCTTCGTCAAGTTCTCGGAAAATTACAGATAAGTTCATGGGCAATATTTTTTGACCTCGTCTTCGAGCTTTTGTAGGGCTCCCTTTATGTTTTGCAAGCCTGACCCGTCTTGCTGTCTGACCTGTCTTGCTTTCACGTGTCTATCTGGAATTGCGTGAACCTCTTGTATCAGCCCTAATTGCAATCTTGTTCATCCGCCAATACGGTGGCAGTAACAATACGAGTGTAGCGAACAGTTGAGAAAAACAGATCGATTGAAAAGTGGAGTATAGCACATCTTTTCCACCTGCTACACACCAATGCAACCCCACGCCAGTTATTGACATCGCGATTATTGCAGAAATTAATCTGCGTCTCCATTGGATGAAATTTACCCACGAAATTTTCCGCATAACCACAAAAACTGCACATCTAACGTAAATGAAATCACAGAAGGAAATCAGAAGACAGACACCCAAGTAATGTTTGAATTCAAATACCCTGATACTTTCCATATTTTTGATAAAGAAACCTATCACCCCTATGCTCAACATAACGAACGAGGCACTGATAGCAATTAAGTAAAAAAACAGAATCATAACGTTAATTTAAGGGCTTATCATTTCCGCACTTGAGCACGGCATCGAAAAAGTTTTTTAAAGCCGAATTGATTGGCTCTGGGCAAGAATCAGTTGAATGGCTCTTTATTTGATAAATACATGACATTTCGACTTGGTGTTGAATTCTCGGCGGGCAGTAGTTTCTTTGGTGGTGATCGCCCCCAGCCTAGTCTACTCCCTTTTGCAAACCCCGCAACACCCGCAGATCCCCTGCCTCCACGCCTGTGAGTTTCCTCGCATCGCTTTTACGGTTCTTCCCAAATCGTTCTCGCACGGAAGCAACTACGCCGTTCACAAATCCTGCGCTCCCGAAGATCCCCTCGCGTTAGCTAATCCACTTTGATCCGCAACATTTGTCCGCGAGAGAGTTTCCCGCCAGCGGCATGCACGGCTACTATGGTTTTCAGCTTAAAGCCTGCACGATACGCCACGCCTTGGGCGGGTAAGATTTCCTGTCCCTCTCCGTAGAGTCACAGCCGATATCAAGATCTGGGTCGCATGGCGAAACATTTGCCTGCCATTAGCGCTGGGAGGCAACGCTCAGAGGGACGTGCAGGCCGCTTCGTGCTTTTCACGCAATCAACTCCGAAACCACCCGACATGGCTCGACTCCGGTCAACCGGGCATCCAGGCCTTGGTAGCGCACGCTGAAGCGCTCGTGATTGATGCCGAGTAAATGGAGGATGGTGGCATGGAAATCACGCACATGCACTGGGTCCTTCACAATGTTATAGGAGAAATCATCCGTTTCCCCATAAATCGTGCCCCCCTTGGTGCCGCCGCCAGCCATCCACATGGTGAAGGCACGGGGATGGTGATCGCGTCCGTAGTTTTCGTGAGTCAGGCCACCCTGGCTGTAAATGGTGCGACCGAATTCCCCGCCCCAGATGATCAAAGTTTCGTCGAAGAGACCCCGTTGTTTCAAGTCGTTGATCAGACCGTAGGTGGCTTGGTCAATGTCCTTGCATTGGCTGGGCATGCGGCCACCCAGATTCCCATGGTGATCCCAATTGTTCAAATACACCTGCACGAAACGCGTGCCGCGCTCCACTAAGCGACGCGCCAGCAGAGTTGAATAAGCGAAGGTTCCCGGCTTGCGGGCTTCTTCTCCGTAAAGTTTATAAGTCGATTCCGGTTCGTTCTTCACTTCCGTTAGTTCCGGCACGCTGGCCTGCATGCGATACGCCATTTCGAATTGCTGGATCCGCGTGTGCGTCTCTGGATCACCCACCAGCGCGCTGGTGAGTTGATTCATTTTCTGCAAGCCATCCAACTGCATCCGCCGCATCGCTTGGCTAACTCCAGGCGGATTGTTGATGTATAAAATGGGATCGCCCCCACTGCGGAACGAAACTCCCGCGTGCTCCCCGCTGATGAAGCCGCTGCTCCAGAGTCGGCCCGAGATGGCCTGAATTTGCTCTTTATTAGTGGGCTCTGCAATCAGGACCACAAACGTCGGCAGATTATGATTCAGCGAGCCCAATCCATAGCTGATCCAGGAACCAATACACGGTCTGCCAGTGACCATGTTGCCCGTCTGCATGGCGCAAATGGCAGGCTCGTGATTGATTGCTTCGGTGTGCATCGAGCGGATAAACGCCATGTCATCGACGCATTTGGCCGTCTGCGGCAGCAACTCGCTCACCCACATGCCAGCCTTGCCGTGTTGGGCAAATTTATATTTGCAGGGGGCAATCGGGAATCGCGCCTGCCCGCTGGTCATCCCCGTAAGCCGTTGCCCATTGCGCACGCTGTCCGGCAGATCTTTGTCATAGTAGGCATCCATCTGCGGCTTGTAGTCATAGAGATCCATCTGCGAAGGCCCGCCCACCATGTGGAGATAGATCACCTTTTTGGCCTTGGCCGGGAAATGCGGCAGGAAATGGCTCGGCCCCTCGCCTGCCAGAGCCGTCCCGCCCCAGTGATTGCCCATCAGGCTTGTCATGGCCGCCCAACCGAGCGCGTTCTTGCCGCGCGTGAGGAACTGCCGCCGGGACTCCAGTATCTGATATTCTTGGAGAGGATTCATAATTATGTGATAGGGTGCATTTTCGTTTGGACATTACGGTCCAACCTCTCCACACTAGGCGTGCCGAATCCCTGTTTCAGCTCAATTTTCACGTATGAATCAACCACCCTTTCCCGACCCCAACCAGCCGCAGCCTGCTTATTACGATCCGAACGATCCCAATCAAGCCTACTACGACCCCAACCAGTATGCTCCCGCCGACCTGGGTGGCCAGCCTCCGCAGGGCTATACTCGCGTGCAAGCTCCGAAGAAAGCGGGAGATAAATACAAAGGCACCGGAAAAAAGAGCAAACGCCACAAAGATCCCCGCGCTCCGAACCCGTGGGCCAACATGGGGATCTGGATTGTTGGCCTGGGCCTTCCGGTCATGCTGGTTTACTTCGCGATTCAAAAAATATTCGTGGATAAAATTGAAGTGCAATACGATCCGTATCCGCCCGTTCTCCTCGAGAAAGACCGGGATAAAGAATTGATCGATCTCGGCCAAGGACTAGCCACCCAACTGCGGGAAGGCCGCAAGGACGAATTAATGCGCCATGTGATCTGGGATGAAGTGATCTACCGTGTGAGCCGGAAGATGGAACTGACGCTGCGCCAAAGCACGGAAGTGCGCGAAGAATTGAAGACCAAGTGGGTCTCCGACAACCCGGGTCTGTTTCGTCAGATTCTCGGTGGCGATATCGACCGCATGCCTGCGCAATTTGTCAAAATTCGCCTGCGTGATGGCTACCCGTGCTTACTCCTGCGCACCATGCCCAAGGAAGGACGCGTGCAGTATTTCGACTTCCTGCTCGTTCCCGTCAAACCTACCCCCACCGATGGCGCTGAGGCCGTTGAGAAATTGCGCATCGTGGACATCTGGGACTGCCAACGCGCCATGTTCGCCAGCGACAGCATCCGCCGGGAGGTGATCCGGGAAGTAGTGGCCACCGATCAATCAACCAACCGCCCTTGGAAAGCCGTCTTCGGGGAAGATCTAAGCAAGGAACAAATCCTCGCCATCAAATCCATGATCGGCCTGGACGCCTTGAATAAACCCAGCACCTTGTCAGATCTGAAAGAATTGCCCGAGACCTTCCAAAAGTCCGCCCAAGGATACGACATTGCCATCCATGCCTATCAAAGGTTACTGGACAGTATCACCACCGCCGAGCAGTTGGAAACCTTCAAAAAGCGCCTCAGCGATCCCCCCACCTTGCCCGCCTCACTGGGCTCGGATGCCTTGGTGACGGGTAATCTCCTGGCGGAAGTGGAAACAAAACTGGAAAACAAAGCTGCCGTAGAAGCCGCCTGGCTCAAGGCCTACAAGGAAATTGGCCACGACCCCTACCTCAAAGTCATCGTGGGTAAAAGTCGCCTGGCCGCTGGCGATGTGCCCGGAGCCGAGGCCATGGCCAGCGAAATTCAAAAAGAAAATCGTCAACTTTCCGAACTGCAGGACCTGAAAAACGCCCTCGAGAAGAAGCGCGCGCCTTAATTTCCAGGGCTATGCCGCCGCCGCCGATCTCGCCAGCAAGCGAGTCCCAATAAACACAGACCAGCAAGAATTGCTTTCGGCTCAGGCACTGGCACGAGTTCATTCCCAATCAACCCGCCACCGCCCGTGCCAATCGGAGTCACGCCGTTATCGCTATAGAAGGTGACGTTGGCGAGGTTGATGTTTACTGGATTATTGAACCGTAGTTGGTCCGTGCCACCTGCCGTCCAAGGCGCTCCAGTGTAGTTCCAGACGCTGAGCATATCCGCCCAAGCGCTAATCGAGTTGAAGGTTAGGACAGAATTTCCAGTTCCCAGATCAATGATGGCGGCACCATTCACCGCCAGCGCTCCGGTGGTGTCACTGTAGCCGCCGGTGGATAGCTTGGTTCCTGTGCTGAGGCTGAGCGCAGCGGTGTCTGGGAGGACGTTGTTGGCTCCGAGTAGGATGCTGCCTTTTTGGATTTCGGTGTTGTGGGAGTAGGTGTTTTGGCCACTCAGAGTCATGGTCCCAGTTCCTTGCTTTATAAGGCTTCCGCCGTTTCCTGAAATGTTGCCGCTGTAGACGAAGTCCGTGTTATTGCTCCCCACTTCTAATGAATGATTACCAAGCTCCACGGATGATCCCACCACGCCTGAGAGCGAAGCCAAACTCATGCTGGTCGCAGCAGTGGCTGCAAGGTTCAGGGTCGCGCCAGTGCCGGAGAGAGTCACGGCCGTGGTGCTTGGTAAATTTCCATTTCCGCTCAGCAATAAGGTGCCGCCTTGGATATCGGTGGTGCCGGCGTAGCTGTTAGCGACCGTGAGCGTGGTGCTGCCAGACCCTGTTTTGACAAGGCTGTTGACGTTTCCATTGGTGTTGGTGATGGCGGAACCGAGGTTAAAACTCTCCCCCACTCCAGGCGATAGTGTCACAGTTTGCGCACCAGCGCTGGCTGCGCTTTGTTGGATGCGGCCGACGTTGATGCTGCCGCCCGCGTCGTCGTAGCCCCAGTCCTTGATCATGGAGCCACCGGTGTTGTTGGTGAAGACCACGCGCATCCAGCCTAAATACGGGCCGGAACCGTCGTTTTTCATGAACTTGAAACCAAGATATCCTTCCTGACCCACTTGAAACTGAGTCGCGCCAGCACCGATGTGCTCATTGTCATCACCCGATCCACCGAATCCGCTGGAGTAAGTTAGGCCGCCGGAAATCATGGTGCCCTGCGCCAGATTCAACACCGCATCCAAGTTCCCCGTGGCGGTGCGCACGGGCTGAAATGCTGCGCTGTTGGCCACACCCACGCCACCGAAGAACGGGTTGATGTCCCAGCCGGTGGCAGGCGTGGTGCTGGTGGTTCCAGTGTCCACATCCAGATAGACGCCAGTGAAGTTGGTGGGCACACCAATGTCCTGGAGGTTGCTGTAAATGGTGGCTGCCGGGGCGCTGGTGAGGAGTGCTGCGGCTAGGATGAATTGTGTTTTCATGGCTTTGGAAATTTTGAAAAGGGACTAAAAGGACTTTAGTGACTTCAGGGACTCAAGGCGAAGGCTGTCCCTTCCGTCCTTTAAGTCCCGTTCGTCCTTTGGGATCACGGCACGCTCACCTCCACGCGATAGTATTGCGCCTTGCGGCCATCCTGAAGGAAGAACGGATACTTCACAGACACGGCATCCATCTCAGCGTCGGAAGCCAGAACTGTGGGGGTGGCCGTGCTGTCCTGCCAGGTTTGCATGTCTGCGCTGAACTGAACTTTGTAGGTTAGGCCTGCTGCCACGTAATCCTTTCGTCGGCCAAAGTTGGCTCGGAAATTTACTCCGGTAGCGGTGTTAGTGACGGTGAGTTTCGGCTGAGCGCGCAGGGAAATAGCACCTGCATCAAAGGTGATTTCACCTGGGCCACTAGCCGGGTTGTTGGGATCGGTTCCGAAGGCGTATTCCAACAGATTACTGTAAGTGTCACCATCGGAATCAGCGGTATTTGCAGCGCTTCCAGTGTTGCCGATAACTCCGGCAAAATTAGCTGCACGCCAGAGTTGCTGAGGAGTATCGGCAAGGTCGGTTATGGAAATGGTCAGAACCTGTGAGTCGCTGAGATTCGGAGAACCGTTGTCCGTGGCGGTTACCGTGATATTGAACGGACCAGGATTGGTTTCAAAATCGGGAGCGACAACGAACGTCAGCGTTCCGTTAGTTGAATTAATGCTGAACAACGCTGCGTCCGCTCCGCTTTTGGAATAAGTGATCGTTTGTGCAGGTGTGTCATTGTCCGTCGCCACGATCGTGGATACTGCGGTGGAATTTTCATCCACACTGATGGAAGCACTCGCACCTCCGCCGTTACTCGTGATGGTGGGGGCGTTGTTGGGTTCGCTCGCGTCCCCTGTTAGTGTAATATCATACGGGTTCTTCGCGCCCACCACGTTGCTAGCGATTTGCAGCGTGGCGGTTCTCGTGCCACTGGCGCTGGGGGTGAAGGTGACGCTGAAGGTCACACTTCCGCTGCCGACTGGGATGCTGGTGCCGCTCAGGGAGCTGACGGTGAACTCGCTGGTCGCGCCGGTGATGGCGAGGCTGGTCAGGTCCGCCGTGCCGGGGTTGGTGATGATGAACGTCTTCGCGGCGCTGCTGCTGCCGAGCGTCACGGTGCCGAAGTCAATGCTGCCACCATCGGCCACGGCGCTGGTTTGCGCGACGCCTATGTCAGGGGCGGGTGGCGCGGCGCGAGTCACCGTCACCGTGTAAGTCTTCGTCGTGCTGTCGCTGGCGGTCACGACGATGGTAAGGGTGTTTGCGCCGACACTCAGGCCGACAGGGCTGGCGGGGGTGCTGCCGTTCACGGTCACGGTCGCAGTCGGGTCGGCGGGCGTGGGGGTCACGAGCAGGCTGCTCACGCTGTTGGCCACGGTCGCGGTGTAGCTCGTCACGTTGGCGGCGAAGCCGGGGGCGAGCGTGCCGCTGCTGAGCGTCAGGGCGGAGAGGTCCGTGCTGAGGATGCGATAGCTCGGCACCGTGGCGGGCCGGGCGTTGACGGTCGTCACGGGCGCGGCAGTGCTGGAGTAGGCCGCACCGGAGGGGCTGGAGGCGAAGTTGCCCGCGCCGTCCTGCGCGACGACGAAGTATTGGATCACATCGCCGCCACCCACGCTGCTGGTGAGCAACGCGTAGTCCACGGTGAAATCATACGGGCTGCTGGCATTCCCGGCGGTCACGTATTTCCAGCCGTTGTCCGCCGCAGTGTTGCCGACGAAGGCATCGGCCTCGGTGCTCTTTTTAAAGTAAAGGCGCGAGGCATCTCCGCCGACGGCCACGCTCACGTCATCGGTGATGGTGGCAAAGCCGGTCAAGACGCGGTTGGCGGTGCTGTTGGTGTTGGCGGCGGGGGTGTAGCTAATGACCGGGTTCATCTCCGTGCTGCTGGCGGCGTAGGTGAAATTGCCCGCATCGGCTCCGATGTCGTCGGGCGAGTAGCTGCTGCGCGTCTGGCCGTCGAAATCATCCGTCACGCCCGTGCCCGCCACGCCCTTGGCTTCGGCGGGGTTCACGGTTTGTAAATGCAGGTCCACCGTGGCGGCGGTGCCGGTGGGGTTGATGAAGCGCGGGTCCACGTTGTAGCTGGTGGCGTCCTGCCCGGTCGCGGACTGCCACGCGGAGAGGTCGGCGCAGTCGGCGCCGTTGTAGAGGCCGAGCACGCCGCCGGTGCCGCTGGCGAGAAAGAGATTGCCCCCCGCCGTGAGGCCAGTGGGGTTCACGGTCGTGCCGCCGTATTGCGCGGCGTAGTGCTTGCCGGTGCCGCCGCTGTTGCTGCGGGCGTTGACGAAGAGGTTGTTCTGGTAGGTGCGGGCATTCGTCGCGCCGGTGCTTTGGAAGGCGAGTGTGCTCGCCGCGCCGGAGGTCTGCGTGCCCCCGACATAGACGGAGTTGTGGTAGAAGTTCCGGCCCGCCGTGGAGCTGTTGTCAAAGA
This sequence comes from Verrucomicrobiales bacterium, assembly GCA_031411295.1. Taxonomy (GTDB): domain Bacteria; phylum Verrucomicrobiota; class Verrucomicrobiia; order Verrucomicrobiales; family V1-33; genus JAGNEJ01. Next base: position 2,002 of record JANOAV010000108.1, on the reverse strand, counting down.
GGCCGCGCACGGTGCCTGAGCCCGCCGTGCTGGTGCCGTCCGCCTTGATTCCCACGCGCACCATGTTGTTCTGCGCGGTGAAGGCCCCGGCCGCGAACTCCATTCCCTTCAACTGCGACGTGCCGCTGCTGGAGGAGACCGCAAGGCTGTGCACCAGATTCCGTGCGATGACATTCACGCCGCTGGTCGGGCCGGCGAAGTAAATCCCGGTCACGCTGACCGCCGCCGAGGCCGCCGTGTTGGCGAGGGAATGCACGGTATTTTGCGACACGGCTTGACCCGCCAGCGTCGAAGTCTGAACGATGCCATAGACAGACTGGTTTATGGTCCCGTTCGAATTCGCGCTCGTCGTGGAAAGGTTGCGGACGGTGTTGCTGGTGATGGTGTTCACCCCGGCGGAGCTGACGATGCCGCGAATCTGCCCGGAGACGCTGCCTGGTGGAAAGGTGCCGTTCGCCGTGCCGGCGTAGTTGTTGTTGAGATTGGCCACGGTGTTGCCAGTGATGTTCGCGCTGAGTGTGCTTGAGCTGAGAATGCCGGACACGCGCTGCCCGGTGGTGGCCGTGGATGAAGTGGCGGCGTTGAGGCTGTTCGCGGTGGTGGTGCTGCCCACGGTGTTGTTGCTGATGGTGTTCGTCCCCGCCGTCACTTGAATGCCGACGAGCGAGGCGGAGACGGTCGTGGCCGAACCGTTCACCGTGATGGAGCCGATGGTGTTGTTGGAGATGGCCACCGTGTTGCTGCCGGCCTGCGTTCCGACACCGATGCCGATGCTGGTGCCGCCATTTCCCGACGTGGTGACCGAGATGGAACCCGTGCCCGTGCCGCTGCCGATGGTGTTGCCCGTCACCGTGCCGATGTTCACATTACCCCTGGACACGAAAATCCCGTTCCAAATGCCGGGTAATCCGGCAGCGCCATTGGTGCTTGCTGTCGACCAGAGCATATTTGCGATCGTGTTCCCCTGCACGTTGCTCGGAGGGGTGGTGGTAAGAAAGAGATTGATGCCGTAGAAGACCGTGGCGGTAGAGGTGCCGGTTGCCGTCCAAGGTGTGCCTCCTGCGTTTGGGGCGCTGCCTCCGATAAAGTTGCCTGTCACCGTGGTGTTTTCGCCGGCGACATCGATGGCGGTCACAAGCGAGGGGACCGCAGCGCGACTGATCGTCTGGTAAAAGCTGTTGCCGGTGAGGGTCCAGTCCTTGCTTCCAGAGTCGATATACACACCCTTCGAGGTCGTGGTGGTGCTGTGGAAATTGAAGATGTTGCTGTTGGTGACCGAGTTGCCGCTATTGTATTGCTCCGTGGTGGTCGTGGTGCCCAGGGAGTGAAGTCCGGTAGCTGGAGTGCTCGCGCCATCTCCGATGTCACAGTGGTCAACGATGTTGTTGTCGTTTCCGTTTGCGCCCGTGGTGGTGCTGAAAAAAACCGTTCCAGTGTCCCGGTTGGTATTCGCGCTCCGAAGTCTGACGTAGCTGAGAGTGTTGCTGATCGCCTCGTTGATGTAGCGCACCGCGATGCCGCTGGTGCTGGTGTTTTCGATGGTGAGCTGGGAGGCCGTGCCAACGCCGCTCCCGGCATGGCTGCCGACGCCGCCGGGCCGCCCGTCAAAGGTGACAAACTGTGCGCCATTCAAATCCACCGTCGCCGCGGTGGTGTCCGCGCTGGAGATGGAAAGCCCGGTCGCGCCCAAGGCCGGGCGGATGGTGAGGGTGTTCGCCGCCGTAGTGCCCAGATCACTGAAGACCAGCGGAAAGGTCTCCACGGTGCTGACGTAGGTCGGCTGAAGTTCGAGCACGAGGGGGCCGCTTAGCGTGCTCGTCTGCACGGCTACGATGGCCGCGCCGATCGTGGCGAAGTCACCTGTTGGACAAAGCCGCTCCGCGGAACGCAAGCGTGATTCGTGGACTGGTTAGCATCTGGACGGTGCATTGGGTAGCCGAGCGTTGGGGCGTAGCGAGAGCGTGTTTCTGAGGGTGGTTATGGGGCCGCAGGCAGACGATCC
>JANOAV010000107.1:0-23219 GCA_031411295.1 Verrucomicrobiales bacterium | reverse complement strand
GAGGCAGCAGTGATGGCGTCGGCCGTCGGCGGTTGTTCGATGCCGAAGTTGGCTTGCGTGATGCTGGCAGTGGTCACAGCCACGGTGAGCGAACCATTGGGTGTGCCATCATTGCCGGCGGCGGTGCCGATGTTCTCGCCGGTGTTGACGTAGCCTGCGGGCAGGCTGGCGACTGGAGGAGCTGCGCCAATGGTGCCGTTGGTGGTGCTCAGCACGACGGTGTAGGTCGTATTGGCGCTCACGTTGGCGAAGCTGTAGCTGCCGTCCGCGGCGATCGGTGTCTTGGCGACGACGAGTCCGCCGCTCACGAGGTTGGCGTAGAGCGTGGCTCCGACGTTAGTGCCGGTGCCGTTGACGATGGAATCGGTCAGGCCGTTGGCGTCATTGAGGGCATTACCAGCGATGCTCAATGCCGCGAAGGGCATCTGGACCGTGGCGGCGGCGGAGACTTTTCCGGCGGCATCCACGGCGCTGTAGGTGAGGCTCACGGTCAGGCTGCCGTTGTTGGGATCAATGGTCAGGAGCGCTGGATTGTAGGCGGTGATGGTCTGGCCGACGGTCACGGCGCTGCCGTTGTAATACAGCGTGCCGTTGGTTGGCAGCGTTTGGATGATGAATTTTGTGACGGTTGGGTCTTCGGGATCGGTGCCGGTCAATGTGGCTACCGTGACTTCGGTGGTGCCGCCGGGATTAGCCTGGGAAGCAGCAGTGATGGCATTGGCCGTCGGCGGTTGTTCGATGCCGAAATTGGCGTTGGAGATGCTGGTGGTGACGATCGCGACGGTGAGCGAACCATTGGGTGTTCCATCATTGCCGGCGGCGGCTCCGATGTTTTCACCGGTGTTCACATAGCCTGCGGGCAGGCTGGCGGCAGGGGCGGCGGCTCCGATGGTGCCGTTGGTGGTGCTGAGCACAACGGTGTAGGTCGTGTTGGCGCTCACGTTGGCGAAGCTGTAGCTGCCGTCTGCAGCGATGGGTGTCTTGGCGACGACGAGTCCGCCGCTCACGAGGTTGGCGTAGAGCGTGGCTCCGGCATTGGTGCCGGTGCCATTGACGATGGAATCGGTCAGGCCGTTGGCGTCATTGAGGGCATTACCAGCGATGCTCAATGCATTAAAGTTCATCGTTACCGTGGCAGGCGAAGATTCTTTTCCGGCAGCGTCGACAGCCGTGTAGGTGAAGGTGGAGGTGAAGGTGCCATCGTTCGGATCAAAAGTCAGTAACGCGGCGTTGTAGCCGGTGATCGTCTGGCCGGTGGTGACGGCGGTGCCGTTGTAGTAAAGGGTGCCGTTGGTTGGCAGCGTCTTGATGATGAACTTCGTGACGGCAGGGTCTTCCAGATCCGTGCCACTCAGTGTCGGCACGCTGACTGGGGTCGTGCCACCTGGATTGGCGAAGGTGCCGCTGGCCGGATTGGCCGTGGGGAGGGATTCAATCCCGAAATCATTGCCAGCCAAACTTGTGGTGGCGACGGTAAATGCTCCGGTGGCGGTGGGGGAGGTGGCCGTCCAGCCAGAGGGCAGGCCCGCGGCTGGCGCCGTCTGGCCCACAGTGCCTGCGCTGGTGGCGAGGCGGATGGTGTAACCGCTGGCCGGAAGCACGGTGCTGAAGGTGTAGCTGCCGTCCGCATTCACCGGGGTGGATTTGGCAACATTGCCGCTGGAATCAACGAGAATGGCATAGAGCAAGCCGCCCGCGTTGGTGCCCGTTTCCCCGGCGGAGGGAATATTGCTGAAGGTGTTGTTGGCGCTGTTGTTGGCGTCGTCCCACACCTTTCCTGAAACAGTCACGATGCTGGCCTCGAAATCCCTGGCAGCCAGTGTGGCCCCGCCTGCGAGAGTGACGTTGATCAGGTCGGGGTTGCCACCGTCTGCGTCCGCCAGGCTGGCGTAACCGGCGGGGGTTGTCTTGCTGATGCGGTAGCTGCCCGCGAGGAGATTACCGAAGCTGTAAGCGCCGTCGGCAGCGGTGTTGGTCGTGAGGGTGGTGTCGTCGCCGTTGCCAAAGATTCCGTCCGGACCTGCAAAAAGCAGCGAAAGGGTGACGCCGTTCAGGCCGGCCTCGCCGGTGTCGGCGACGCCGTTTCCGTTTCCGACCACAAATTTGCCACTGATGATGGAGCTGCCCTGGTAGCCGAAGTTGGTCGTCGTGTTGGCCTGACTCGATGTGACTGTGACTGAGGTCTTTCCGTCCTTGGTTGGGTCGGGATCGCCTTTCACTACGACGCCTGCTGGAAGGCTGGTGGTGTCAACGACCACCGCATAGGTGCCGGCGGTCAGACCGGTGATGTTGTAAGCGCCGGTGGCATTGGTGGTGGCGAAGGGCTCGTTGGCCTGACGGATGCCGTCTCCATTGAGATCAATGAAGACCTTCACGCCTGAGAGTCCCTTGTCGGTGGTGGCATCAAGCACGCCGTTGCCGTTCCAGTCTGCATAAATGATGCTGCCAATGGATGCGCCGCCTACGTAGCCGAAGTCGGCGTCGGTTCTAACCTGGCCGGCAGTGACTGTGACGGTGGACTTGTTTGCGGTGGCGGTTCCGTCCAGATCGAAAGTCGGCGTGACGCCTGCGGGCAGCGTGGCGGTGTCGATCACGACGCTGTAAGTGCCGTCCGGGAGAGTGCCGATGGTGTAGTTGCCATTGGCATCGGTGGTGGCGGTGGGCTCATTTGCCTCCCAGGTTCCGTTGCCGTTGAGATCAATGAAGACCTTGACCCCAGCTATTGGCCGATCCGTGGCGTCCTGAATACCATCTCCATTGAGATCGAGCCAGACGCGGTCACCGATTGAGGCGGTGCCACGGTAGCCCCAGTTCGCCGTGGTGACGTCAGGGACGGTGCGCGTGAGGGTGATGGAGGTCGCGCTGTTCTTTGTCGCATCAGGATCGACGACATTGGTGGTCAGACCGGCGGGCAGCGTCGTGGTGTCCACCTTGACGTTGTAGGTGGTGCCGGCGCCGGCGGCCACGGGCAGGTTGTGGATGGAATAGGTGCCGGTGGAATCGGTGATGTCGAACGGTTCGCCGACGTCCCGGATTCCGTTGCCATTGGTGTCGATGTAAACATAAACATTAGCGATGCCTTCGCCCGTGTTGAAGGCTCCGTTGTTGTTGGTGTCCTTGAAGATGGTGCTGCCGATCGAACCACCGATGGTGACGATGCTAGCGGTGCTGACGGAGGGTGGAACGGCATTTCCGAGGGAGTCCACCGCGTAGGAGACATCCGCAGTATTTGGGCTGGGATTGCCGGTGCCCTTGACCGTCATGGTGACATCGATCGTTTTGGATGCGGCGGCCGCGAGCGGGCCAAGGTTGTTCCAAAGGAGCGATCCGCTCCCGGCGGAATCGGGCGCTGTCGTGGCCGACACGAAGGTGAAAGCGCCGCCACTGTAGGTATCCGAAAGCGGCAGGGTGGTGATGCTGGTGTTGCCGACGTTTTGAACCACGATGCGCCAGGAGATGGTGTCGCCGATGTAAGCTGGTCCGGACGCGGGAGTGAGAAGCGTCTTGGTGACCAGAATTGCGGGCTTCTGAATGGTGACGTTAACCGTGGACGGACCGGCGGTGGCCGTTCCCCCCGCGGAGACGGAGTTGGGGATGTTGGTTCCCGCCAGCAGTGCGGTGAAATTCACCGTAATGTTTACGGTCTGTCCCGGAGCCAGCGGACCCACGTTGGTCCAGTTCATGGTGCCGGAACCGGTGGTATTGGGGGCAATGCTGGCGCTCACAAAAGAAAGATTGGCCGCAGTGTAGGTGTCCGTGACGCTCACCGTCGGGAGATTGACGGTGCCGGGGTTGGAAACCGCGATGTTATAGGTCACCGTGCCTCCGACCAGAACGTTTCCATTGCTCGGTGAAACGAGGGATTTGAAGATGTTGACGGCGGGCGTTCCTACCGGTGCCGCGATCGTCGCCGTATCGCTGCTGGTGTCCGAGGAATCCGTGGGGTCAATGTAAACGGCCGAGAGTCCGGCACCGGCGATCACGTTGAGGGCACCGTTGCCCAGGGTGACGGCACTGGTGTTGGTGGTGATGGCCGCGCTGCGGAAAATGCCGGTATTGGGGCCGGTTTCGGTGAGCGTGATGGTTTCCCGGTCTCCATTGCTGGTGGTGACCACGACGGTCACCGTTTCGACGACGCTGGCATTCGTGTTCTGATCGCGATCCACGACCTGCACATAGACCGGGCCGGTGGTGGGATACACGGTTACGTCGTTGCCTGCCGCATCGATAAAGGTCGTGGTGCTGGGTGTGCCAAGGTCGAGCGAGGTTACCTGCAGGGGCACGGTGGCAATGGCGTTGATGCCCTCGGTTCCTTCATTGGCAGTGGCTTTCACCGTGTAGGCACCGTCGGACGGGCCGGCGAGGAAGGAGTATTCGTAGATCTTGGTAGTGCCGTTGTCGGAAACTGCGGATGTCAGATTCTGGGTGGTCGTGGCGTTGGCAGGGTCCGTGATGGCCAGATCGAGACTGGTAATGTCGTAGGTCCCGAAGGGATCGCTTACGGCGGCGCGGGCATAGACGCGCTGGCCGTTGGTCATGGAAGTGATGAGGCTGGTGCCAGGATAAGGGGTGCTGTAAAGGCCGAAGCTGGTGATCGTAATGACCGTGGTCGTGGGCAGGTTGATGACTGAAGGCTTGGTAATGCTGTCGTAGCTCACTGTGAAGGTGACGCCCGACTGGTTGTTGGTGATGACCAGGGACAACGCGTCGCCAACGGCGAAGTTGAAGGCACTGGCGAGAGCGGGGAAGGAGAAGGTGAAGAAGCCGGAGCCAGTCGTGGCGCTGGCGGTGACGCTGCTGCTGGTGGCGATCGTCGTGGCGCCGTTTTTCAGGACCGCGGTCACGGAAGGGCTCGCGGGCATGGAGCCGGTGGAGACTGCGTAATAGGCGGTCACTGAGGGTGCGGACGTGGCTGGCAAGGTAAAGGCCGAGGCAAAGGTCGGGCTCTGGGTGAAGGTGGCGCTGCCAGGAGCGCTGTAACTGATGACGACTCGGCCAATATTCCCCGCAGTCCCATCCCCGCCAATCGCCCCGCCGTTGCCGCCTTGTCCGGCGCTGCCGTTGTAGTCGGTGTCGGCATTGTTGGCAGTGGTCTGTCCGCTGCCGGCCGTGAGCGTGCCGCTCGGAGCGTAGCTTGAGCCGCTGCCGCCGCCGCCGCCTGAAATGTTTCCGGCAGTGGCACCACTGGCACCGCCGCCGCCGAAGTAACCGCCACCGCCACCGCCACCGCCTGCACGACCGGTGTCGTTAGCTTGCCCGCCTGCAGCCCCGCCGCCGGTTCCAGCGACACCTACGGTGCCAGCGAGGCTGCCAGTGGTATTATACCCGGAGGCACCGGTGCCTCCGGCGAGAGAACTGCCGTTACTACCGATGGAGTTGGCAGTAGTTCCGCCAGAACCTCCTGCGCTTTGCGTGCCTCCGACTCCCGGTGCCGTTGGGCTTCCTCCAGTTCCACCCGTGACACCCGTGGTGGCTCCACCCGCCCCACCTGCCCCACCGGCGTTGGTTGCGCCGTCATCGCCGCCACCACCGCCAGCGCCGCCAGCAGCTGCGATCAAGGTCGTCGTCCCCCGCTTGACCCCCGACCAGCCGCCGCCGCCACCACCGGTCCCTACCAAAGTGCCTACAGTGAGGATCGCGCCCCCGCCTCCGCCCCCGCCCACGGGGACGGTCAAAGTTTCACCGGGAGTAACGGCAATCGTGGTGGTGGCATAGCCGCCACCGCCGCCTGCGCCACCGGCTGACGCGCTTCCGCCACCGCCGCCGCCGCCGCCAGCACCCCATGACTTCACGGTGATGGAAGTAACACCTGCGGGGACAGTCCAGGAGTTGGCCCCTGAAGTTGTGAAGGAGGCCTTGGTAGTGGCCGACGAGGCAAGTGCGCTCGTCTGAGACGTGCTGGTATCGTTCGCAGCCACCGGGTCAATACGGTCGAGTCCGTCAGCCAGCGTCCCGCCGGCACCGTTGAGATACAGTTTCTTGGTCAGTGACGGAACGGCGATGGCACTGTTGGCGGTGCAGACATCGCCAAAGGCGGCATCCGTGTGGGTCGCCTGCAGGAGGCTGCCGATAGGGGAATAAAGAGTTCCATCTCCCTGGGACAGACCGGCGGTGATACTTGAAGGTAGCGGACTGGTATTGCGGAAGATGCCGCTGTTCGGCGCGGTCTCGGTGAGGGAGATGGTCTCAATATCTCCTGTGGTGGTGTTTTTCACAACGACGCTCTGGGCTCCCTTCCCAGCCGAATCAGCATCGGTCAAGGTAACGTAAAGGCCGCTGCCGGAGGCATAACTGGGAGCCGCAGCACCCGATGCGTTGGTAAACGCCAGTGAACATGCCGTCGAGCCTCCGCTCGGAGCCACCGGGACGGTGGTGCTGGTGCTCAGGGTGACGGAGCCGCCGTTCACGGTGACATTATTGATGATGCTGGTAGCACCCGCATTCACCGTGACACGGTATTTCACGTCGGTGTAGGAGCCGGGAGGAATGGAACTGAGCACATAGCCGCTTTCATCCACCGGGAAAACCGAGGAGGGCAGGCTGTTGTCAGGAATGCTTACGCCATTGATTTTGGTGGAACCCGGGACGTAGGTCACTGAAGTGGGCAGGGCATCCAGCACAATGGTGTTGTCCAGATCGACGACACCTTCATTGGCAACCCGCACAAGGTATTCAATGGTGTCACCCGTGCCGGCCTTGCCGTCGCTGTTCAGATCAACGACAATGGCTGAGGTCTTGGTGACTGCCGGCTGCGGGAAGGGGACAATGGTGGTGCCCATGTCCAGATAGGGGGAGCCCGGGCCGGCCTTGGAGGGATCCTCACCCCAGGCACCGGCCAGCTTTACGCCATTCGTGGTGAACAGCCGAGCCTTGGTCATGTCCTTGTCGTTCGGATCATAAATGGTCTGCGAGGCGAGTTTCTTGACGGGGTAGGCAATGTCGTATTTCGCCCCATTAGGTGCAGTCAGGGCGCCGATGGTAAAATCCCCGGCGTAGTTTACGTAAACAGTGGTGTCGGCATTGGGCGTCACCCAGACAGGGTTTCCGTTCTGGTCCGGACCGGTGGGAGCCACCAAATCATCCGAGCCCGGGCCGAAACCAATGACGAGGCCAGTGGTAAGATAATTTTCCGGCACCAGGGCATATCCCCAGTCGTGAGTTTGGTTGGCCGTGGCGGCCGCCCCGCTGTCATTGGCACCGATGGCATAGAACGGGTCTCCAGTGGCAGTGTAAAAATGCGCGCCGCTGTTCATCGGCATGGAGAACTTTGCGTTATCGTAACCCACGGCGGGATAGGCCGGCACGCTGATGGTGCCGGTGCTGGTTTCGTAATTGACAGTGATGGCTGCCGCTCCCGGATTGTAAAAATAAACCGTATGAACCTCGGTTGCAAGGGTGGTTCCCACCGGCGCATAGTAACTGGAGCCCCAAAGATTCGTGGGACGAATGGCCAGGGTCCGCCCCTCGTAAGTGGACCCGATGTCCCCGGTCAATTCGTGAACCTGAACGGGCTTAGTGGAAGTCACCGTGGCACCGGCTTTGACCCCGCCGTTGACGAACATGGAGTCCCCAAGGTTGAGCACCTTGGTTTGATCAACCGTGCCATTTCCGTCAAGGTCCACCTGCACGGTGGTATTGTCCTGTGCGGCGATGATGTGAAGCGAGGAGTATTCAAAGTTCTGGGCGGTGCCCGAAGTGGTGCCGACCGGGATCTTGTAAGCCGTGCCGTATTTCCTCGTATCGTAAACCTCCGTGGCGCTGGCCAGCACCGTGCCCGGGGCGATGCCCCACCCGGCTCTGGTCACCGCAACTGCCGCCGTCGTGCCGATGCGGTCGCGTCCATCATAGGCCAGCGTCGTCGCACTGCGGGGGAGTGCGACGTTGTTGTTCAGCGTAATAACTGCCCCCGCAGGCAGAATGTCCGTGGGATAACCAGGCGCCACGCCATTTGCCAAATTACCGTCACCCCAGACCTGGGTGCCCGGCTGCACCGGCGCATTCAGGTCCGCCTCATAGCCATCCTCCCAGTGGTCGTAGCGAATCACAGTTCCAGCAGTGGGCACCACGATGGAAATGATCGTCTTCATCGAATTGCCCACAGGGGTGCCGGTCGTATCGATGGCTTTTAGCGACGATTGGAAATCCGTTTCCGGAAACGGAATGAAAAATGTCTGCACGTTCAGGGCCGCCGATGCGGAAGCCAGAAGACTAAGGAACGTCAGCAGAAAGCTCACAGCCCACGCTCTGGAGGACATGACGAAAAACGCCGTGGCAGCGTTGCGGTGGCGCGAGTTTGGTTTGGCGACCCGCGTGCGAAATCGGCACTCGTGATAATACATTTTGGTGGTGGATTGAGATTCCCTTTGGAAATAGTTTGAAAACCGTGACGGGGACTGGGATTAAACCGCTACGGATAATATTGTAATTATACCCAGTTGAACGGCAAGTGATTTTTAAAATAAATTAGCAATTAAGGGCGCGATTCTTTCAATGACGGTTGATAAAAACGGCAAAGCTGGGAATCCGGCGTGATAATTTTGAATTATTTTCGTTTATTGTCAACAATTTTGAAATATTTTGGTTAATTTCTTAAAAGCTTTACTTGATGAAAAAAACATCCGCTTCGGCGGTAAATCTATTCCAATTGTGGATTGCATAGTTTTTACATGTTTCCCTGTGCAACTGGTGTCCCCATGATTTGGGTATGTTGCCTTAGTGCCCTCCGTCGGAGGTCGGCGTGAGATCGTTCGCGACAGGCGTGGTTTGTGAAGATGCCGCTGGACGCACCATAATCACCGTTGAATTTTTCGTTATCGAAACCGGGCGCGACTTCCTGATAGGGCGTGAGTTGGGCGGAACAACCAGTTGCCAGGGGAATAAATTCTTAATAGTTTTTGACCCGGATTCCTGTTTTCGGAAGGGGCGAGGTGGAGTGATCTCAAGGAGCCCATAAACAAAAAAACTGGCAGCCACCCAAGAAGGGCGACTGCCAGTCAGCGACCGACAACCAAGCGGTCAGTTTAATGCCAAAAATGGTTGTAAGAGAAGACTCGGACTAGGATTTGATTGGAACCGGAGTCGGGGTTTTGGAAACTGTCGTAAGGTAAGCCAAGAGACAAGATTCCTCTTCGGGACTGATTTTGGATTTCTTTACCATGCTGGGCATGATGTCCCCCGTCCAGTCTTCGAGGGAGAATTTCTTAATCACTTCGGGAGAGTGGCACTTGGTGCACTTGCCCAAATATAACTTCCGGCCAGTGCGCAATTGTTGGTAATTTTGTTGACTGGCAGAGGCAACCAGAGGAACGGGTAAGGCCGCAGTTTCAATGGAGACACAGGATGGCAGGAGGGCCGTCAACAAGGCGGCAAAGACCGCGCCCAGCCGAAATAATTTGGCAGGAGGAATAGGATGCATCGGGAAAAGCGCTTTAAAAAGAAAGCCAAAAAGCCCGCCCCACGTCTTGCAGACTTCCGCCCGGATTCCGTTGGCGCTGTGCTGCTAAGGCTTGGTCACCAGCACGCGAAAGAAAGCGCGCGCAGCCGCATTTCCGGTTGGCAAGGGGACGTGAATCGTCTCCGTGCCAGCGGTATTCGTCAGCGGCGGAGCGGTCACGGCGGAGGTCCAATTCCCCAGCGTGTCCCCGATCTGGGGCGTGACGGTGACATTGGTCAGATCTTTGCGACGAGTGAATTCCATGCAGCACACTCCGCCCACGTTGACGAAACGCAGCGGACTGACCGTAGATGCGGTGGGGTTAATCCCCAGCGCATATTCCACGAGATTATCGTAACCATCGTGGTCCGGATCGGCCGTCGGGGCGGAGTCGGTGGAATTTGTAAAATAGCGGGCCTGCCATTGGCTGAAGCTAAGCGCGCCCAGGCGACTCCCCTCCCCGCCTGGATCCAAGCTGGCACGCCAACTACTGGCAGAGCCCGGCGGTTCGAGCCCGGCGGGATCGCGTAGCACGAGCGAATACCCATACCCATCCGCTGCCTCCGGCCATGGGGAGACGTCATCGTAGGTCACGTTCAGCAGATCGAAGCCATTCACATTCAGTGCCTTCAGCCATTCCCCATCCGGATTGAGCCGCTCCGTGAAGCTCCCCAAAATGGGAACCGTGATGCCGTAGCGAAAGCGAAAGGCGGCTTCATTCCGAACTACGGCCACGAACGCTCCGGGCAGGAGGAGGGAGTTGGGAGTGAATTCTGCGTGAAAGTTAATCCCCTGAATGAATTGCATGCCGCCGAGGCTCACAGGACTATTTCCCCTGTGCTTGAGGATGAGATATTGGAAATCATCACTGTGACGGAAGCCGGCTCCCTGCTCGCTGGAGGACGGCTCGCTGGGATGATACATGATTTCCGTGAGTCCCAAATTCTGGGCGGTGGCAGGCACGGCATTGGTGAACAAACTGAGACGGAGGGGCGCACTCCAGTGCGATCCCGTAGGGGACTGACCGGGGCCGGGCGACTGATAGGGGTAGGGCTGCACTGGTTCCGCCGGGTCAAAGACCCGCACCACCAGATGCGTATTTTGCGGGATCGGAATCGGATCCGTGTATTCCAGGGCCCCCGCCGCGAAATCAACTGCATTGGCACTGGCTAGTAACTCCACCTGGCACAGGAAATCCGTGCTGGACTTGGGAGTGTTCAGGCCGTGACAGGCCAGGGTGTTCTCCCCCGCATGCAACAGGGCAATGCTGCTGGAGACATCGTAGGAGGTCCATTGCAGGGCATCGCTGTCCGCATGACCGGTGGAGGCCTCAGAATTCCAAGCCAGGGTGGTGGGAGCATTTTGGGCCACGAGTTGCCCTCCATTGAGAAACGCCACGAATCCATCATCGAAGCGCGCCCGCAATTCCAAATGTTGCACGGTGGCCAGTTGCGCTGCGGTGAGCGTAAACTTTATCCGTTGGTAGGCTGTGCCTTGCACATTCTTCATCACTGGATTCGGGGCTTCAAAATTGATCCCGATATACGGATCGTAGTCGGTCGTGTCATCATAGCCGATCCCGTTCGTGCCCTGGATCCAACCCGAGTCATCATACGGATCGGGGCTGGTCGCACTGCCGCGCCAAGCCGGGCCGATGTCGCTCGTAGGCAGGAACCCGCGGGCGGATGACCCGGCCACTACCAAACCCAGACTCGGATCCTGGGGAGCACTGGCTTCCCGTGGGTCCGTGCCGTCCAGGGTGTAGTAGATTTTCACGCCGGGCTTGCTTAAACTAGGGGAGGTTAGAGCCAGCAGAAACCCTGGCGAGACAATGCCACCGGTCAGACTCGGCGCATTACTGGTGGCGGGACGGGTGAATTGCTGATCCATCCACTGCCAGCGACTGGTCAGCCAGTCTTTCATATGTTGGATCTCCCACGCCCAATTTGTTCTGGGCGGGGCCGTGCTCCAGCGCGCGAAATTTCGCGCCTGCGCTTCTGCAATCTCAGCGGCCAGAGCCTCGATCAACCCCACCACATGAGCGTCGTCCAGAGTCGTCCGCCGCAGCTCTGCATAACGATCGATCCACTGCTGCCAGAAGTTGGGGTCACGGAAATAGAGGTTCCATTCGTAGTAGCGGAAATAATCCGTGCCCAGATCCCCGGTCTCCCCCCGCCAGGTATTGAAGTTATTGTCCCGCCCATCCAGTGAATCCATGGACCGGTCAAAGTCCCAGAGCGGACCATAGTGCAGCTTCGCCTGCCGATCCTTGAAGAGATAGGTGCTCAAGCGCAGCGCGTCCACATTCTTCATGGCCACATTGAGCAAATGATGATCCAACGCGGATGGCACATCCACGAAGGCAGCATATCCCTGGGAGGGGCTGCTCGCTTGGGAACTGTTCAACGCGCTCCACCAACTATTGAGATACCCCCGCAGCCAGGCGCGCTGGGTAGCGGTGATTTCCTGCTCCTTGGGGTCCACCAAGTAATAAGTTTGGCCACTGTTAATGGACACGCCCACGTCCCCAGGGTCTGGCCGATCCAATTTGAAGACATAACCCCCGCTCAACGCCGGCAAGCTATTATCGGCCCCGCCTAACTCCGCGACATCAATGCGTTTCGGATCACGCTCAATCTTCTCCATCAGCGTGTAAACACCGAAATAATCCGCCTGCGAGACCGCTCCGCCGTCCGTGTTCAGATACACTTCCACCTGCCGCGTCCGCACCGCATAGTGATTCAACTCTGCCTCCAGGAGGAACGCGAACCGATTATGAATCAGCGTGCGGTCGTAAAGATACGGGGCATTGAGGACCCAGTCCGCGTTGGCTGGCAATCCCAGCGGCTCCACGTTGACATCCTGATCCAACTGATTGCGCGCTTCCAGCGCCAGGGAATACTTCGCATCATTGGCGGTGCTGGAACCCCGCACCTTGATGAACGTGCGACTAGCCAGAGCTGGCGCGACCACCAGCGAACTCCGTTCCGTCAGGATATCTGGCTCGAAGATCATCCACTCCGCCAGCGTGCCGTTGGTGGGCCTGCCGCCAGTAAAATTATCGATTACGAGCAAGGGTAAATTTGACGAAGCCGTGGCCGCATCCGTCGCTACCTGCAGGTAAGTGGCTCCGCCCAGCACACTCTTGACTTGGCCTCCAATGAAGGCCTGCGCCCGCAAGCGTGTGGTCTGGGTTAAGGTTATGGGACCTGTATAAACGGCTGACGTAGCCAGCGGCAAGGTGCCATCCAGCGTGTATCGCCAGAGCGCTCCTGCGGGCGGGGCGTTCAATACTACCTGCTGCGCAGCCAGAAAAGTGCGACTGGTTGGCGTCAGCACCGGAGGGTCGCTCAGCGTCGCGCTCACCGCATTCGTCGCCCCAGGGGTGGGCGTTAGGAAATACGAGGTCGGGCTGCCGGACACTGGTTGCAACAGACCATAGGAAATATTGGCGGATTGGGGCGGAAAGGGATTCCCATAAGAGAAAACCACCACGCCCAGCGGATCCGTGAGGGCGATGTATTCCCCGGAAGAATGGAGGGAGAAATTCGTGTGCAATTGGCCCACGCGCCGATCTTTCCCCGAGGCAAAGACCACCAGGTAGGAACCCGCGTCCAGCGTCCGTGAGGGCAACGCCCATTTCAGCGGACTGAGTGGATCATCCGTCAAATGATAGTCATCCAAGTCCACGCCTGCCGAGCCATCATTGTAAAGCTCAATCCAGTCCGAGGAATTTCCATCCTCATCGACAAACGTGGACTGATTCTTCGCCATGAACTCCGTAATCAATAACCCAGCATCCACCGGCCTCAAAAAGGCGAGACAAAGCGCAGCCACCAGGGCAGTAAAGGCAAAACGGGACATGGGTTGAGGGGAAGGAGACAGGTTTTTACCGCAATTCGGAAATTCCGGCAAGTAACATAAATGACGTTTACCCGGTCCCGATAGCACTGGCTAATCGACTAATCGACCGCCCAGCGGTATCCTGCCTTGGGCACGGTCAGAATAAACGGAAATGCCATCACGCTTGGGCAGCATGACGTCCAGCACTACCAAGTCTGGTTGTTGTGCTAGTGCCAGGGTCAATATCGCTTAGGATCAACTTGCTGCTGTCAGAGTGTTCAGGCTGCTTAATAAGCCAGCACGCTGTAAATGGGCACGCCAGGTGGCAGGGCATCACGACCGTTGAGGAAGGTTAGTTCCATCAAGAAGGACATGCCCAGCAGGTTGCCGCCAAGCCGTTGGACAAGCTGTGCAGCGGCATTGGCGGTGCCTCCCGTGGCGAGCACGTCATCGATAATCCAGACGTTTTCCCCCGGTGCGATGGCGTCCACGTGGATCTCCACGGTGTTCGACCCATATTCCAGGTCATAGGCGATTGCCTCCGTGGAGAACGGCAGTTTTCCCTGCTTGCGCACGGGGACCAAGCCTGCGCCAAGTCTTGGGGCAATGGCTCCACCGAAGAGGAATCCCCGCGCGTCCAGCGCCACGATCTTGTCCACTCGCTGGCCTTGCATGGTGTCCATCAGTTTATCGATGGCTAACTTCAGCATTTCAGGATTGGCCAGCAGGGGCGTGATGTCCTTGAAGGAAATGCCGGGTTTGGGGAAGTCCGGCACAATGCGAATGGCAGCGTCGAGCAGGGCGTGGCTGGTGGGATCGGTCGGCATGGGGAGATTTATGATTTATGATTTATGATTTGGGATGGACGAATGATTAGAAATCGGCGGAGCCTGGGGTGCGCGCGTAGGGGATGACGTCGCGAATGTTACTAACGCCCGTGACGAACATCAGTAAGCGTTCGAAGCCCATGCCGTAACCCGCATGGGGCACGCTGCCGTAACGGCGGAGGTCCACATACCACCAGTAATCCTCCTCACTGAGCCCGTGACGACGCATGTTCTCCAGCAGCACATCCAGGCGCTCTTCCCGCTGACTGCCGCCGATGAGTTCACCAATCCCAGGCACCAGCACATCCATGGCGGTCACGGTGCGACCGTCTTCGTTAAGCCGCATGTAGAAGGGCTTGATGTCCTTTGGATAGTTGTAAACTGTGACCGGACACTGGAAATGCTTTTCGGTTAGGTAGCGTTCATGTTCACTCTGCAAATTCAGTCCCCACTCCACGGGATACTCGAATTGCTGGCCGCACTTCAGCAGGATCTCGACGGCTTCATCATAAGTCACTCGCTGGAATGGCCGCTCCGCCACGAACTTCAGACGGGCCAGCAGTTCTTGATCGACGAATTTGTTGAAGAACGCCAGATCCTCCTGACAATGTTCCAGCGCATAGGACACCATGTATTTTACCTGCGCCTCGGCCATCTCCATATCGCCTTGCAGATCGGTGAAGGCCATTTCCGGCTCGATCATCCAGAACTCAGCGGCATGACGCGTGGTGTTGGAATTCTCCGCCCGGAAGGTGGGGCCAAACGTGTAAATGTTACTCAGCGCACAGGCGAACGTTTCTCCAGATAATTGACCGCTAACCGTCAGGAACGATTGCTTGCCAAAGAAATCCTTGGTGAAATCCCCCTCCCCCACGGGCAGCGTGGAGACGCGGAACATTTCCCCGGCTCCCTCGCAATCGCTGGCCGTGATGATGGGCGTGTGCACGTAAACGAATCCCCGATCCTGAAAGAATAAGTGCACCGCGTGGGCCATCTTGCTGCGCACCCGAAACACCGCGCCATAGAGATTCGAACGCGGGCGCAGATGGGCAATCGTGCGCATGAATTCAGCAGAGTGGCGTTTCTTCTGCAGCGGATAGGTTTCATCCGCCTCACCCAGCAAGCTCAGGGAAGCGGCCTGCACTTCCCACGGTTGATCGACTCCCTGTGAGGGCACCAACTTACCACGCACTTCCACGCTGGCTCCCGTGTTCAGCTTTGGCACGATGTCATAGCCGGGAATACCGACATCCGCCACGACTTGCAGGCCGCGCAGGCACGAGCCGTCGTTGATTTCAATGAAGGAAAAGGCTTTGGCATCACGCCGCGTGCGGACCCACCCAGAGACGAGGATTTCGTCACACGGAGCGGTGGCTTTCAAGGCAGCGAGAACAGGGGTGCGGGAGAGACTGGTCATGCCCTTCCCTATTAGCCAACTCCGGCCATCCCGCCACCATTATTCCGCCCTAACTTGGCGGAAACTCCACGCGCATCCCGACCGCATGGCAGCGTTTCCGGAGGTCCACTTGCAGCGCCCGCAGGGTTTGACTGCCGAATAAGCGCGCTGTCAGCGCCTCCTGCAGGGCTGGTAAGTGTGGATCGATGCCGGGAGGAATGTTGCCGGACTGGCCGCGAGTCGCCACATAGCGCTGGGCCTGGAGCAGATCCTGCCAGTAGAGCCGCAGCCGCCTGGCCTGGCCATCGCCTTCCAGATACAGGAAATAGTAGCTGACAATTAGTGATGTTAGGTAGAAGCGATGTTTATCCGCCAGCGTGCCTCGAAGCCAGGCCGGGCTGGTCTCATCAAGGCTGCAGAGGGTCTCGAGCGGGATCGTCCAAGCGCTGGCAGGAGTGCGCGGAGCGGTGGAACTTTTTGCGCCAGTGACGGGATCTCTCGTTTCATACTCTTCCCAGCGCTGTCGGAGCCTCCCCAGCATGAGTTCCCGACTAACGCGAAATTTGCCACCCCGATATTCCGGCAACGCAGCCAGTTCAGCCAAGCCTTCACTAAGCCAGAGCGGGAGCAACGGGAGCAACGGGGCCATCTGTTGGTGCGTCATCTCATGCACTAGCGTGCGGGGAGAGAAGGTCAGGCTTTTGCGATAGCCGTTGCCGTTGGGATTCGGCTCCAAGCCCAGACTTTCGTAGGGGACGAGGAGTTCCCCATTACCCCAGCGTCCGCGGAAGAACCCACCGGAGTCCACCGGGCCACCTGCGGCTTCATACGAGGCTTTGTTTTTGAAGAGTCGCGCCACCGCTCTAGTGTTCGCAGGCAACTCTGGCATTGGCAGCGGCCAAGCCCGCAGCCAGCGGCGGGTGGCTTCGCCCACCGATGCCAAATCCTGCACGGCGGAAGTGGCTAGTTCAGTTTCGCAGATGAAATGATAGTTGACCGTGTTCATGACCCAGCGCTCCTCCTCCCGCACCGGGGCGGATAGTGCCACGGTGCCAGCGGAGATTTCTCCTGGCCACACCACTGGCGGCAAGGCCGCTTCAGGCAAGCGCTCCCGCTGCCAGGCTCGCAGGAAAGATTGGTCTCCTTCGCTCAATTGCGTCAATGGCATCGTGAGCGGTGCGCCTTCCGATGACCGCAAGACGACGGTTTCGAATTCGATGCCCAAGAGAGCTGCCGTGAGTTTTCGTCCATCGGTGTGCGTCCAAACACGGGCCACGGGCTCTGCCGCAGCCATCGACAGGCTGAGCCAAAGGGCTGGAAGGAGATGTTTCAATGGAAGCGAAACGCGGACAGGGCACAATAACCGAAGAGCAGTCCAACGTAACTACAGAGCAGCAGCGCCCCATAGATGAACCCTCCGGCAATCCAAAGCGGCCAATCACTTCGATGATGGATAATCTTGGCCGAAAAGAATCCTCCCGTCCACAGTGCTGGCACCGGCGGCACCCACCACCATGCTGAGCCGATATTGCGCAACGGTTCCATGAAAAGCGCTAAAAGTGCCACGATTAGCGTCACCAACCACACCACGAACAGCATGGCAAACTTCGGCAGGCGTTGGGATTTGGATTCGGTGGGTGGGTCTGGGCTCATGAGAACTTTGTGTCCAATCTACCCGGGATTTTCTGAAAGCATAGGGCATGTTTTCATCTGGAAATTTCGCCACTTATAGTGCGTGGCTTTTTTCCGGTGCCAATTCCCCCCTCATTTCTCACTGCAACTTTCATTGACGCCAAGCGGCGTGCCCGCTAGCCTTGCGCCATCATTTGGCAGAAATTGCCCTATTTCCAACCCCGTTCCGTTCATGAGACCCAACCGTTTTACCCAACTCCTCCTCGCAGCCACCACCGCTGCGCTTTCCGTTAGTGTCGCGCAAGAGGCCGCTCCAGCGCCTCCGGCCGCCATCCGTCCATCCGCCCCAGCTGGGCAGCCCGCTCCGGCTCCCCGGCCTGCCCCCGGGGCGCGGCCTGCCGGTGCTCCCGGCGGCCCCGGCGGTCCGAGTATGCAGCCACCCAGCGCGGCCCCGGATCCTGCCGATGCCACTGCATTCAAAACGGACGAAGAACGTCGCAATTATGCCCTCGGAGTCTTCATGGGTAACCAACTCAAGCGCATGGATGATGGTTCCTCGAAAACAAATTTGGCCGAAGTCGAAGCTGGATTCAAAGCCGTCATGGCAGGGGATAAGTCGAGCGATTTCGTCAATGGTGCCCAATTGGCTAACATGCTTAAGAAGGATGACCTCAAGGTGGACATCGCGCAATTGATGGCGGCCCTGAAGGAAACCCTCAACGGAGACAAGCCCAAGCTGAGCGAGGGCGGGATGCGCGCGGAAATGAACGGGGTGCAGCAGGAAGTCACCAGCCGTCGGCAGGAAAAGGCCCGCTTGGAAGGTGAAGTTAACCAAAAAGAAGCCGCCGCCTTCCTTGAGCAAAATGCCAAGGCCGAAGGTGTCACCACCACGCCCACTGGCTTGCAATTCAAGGTCGTGAAGAAAGCGGAAGGCGTGAAGCCCAAAGCGGATGAGATGGTGACCGTGAACTACGTCGCCACCCTGGCCGATGGCAAAGAGTTCGAGCGCAGCCCCGAAGGGACCCCGCGCACGGTGCCGCAAAGCATGACCAAAGGCTGGCAGGAAGCTATGGCCATGATGGAAATCGGCTCCACTTACAAATTCTGGATGCCCCCAGCCCTGGCCTATGGTGAAGCAGGTCGCCCTCCACAGATCCGCCCGAATTCACTCGTGATCTATCAAGTAGAGTTAGTGGGAACCCAAGCCGCACCGGCTCAGGCTGCCTCGCCCGGCATGGCCACTCCGCCCATTTCCATTCCAGGTGCGGTCCCACCACCGGCCAATCGCCAACCCATCTCTGCCACGACTCCGCCAGTGAGCATCGACATCCCCGCCAGACCTGTTCCTGAAAAAGGCAAGGATACGCCCAAGGAGTCGAAACCAACTGGAGAAAAGAAATAAGCTAGCCGTATTTCGAGAATCAAGCCCCAGCCCGGAGCAGCCCCAGCGCTACTCCGGGCTGTTTCGTTGAGGCAACGTGGAGGCATCGTATGGAGGGCGAGGTCACGAGACCCAGCAACTTCCGCAGCCGGCTGATCCTGCCGTTGGTCTCGTTACCTCGCCCGCCACGTTTGCAGCGTTTCATGAATGGCCTGTAGCAGCGAATGCTCTCCCTTGGCATCGGAATCGAGCGACCAAATCATCACTCCGGCCAAGCCAGTTTCCAGCATAAATCGCGTCTTGGCCTGAATCGTGGGGATGCCGTTATACCAGATCGTCTGGCCCACCTGGTCACTCTTCTGCGCCCCGGGAAAATCGGTGAGGATCTTGGCGTAGGGATAGTCGCGGTTCTTGCTGGCTTCGCCAAATCCATAGCCATAAAACGGCAGCCCCAGCACCGCCTGCTCCTTTGGCAATCCCCGGCCCAACCAGTAACGGACATTTTCTTTGGCAAACTCCAGGGATGAATGTTGCCCGGGTTCCTGAGGGCTCCATGGTCCGGTGGCGTCATAGGCCATGAGGTTCACGAAATCGAATTTCCGGAGCGTCTCGGCCGTCACCTTGTCCCCGCCGTAACCCCGAGACAACGCCGCAGTGAGCAGCTTATAGCTGGCCTTTGCCAGAGTGGAGAGCGCCTGAATGAACGCTCCATAGTCAGCCGTGATCGACGGTCCTTCCAGATCCACATCCAACCCATCGAAACCACGGGTCACGACCACGTCCATGAGTTTCTGCGCGAACGCCTCCCGCCGATCCGCCGCCAACAACTTACCATAGCGCGCCAGCACCGCCTGGTCCCCCGAAGCGGATCCGCCCCCAATCGAGAGCAGAACTTTAAGGTGATGCTCCTTGGCTTCTTTGATGATACTACCATTTCCTTGGTTGAAAGAAAGCGTCCCTGCGTCATCCACGGGATTTTCAAAAGCGATATTGAGATGAGTCACTTTGTCATAGGCAATCGATTTGGCAAAGCTTGGCAAATCAATCCAGTTCGGAATATAGGCCACCACCTTCGGTTCCTCCGCGCCAGCCGTCAGAGCCAAAAGAGAGATCAGCAAGAAGATGCGCAATCTGAAATTCATGGACGCAGCAGAGCCGTCAGGCCGCCGCTCGGCAAGTCACCAGCGACACGCAAGGAAGCGCTTTACGGTTTGGCCTCCATCAACACTTGGAGAAATTGCCGCGCTTGGCTGAAGTATGGCGTATTGCTGCGCGTCGTCACCAACTCCATACCATCATCCAAAGGCGTGATGGACGTTTCCACGGTAATTGGCGTCACGCCAGCCGAGGGCGTGTGCACGTTATCCTGCCACGCTCCGAGGCTGGTAGAAACCTGAACGAAATAATTTACATCCGTCACTCCGATCCGGCGGGAGAATTGGATGGCCGGATAATTCGTGCCTGAAACGCTGATGCTCAGTGCGCGCAGTTGAGGATTTGCCCCAGCCACCAACGGCGGAGTGCCTTGCGCATATTCTGCGAAATTCTTCATCCCATCCCCATCCGGATCCATCCCCGGACCAGTCTGACTCAAGGGAGCATCGATGCGGAAATAACGCGCCTTCCATTCATCATAAGTTAGGGTTCTCGGATCCAAATCCAGATCCCACGGCTGCCCGGCAAATGCATTCAGGGTGCTGCTGGGACCGATCAATGCCTCGGCTGCGCCCGCGCCATCCAAGTCCCCCCGATTCACCCCACTACGACCAAAACCCGTGGTGCCATTCGTGCCGCTGTCCACCCAGTATAATTTACGCGCTGGCAAATCCAACACGAGGCCGTGTGGCGCATTTAAGCCGGTATAAAGATTCTGAATCGTGGTCGAATCCACCTCGCCATTGATCTTTAATTTTGCCCTCCGCACCATCTTCGCATCCTTTTCGTTCCAATAGAGCATCTGATTTTCCGAATCCACGCAGACCCCCCGCACGCTGCTCCCCGGGCCCCAGGAAAAATTGGGCGTAATCCAACTGACATCCACCCCGGTGATCCAAATGCTGGTATTGCTGTCGCCCCAGAGAATCAGCGGATTACTGGTGTTCCCAGGGACACGGTAAAGGTCCAGATAATAGACATCCGTGGCCAACTTGGCGTAACTGGCATTGATGATAAAATCTGACGTTAGGGCGCGCTGAATATTTCCCCCAGTCTGGTCCGCCCAATACAGGTAGTTGGTCGGCCGATCTAACTTAAGATCACGCACGGCCGTTCGTCCGGAAATTTTTACACTGGACCCAGTGCCATCCAAGTTCGCCTGGATGATCTGCGTCAGCGAACCATAGTAAAGTTTCCCCGCACTGGTATCGACTGCGATGCCGCGTGGGTCAGCCCCCGTGGCGAGGGCCAGCAACGGGGTGGTGGTCGTGGGGGAGGAGCCGTTCATTCCCATGCGACGAATGGCTTTGGCCCCGCTGGCACGATCGGTCCAATAGACTGCGCCAGCATCAACAGTGCCGATAGTAAGGAGGAGAAGCCAAAGGGAATATTTCATAACACCATGGGGGAGTAACCGGGGTAACCTAGTTCATTCATGACGGGAATTTCACCAGATGAAAAGAGAAATGTGGTTTCGTGAGTGGGCCGACGAGGGCGGCTTTGCTGGAGAGGCCCGGCTGTAGATTGGGCGTTCCACTTTGTCCACTTTGATGACGCGAGCTTCCACTTCCTGGCCCACCTTGATGATGTCCTCATCATATTCCTGCGCTGCGGCAAGGTGCATGGCATCTGTCGTTTCCGGCATCGGTAGCCAATGGTCGGCTCTGGCAGCGCACTCGTGCTCAAATTGAGCTAGGGTTTGTTTGTATGCCGCTGTCAGCGGTCACTTCAAAATGCACTACTCATGGTCACTTCAAAATGCACCACCCGGCGGGGGGGTAGTTGATCATCTTGGAGGTCGGGGTTCCGCCGCAACCATAGCCACCAAGCCCTCGAATCCGCCTGCGCCCAAGCCACCGCCTGCGCGACCTGCAAAGCCTCCTCAAAGCCGGAACCGCCGCCTCCCAGCAAACCCAACTCCCATTTAATCAACCAGTCCGGCTAGGGCCATGAGGCTGCGCACGCCTTCGATGCCGCGGTGCGGCCATACGGCGGCAGCCCAGGCTGCGGCATCGGGGCCGCTGCGGCTGGCTAGTAGGATTCATGAGGGCGAAAGCGTGACCTCCTTGTTCGAGATTTCCTGATTATCCTTGGATCGCTTATGGCGCCGATTGACTGACCTTCGGGCACCTGATGATAGCGGCATTCTTTATCAGTCCCTGGCTGCATCCCTTGTCCAGTCGGGCGAATTTATACGCCGGCCTCTTCGCGTGTTTTGCGGTGATCCCCCTGGCCTTGATCTGTGGCCCGCTGCGCGGCATCCCATTTTATTGGCGGCTGATTGACTGTTCGTTCGGAGTTTTCGGCGCCCTGCCACTGCTGTATTGCTTGCAGCAATTGAAGCGTATGGAAGCTGCGAATAGCCAATAACCCGGGGGAGCGTGGCGCAGTCGGCTCGACTGCGCATTTTCCTCGGTTGGTGTAATAGCTTTAGCCGAAAGGAGTGTGTGTTGCAGGATGCTATCGGCCAAAGCCTGGACACCAACGTGTGCCGACTGGCCTCAGTCGGCAGCACCCCGCAGCCAACATGCTCTGGTGGACGACCGTGGGGAAGGATTTACGATTAACGAATGATCCGTTCTCCGTAGCAAGACTGCGAAGGATGAACGAATGACGAATGACGAAGTTTCGGCCGGCACCCCGGCCGTAAGCTCTCGTCCTCATCAGGTCTGCGCGATGAACGATACGTGTTGGAGGGGGCGTCCGTCTTCAGGTAGCCGAAAGGTCTTTCCATCGCAGGGCGCTCAAGTAATCCTCGGCCCACCGAAATTCCACCCCGTTGCGCAGGTCTTCCCCTGGTTCACCACCAATGCTCCCGCTCCTAGCCGCTTTCATCGTCCTTATCCTCGCATCGCTTGCCGAATGGCTGCATGCGCGGCGGATTCGCGTGGTGGGACGGTTGGCTTTTGGGCCGGGAGGCAGGCCGAATCGTTGGACGCTGGCGGTGCCGTTTCTGCGTTCGTTTAGTTTGGCGGGGTTCGCATGGGGTCTGGCCACGCTGATGGTGTTGCAACTGGCTTCTGCAGGCGACAGCAAAGGCGGTGGTGACAAGCAGGCGACGCGGCTGGTGTTCGTGGCGGATCTCTCCCCCAGCATGTATCTGGTGGATGCGGGGCCGGATGCAAAGCTGACGCGGCACGCGCGGATGAAGGAGGTGGTGGATGGCATCCTCCAGCGCGTGAGCGGAAATTTGCGCTACGCTGTGATCGCCTTTTACACGGAGTCGATGCCGGTGGTGATGGAGGCGCGCGACCCGGAGCTGGTGCGCAATGTTTTTAACGGGCTCCCGCTTTCCTATGCCATGCCAGCAGGGCAGACGGACCTCGGCCAGGCGGTGAATGGCGCGCTGAAGCAGGTGGGCGAGTTCCCGGATGGAAGCACACGACTGATCGTCCTCACCGATGGGGATTCCGTGAGTCTTGCGCCCATCACACCGCTGCCGAAATCAGTGAAGGAGACCTTCGTGCTCGGCTTGGGAAATCCGACGAAAGGGAGTTTCATCGACGGGCATCAGTCGCGTCAGGAAAGCGACACGCTGCGCACCGTGGCAAC
>JANOAV010000106.1:0-9043 GCA_031411295.1 Verrucomicrobiales bacterium | reverse complement strand
CCGAAATGTGGGCTGCCTGATCAGGACTGCGTTCGCTGCCTTGATTCTGATGGCTGCGGGATGGTGGATTTACCGCAGAGAGCGCAGTGATTCGCAGAGGCTGAGGGGCCGAGCGCGTGGTGAACAGGGAATCGTTGCTTTTGAGAGATGGCCTTCTTCTCTTATCCGCAACAAGTTTAGCTCTGCGGTCCTCTGCGTTCTCTGCGGTAATTCTGCAGGCTGCGGGATGGGAGCTTTACCGCAGAGGGCGATAGAGGTTCGCCGAGGTTGCTGGAGGCTAGTAAGGCGGGGCGGGATTGACGCAACTCTCGGGGTAGAGATGGAGCGAGCCAGCAACAACGGCCATGGTTGAACAAGCCAAGGGGATTCAGGCATGATGGAGTTTAACCACAGAGGACGGAGAGAGCGCAGCGGAAGGAAGCCCCTCAGAAAATCCCCCGCCCGACAGTTGGCTCCCCCACAGTTCCCCAAAAACCCGTTGTCATCATCCGCAGGAATCCACGCACCTCCGAGCGGAAATTGACATTAACGTTGACGATCCCGCGCCTCTGCGGCTAAATCCCACCTAAATTCGCCTATGAAATCACGCCCCCGCGCCAAAACCGACAACTCTGTCGCTTCTAAAGAAGCTCGGCAAAAATCGACACTGCTGTCGGTGATCAAGTAGTTCGCCCCAACTCCAACCTCACAAATCAGCATGAAAGTCCTGAGCATCATTCTTGCCCTAATTGTCACCTTGTCAGCGAATGCCAACGACGAGAATGCGCCGACAATTGAAGCATCAGACGTTTACAGAACCACGGTTGCCGCAGCAAAGTCCATCGTCGTGTTCGAGGGGCTACCGCATCAGAGTTGGGACCCCAAACTCCTTGCCGTCGAGATTAAGCGCAAGGACACGCAGAAGATATGGAAGTTTCCATTCTACACGCCTAGCGTTGCTGCCACCAACTCTGACGATCTACGTCACTTGTTAAGCCGTTCCGATTCTATTAAGGTCTATGGAGGGCCGAAGTTGTGTGGCGGATACCATCCTGATTACTGCATTTCGTGGCAGGCCGGGGAGATCACATACTACGCACTTGTGTGCTTCGGATGTCACGAGATCGTTCTCTACGACGGGAAGAAACCTTTGATCTATGATTTGGACAAGAAGGCATATGAGCGATACAAGAAGCTACTCGCCATTTACGAAGCCAAACGCCCGAAGAGTGCTGAATGAGTAACCTACCAACAACCAACCAAGGGCGAACAATAAAGGCCGTGTTGCTGCGAGGAGTTGACGTGACTCTCGGAGTGGAGGTGGATCGAGCCAGCATCTACGGCCATGGTTGCACAAGCCTAGGGGATTCAGCGGAGGGAAGCCCCTCGGGAAATCCCCCGCCCGACAGTTGCCTCCCCGCAGTTCCCCAAAAAGTCCGTTGTCATCATCCGCAGGAATTCAGGCGCAGCCGAGTGGGAATCGACAATAACGTTGACGATCACGCGTCTCTGCGGCTAAATCCTGCCAAACTTCCACTATGAAATCACTCCCCCGCGCCAAAACCGACAACTCTGTCGCCTCTAAGGCAGTTCGGCAAAAATCGACACTGCTGTCGGTGATTAAGTAGTCAGGCCCCTGAGCGCGTGCTTTCCTATCTGTCATAACATCGTATTTTATGAAATCAGCCAAAGCGGTCGTCATTGACAGCAACGTAGTCATTGATGCGATTGATTTTGCGTCCGACAATCACACCCACAGCCTCCATTTTCTTCGCAGAGCTTCCGAGGCTGGTATTGAATTGCTTCTTCCGATGCACGGTTTTTTCGAGATGTCGTGTGCGATCCGCCGATCCCGCACCTTGAACTCCAATGGGCTTCACCCTGCTTTCTCCGAGGCGGATGGTCTGCGGGTTACTCCAATCCCAATCGATGAGAAGTTTATGGAGCAACACATGGATTGTGCTCTGCCAGCTCTTCGTGCCGGTGATTTCATTTATCTCGCGGTCGCATCGAGACGGCACGTTCCCCTCGTCACGAACGACAAGCCGTTTCACAAAGAGGCAAAAGCTCATTACCCTATGGTCTATTTTCCGATCGATGCCCTTGTCGCTCTTGGATTACAATGACAGCCTGATACTCACCAGAAGGCTTGTTCTAGGTGGGCGCGTTGGTTTTGATGGTCAGCGCCTAAGGACAGTCCTTGGCCACCAGTTGGCTCTCAATCGTAAACCAGCGGGTTTCTGGCGGGGGATTCGGATGGCATTTTTATTGCATGAAGTGAGGATTTAGCGCAAGCTCCGGCGGTCGGCTAGACATTTCATTTATCACCTCCCGGACTTATGAATTCCAAATACTCTGACTTTACCAAATGGGCGCTGGAAGATGCCCGCTCGCTGGATGAACGTTACCTGATTTTCCTGGTTTGCCAGGCGACGCATATGATCGAATTCCTTCGACTGCCGATGGATCAACGGCAGCCGCATCTGTATCCCGCCTTCCCCCATCAAAAGTGGAAGCTCTTCCTGCTGAATCCGCTGCTGGCCCCGGAATACTCGGCGGTGGATACGGAACGGGCGATGGCGGTGATGCCCTATTTCACGACGTTCCATCCGGATACCAGTCACGACCGACGTCAACTGGGGGAGGTGAGTGCGGTGCTGCGATTCTTCCCGGCGTTGGAATCGGTCTCGCTGGGATGGACGTGTCTGCGGGATTTGTCGTTCGTGGAGGTGATGCCTAACTTGCATACGCTGAAAGTGGCCAGCGGGGAGTTGGAGGACTTGGGGCCGCTCCGGAAATGTCGGCAACTGCGGCAGCTGGATTTGCACTTCGGATGGTCGGGAGCGGAATATTTCACCCCGCATTACACGCCGCCGTTATACTGGGTGGACGGGAGTCCGCTGGGGGCGCTGGAGCAGTTGGAAACGCTCACGCTCTCACCGAATCCGGCAATTTTGGCGGGGTTGAAGTTTCCTATGCTGCGCAAGGCGGTATTCTCTGGCAAGGGGAGCATCCAGCCAGACTGCCAGCACCTGCCGGAGATGCCCGCACTGCGGTTGCTAACGATGGAGCATGTGCAAAGTCTGCGGGGGATTGGGCGTTTCCCTGGGCTATGGCATTTGCAGGTGGGCGGCTCGCTGCGTGATTTTGCCGAGGTGGAGACGCTGCAGGAACTAAATTGTCTGGAGGTAAACACGCAACTGGGCTGGCCGCGGAAGGTGGCCCCGCTGGCAGCGCTGCCGGAGCTGCTGTGGGTGCGGTTCTCGGGGGAGGTGCCTCGCAACTACTGGCCGCTGGCGGCAGCGCCCAAGCTCCGCCAACTGGAGGTGCCGCAGGCGACAACGGTGCAACTGGAGGTGCAGGCGATCAACGCCGGGCTAGCGTCTTGGGACGAGGTCTTTGCACTGCCCACGCCGCGCCCGCTGGCTCCGCTGCGTTTCGTGGCGGTGGAGCGGGGCGCGGACTCGAGCTTCATTCCACGAGATCCGCAAGAACCTGAGGCCGAGTTTCTGGCCCATCCGAGGCTGTTCCACCTGGAGTTATGCTGGATGAATCGCAAGGTGGTGACGACCATGTGGCGGGTGTCGGGAGCGGAGGGGATTCTTAGTTCTGCTGATGGCTTTTCCGAGCATCACCACTCTCGAGGACTGGGGTTAGTGCTGGAGACGCTGGAGGCGGTAACTCGTCTGCCGGAGGTGCTGGATGCCATCCGGGCTGAGTTGGCGTGGTCCCCCCACGATTGGCGAATTCAAGTGTGCTGCTGCCTAAGGCTGAGTGAGCGGGAAATGTCCGCGCAGGAGAAAAGATGGCTGAAGCAGGTGGAGGATCACACCAAGCGCCTCCGGGACGAGTGGGATGATGATGAAACGAGTCATCAGCGCTACGTGCAAACCAAACAACATTTAATCGATACCCAGTTCCGGCTTCGTGTGAGCGAGGAGGAAGGCGAGGACCCAGACCCAGATGAGTTCCAACCACCGGAACTCATCCTTCCAGAGTTCCCGCAAGCACGGGCTCTGGTAACTAACACGGGCGATGCGGCACCGCCAGCGGAGGAGGTGGAGGAGTCGGAAGAGAATCCCGAATTCGAGCTGAAACCATTTGATGAACAGGAACAAAACACGCCTGCGGAGAATGATGCCGATGATGGCTCCACGGCGGTAAAGCCAGATCCAGATCCACCGGAACGTTTCTGGGAAGATCCCTACGCCCATCCGCTGGCAGATTCCTATCGATTCTATGCCACGCTCACCTCGGATGCATTTTATTATGATGGACCCAACCTGGCCACGGTGATCCAAATGATGCGGCGGGAGCCAGATGAATTCCACGCCGCTCCTCCGAAGACGGACGGGTGAGTCGCGTGGAACCCCGCGCATCCTGCCTGGATCAGCTATACCATTGACGATCACGAACATCTGCGGCTTTCTCTCGACAACATTTCATCATAAACTCTCCACCATGAACACCGAAATTGTAAACGAAGCAGCACGCGCCACGCTGGATGGCTCCATTCCTTTCCCGGAGGTGGTCCGCCGACTCATTGAGACGGGCGTTGAGTATTATCAGGTGGATTACGTAGCCTTGCAGAAGCGCTTTTACAGTGCTGCGGGCGCGGTGGTGACGACGCCCATTTCCTATGAAGATCTGCCAACGGTAGCCGCAGACTTCGATGCAACCGGACTGCGCGCAGCGATTCTCGACAGTCAGCGCAACGGCCAGCACTATCGGGACTTCACCCGACGCGCGATGCTGGCGGGGGTGCAGGGCTACATGGCTTTCCTGAGTGGACAGCGCGTGACTTACTGGGGACGCAGTGGGGACCAACACACGGAATGGTTCCCTGGAGCAGGACCAAGTGACTCCTAATGGCGAGCGATTGTTGTTATAAATCGTGATCGCAAACCATGGCCAATTTAATGAAACGCGCTCAGCTAACAGTAGGCACGCTTGTGTTCTTGGCGGTAGGGCTATATCTGGTGCTGCGATTTACTGGCCTTAGTGCTTTTACCGTAATCTTCCATCAAAACCCTGGCCGATTTGATCGTGAAAGTTTGGAGGGCGTTGTCACACAAGTTCGGCTCAGCGGCATGAAGCCGGGTGAGCAGAAGGAGTTTATGTTGGATGATTTGTCGGAACCAAAAACGTTGCATCCGATTCCGAACGGCCGGCTCTTGCCACGCGGGCATGAAGCGGGACACGTGTGGGCAGAGGTATCAACAGAGGGGAAGCTGAAGGTGGTCATAGAAACTCGGGACTTGGGCCATGCGGGTGAATACGGCTTTGCTTACTCAGAAATCCCACTAACGCCGAAGCCAAGCGAGATCGACCGTGGATGGTTTTCAATTGATGTCCCTGGCCGTCTGAACCTGGTGCAACCAGACATGAAAGTTGACGATCACTGGTGGAAAGTTGTGTTTAATCTCGATTGAAAAACGTGGAATAGACTCGCTCATCAAGTCTTGCTGCGAAGCCGCAATGCCAGATTGTCAGCGTAAGCGAGTCCAAAGTTTCACCTTGGCAGAGGCATGGGCCGACGGTATCGCTCCGGCATGAACCGCCCAGCCCACCCTCCATCTAATTTCACGTCCCTCCTTCGTTGTCTTCTGCTAATCTGGGGCATGGCATTGGGGTCGGCCTCAGAGGCTGCGCAGCCGACGTTTGAGGGTGATTGGGAGACGTCCTTTGGGCACATGAAGTTACAGGTAAAGGGGACGAGTGTGAAGGGAAGCTATCGTTTGCCGGGAGGCCGGCCCAATGAGATTCAGGGCACGGTGGATGGCCTGACGTTGCAGTTCACCTACGCGGAACCAGAGGCCACTGGTCAGGGGAAGTTCACCCTGTCGGCTGATGGAGAATCCTTCGATGGCCGATGGCGTCAGCAGGGCGTGAATCAATGGTTCCCCTGGGTGGGCCGACGCGGGGAGCCAGAGCCAATCGATTTCTCCGGAGTTTGGAAAACATCCTTCGGCCTGATGCGCATTATTCAGCAGGGAAAGAAGATCACGGGGTGCTATCAGTTTGCAGGTTCCCAATCAGAGTTCGTTGGCACAGCGACGAACGAGGTCATGAAGTTCACCTACACGGAATTCACGGGCGAGAAGGGCAGCGGGGAATTCAAGCTGGAGGAGGATAATTCCTTTGCCGGAACTTGGAAAACTGACGACGGTCGCCAAAAGGGCCTGTGGGAAGGATCGCGCATGTTTCCCACGGCTGGAAAATCCTGGCTGGTGGTGCTGGAGGCGCATTGGGAAGCGAGCCTGCAACAACCGGAATATTCCTATGGGGAAATGCTGCGCCAGTTCTTCTCCCGCGTGCCGTCAGTGGCCGTGAGGCATCGATTCTTTGATGGCAAGGAGGACTTCGCTAAATGGTGCTCCGAGCTGCCCTACATCCTTGAACCGGCGGTGTTCTACGTTTCCAGCCACGGCACGGAACAGGGCATTACGGTGGGCCGCACGTTGCTCACGGGCGACTTCATGGGGAAGCAACTGCGCTATGCTCCTGCGATAAAGTTGGTTCATTTGGGTAGCTGCCTCACCATGGCTGGCAATGCGCCCGCTGACCTGCGCAAAGCCTGCGGGGCAGACATCCCGGTCTCTGGATTTACCAAAGTGGCCGACTGGGCAGGCAGTGCCGTGATCGACTTTTCCTATCTCGATCTAGTCCTGAGTCGGCGGATGGCTCCCAAGGAAGCGGTGCGGCAGATTCGCCAGAACGTCCTGTTTGCCGGGGAGGATGAGCATCTTGATTCGGCCATCAAACCTGCAGGGCTGAAGATCGTGGAGTAATAGATGGCGTGATGTTGAAATTTACCTTGGGGACGGAACCTGAAAATATCAAAATCCCGCTCCCCTCGCAGTTTCGCTCTTGATCGTGCGGCGGGGTGCGCCATGATGGGGGCGTGAGTTACACCGTATTTGCCAGAAAATATCGCCCCAAGACCTTCGCGCATGTGCTGGGTCAGGAGCACGTCGTCCGCACCCTAGAGAACGCCATCAAGCAAGATCGGCTGGCTCAGGCGTATTTGTTCGTGGGCCCACGGGGCACGGGGAAGACGTCCACGGCTCGGATCTTTGCCAAGGCCCTGAATTGCTCTGGTGGGCCGAAGGTGGATTTCGATCCTGAGGAATCAGTGTGTCAGGAAATCGCGGAAGGCCGCAGTTTGGATGTCATGGAAATCGACGGAGCCTCGAACAATGGCGTCGATTACGTGCGAGACTTGCGGGAGAAAATCGGCTTCGCCCCGGCGGTAGGGAAATTCACCATCATTTACATCGACGAAGTTCATATGCTCTCCACCGGAGCGTTCAACGCCCTCCTTAAGACGCTGGAAGAACCGCCGCCACACGTGAAATTTATTTTCGCCACCACGGAGGCCCACAAAATTCTGCCCACGATTCTCAGCCGCTGCCAACGCTTCGATCTGCGGCGGATTCCTTCGAACATCATTGCGGATCACTTGCTGCACATCGCGGAGTTGGAGAATGTGAAGCTGGATCGGCTGGCGGCCCATGCCATTTCCCGCGTGGCCGACGGCGGGATGCGGGATGCGCAGTCAATGCTGGACCAGTTGGTGGCGTTCTGCGGAGCCGAGATTAACGAGGCCGATGTGATGCACATTTTCGGCGTGACCTCCCATGAGACGGTGGCGAATCTGTCGGACAAAATTTTGCGCAACCACACTGCCGCCGCCCTAACTGCCCTGCACACGGAAGCGGAATGCGGGAAGGATCTGGCGAAATTGCTAACCGATCTCATTTTTCACTTCCGGAACGTGCTGGTCTATCAGGTGGATCCGGAAGTGGCCATGAAGGAACTGCCTGCGGAAATGGCCCAATTGATGGCTGATCAGAGCAAGCTGGTCTCCAACGACAAATTGATGAATCTGCTGGATCAGTTTGCCGAAGTGGAAGCGAGCATTCGGTGGGCTCCTAACAAACGACTCTGTTTCGAAATCGGCATCATCAAAGCCGCCCAAACGTTGAGTGAGGTGACGCTCAACGATGTCATCGTAGCGTTGCATGGATCGTTGGGAAACGGACCGCTGCCTGCTAGTGCGCCCGCGCCCGCTGCGGTGGCCCCACGTGCCGCCGCGCCTTCGGTGCAGGCGGAGACTATCGCTCCGGCCCTGGCACCCGCCCCCGTAGCGGTTGATTCGCCAGCAGTGGCTGTGCCCGCTCCCGCTGCGGCCCCAGCGCCCAGTAAAGCCTTGATCGATCCTAACGATGGACCACGTCTGTGGAATGAAGCGTTGCAGGAATTTCATGATCAAATGCCACTGGTAGCCTCATGGGCTGCAGCTGGCGTGTTTGATTCCATCAAGGGGCAGAAATTTACCATCGCGTTCTCCCCCGCGGACGCCATGGCGAGCGAGAGTGTGCAGCGGCCGACCACGCGCGCGGCTTTGGAAAAGATCATCGAGAACCTCTGTGGGAAACGGTATGAACTGGTGGCTACGGTCAGCGAGACGATTCAAACGCCCGTTTACCTTGCTCCCAGTTACGAGGAGGAGGCACCTCCCGAGCCGACCCCGGTTCCAGAAGTCGCGCCAGCGCCTGTGGCGGAAGCTGCCAAGAAGCCGGCCAAGCCTAGCAAGAACGAAGCAGAGCCGCCCAATGCCGTGGAAGAAGCGTTCCGCGATGACCCGTTCATACGCGAAGCACTCACGATCTTCGAAGCGAAACTGGCGGACTAAAACTGGCCATTCGGAAATAGGTAATTTTGAGCGAATGTGGAAGCCGTCCGCTGGACTGCTTGCAAAAGGGGATCAGGCTGCTGGGCTGCCGAATGATGCTGGTTAGGGATGGGCGGGTGTTGGCTGCGGGTGGTGCCGACTGAGGACAGTCGGCACACGTTCCTTGCGACGCACCTTGGAACGTGGCTCGGCTGTCCTCAGCCGAGAGCACAGGCTAAGCGGGATCAGGCTCAGACATCCTGACCTGGCCGGAAAATCGATGATCTGATGGTTTGAAAAACGAGGGTTAGGTCCGTGCCTGGGTAGGTGGTTTCGGTCTCGTTGAGTTCGGCGCACAGGTGCTCCACCACAGTGTCGTGCATGGGG
>JANOAV010000105.1:0-73418 GCA_031411295.1 Verrucomicrobiales bacterium | reverse complement strand
GCCGCCTCGTGCGCGACCACGAGCGCAAACCCAGTCACCACGAAGCCTTTGTCTATCTCGCCATGATCGGCTTCGCCGTCAGACGCCTCACTAAGTAATCCCATTATGGCTGTTAAGTTTATTTGCCGGACAGGTTCTTACGATACATTTTTAGGGGATACCGATGCCCACGCCTCATCACATTGGCAAAATGTGCGTCTGTTTGCCTATAACGGGCTGGTGGCGCATGATCCAACCGCCAACCCTATCTTCCGGGTCAATGAGAACGCTAGCCTAGGCGAAATGGTGCTTTTTGGATATAGAGTATTTCAACTAGGTGGGGATGGTGGTAATACGAGCGCTGTGAGCACGTATTCTTACTGGCGTGGGAAATTGCGCGCTGCCAAGTTTGAACGCCCAGCTGCAACGGACTACACATTTTCTCAATTCTACAACCTCTCGCCGTCACTGACCCGCAAGACAGGTCTCCGATGGCAAGAAGAGTCAGGGGTTCTTGATCTAGAATTCGATACAGGCGAAGGCACAGTCCACGATCAAGGCTATTCGGTTCCCGCCAGACGCGCCGTTTTTGCAAAATTCCTCATTAACATCCTTCACTACTTGGGCACGCCAACCGCCCGCCGCAGTCTGTAGAAACACCAAATCGCCATACTATGAAACAATTCCGTTTACCTCAGTCTGTTTTTTTAATCATTTACCTATTTATAAACTTCCTTGCCAGCAGTGACGCGGGAACGCTAGGGAGAAAAGCCGAGTATATTTCAGGGACCACAAATTCTTCTGCTCCCACGGCAGGAAATCAAATTGCACAAGCCGTTAATTCTGGAGGTATTATCAACATTGGCCCGGGTGCAG
Organism: Verrucomicrobiales bacterium; assembly: GCA_031411295.1. GTDB lineage: Bacteria > Verrucomicrobiota > Verrucomicrobiia > Verrucomicrobiales > V1-33 > JAGNEJ01. Next base: position 72,563 of record JANOAV010000105.1, on the reverse strand, counting down.
TGAACGCTTCCGACGGAAACCCACTTCGATATTTCTGGTCCTGCCAACTAGGACAAATGCAAGCCCTTACGGTTGATCTAAATCATGTGCGCTATGTCGCGCCAATCGTCACCTCTGTCACTACCGATAGTATTTATATTTGGATTGGAAGCCGAGGAGGAAAATCGGTGGAGTATCTTATCAATGTCACGGTCAATCCGTCGGGTGGTTCATTGCCGGGAGGCTACGACACTCCTACACCCGGCCAATTTACTTCTTCCTACAACTTTGCTGCCTCCAACTTCACCGTCAACTACACCCTCGGCTCCACGGTCACGAAGGCTTGGATTTTGGCTTCTACGAATGGGAGCACTTACAATATTGTGTCCACGATTGATCCGGTGACGGTGAGCAATCGGTCGGGGTCGCGGACGGTTTCGGTGGCGGGGAGTGGGGCGGTGTCGCAGGTGTATTTCCGGTTGAGGACGCAGATTGGGGCGGCGGCGGTGGAGGAAGGGGCCACGATTAATGTGGGCTACACTCCGGCTCCGGCGGCTCCGAAGACAACGGAGATTCCTTTGGCTCCCACGCTTTACATCAATGGCTGGCAGACGGGAAACACCCAGGTTCCCATGTTTTGGCCCCGGGTGAATGACAGCCTGTATCAGGACAATGTGGTTCACTACGATGTGGAATATGCCAATAACCCGAATTTCACCGGGTCCACACTCGTCAATGTCGGGAACACAGCGGCGGGGCTGAATCTGTATGAGAGCGTCAGCTACACCGCCACGGGATTGCTGGATAACAACACCTATTACTTCCGCGTCCGGGGCGTGAACTATGCGGGCACTGGCCCGTGGAGCAACGTGGGCACCATGCTCATCAATGTGCAGGATGGCCCGGTCTTCGCCTCCACGAATCCTGTCTTCCCGCCCAACGGAGCCACGGGCATCACCAAACTGCCTGCATTGGAAGTCAACGTGTCCGACCCGGAAGGCGACCCTCTCTACACGGCTTTCGAGATTTCCGAATCCCCGACGATGGCCAGTGGCATCCGCTACTTTGGTCACGGTGGGCAACAAGCGTATCTGAATGTGTCACGTCTTGACCCCAGCGAATGGGGAACGTCGATTTTGAAGCCGAATACCCACTACTACTGGAGAGCTATTGTTCAGGAAGAGGGGCGTTTCCTTGATTATTATGGCGGCTCGTGGCCGACTTCTCCTATCTACAACTTCACTACGGAGAATGTTGGGGGAAACTACACGCTGAGTGTTCAGTCTCTGGTGAGCGGCACCATCCGGGCCAACGAGCGTCTCGTCTATCGCCTGCAAGTGACCAATAACGGTAATGAGCGTTCAGAAGCCAACAACGTGAGCGCATTTTTGGTTCAAAATGGAGTGGATAAGCCATTTTTCTTCGCAGGTTTCGGCTACGTGGCCCCGCTTGATCCGGGGCAAAGCACCACTACCGATGTCACGGTCTATTTCAGAGATTCGCTCGTCACCGGAAATGACGGCATCGTCTATGACAATATTTTGAAGACAGGGACGAACTTGGTTCGGTTCAAGTCTAATCAATATGCCATTGCTACTCCCCAAGCTTCCGTGGATTATCCGATCAACTATGCAAATCAAGGTGGGCCTGTGATTACTTGGTCAGTCAGGGGCAGTGCTAGCAATAAAGGAACTACTCCAGGGGGCTATTTCACTGTTGCTGAATCAGTAACAGATGACGTTAGAACTGAACGAATGAAATTTGATTATCGCATGAGCCCTAGCTCACCCTGGATGCTGCTTGACGACTACACCGGAGGAGCACGCCCAACCGCCCTAATGAGCGAAATGACGCACACTGGCCCCACGGTTGTTGACTCGCAAAATTCCTTTAGATGGAATATTCCAGCAAATTTTCAACTCACTTCGACTCTGCAATTTCGTATCACGGCCTATGATGACACAGGAGCCACACAAGAAGCGATCTCGGATGCATGGTCCGTCTTCAATGGGACTTTTTCGGTCACGGCGGGTGCAACAGAGTTTAGTCAGTATCGGGTTGGGGATATGGTGAATATACCTGTATTTCTCAACAAAGCCCCTGGGTTCACGGTGCTTGAGTTTTCAGTGATTTATAGTAACGGAATAAATACCTACACGCTGCTAAGAGCTGAACTTTCGGGCGGGGGTCTGAATTTGACAAATGGATGGAACACTTCTCCTATATTTACTACAAATTCACCTTGGCTCGGTTCAGACGGCGTAGTGATTCCGCCCATTGCAACAGTTTCTCTGCCTTCACAGATTGAGGCTGCATCCATCGCAGGATTCTTCACCGTCTATGTCCGGGGCGAGATTACTGGACTCTATGGGGCGCAGGTTTCCGACCAAACAGACGGATTGGTAATCGTTTCGCCTCCAGACCTTCCCGCCCCATTTCATCAGGCCATTCCTATGTTCGCATTACACGATCCGATTTGGCCCGTTGGGGCGTGGGGAAGAACTAATAATTACACTCCAGTAGCTTTGGATTGGGAGGGGGATACTGTTGTTCATGCTATCATGAGGCAGAACTACAACTATTATGAAGCTCAAAATGGGAATGATCCACTTATTACGAGAGAATTTCGTAGATACTATTACGGGCGTTATGATCGTTCCACTGGTGGATTGACGGAAATACTCCTACCAGATCATGACTACGAAGACATCAAGGTAGTTGGCGCAACTGTCTATGCAATTGTGAGAGACGGAACGCAAATTTCATTTTCAACGCTGTCTGCTGGAGGTATCAGTGCCCCGCAGGCTCTTTTTACCCTCCCGGCGTCCCCTGAAAATTCCGACCTCCCGGAATTCGCTCGGCTGGGAGCCGAACTATTTGTGGCTTCGACTACCGCAGATTATTCAAATGGTGGAGAATCCTCGGGCTGGAGGAATAGGCTGATGCGAGCAGTTCCTTCGGTATTACCTTATATGGAGCAACCTGGCTTTTACAGACGCCATGTTGACTATGGAGCATATTTGAATACTTCCGGTGGGATTTATACACTTAATGCCAGCAAAATCGTTATTTCCCCATTAGCATCGTGGGAGAATCAGGGTTACGTCTGGTTTGAATCCTCCAACGCGAACGTTGTTGGCGCTCGCTACTATGGTAATGCTCCTGGTGGTGCCGCAGTTGACCTTTACACTCCAACTAACACATTCACCAGATGGACTACCGGGGTTTTTAGCCCGCGTATCAGAGTGTTTTCTGACTCAGCTATTTTGATCGGGCAAGGAACCAATAACCAAGTCGTTATTCGGAGAAACCTTACGGACGGAAGCGATTTGCGAGTTAGTTTCGCAGACGGCTCCTTCGCTGAGACGGGTAAAAGGTCAGCTATTTCGGCAGGCAAATGGGTGGCCCTCTCATCGCAGCGTTTACTGTTTGTTGGCAACATGAGCGGAGACATCACGGCACCTGCTGTTTCCATCACGACGACGGACGCTTCGTTCGTCAGTGGGCAGTCGAAAGCGCTGGCTTGGACGATGAGCGATAACCTGAATCAGTTGGCGTCGGTGAAGGTTTTGAAGATTGTCGGGGGCGTGACGACGGTGATAGGCAACTACACGAGTGGCACCTTGCCGACGAGCCTGAGCTATACGTTTGCGGACACGGTGCCGAGTCTGATCCTGCGGGTGGAAGCCTATGACCAGAGCGGGAATCGTGGGGTGGCGGAGAAGGTGCTGACGCGGTCCAGCACGTTTGCGTTGGCGAGCTTCACGGCGGCAAGTTACAGCGTGCCTGTGGCGACGGCGGCTTCGTTGTCATGGACGGCCACGCCCGTGGATGCGTTCCGGGTTTACAATATCTTGACGCGTCCGCAGGGGACGACGGCTTGGAACACGGCTGGGAGCGTGACGGGGGCGACGTTTCTTCTGGATACGACGCTGCTCTCAGGCACGCAGGAGGTGCGGCTGGAGAGTGGCGGAGTGACGCGGGATCTGCCACAGCCGATCACGATCACGGGGAATCGCTTTGCCTTCGATAACGCGGGGTTTGCCCCGGCATCGGGGACGACGGGGTTTGTGGCGGCCTCTGCTCCATGGCAGGTGCTGACCTGGGCGAGCAATCAGCCAGTCTCGCTGGCGGTGGCCTACACGCTGCTGGGTCGGTGGGATGGGGCGGGTAGCTATGTAGTGCTGGGCGGCACGGGGGAGAAATCTCTGGCGGTGAACGTGGGCATTCATACGTCGGTGGAATGGAAGGTGGTGGCGCAGTGGGATGGGCAGGAATTTGTCTCCAGCGTGCGGTCGCTGACGCTGGGCACAGTGGCGGGCGGGCCGACTCCGGTGGCCACAGCGGGCGGGCAAACGACCGTTTCCCCATGGGTGGACCTCAGTTGGGCAGCAGTGCCGGGAGCGACGGGCATGGTGGTGTATCGGAAGGACACGCGGACGGATGCGGTGGAGGAACTGACGCGTGTTGCTGCCGGGGCGACGAGTTATCGGGACGCGGCGGTGGCCTATGGCGATACCTTCAGCTACACGCTGGCCACGGTGCTGGGGGATGTGGTCTCGCTGCAAGGAGCAGCGGCCAGTGCCACGCTGGCTCCGTTGCTGCCGCTGGGGATCACGTTTGTGAATGCCAACTACCAGATCACGGCGGGGAATAGCAATACAGTGCAGTGGAATGCGGTGCTGCCTGCGGGCGTGACGGCGGTGTATCAAGACTACCAAGTGTATCTGCGTCGGGGAGATGGTTCCATTGTTGCCTCCCAGTCGGTGACTCCCGCTGCTGGGGCGACAGCTCAGGTGGCTTACACCGGGCTGGAATACAATCAAAGTTACGTGGTGGATGTCTTTGCCCTGAACCCGAATGGATCAAGGCTGGGAACAGTGCCCGTGCAGTTGCATTTCTCCACGGGATTCGACGTGCGGGTGGTGGGCGCTCCCTTGGTGGCTGCTCCCAGTAAAGACAGCTATGGAGTAAACCTAACCTGGGCCGCAGGTGCCAACGCGGACTATTACGATATCTTCCGCAGCACCAATGGCGGGGCACTGGCCTGGGTCGGGCGAAGCTTTGCTGTCGGATTTGCCGATGGCTCAGCTCCCATCGGAGCCTCTGTGCGTTACGTGGTGCGGTCACGAAATGACAATGGCTATGCGGATTCTGCACAGACGGCGGCACTGACCGTGGGAACTGGTTTCCAGCTCTACGCGCAAGGGGCCGGGCTATCCGGAAACAATGCGCTAGCCGAAGCAGATGCGGATAACGATGGCGTGGGGAACCTGCTGGAATATGCCTTCGGGACGCTGGCGAATTCTGCGGCTAGTAAATATCGGCCCACCGTGGCACCAGCTAGTGCAGGTGGCGTGGAGTTCACCTTTACACGGCTGAGTGCGCGGACGGATGTGGTTTACGATGTGGAATATTCCCCAGATATGCAATCATGGACGACTGGTGCCAGCAGCAGTAGCGGTGGAGTAACCACAAGCCTGGGCGGGGCCGTGCAAGCAGTCACCGAAACGGGCAGCGGAACAGTGAGCGTGAAAATTCGGTTGGCGGCTGAGGTCGGTGGGAAGGTGATCTTTGTGCGGCTAAGGGTGTCTGCGTTGTGATGGTAGCGGGAGAGCCCTCGCTCCCGAAAGGTGGAGGAAGCGCCCTCGCTTCCAGGAACAGAGCGGGGGCGCTCTGGCCACCTTTGCCTGTTTCAGACGCGAGGGCGCGGCTGCCACCGAGGGCGGATGGAAGGCCCCCCTCGTTTATCAATCTAACCAGTTTTCAACTTTTAGGCCGGGTATTTTCTCAAAATCCTGTAAATTTCGGCTCAAGAGCAGTGTGTCGTGGGCGAGGCAGATGGCGGCAATTTTAAGATCCATGGTGCCATGCCTGGGGAACTGACTGCGTAAGCGCACGAAATGGTCCGCAGTTTCGTGGTCAAACGGCATAATGGTGAAATACGCAAGGGTTTCCAAGCTGCGCTGAAATTCGACATAGGCAGCGATTTGGTCTGGCCCAGGTTTTTGTTGATTCAGCAGAGCCATCCAACCTCTGAGGGTTTCTTCCGCTGCTACGATGCAGGTGAACACCTCCGCTTGATTTTCTTCGATACGAGCTAACAACCGCCGTCCTAGCACACCCGCTTCAACGAGTTCCCTAAAATGATTCGTATCCAGAATAACAACCATTTTTTATCTCCTAGCATTTTCCTGCTTCCGCCATTCTGCGCCTAGTCTGGCAGCTTCCTTGGTGAGTTCACTTGGCTGAATACGGCCTACTGCTCCACGCCATTTTGGCGGAGCTGTTCCAGCAGCAGATTCCAGTTTGGCGAGACGTTTCTTCACCTCTGTTATTTCTAGCTCGATTGTTTGTTCATTCATGATCAAAAGCATACCATGCTGCTGCGCTACCGCAACTTTACTTTCCTGGCTGGTGTTGCGGGGGGAGAGGTGCTGTAGGTCACGGTCAAAACGGCGTGGGGAACCTGCTTGAACATGCCTTCGGGACACTGGGTAATGCGGCGGCTAGTAAGTATCTCCCTACCGTGGCAGCGGCTGGTGCTGGCGGTGGGGTGGAGTTTACTTCCACTCGCCTCAGTGCGCGGACGGATGTGGTTTATGATGTGGAATATTCCAAGGATATGCAATCGTGGACGACCGGGGCCACTAGCACTGGGGGCGGGGTGACGGCGGTGGCTGGCGCGGGCGGGGCCGTGCAGCCGGTTGCGGAGACGGGGAGTGGCACCCTCACCGTGAAAGTTCGGCTGGCTGCAGAGGGCGGAGGGAAGATGATTTTCGTGCGGCTAAGGGTGTCGACTTTGTGATTTTTGAGTGGGAGTGGCGTGCATTTTGCCGCCATTTCCGTTGGGGTTCGGGTCTGTCAGCCCGTCGGGAATATGCAGGGTTGCCGTGATGCCTTCGGGCCCAAGACCCGAACTCAAGCGGGAGTCGGAATTTCCATTCTGCTGATTTATTTCTTGTGATACCCATGAATTAGGCTATAAGGAGGGAGTATGTCCACCGCCACCCTCGCAGCGCTTTCTCCTTTGCTCACTCTTCCGATTTCGGATCGGCTAGAGCTTGCAGACATGCTCTACGCTAGCCTTCCTGATGATTTTCAATCCTCAGCAGATCAAGCATGGCTGGCCGAGGCAGAACGTAGGTCCGCTGAAATGGACAGCAATCCCGCAGCAGAGCTATCAGAGGAAGACTTTATCCGCAGTATCCAACTTTCCCGTGTTGCCGCCACCCAGCGCTAACAACGAATGAAAATAGTCTACCACCTTCTTGTGCAAAAGGATGTGCAAGATGCCGTCGGTTTTTACAACGAGCAGAGAGCTGGACTAGGTGATGAATTTTTCGATCAAGTATTGCTGACGGTAAGTAAGATTAGGGCTAATCCCGAGCAAAATGGCTTTTGGCTAAACTCGCGGAGCGTCAGGAGGAAGCACCTGCGTCGCTTTCCGTTTGCGGTGCTTTTCGAAGTTTTGCCATTGAAAATCAAAGTAATCTGCCTCCGGCATGACAAGCGTAGCCCCGCATTCGGCCTAAGGCGTCGTTGACGTGGTGCGGTCACCCAATGATAATCAGCCGCTGGGCTGATCTGGAAAGAGTTCAGCAGTCCGTGAGCAGTCCAGCGGACTGCTCCACATTCTAACTGGTTTCAGACGGGCGCGCGGCTGCCACCGTGCCCTGCGGCTGGAAACACATCCCCCTCAGACAGGCTCTCAAATCTGCGAATGCGGCGCGTTTTTAAAAGAAAGCGGGTGCAGAAATTTTTGATTGGTTGATATTTGTTGCTTGTGGGGTAAATATGATTTAGGATAAATACCACAATTTCTAGAAATGCCCCTTTCTAGCCAACCGACCACCATGGACCTTCTTGAGATGCCAACTCATATGCTAAGGAGCTATCTGCACGCCGCCTTGTCGTGTGAACGGAGTTCTGTGTTTGTGCGAAACTTGCTCGAAGGGGTTGATGCCATTTCCTGATATGTCCACGGCACTAGCAAACGATCCCCCTGCACCCCGGATGTTCCGGGTGGCAGCTTCGTTTACGGTGGAGCCGTTGGAGGAGCATTTTGCTTTCTGGTTGCCGCGCTTGCAGTTGGATCCGGCGGAAATTTCGCTGGCGGGTTACAATCAACTTTTTCAAGAGTTACTCAATCCAGCCAGTCCCGCGCGCAGTGATGTTCCGGGCGTAAATTTTTTCCTGCTGCGGCTGGAAGATGCCTTGCGGCAGGGGGGGAGCGAATTCACCAGCGCCACAGAAGGTCGCTTGGATCAGGTTAGGCTGGTGACCTTGGAGTTGCTGGATGCCATGCAGATCTTTGCGGGGCAGGCACATCGGCCGACGATTGTAATGCTCTGTCCGCTGAGCGATCTGGCGAAATTGGAACCCGCCTTGCAGCAGTCATTGCATTTGGCCTACGACGAGTGTGGGCGCACGTTGCGCCAGTTGCCTGGCTTCAGTGTGATCACGGCGGAGGAGGTGGAGGTGTGGTATCCCGTCAGCCAGATCCATGATCCAGAAAGTGACCGGCAAGGCCATGTGCCCTATGCCCCGGAATACTTTGCCGCGCTGGGGGCAGCCTTGATGCGCCGGGCGCGAACGTTGCTGCAAGCTCCCTGCAAGGCCGTCATCGTGGATGCGGACCAGACGCTGTGGGGTGGCGTGGTGGGTGAAGTCGGCGCTGGTGGAATCACCCTGGGGTCAGCGCGCTTAGCCTTCCAGCGGCATTTACTGCACTTGAAGCAACAAGGGGCTTTGCTCGGCCTAGCCAGTAAAAATGAAGTGCGCGACGTTCGCGCAACCTTGGCCCGACCGGAAATGATCCTCCAAGAGGCGGATTTTGCGGGCTGGAAAATTTCCTGGCGACCGAAATCCAGCAGCGTGCGGGAGTTGCTCTCCGAATGGAATATCCATCCGGATGCCGTGGTCTTCATCGATGATAACCCCATCGAATGTGCCGAGGTGGCGGCGGCATTTCCGGACCTCACGACCATCACGCTCCCGGCTCAGGAAAATGAGATCCTCCCGCTCATCAATCACCACTGGGCACTGGACATCCATGCTGCCACCAAGGAGGATGGCCGACGCACGGAGTTGATGCAGGTCAACGCCCAGCGCACGCAAGCGGCGGCACAAGCCACCTCGTTCGCAGATTTTATCGACGGGCTGGAATTGCAGCTAACATTTCGCATCCCGAATCTCTTCGACTATCCGCGGGTATCTCAACTCACTCAACGCACGAATCAGTTCAACGCCACTGGAGTCCGCCGCACGGAGGCCGAGGTCGCCAATGCGCTGCAGGCGGCGGACACGCATGCCTTGCTGCTGCATGTGAAGGATCGCTTCGGTGACTATGGCGATGTGGGTTTGCTAATCTACCGCACGCGCGGTCCGCTTTGTTTTGTGGAAAATTTTCTGCTGTCGTGTCGCGTGCTGGGAAAGGGAGTCGAGCATCGGATGCTGGCGCAGTTAGGCGACGAAGCCGCTGCGCGCCAAAGCCTCGGCATTGTGCTGCCGTTCAAAGCCACGGCACGGAATCAACCGATGGCAAATTTCCTGGAAGCAGTCTGCCCGGACGGCTTCAAGGACGGCAACTATCATTTCCCCGTCACGCGAGCCAGAGCGGTGAAATTTAATGCGGATGCCGTCACCCTTCCGGTTCCCGCTGCGGATTCAGCGCCATTCAATGAAGCCGCCCCAGTGACACGGCCGGATTTCGCGGCCATCGCCAACCAATTTCAATCGGCGGCCAACATCGCCAAAGCCGTCGCCAGCGCCCGCAAACGGGCCCGCCCTGTCAGTGCCACGGAACTCGTCGCCCCGCGCGACGAAATGGAGTCGCGCCTCGTGCAGATCTGGGAGGAAGTGCTTCAAGTCTATCCTATCGGCGTGATGGATCGGTTCACCGACCTTGGTGGCCAATCGCTGGCCGCAACGCGCATTGTTTCCCTCATAGCGGATCAATTCAACGTCCGACTGCCCCTCACGCTGTTATTTACCCAACCAACCGTGGCGCTGCTAGCCGCAAAATTGCAACAGCCTAACTTGCCGCGGATTGACGCCTCCGAGCTGAATCTGCTGGCGCAGGAGGAGACGGAATTGTCGCCACCGAAGCAACGGCTCTGGTTCCTCGATCAACTAATCGGGAATCGCGCGGCCTATAACATCCCCACGGCACGTCGCCTGCAAGGTCCACTGCGACAGGATTTCCTAGCCGCGGCCCTGCGCAGCGTGGTCCAACGTCACAGCGTGCTGCGCGCCACCTTCCCCAGCATTGACGGTCGTCCAAGTCAGAAATTGCATCCGGAAACCCCACTGCACTGGCAGGTGAGCCAGGTGGGCAACTTGGAGGCCGCATTGGAACTCGCCACGGCTGACGCCCGCATCCCGTTTAGTCTGGCGGAAGGTCCGCTGTGTCGCTGCTTGCTCTATCAGATTTCGCCCGAGGAGCATTTGCTCGTGGTTACCTTCCACCACATCATCTCGGATGGTTGGTCGGTCACCTTATTCTATCAGGATTTGGCGCTGGCCTACAACGCCGCCTTGCGTCAGCGTCAGCCAGTCTGGCCGCAACTCGCGGCCACGTGTGCCGGCTTTGCCTCATGGATCAACCGCCGTCTGGAGACCGGGGACTTCACGGCAGACCTGGCTTATTGGAAAGAGCAAATGCGCGGAGCCCCACCGATCCTCCAACTGCCGACGGATCGCCCGCACCCTCCGGTGCGAAATTATGTGGGCGATGTGGTGGCGCGGGGATTAAGACTCGATCTCCGGAAACGCATCGAAGCCCTGGCGCAACGAGTGCAAACCACGCCCTTCGTCATCCTGGCCGGGGCCTTCCAAGTGCTCCTGCATCGACTAAGCGGAGCCACCGACATCGTCATCGGCACCCCAGTGGCGGGGCGCACGCATTCAGCGGTGCAGAATGTGATGGGCTGTTTTGTCAATACCGTCATTCTCCGGACGTCATGCCACCCTGAGCAGTCAGGTCTGGATTTCCTTGCGTCCGCTCGGGCGACGGTAGTGAACGCCTTGAATCATCAGGATCTGCCTTTCGAGAATTTGGTCGATTCCCTGAACCTGCCGCGCGATCTCAGCCATCCCCCGCTGATCCAGCATTTGTTTGTCCTCCAGGATTCTGCGGGGGCGGATTTCAGCGTGCCCGGCCTTGCCTGCGAGCCCGTTAGCATCCACAACGGAGGGGCCAAATTCGATCTGGTCTTGGAGACCACTCCGTTGCCTGAAGGTTATGCGTTGGTGTTGGAATACAACTGCGCAGTGCTCACGGAAGCCACCGCGGAGAGATGGCTGCAACATTACGAAATGCTGATTGAATCGCTCTGCGACCATCCTGAAAAGCCCCTGAGCGAATTGCAAATCCTTACCAGCGAAGCACGTCGCGAACTGGTGGAGGATTTCCATCAGGGGCAGCGCGAATTCGGTGGAGACATTTGCCTGCACCATTGGTTCGAAGGGATTGCGGCCCGCACGCCAAACGACATTGCGCTTACTTGTGAGGGCACGAACTGGACGTATGCCCAGACCAACCAACGGGCGAACCAACTGGCGCATTATTTGCAGGGTCAGCAGGTGACCCCGGGCATGCTGGTGGGCGTGTGTGTGGAACGCAGCCTGGATTTGATCGTGGCTTTGCTGGCGATACTGAAATGTGGTGCCGCCTACGTTCCCATCGATCTGAGTTATCCGGCGGAACGTCTGAGTTTCATGCTGGAAGATGCGGCGGCTCCGGTGCTGCTAACGCAACGCAAGCTCAGCGCCCGCCTGCCACGGCACGGTTGCAAGAATCTGTATGTGGATGACCTGCAAATCTACCACGGTGGAAACTCCAATGATCCATCCGTCGAAGTCACCCCCGACCATGCGGCTTATGTGATTTTCACGAGCGGCTCTACGGGGCGACCCAAGGGGTGCATCGTCACACATCGCAACGTGGCGCGCTTGTTCCAAAGCACCGAGGCTTGGTTTGGATTTGATAGCACGGATGTTTGGACGCTATTTCACAGTGTGGCTTTTGACTTCAGCGTTTGGGAGATCTGGGGCGCGCTGCTGTATGGTGGTCGCCTGTTGATCGTGCCTTACCACACCTCACGTTCGCCCGAGGATTTTTATCGACTCCTGGCAGCAGAGCAAGTCACCGTCCTGAATCAAACCCCCAGCGCTTTCCGTCAACTCATGGCCGCAGAGGCCGCCGCCACCCAGCCCCTGGATCTGGCTCTACGCTACGTCATCTTCGGAGGCGAAGCCTTGGAAATGCAAAGCCTGCAACCATGGTTCGAGCGTCATGGCGACCGGACGCCTCAACTGGTGAATATGTATGGCATCACGGAAACAACGGTGCACGTGACCTACCGCCCGATCTCGGCCGCCGACGTCCACGGGGGCAGCGTGATCGGAATTCCGATCCCGGATCTCCAACTCTACATCCTCGATGCGCACCTCCAACCGGTGCCGTTAGGCGTGCCCGGGGAATTATTCGTCGGCGGGGCCGGGCTTGCTCAGGGTTACTTGCAGCGTCCGGAACTGACTGCACAGCGTTTCATTGCCAATCCATTTTCCACGTTGCCTAACGCCCGGCTTTACCGCACGGGCGACCTCGCTCGCTTCCTCCCCGGCCGTGACGTAGAGTATCTGGGGCGGATCGATCAACAGGTTAAAATTCGTGGCTTCCGCATTGAATTGGGAGAAATCGAATCCATCCTAACAATTCATCCGCAAGTGCAGGAAGTGGCGGTGCTGGCGCGCGAAGATCATCCCGGGGAGAAGCGACTTGTGGCCTATCTCGTCCCCAAAGCCGAGCGACCCAGCGTTGAGTCGCTCCGCTCGCATCTCCAGATTAAGTTGCCAGATTACATGGTGCCGGCGGCTTTCGTGGTCTTGGAGCATTTTCCTCTCACCAGCAACGGCAAGCTGGATCGCGTGGCATTACCAGCTCCCAGCGGCCCGCGCGAACTCCTGACGCAAGCATTCGTGGAGCCTGCTACCGCAGCGGAAACGCAGTTAGCACGCATCTGGGCGAAGGTCCTAAAGGTGGACCGTGTAGGTGTGAACGATAACTTCTTTGCCCTCGGTGGTGATTCCATTTTGAGCATTCACATGATTGCCCAAGCTCGCAAAGTAGGGTTATCCTTCACGCCGCGGCAGTTGTTCGAACATCAAACCATCGCCCAACTGGCAAAGATCGAAGGCTTGGGGCAAGCGACCCAATCCGCCCTGAATGCTTCGACCGAGAACATTCCACTGCTGCCCATTCAGCGCTGGTTCTTTGCCCAGGAACTCCAGGCTAGTCACCACTGGAATCAAGCTTTCCTACTGTCGGTCAATGAACGGCTGGAGGTGCCTAAGCTGCGTCGCGCCGTAGCTGCGCTGCTTGCTCAGCATCAGGCGCTGAGGCTCAGATTCACCAAAGGTGCCTCGGGGTGGCAGCAGAAGGTTTCCGCTTTGGAGGTCTTGGAGACCTTGGAATGCCATGATTTAAATGGTTTCGCCAATGGCAAATTGGCGCAGAAAATCCTCAAACTCAGCGAGTCTGCGCAATCGCGCTTGAACTATGAGCATGGCCCGCTGCTGCGCTTGGTGTATGCGGACTTGGGCGAGGATCGTCCGGGGCGCTTACTGTGCGTCGCGCATCACTTGGCGGTGGATGGCGTGTCGTGGAATATTCTGCTGCACGACCTTGAAGCAGCCTATCATGGTGCCGCGCTGGAAGCCGTGCCTACGCCCTTTGCGGATGCGGCGGCGTTGGGCGAGCTTTGGTCACGCTCTCCAGCGGCCATGGCCGAGAAGACCTGGTGGGCACAGCGGTTGCCGGGAACCATCACGCCATTGCTGGAGCCTAATCGCAGCCACACTAACACTGAAGGGAGCGCGACCACCTTGCGCTTTGAACTAACCGTTGAGGAAACAACGACGCTGCTGCAAAAGGTTCCCAACGTTTATCGCACGCGCATCCAAGACGCGCTGCTCAGTGCCTTCCTCTTGGCCTGTCATCGGCAGTTGGGGCGTGATCAAGTTTGGCTGCATTTAGAGGCGCATGGACGGGAGGAACTTTTCGGCAGCGCAGATCTCAGCCGGACCGTGGGTTGGTTTACCGCACTCTTTCCACTTGGCCTCACCTTGCCGCCGGAAAGTAATGACATCCTTGCCGTCATGCGACACGTGCGGGACCAACTCCAGAGCCTGCCGCAAAATGGTGCTGGCTATGGTTTCCTGCGGTATGCAGACACTTCTCCTTTGCCGCCTAGCGAGATTGAAATTGCTTTTAACTTCTGGGGCCGACTCGATCAACTGACAGCCGAATCCACTCTCTTCACGCTCGCCCCTGAAGCCACCGGACCGTGGCATCATTTCTCCGCCATGCGGCTGCACGAGCATGAGATCGATTGCTTTATTCGCGAGGAGAAATTCCAACTCGAGTGGAAGTATAACGCCGATCGCCTTGCTACAGCTCGCGTGCAACCATTAGTGGAAGCTTTCGCCAGCGCCTTGCGGGAAATCATCACACGGGCCAGCCAGGGATTGGCTGCGCCTCCGGAGGTCAACGATTTCACGCTGGTGAAACTTTCCCCGGTTGAACTAGCCAAGCTCCAACAAGCGCCAGGAGAGGTGGCGGATGTCTGGCCGCTCTCTCCGATTCAAGAATTGTATTATGGAGCCGCCGTAGCCAAAACCAATGCCGGCTATGACCAATGGCACAGCCGGTTGGAGGGGCCACTCGATGTGCCACGTTTCCAGGCCGCCTGGGAGCAAGTCTTGCAGCGCCATGGGTTGCTGCGCACCTCCTTTCATTCCCATCAATTGAACCAGCCCGTGCAAGTCGTGAGGAATGGACTGCAACCCTACTGGCACCTCGACGATTGGCGCGGACAGGCGGCGGAAACGCACGCTGCAAAGTGGACGGAATTTCTTCTGCAAGACGCAGCGCGACCGAATGATTTGACAATCGCTCCCCTCTCACGTTTCGCGCTGATCCGTTTGACGGACACCACCTGGCGATTCCTATGGTGCGTGCCGGAAATCCTGATGGATGGCTGGTCCTGGCCAATTGTCTTCCAGGAGGTTTCGTCGCTCATGACCTCAAGCACCCCGCTGCCGGTGGCACCCGCGTATCGGGAATATTTGGCATGGCTGCAGGCCAGACCGCAAGAAGCTGAGGCTGATTTCTGGCGCGCGGAACTTCGTGGCCTTACGGCACCAACCCCAGTGCCGCTCGAAACCTTACAGCATCAAGGGGTCGGCCGGAAATTCTCCGAAACCGTGATCGTGCTTGGCGTTGATGTGGTGGATCGGCTCACACGTTTTGCTCGGGCGCACCAAGTTACCAACGGGGCGGTGCTCCATGCCGCTTGGGCACTGCTCTTGGCACGTTGTGCCGATGTCACGGAAGTGATGTTCGGCACTGCCAGCAATGGTCGTCCCAGCGAACTAGCGGGCGTGGAACGCATCGTCGGCCCCTTTATCAACAACCTGCCGGTCCGCCTGCAAGTCAGGCCGGATCAGCGCTCCAAAGATTTTATCAAGGAAGTTCAGGCCCAGCTTTTTACACTGACGGGGCATCAGCATTCCAGCATCGCGCAAATGCAGGAATGGAGTGAGATCCCCTGGAATCGACGCTTGTTCGACAGTTTGCTGGTGTTCCAAAACTTCCAGACGCAACATGGGGTCATGACCTTTGGCCCCGAGGTCGCGTTGTCGGAGTTCGTCGGGCCAGTGCATACGAACTACCCGCTGACGCTAATGATTACGCCGGGGACGACCTACGAAATATTATTAGCCCATCAAGCGGCCTCGTGTTCCCCCGCCCGGGCCCGCTTGCTGCTGGAGGAATGGAAGCAACTCCTCCTGCAGCTCATCGGCCCAGAGCAGCATTCATTGTCCACCATCATGGCCTCCTGCCAACTGCCAGCGGGCATGGCCCCGACCACCCTGCCAGTGACGCGAACCGCCGAACGTGTCGCTCCGCGCACGCCTTTGGAAAAGGCCATGGCCGAGATCTGGCAACGCGCCTTTGGCCTCACTGACATTTCGATCCACGAAAATTTCTTCGATCTTGGGGGGCAATCATTACTGATGATACGCGTGCATCAGCGACTGCGCAGTGAGTTGGGCTTGACCCTCTCGATTGTGCAGGTTTTCTCGCATCCGACGATTGCCTCGCTGGCGGGGCTGCTGGAAACCGCCCCACCACTGCACCCCGCGAAACCAGCCGCCCTCCCCATCACCGCTGCCCAGAACATGGCGACGCAAGCCCGCGCCCGGGCGACCGCTGCCCGAGCCGCCATGGCACGGGCGCGCGGACTCCCACCGCTTTCCTAACTTCCCCATGAACGACCCATCTACCACTGCACTCGAAGGCATCGCCATTGTTGGCCTTGCTGGTAAATTTCCTGGAGCGGACGATCTGCAGGCTTTCTGGCAGCGCCTCGTGCAGGCCGAAGAAGGCATCACGACGCTTGCTAAAGACGAGCTAAGCCCTGAGGAAGCGGCGAACGATCCTGATTACGTCCCGCGTCGAGGCATCCTGCATCAACCCGAATGGTTCGATGCCAGCTTCTTCGGCATGAGCCCGAAGGAGGCGGAGGTGACAGATCCTCAGCAACGGTTATTCCTCGAAGCATGCTATCATGCGCTGGAAGATGCCGCAGTCGATCCCGCTCGGAGCACTAGTTGCATCGGAGTGTATGCGGGGATGTCCAGCAATAGTTATTTCCAAAGCCAGGTGGAGTTCAACCCAGAAATCCGCCAACAAGCCGGCCCGGAACTGGTCATGATCGGTAATGAAAAGGATTACCTCGCGACGCGCGTGGCTTACAAACTCAATCTCCGCGGTCCAGCCCTCAATATCTATACGGCCTGCGCCACCTCCCTGGTGGCGATTTGCCAGGCGGTTAGTGGTTTGCAGACTTTCCAGTGTGATGTCGCGTTAGCGGGGGGCGTTAGTGTCAAGTTCCCCCAAGAGCGGGGTTATCTTTATCAAGAAGGAGGCATTGTCTCCCCGGATGGTCATTGCCGATCCTTTGATGAGAGAGCGCAAGGCACTATTTTCAGCAATGGACTGGGCGTGGTGGTATTGAAGCGGATCGAGGACGCGGTGCGGGACGGAGATCGCATTTATGCGGTGATCAAGGGCGCAGCGATCAATAACGATGGCTCGGAGAAATCGAGTTTCACGGCTCCCAGCGTGGGCGGCCACGCCGAAGTCATCAGTCTGGCGCAAGCGTTAGGCGCGATTGAACCCGATACGATTGACTATATTGAAGCGCACGGCACCGCTACGCCCATTGGGGATCCCATTGAAATAGCCGGACTCACCGAAGCCTTCCGCGCGGGTGGTTGCACACGCACTGGCTTCTGTGCGATCGGCAGTGCTAAATCAAATTTTGGCCATCTGGATGCCGCTGCGGGAGTGACGGGACTGATCAAAACGGCGTTGTCGCTCTATCATCGGACGATCCCGGCCAGCCTCCATTTCACGACCCCCAATCCGACGTTAGGATTGGAAGATAGTCCATTTTACGTTAATCGCAAAACGACGGAGTGGAAACGTCTGGACCATCCGCGGCGGGCAGGAGTTAGTTCCTTTGGCGTCGGCGGCACCAATGCGCATGTCGTGCTGGAGGAAGCTCCGGAACTTCCCACGAGCGATAGCGGATGCAGTTCTCAAATCTTGGTGCTGTCAGCGAAGACTGCACCAGCGCTGGAACAGATGCGGCAGGACTTGGCACAGCACCTCTCCGGACAAACGAACCTAGCCGATGTTGCGCTCACTTTGCAAATCGGGCGGCAACTCTTCAACCATCGTCTGGCTCTGGCTGCCAGCACGGTGGAAGAGGCCAAGACCGCGCTGACTGGGGCGGCAGGGAAAGATTATTTCACGCAAGTGCAACGGGAACGGCGCTTGCCCGTGGCATTTCTCTTTGCAGGGCAAGGATCACAACACATTGGCATGGGCGCAGCTTTGGCAAAGGAGGAGGCGGTGTTTCGGGAGGCACTGCAAGAATGCTGTGAGATCCTGCAACCGCTGCTGGAGATTGATTTAAGAACGCTGCTCAATCCAGCGCCAGAAAATTCCGCCACGGCAGAACTTCAGTTGGCAGAGACACGCTACACCCAACCCGCCTTGTTCGTCACTGAATATGCCTTGGCGAAACTACTGATGGCCTGGGGAGTTCAGCCCTCGGTCATGATCGGCCACAGCGCTGGCGAGTATGTGGCGGCTTGTCTGGCAGGGGTCATGAGTTTGCCGGATGCTCTGAAACTGATGGTGGCACGGGGACGCTGTCTCTGGGAATGCGAGCCCGGGGCCATGCTCGGCGTGCGGGCAGACGAAATTAAAGTGCGGGCGCTCCTCCTGCCAGGCGTGGATCTGGCGGCGGTCAATAGTCCTAACTTGATGGTGGTGTCCGGATCACTGGATCAGATCACGGCCATGGAATCTGTTTTCGCACGCGAGGAAATTAGTTGTCGGCGTTTGGTCACTAGTCACGCCTTTCACTCCTCGATGATGGAACCAGCCCTGGATCGCTTCCGCAGGGCCTTTGATGGCATCACGTTGCATCCACCACAGATCCCGTATCTCTCCAACGTGACCGGCCGACGCATC
The DNA here is from genome assembly GCA_031411295.1 of Verrucomicrobiales bacterium. Taxonomy (GTDB): domain Bacteria; phylum Verrucomicrobiota; class Verrucomicrobiia; order Verrucomicrobiales; family V1-33; genus JAGNEJ01. The sequence goes on along the minus strand of JANOAV010000105.1, from coordinate 53,968 downwards.
ACGGATGAGGAGGCGACTTCGCCTGGATATTATTTGCGCCATATTCGGGAAACCGTGCGGTTTGCCGAGGGGGTCGGTTCACTGTTAGGGGACGGCCCGATAGCGCTCCTTGAAGTGGGCCCCGGTCAGGCGCTCGCTACGTTGGCGCGACAACATCCGCAAGCCGCCACCGCCACCACAATCCTAAGTTCACTCCCACCCGCCAAGGCCGCAGGCGCGGGTGAGTCCGCAGAACTCATGCGCACGCTCGGCCGATTGTGGCTGGGGGGCGTGGAGATTGACTGGTCCGCGCTGCATGCAGGGGAAATCCGTCAGCGCGTGACGTTGCCGGGGTATCCGTTCCAGCGTGAACGTTTCTGCGCAGCTCGCTCGTTGCCGGAAGGAACCACCCGGGTCGGTGAGAGTGCGCTCTTGCCAGGAAATGGGATCGTGACCGCAGGCTTAAGTGCTCCGGCGTTGAGTCCCCCACTCCTTGTTGTGGGGAGCATCTCCCGGCCAGAACACTTGTTAAGCGAACTGCGAACCCAGTTACACAAGGCCAGCGGCATTGATCTCAGCAGTGCGCCTGCGGCAGCTTCATTCTTTGATCTCGGTTTCGACTCCCTGTTCCTAACTCAGGCGAGCATTTTCCTGCGGAAGCATTTCGGCGTTAAAATTACCTTCCGCCAGATCGCGGAGGAACTGGGCTCATTGCAATCGTTGGCAGACTATCTCGATGCCCAATTGCCACCGGAAAAATTCCAACCAACAGCCCCAAGTCAGCCACTGTCATTGCTTCCAAGCAGCGTCCCTGCTCCTGCGGGAGATCGTCTGGCCATCATCGAACAAGCGATTGGGGATTTGCGGCGGGAGCTGCTGGCACCGGGCGTTGGTGCGGTGCAGAAGTTCTCCGTGCGCGCCATGAGTCAGAACGTGAACTCTGACAAGCGGATTGCCTTCGGACCGTTCCGTCCGTTGCAAACGGCCAAGGATGGATCGCTGACGGAAACTCAACGCGCTCACTTGGATGAGTTACTGGCGGCCTATACCGCCAAAACCAAGGGCTCGAAGGCCTTCACGCAGGAGCATCGCCACCATTTTGCTGATCCGCGCGCAGTCGCTGGATTCAATCATTTGTGGAAAGAAGCGGTCTATCCGCTGATTGTGGATCGCTCTCAGGGCGGTCGGATTTGGGATGTGGATGGCAATGAATACATCGACATCACCCAAGGCTTCGGTGTTGGCTTCCTCGGCCATCGCGCGTCCTTTGTGATGGATGCGGTGCAGGCGCAGTTGGAGAAGGGAATCGAGATTGGACCAACCAATCCGCTGGTGGGCGAAGTAGCCACTTTGTTTCTCGAATTCACCGGACATGAGCGCGTGAGCTTCTGCAATACCGGCAGCGAAGCCTTGATGGCGGCCATTCGCACGTCCCGCACCGTGACCGGTCGCGATAAGATCGTGATGTTTGCCGGGGCCTACCACGGCATCATGGACGAGGTGCTAGTGCGACCGATGATGGAGGGCGAGCAACTGCACACCATCCCCATCGCACCGGGGATTCCCGAGGCCGTGGGAGAGAACATTTTGGTATTGGATTATGACAACCCGGAGTCCCTGGAGATCATTCGCGACCATGCGCATGAAATTGCTGCGGTGCTGGTGGAAACGGTCCAGAGCCGACGTCCCGAACTGCAACCAGCGGAGTTCCTCCACACCCTGCGGGCGATTACCGCAGAACATGGAATCGCGTTAGTCTTGGACGAAGTGGTGAACGGCTTCCGCATCCATCCCCGGGGGGCCGCGGGTTATTTTGGCATTGAAGCAGACATTGCCACCTATGGCAAAATTATCGGCGGCGGCTTCCCCATTGGCGTGGTGGCCGGGAAGCGGAAATTCCTGGACGCACTGGATGGCGGTCAGTGGCAGTATGGGGATGACTCTGGACCGGAAGTTGGGGTCACTTTTTTTGCCGGCACCTTTGTGCGCCATCCGTTGGCACTGGCGGCGGCCAAGGCCGTGTTGCTGCATCTCAAAGAAAAGGGGCCGCAACTCCAAACGTGGATGAATGAACGCACGACGAAGTTCGTGGGCGACATCAATACCTTTTGTCAGGATGCTGGAGTGCCGATTCGGCTAACCCACTTCAGCAGCTACTATTTTGTAAATTTTGCTCCGCAGTTGAAATACACGGAACTGCTATTTCTCCATCTGCGCCTACGCGGCATCCATGTGTGGGCGGGGCGCAGCAGTTTCCTCTGCACCCAGCACACCGATGAAGAGATCGCGCAAGTGATAGCCGCCTTTAAAGAAAGTGTGCGCGCACTGCAAGCGGGAGGATTCCTCCCCACTCAGCAAGACATGGCAGCGGCAGCTTCGAAACCCGCCTCCTTGGAAGTGGTGGCCACTTTCATGCCGTCCTATGCCCCGCTGACCGCAGCGCAGCAGGAATTGCTGCTGGCATCATCGCTCGACGAGCAAGCCTCCACGGCTTGCCATGAATCTGTGACGGTGGAGATCAACGGGGAATTGCAGCCCGAAACGCTGCATCAGGCTTTGGGTATGCTGTTGGAACGCCACGTGGCCCTCAGAGCATCGTTTGATGAAGACGGGGAAGGGATGCACATTGCCGCCAATGTGCGCCTCCCGCTGCCGTTGCTGGAGCTAGGCGAACTCAGTGGCGCAGAACAGGAACTGCAACTGAAGGAAGTGCGGCGGCAACATTTCCTAACCCCGTTCGCGCTGAACCACGGCCCCATGTTGCGGGCGGCTTTAATCAAGCTGGGGGAGCAGAAACATCATTTAATCCTAACGGCACATCACATCATTTGTGATGGCTGGTCGTTCGGAGTGCTCCTCCAAGAGTTACCGCAAGCGTATGAATTGACGCAGCAGCAGAAGCCATTCGCGACTCCGGCCCCACGCTTCGATGCCTATGCCGCTGATGAGCGCATCCAGCGAGCCTCGGGCGAGGGCGCGGCCTCGAAGGCCTATTGGTTGCAGCGCTTGGCCAACCCTCCAGTTCCGCTCGCGCTGCCGACAGACTTTACCCGCAAGGCACCGGGCTACGATACTTTCTCCGTGGCCTTAACCCTGCCTGCGGGATTGTTGGATCAGGTCAAACACATCGCGAAGGAGCGACGGCTCACGGTATTTCAAATCATGCTGGGAGCGTGGGAAGTCTTGCTGCATCGACTGACAGGGCAGGATGATTTTCTGGTGGGCGTGCCCTTTGCCGGACAAGCGGCCACGGGGCAAGCCGGACTGGTGGGGCATTGCGTGCAGTTTCTCCCGCTGCGGGCCAAGGTCCATGGATCGACCAAGGCGCTGAGCTTCCTGGAACAGGTCCGGCAACAAGTGATGGAGGCGATGGACCATCAAGACTGCACGTTAGGAGAAATTCTGAATGAACTCAAGGGCATCAGCGGCCAGGAGCGCCAGCAGTTCGTGCCGACGGCCTTTAGTTTGGAATCGATGGGGGCTGACACGATCGCAGCAGGCGGACTGGCCTTCACGACGATATTGAATCCCAAGTTGCGGTCCAACTTCCCGCTGACCCTCTATGCTTATCAGGGGGCAGAGGATCTGCGACTGTTATGTGCTGCGCGCTCCGAACTATTCCGCGAGGAGACAATCCAGCAATGGATGCTGCACTATCAACGTTTGTTACAGTCACTCTGCGCCCATCCAGAAATGGAAATATCCCGGCTTCCCATGCTCACCACCGGGCAACGCAGCGAACTGATCCACGGCTTCAACGCTCATGGCCGCAAGGCTGGAGGAGATCTCTGTCTGCATGCTTGGTTCGAACAACAAGCCCAGCAGCATCCACAGGCCTTGGCGCTGACCTGCGGCACGCAAAACCTGACCTATGGTGAAGTGAACGCCCGCGCCAACCAACTGGCCCACGCCTTGATTGAGGCCGGGGTGCGCCCCGGCATGCTGGTGGGGCTGTGCCTGGAGCGCGCCAATCCTTTAGTGGTGGCCATTCTGGGGATCTTGAAAGCGGGAGCCGCCTATGTCCCCATGGATCTGAGCTACCCTGCCGCGCGTCTGGCCTTCCTGCTGGAAGACGCTGCCGCCCCGGTGCTAGTGGCGCAGCGCAGTCTGCTGAAACAACTGCCCGAACACGCTGGACGCACGTTGTTCATCGATGACGCGCTAACAGATTTCCCGACCACAAATCCTCTAACCAGCATCATTCCGGATGACATCGCGTATGTGATTTACACCAGTGGATCGACCGGCCAGCCGAAGGGCTGCCGGATCACTCATCGGAACGTGACGCGCTTAATGCAGAGCACGGAGGCGTGGTTCAACTTCAACGCCCGTGACGTTTGGACCCTCTTCCACAGCGCAGCCTTTGACTTTAGCGTCTGGGAAATCTGGGGTGCGCTGCTGTATGGCGGTCGCTTGGTCGTCGTGCCGTTTAATTTGGCCCGCTCCCCTGATGAATTTTATGAATTGCTGGCGACAGAAAAGGTCACCGTGCTGAATCAAACGCCGAGTGCCTTCAAACAACTGATGGCGGCAGAAGCAACCTTGTCGCAGGCTCCGGCGCTTAGTCTGCGCTACGTCATCTTCGGTGGTGAGGCGCTGGAAATGGCGGCCTTGCAGCCCTGGTTCGCCCGCCATGGAGATCAATCACCGCAGTTGGTCAACATGTATGGCATTACTGAAACTACCGTGCATGTGACCTATCGTCCACTAACTACAGCAGATATGAAAGGCGGGAGCATGATCGGGGTGCCCATTCCTGATCTGCAAATATATCTCTTGGACACAGCAGGTGAACCGGTGCCATTTGGTTGCGTGGGGGAAATGTATGTTGGTGGCGATGGTCTGGCTCAAGGCTATCTAAACCGCCCAGAACTTACGGCGGAGCGCTTCGTGCCTGATCATTTGACTGGTCGGCCCGGAGCGAAATTGTATCGCACGGGAGATCTGGCACGTTTCCGTCCAGGGCGCGAGTTGGAGTATCTGGGGCGGGCGGATCAGCAGGTCAAACTGCGGGGCTACCGCATTGAGCTAGGGGAAATCGAATCCGTGCTCTTAACCCATCCGGACGTGCGCGATGCCGCCGTTCTGCCCCAGCAGAATGCGGATGGCGAAACGTATCTGGCCGCGTTTGTGGTGTATGACAAAGATCTCCCCACCAGCGAAGCCCTCCGCAAGCACCTGCAAGCGAAACTGCCGGACTACATGGTCCCCTCTGCTTACGTCTGCATGGAGAGTTTCCCGCTCACCGAAAACGGCAAACTGAACCGCCAAGCACTCTCCGCCCCACAACCTGACATGGTTGTGCCTCCCACCGACCGGGCACGAGCCTATGTGGCTCCGCGCACGGATTTCGAGCAACGACTGGCGTTAATTTGGCAGGACATCCTTCGGCTCACCGCCGTAAGCAGCGACGATAATTTCTTCGAAATCGGCGGCACCTCGCTCCACGGCCTGCGTTTGTTCACTCGTATCCGGACTGACTTCCGCGTCGCCCTCCCGCTGGGCACCTTGTTCCGCGCCCCCACCTTGGAGAAATTGGCCACGGTGATCGAAACGACGGCCAATGCCACCCGCGGCAAGGTCTCCCCCCTAACCTGTATTCAACCAACGGGGGATGAACTGGCGTTCTTCGGAATTCATGGCGGAGATGGCGGAGCGCTGTTTTACAAGGGGTTGCTTTCGCGCTTCGGGACGGAGCGGCAACTCTACACTGTGGAATCGCCCGCCTTGATCGATGAATCGCTGCCCATCGAATCGATCCCGATTCCGGCGGTCGCGGCAGAGTATGTGGCCTTAATCAGACTGGCCCAACGCCGCGGCCCCTACGTGCTCGGCGGCTACAGTTATGGCGGTTTAGTGGCCTATGAAATGGCGCAGCAACTGTTGGCGGCTGGTGAGGAGGTTCCCTTACTAGTGATGTTTGATACGGAAAACCCCAATGTGCCGGCTCGCGAATACACGCTCGGTGAGCGCATCAGCGTGAATTGGCGCACGAGTCAATCCCACAATGTGGCGGGCAAGTTATTGCAACTCGGAGGCCGTTTTAGTTCCGGCTTGATTCAGCGGTTCCGCACCGACGCCGAGACTGCTTCTGCGCGGCGTTTGCTCAAGCAAGGGGTCAGGGCGGAGGAAGAACGTCTGCGTTATGTGCAGATTCGGGAAGCCAATATCCAGGCGGCCGAGGGCTATCGAGCGGCACCGCTGGCCACCACGATGCTGCTCTTCCGCAGCAGTGAAGTCAGCGATAAGTTTGACCTCAGCGAGGATTATGGCTGGACCAGTTTGGTGGATCGGCTCATCATAGATCGCGTCCCGGGTAATCATTTGGAGATTTTCGATGAGCCAAATGTTAGTCAGATGGCAGACAAGCTGCGTCGCCACCTCGCCAAGCTCACCCCCAGCCCGATGCTTACCTAATGCTACTGCGACTTCATTTAAGCCGCCTTGCCCTTGGCTTGCTCGCCCTCGCCCTCCTGGGCGATGCCCGGGCGATCATCGTGTTTCGAGAAGAGGGCAGGAATTTTGGCACTCCGGCGGATCCCACGTTGCAGAAGGCTTGGGCCAGTCATGGTCATTGGCAAGGGGGCACCGGGGTCTGCATCAGCCCCCACTGGTTTATCACCGCATTGCACCTGGGAGTGAATGTTGGCAGCTTCTTTGATTTGAATGGCAAAAGCTATGCGGCGGTGGAATCGGCCGGCATTCCGGGGACAGACTTGGTGCTGTTCCGCGTGGAGGGGGAGTTTCCCCAATGGATGGAACTGTGGGATGAGAGTAGTGGCTCGGAGTTGAAACAACCCTGCTTTCTGATGGGCCGTGGAGCTGCCCGTGGACAGGAAATTTTGCTACCTAACGGAACCAAGCCCGGATGGAGGTGGGGCGAATCTGATGGGAAACTCAGTTGGGGCACGAATCAAGTCGAAGAATATTTTGCGGCAGGCGAAGACCTCGGATCACTCCTCGTGTGGTCCTGGGATCAAGCTGCGGGACTGGACGAAGGCACGCTGGCATCCGGTGACAGCGGGGGCGGACTGCTCCTGCAGGATCAAGCCGGCAACTGGCGCTTGGCAGGAATTCATTTCGACGTTGACCCCTCGGTGGGAGGGAAGGAAACGCAATATTCCTTTACCGCATCAGGCACTGACTCATTCTGGGCCGCCATTCACGACGGACGCCAGATGTGGCGGGGTGTGCTAGGCGAGACGTTTCGCGAGGTCGGGGCGCTCCAGGAACACCCCTCCCCCATGTGGTGCGGGGCTACCCGGATCGCGCCCCAAGCCGCACTAATCCGCAGTATTATTGCACCAGGCAGCCACCTTGCCAGTGCCTACCCGCCAAGAATGGTGTGGGGTAAACATAAGCTCCAGTCCCTGACTGCCGTTGCTGCCGCCTGCATTGTCCTCTTGGGTTACTGGGGGTATCGAAGGAAGCGCAGCTAGGGAGGTGTCCTCCTAGTGTCTAGCGTAGCTCCCTCCAGCCCGAGTCATCGGAACAAGATCAGTCGCCAGATACAGCTCCTCGCTTTGCTGGGATTTGGATATTTTGACGCAGACCAAGGGAGTGGACTCAACCATTACGGCAGCCGTTGTCGCATCGATCGACCGCCTGCCCAGCAATGATTCCTCACTGCTGCGATACCCAGCCCCAGTGGATCGTCCGTCCGCCTGATCCTCAGCGTCCCTGATGCCACCGCGCAGGTAGTTGAGGCGATCCTGGAGCACAATGTCAGCGACTCCACTCAATCGGACTCCGCTCGCACTATAGTGGTCGCGGTGATTGATCCTGGCCAGATAGGCCTCGCACAATGTATCCCCTGATTCCGTCTGCGCGCGGGCCCGACGGGGCAACCAACTCAGCAGGAGACAGGAAATTAAGGACCAATAGAAGAATTTCATCTTGGGTAGAGCGTGCCTTGTAGGCATGGGTGCGACAGGGATTAATTCTTGAAGCCATACTGCATGACCCAAGCCGCGCTCAGGTGGCGGCACGAATGCATGGTGATGACAATTTTAAACTTCCCACTCCATTTCGGGGTGATCTTCACGACCGCCATGGCCGTGTCATCATTGTCCTGCGCGATCAAGTTGTCGTTCTCATCATAAATGCGAACATCGACGTCACTGCTTTTGTAAGGACTGGCGACGACAATTTGATAGGCATTACCTTCGTGCAACGTCGTTGTGACTTTAGTCGTCTCTCCCTCGTATAAGTCGCCTGAAGTGTAACGATCCCGCACGCCGTAACCGGCCTTATTAAGCAGGGCGACGAGGTGCTCGGCCAGTTCAGCTTTATCCTCGCTGGTATCCGCCTTGGCACCGGGGCTGAGGGTCAAGGAAAGCAGCGTGAAGATTGCCAATGTCAAAGTGCGATAAAGGGGCATGGTTTTCATGATGGGTAGTAGGTGAAGTGACAGTATTTAGTGAAGTGAATACCCGCCGAGCATTACACTGGCAGGTAATCTGAGTTGACCACGCGGAGGCGACTGGTTACACCCTCCGGAACTTTTTTCAAATCTGTCGAATATTTCAGTGGGCAACCCATCCGAGCATGCCCCGTAGCCCTATGGGGGAAATCCGATCGCCAATTTCACTGCAGAATACTCGGGATGCACGGCCCCGGCCTTGGTGCGGATGATCAGTGGGGGCTCTTCCCAAGTTTGGCCTCGAAACCATTCCGGCAAATCCTCCGCTCTCATCATGCCGAACAACGCCACCAGCGGAGCATCACCCTCGCGGAATTGAATCGGACGCTTGCGCACGATGACCAGTCCCGCAGCCTGGGCTCCAGCCACCACGCGGGCCAGTTGTTGTGGCTCATGGGGAAAGACGCAGGCAAAGAAGCCTCCCACAGCCAGATGCCGAGCCGCCGTCTCGCAATAGTCCGCCACACTACCGCGCAGCTCAAAACGACAAGCAAGTTTCTGCGGGTGTTCGCTAACAACACCCGCCTCCACCGGCCAATAAGGTGGACTGCCCGTGATCAGATCAAATTTCTCATGCTCCGCCAGAACTCCGGGATCGCGAAAATCTCCTTCGCGAATCTCATACCGATCCGCCAATCCATTCGCCACAGCCGAGCGTCGCGCCAAGGCGACACTTTCCGGCTGAGCCTCCACCGTAACAAATTTAGCCCCCGGGCAGCGCCACGCACAGATCATGCCCACGGTGCCGAGCCCGCTTCCCAAGTCCAAACCGGAGCGCACCGAAGGAGCCCAGGTGGTGCCATACCAAGCAGTCAGGATATCGTCCGTGGAGAACCGATGACCAGCCTTAAGCTGCAGCAGCCGATAGTGACCACTGATGGCGTCGCACGATTCCCCCTCCTCTGCGGTGGCCGCAGAGTGCGGTGGAGGGCCCGGCTTGGCCCAGCCTTTGAAGTGTGTTGCCAGCGATTCGATCATCCTGCTGCATCGTATCGTTGCTGCGGAAACGCAACTGTCGGGTTCGGATTACAAACCGCAGCTACAACCCTGAAACGTTTTCAACCTTGAGCCGAAAGAAGATCGGACTCGCGGCTACCGGGACGGTGGCGGAGTAGGTGCCTTTCGTGACACTGCTGGGAACAGTCGTCCATGGCCCAGTGGCCAAGTTCGTCGTTTTCTGCACGGTGTAAGTCACCCCCGTGGCGCCAGCGGATGGTTTGAAGCTGTAAACGATGCTATTTCCCGATTTGCTCACAGTCGGTAACGCCACCGCATCCCATTGCGCGGACGAGGGATTCAGGCCAAAAGCGTATTCCACAATGTTGGCCAATCCGTCGCCATCCGGATCCGCCGCATCGGCGGCAGAGCCCGTATTCGTAGCTGAAGCCAGATTCGTGGCCCGCCAGGTTTGCAATGAAACTGGGGCCACCGCCGTCACGGTGGTCAGCGGGCCCCAATCCATCCAATGGGTATCTCCCAGCTCCATGCTAGCTTGCAAATAGTAGGTCCCAACACTGGGGGGGACGAACGCATAGGTCGTGGCTGCGCTGGCAAGCACGGTTGCTGAACTAACGGTGAACTCCTGGGCTGCAGTTACGGTAACGTTATCCACCAACGCCCCGTAAGTATCCGTAGTCCCGGTAGAAAACGGTCCAGTGGTATGATCCAACGAGAAACGGAAGCGACACGTGCGCCCTGCATAAATCGCGGGGATGGCAACGTCCCCGGTTTGATAGCTGGCTTCCAAGGAACCGCTGTTACCACTGCTGCTATTAGCATCTCCTGCCCGGGACCAAAACTTCGTCCAACTGGATCCATCGTCCGTGGAAATTTCCGCGTTGAGCGAACTACCCAGTTTTACAAAACGAAAGCGATGCTTGAACTGGAGGCGACTCGTGGCGCTGGGGATGATATGGTGATCGATGGTGAAGGACTGCGTCGCAACCGGACTGGAAGGAAAGGTGAGATGGAACGTCTTGCTTCCACTGCTGGGAAGCGAACTCATGAGGAGGGAATATCCGCCAGTGGTGCCGTCCAACACCTTAGGCGTGGGAGCGTCCTCTGCCCCTTCCGTCCAAACGGCGGTGGCAGCAGTGCCAGCTCGCACCGTGAGGCCACTGGACTCTGCCAAGGGATTGAGAGTATAGGTATTAGTCAATCCAGCTGCGGGAGCTGCTGCTCCGCTCACCGTCATGGCTGGAGTCAGGGCCGTGACGTCGAAGGTCGTAACATCATAGGTATAGCTGTAGGTGCCACCACCCGTGGCTGCAAATTGCGGCGGCGGAGCACCCGACGTTAGGGTAATGCCTGAGATCACAATGCGATAGGTTACATCCTGGACCGGTGTCGGGGCTACGACGGACGCACCGCTGTTCAATTTCCAGACGATCGCGTTGTCACCATAGCCTTCCTCGTAAGGTTCTTTGGTCAGCCCCACGCTGGCCGGGGAGCCCGTCCCCGAAGTCCGATTCATGGTCACACTGGCACTGGAAAAATTTCCGTTGGTGTAAGTGCAGGACCAGCGCACCTGCCCGCCGAAAACTGCTGAATTCGCTGAATTTGGCACCAATTGGTAGGGCACGAATCCCGCGTTCGGCCAAGTCACCACCTTCGTCGTGGCTGCCGACAGCGACTTCCAATCCCCGATGATCCAAACGCAAGCACTGGCGTTGACAGCACCAGCACCAGAACCACTGGCAGGCACTCCGCCGAATCCCATGTCTGCGGCCCGGGGGTCCAGAAACCAGCGTCGATGGCCCGTCGCAGTATTTTCCGCACCACTATCCCAAATCAAGTCATCAATTGCTGCCGGCCCCGTGTTCCCCAACGCTAGATTACCGGCATAAGCCGCAGCATCCCCCCAACCATTCCCTCCGTGGGCCGCTTTATCAGCCATCAGACAGGTGTTACTGGGGAAATCATCTGCCGGGGTATGCGAAATATCCCCCTGTTTACTGAAGATGAGGGTGGCCCACTGACATTTGGCGCTCTTGGTTGAGTTATGCGCCACATCCGAAGGCAACCCCGCCTGGGCCCGGTAATAATTGATCCGCCGCAGGCAATCATCGAAATAGTCTGCAGACACGGTCCCGGGAGTGCAGGTGGAGACATTTCCCGTCCAGTTCATGCGTGCGGCCCACCCCTCAGACGGGGCATAATGCCGCCAATACCCCGCCTGCGCACTTAATCGCGTGGTGTTCGAAAAAGTGAAATTGGCCGTTTCTGGGTTCGCCCGCAGTAGGGGGCACGTGAGCATTGCTGCGGCCAGGGGCCACATCAGAAGCCCCCCCGAAAGATTCGGAGAGATTTTCATAAGACAGGAGGGAGGTTCGGTTTTGGAGCGGATGGGTTGAAGTGCTATTTGACAGCTGGATCGGTCGGCTTGGCGGGTGCGCCCTCGTCCTTGGGCTTCGGCGGAGCGGGAACCCACGGAGTGAGGACGCGAATATTGGGCGGGGCCGATCCTAGTTCACCGGCTTTACCTAACAGACTCTTGACATACTCTTGCTGCACATGGAATTCGATGGCCGCCATGCTGCGCCAGACTTCCACAAAGACAAACTTATTGGGATCCTTGGCGTCCTGATGACAGGTGTAAGTTACACAACCAGGCTCCTGCTTGGTCTGCTTCACAGAGTCCTGCACCAACTTGCGCCACTCCTTAACATGCTCCGGCTTAATGCTGAACTCGACGATTAAAGTGAACGGTTTGGCAGGGTCCTTCAATTGAGACTTGATGTCCGCCAGAGGGTCTTTGCTGTCTTCAGCATACCCCCCGAGGGTTGAGAATTGCAGTAAGCAGGTTAGCGTTATTAGTGTGGTCAGTGTGGTCAGTGTGGTCAGTTTCATAGTGGATAGTAATTTCTCTGGTAATTTAGCATTTTCCTCGAATTCTGTCCACCAGCATAAGCCAGAATCCAGGAATATATTGGTGTCCAGCCGGCCTGCCCCCTTTCGCTTAGCCTTGCATCCGCTTCCGATCTAGGCTTACCTTTCGCATGTTCAAGACCACTCTGCCCGAACTCATCATCTACGATCTCTGCATCCTGCTGGGATTGCTCAGCATGGTGTGGGCCGTGCGTGTCTGGCAACAACGCCGACGAGAGCGCAAGCTCATGAAATTTCGCGTCAGTTGTGACGTCTGCGGCACGGTCTTCGATGAATTCACCAATCAACCGTTGGTGCCATGCCCAACCTGCGGAAGACTCAACGAGCGGGACCGCTTGCTCGATGTCTAGCCAGCATCCCCGCCCCGGGGCAGGACTGAGGGTTGGATCCGCGCTCAGAAAGCGGAATCTGGGTAGGCAAAGGGTAAATTTCATGAACAGGCAGAGGGGTTTGGAGTAGGTGGCGAGTGAGGAAACTGGGGCAATCTTGAGGTGCCGCGGGAGGTCTCCACCTTAATTATCGGAATTCGGCATTCAGTCTGGACAAAATTTATCATTTTTTTTCTAATTCCGCAAACTAACGCTCCGGCGGGTCCGGCAGTCTGACTTGCTCACCGCAAATCTGATTTGGTAAAATTTCTCCTCTTTCCCAATATTGGACTCCGTGGTAATTAAGACCGTCCATTGCCAAATAATTCTCCCAAAGATCCCTTCCTCGTGAACGCTGATACCTTTTCCACCCAAAATCTCGTCAAACTAGCCGTCCGCTTTGTCCTCGGAATTCTGGCACTGCTCCTGCTCACGGAAATCGTGCTGTGGGCCGCCTTCCGGGCACCGACCGAAGGACTCATGACCATCCGTTTGAAAAATAAGATCCCCGGATTGCAACCCAAGGTGGTGCTAACCATGACCCAGGAGAACCAACTGCGCGCCATCAACTGGACTTCTGGTCAGCGCGAACCGAATTCCCTGCGCATCCTCTGCGTAGGCGGCTTTGCCACCTTCGCCCAACTCCAGAACGCGCCGGACACTTGGTGGGGGCAGTTGGGGACAATGTTGCAAGCAAAGCTTCCCGGCGTGAAAATCGAAGTCGGCGCGAATGGGGCTTCGGGCTTCCTTTCCTTGGTTGGGGCACGCTGGGTCTCTACCTTTGCCAAAGATTTCCAACCGGATCTCATCATCACCAACTTTGGCGCAGGCGAGGTGCTGGGCCAGCCTTTGGATTATCAATATGACGCCAATGCCTTTGGCGCGATTCCAATACCCAAGCGCGACCGCGGAGCCGTCAAGAACTCGTTAGCCAAGATCTCCCAATTAGCCCGTTGGAAACTGGCCAATAGCGTTACTCGTGACACGCAACGCGCGCAAGACATGGTGGGCGAGGATAACTTCTTCACGGATCACTTCGCCCAACTCCGCGTGGAGTTCGCCAAAATCCCCCCCGTGCCGAATCCCTTCCGCCTTTCCGATGCAGATCCCCGTAATGAGTATCTGGACGCCATCAAGATCATCAACTCCGAGGCCAAAGCCGTCGGGGCCAAACTCATCCTAACAGGCGAACCCTGCCTTTGTAAGGAAATCATGACCGACGAGGCCGAGGCGCTGCGCTGCACCTTCATGCCCAAGTCACGCAGCGATGGCAATCTGGCGGTGCGCGTCCAATCCGGATGGGTGGAACGGGAAGCGCGGCGTTTCCAAGAAGTGGCGCAAAAGTATGCCGAAGACAATAAAATAACATTTATTGAACTCAATGGCGAGGTGCCGCAGGATCCAGCCCACTTTGTCAATGAGACCATCTTGACCGATGCCGGGGCCAAGAAAATGGCAGAACTGCTGTTGCCCAAGATTCTTCCGTTGGCCCAATCCAACATCAGAAAGTGACCCCATGCACCCCGCTCCGCCGCCCCGCCTGACTTCAGTCGATGCCTATCGAGGCTTCGTAATGTTACTGATGATGGCAGAGGTGTTGGAGTTCGGGAAAATCTCTGGAAGCAATCCCCAGAGCGGCTTCTGGAGATTACTGGCGCAGCACCAGAATCATGTGGCGTGGACCGGTTGGGTGCTTCACGACCTGATCCAACCATCCTTTTCCTTCCTCGTCGGAGTCGCCCTACCCTTCTCCCTGGCCAAGCGGATCGCCTCCGGCCAGCCCGCCTGGCAGCGCACCGCCCATGCTTGGTTACGGGCCCTGATCCTCGTTCTCCTGGGAGTCTTCCTGCGCTCGATTGATCACCCGCAGACCAATTGGACCTTCGAGGACACCCTGACCCAGATCGGACTGGGCTACGGCGTGCTCTATTGGCTGGGTAACCGCTCCCTCAGGGCACAGGTCATCGGACTAGCCACGATTCTCATTGGCTACACCGCCTTCTTTTTCCTCACTCAACTGGCTCCGGGAGTCCGGGACCACTGGGCTCTCAACACGAATGCCGCCTGGAAATTCGATGTCTGGTTCATGAACCTCTTTCCCCGGGAGTCGCCCTTCGTGGCCAATGAAGGGGGCTATAGCACGCTGAGTTTTATTCCCACCCTCGGCACCATGATCCTGGGATTGCTGGCGGGTGGCTGGCTGCAGCGGGAGGACAAAACTCCGACGGAAAAAATTCGCAGACTGCTCATCGCTGGAGCAATACTGCTAGGGACAGGCTGGGCCTTGGGGGCGCTGGGTTGGATCCCGGTGGTGAAGCGGATTTGGACCCCCAGTTGGACTTTGTTTAGCGGCGGTTGGTGTTGTTTCCTGCTGGCAGCCTTTTATGGGATCATCGAGATCCTGCACTGCAAAAAATGGGCCAAACCGCTGCTGGTGATCGGCATGAACTCCATTGCCGCTTACCTCATTGCTCATTTGTTTGTGACGTTTATTAGCGAAGCCCTACCCCGCCACTTAGGACCCCGCGTCTTTCAATCGCTGGGAGAAAATTACCAGCCCTTGCTGCACGGTGCTGGTATTCTCTTGGTGGAGTGGCTGCTCCTGGCGTGGATGTATCATCGCAAAATTTTCCTGCGCATCTAACCATGCCTCCCCTCCGGTGCGGGTAGTGGCTCATCACTCCGGTCGGTCCCGCTTCGAGGTCAGACCAAATGTAAAAGCGGTCTCATTTTGTAGTAGTCAGCGATCAACATTTGCGGCATCTCTCGGCCTAACTTGATCGATTTTACACCTCTCCCTTATTGCTTATGACTCCCACCGAACAACGCGCCATTCTTTCCCTCTCCCTCCTGGCAGCTTTTGCCGACGACGCCAAGGACGAACGAGAGCACGCCGCCATCCGCCGCACCGCCGAAGGGTTCCAAATGACCGCAGTGGATCTGGCGGAAGCTTATCAGTCCGTGCTCACCAAGCAAACCACTCTGGAATCCGCCGTGGCCGAACTAACTTCACCAGACGCCAAGACCCTGGCCTATGAAATCGCCCTTTGCGTTTGCGAAGCCAGTGGACCATCCGTCCCCGCCGAGCTAGCGTTTCTCAAAACCCTCCATGCGGCATTGCAGCCAGCGGAAGCAGCCCCGGAAGCCCCGGTGGAGACTACGCCCTTAGTCGTGGCGGCAGGCGATTTGGAATCCCTCCTGCTGAAATATTCGGTGCTGGCCGCAGCGCTGGAATTACTCCCTCAAACTGCAGGCTCCCTGGCCATCATCCCCACGCAGATGAAGTTAGTGTATGATATTGGGCAACGCCATGGCATCGCGCTGGACCGCAAGTCGCTGCGGGATTTTGCAGCGGCCTTGGGCATCGGGGCCGTCTCCCAAGTCATCGAAACTGGCATGCGTCGCATCCTCTCGGGGGTGCTCGGCGGCTTGGGCGGAGAGACCGGGGAAACGGTGGGAAACGTGACTGGCGGCATTGCCGGCACTGCCCTAACCTTCGCCACCACGTATGCCCTCGGCACCGTGGCCGATCGTTACTACGCCTCAGGTCGCCAGATCGATCTTCCCATGCTGAAGGAGGAATTCTCCAAACTGGTGGAGAAAGCCAAAGTGATGCAATCCCAATACGGCACGGAAATTTCCAACAAAGCCAAGGAACTCAGCGAAAAGTTCAAAGGCATGGAGATCTCGAAAATCCTCAGCGGCCTCCTCCAAGGCAAGGTCTAGGCCATTTGCACAAAGGCTCCGACAGCATATCGAGCGGTCCACTGGACTGCTCGGGATGGGTCCTTGATGCAACTCGTATTACTCCGACCATGCAGCGATTAAGCGTCTGCCGCGGCATGGTCGGGGTTGGTTTTTGCAGGCCTGTGGTGTGGCACTGGTGGACAAAATGTCCACCCTCCTGAGGGCTTATTTGAACATGCCGTTAGTCTTGTCGCCTGCACTGAGGACGTAAGCCAGGAGGTCCATGATTTCTTCCTTGGTTAGCATCGCCAGGAGCATGGGCGGCATCGGGGAAACCTTGCTGAGTTCGATACTCTTGAGTTCCTTGCGATCTACATTCACCCGCTGATCAGGATCGGACAGATCCGTGTTCAGTGTTACGCCATCACCACTGAGATTTACCACGACCCCAGAGATGACATCTCCGTTGTTCTTGGTAACGATGATGGGGGCGAACTGCTCGTTGATTTCCTTGCTGGGATTAATGATTTGATCAAGCAAATCATGAGGACTGTAGCGCCCTCCAGCGCCTGTTAGGTCAGGCCCGGTCATGCCGCCTTCGTTGCCGAAACGGTGGCAGGTGAAACACGCTGCGGCCCCAAACATCTTGCGTCCATTGTCGTAGTTGCGATGTTTCATGCCGTCCTTGGTGGCTGCGCTCAGGTCCTCCAGAGTCCACATCGTAGGCGTGCGGCCCACGAACATTGCCCCCACGTTTTCCAGAGCAGATTTCCGCACAGGCTTCTGCTCAATGAGGGCCGCCAGTTCGGTCTTATGCGCGGGACTGAAGGATGCCAACGTATCGTGACGGATAAACTCGATGAATTTATCGAAACTGGAACCACCGCGGAAATTGGCCGCTTTCAGGAACCACTCGAGTTGTGCTGTGCGCAGCTCTTTGGTCCATCCCGCGGTCAGGAATCGGAGGCTGCGGGCGTATTCGATCTGTGGCTCCTGACTCGGAGCCGCAGCGATCAGCGCCATGCCTTTGGCGGCCGTGGTAGGCGCTTGCAGGTAGGCCAACGTTTCGCACAGCAGCCAGTTCAGCTCAAATTTCTCGGACGGGAAAGCCGGATCCAGCTTGGCAATGATTTTGGCCACCGTGGCATCGTCGGGATTACCAAAGCGGTGCAGCACGATCTCCATGATCCGCACGTAGCTGAGTTGTTGGGTAAATGTCAGCTTAGCCCAGTCGAGTTTCAACAACGCTGCGATGAGTTGGTCCCGCATGGCAGTGTCCACCACGGAAGCCTTGGTGCGATGGGTCGGGCAAGTGCCGCTCACTTCGGTTAGCGCGAGCAAGGCTGGGAGCTGTTTCGCAGGATCTGTCTCACTGAACACCCGGGCCTGCCAAGTAGCCACCGGTTGGTGCTCAATGGCGATCCGAGCCGCCCAACTAATGAAGCGGTCTTCATGGCTCAGATACGGCCAAGCGGTGGCGACCGCAGCTGGGTCTTGTTTGCCATGAAATGCTTCCAACTGATGGCGCAAGGTGCGGGCAGGCGTGGTCTTGGGAGCCCGATCGATTGGTGTCGTGGCTTCAGACCCCGTGTAGGTCACACGATATAATCCGGACTGAACTTTGCGTCCGCCAATCGCAAAATACATCGCGCCATCTTTGGGGTGAATGATGGCATCGGTCAGCGGCAAGGGGGAACCAGTAATGAACTCCTCCTTGGTGGCGGTGTAGCTGGAACCTTGCTCCGTGAGATGCACGGCGTAAAGTTTCCCCCAACTCCAGTCGAGCGCGAACATCGCTTTTTGATATTTCGCAGGAAACTTGGCGCCATAGCCGAAGGTCACGCCCGTGGGTGATCCGGGGCCGATGTTGAGCGTGGCCGGGAGGTTATCGACATAAAATTCCGGATACTTTCCCGCCCCGTTGCGCCAGCCGTATTCGGCACCGCTAACGACATGGTTGATGCGCGTGGGGCGATACCATGAGGTGTTGAAGTCATACTCCATGTCCGCGTCATAAGTGAAGAGTTCCCCGTCCAGATTGAGGCCAGCATCGAAGATATTCCGGAAGCCGGAGGCGAACATTTTGAAGTCTTTACCGTCAGGCGATACCTTGTAAATAATGCCTCCCGGAGCCATGACATCGCGATTGTGACCACGCCCATCCGGCATCCGTGGCAGTAGATGGTCGTCGCCCCAGACTCTGGGCACGGGGGAAGTGGCATCCGTCTGCGTGGGCTTGGCATTGTTGCCGGTAATCAGGTAGAGCCCTTTGCCATCAGGCGTAGGCAGGATCGCATGCACCCCGTGATCGCCCTTGGATTCGAAGGCCCGGAGTAGTTCGACCTTATCGAGTTGATCATCACCATTGCTGTCCGTGAGCCGATAGAGGCCGCTCTGAATTTTGCTTTCATAATCATTCACGCCGACATAGAGCGCACCGAAGGCGAACAACATCCCATTCACCGCGCGCATCTCGACTGGAACCTTCTGCACACTGGCCGGATCCAGCGGTTGCCCGGGGGCCGGTGCAGCGAAACGATACAAGCTGCCATACTGATCGCTGGCATAAATGCGTCCCTTGTCGTCGGCACACAGGTTCACCCAGGAACCTTGATCTCCACCGGGCACAGAGTAGAGCAGTTCCACTTTGAAATCTTTGGCTGCTTTGATCCTTCCCACCGGAGTGGCCTTGTTTTCCCCAATCGCCTCGCCAGTCCCCGTGGATTTCTTGGCCTTAGCCTTAGGCGCAGCCGCGACGGGAGTTTCGGCTGGTTTAGCTGGCTCAGCCGGAGCGGCCTTGGGCTTGGCCTTTGGATTCGCCTTTGGATTGGGTTTCCCCAGCTGCTGGGCATCGCTGGGGATCGCTGCGGCATCAAATGCCACCAATCCACCATCCGGCAGATCTTTGATGGCCACATCCTTGATCTGCACCACCATGGCTGGCCCCCGGTGGATTTGGAAGGCCACAATGCCTTCCAACGCACGTGCCTTTTCCTCGTGGTCGGTTAGATCAATTGTGACCTTCCCATCGATCTTATGAATTAAATGATTACCCTGCGCAATGATCGTGTAGTCATGCCATTCAGCCGGATCCACCTTCACCGGCTCCCGCTCGGCCACAATCCATTTTTGTCCCTGCGGATCGATGATCACACTCTGACCGTTTTGGGTAATGATCCCACGACCCCGCTCCTCATAGACCATGGCATTGTAAGGCGCATTGGGATGCATATCGCATTGGTAGCCGCCCACCGACCATTTCCCGTTCTCAGGCAGCTCCTTGCTCCGATACTGCACGCCCGTGTTGTTCCCTTTGTGCTTCACCTTGAGGCGCAGTTCGAAATTCTTTACCTTGCCACCCGTCCAGATCAGAAACTGGTTATATTTCATTTGCTCCGGCCCCGTGGTTTTACCGGTGATACAACCGTCCTCTACCGCCCAGAGTTCAGGGTTCCCCTCCCAACCTGTCAGATCCTTCCCATTAAATATTGGGCGAAATCCCTCCTCTGCGAAGGCAGTGGAGGACAAAGTAAAGGCAGTAAATAATATGGGCAGTAATCTCATAATGACAAACGATACGAATCTTAACAGCAGAGCGACAGCAAAGTTACCCCACCGCGTTGGCGGGTGCCATGCTCCCCTCACCGCTTCATTTGCGCAATCTGAAACCTGAAAATTTCTAGGGGGTCCCGTTTCTTGAAAATCAGCCTCCCAGATTAGCTTATTCTAGTTGCGCCGGGAAAATCCCCGTTCATTAAATGGCCCCCGTTTCTAAATTTAGACCTCTCAATCATCCGAAATTTTCATGGCCACCATCGTTCAGAAATACGGCGGCACCTCCGTCGGTAACCCAGAACGCATTTGCAACGTCGCCCGCCGCGTCCTCGCCACGCAGCGCGAGGGGAATCGCGTGGTCGTCGTGGTCTCCGCTATGTCCGGGGTCACGGACAACCTCATCAAACTATCCCGGGAAGTCTCCGCCGAACCCACCGAACGGGAAATGGATGTGCTCCTGTCCACCGGTGAGCAAACCACCATCGCCCTAACCGCCATGGCGATCAACGCTCTGGGTGGCAAAGCCGTATCTCTAACCGGAGCGCAGGCCGGCATCGTGACCGATGGCGTGCACACGAAGGCGCGGATCTCTAACATCACCCCCACCGAAGTGCACGACATGCTCAACGATGGGAATATCGTCGTCATTGCTGGTTTCCAAGGTCGCACCGCCGAGGGCCAAATAACCACCCTGGGCCGCGGCGGCAGTGATCTCACCGCCATCGCCATGGCCGCCGCTATCAAGGCTGATCTCTGTCAGATTTTCACCGATGTGGACGGCGTTTACACCTGCGATCCCCGCATCGTGAAGGACGCTACCAAGATTCCCGTCATTTCCTATGAGGAAATGCTGGAAATGGCCAGCAGCGGCAGCAAAGTGATGCAGAGCCGCAGCGTGGAGTTTGCGAATAAGTTTGGCGTGCCCTTTGAAGTGCGCAGCAGTTTGAATAATAATCCTGGAACCCTCGTTACCAAAGAAACCATGAACATGGAATCCGTCGTCATTCGCGGCATCAGCCTCGAACGTGATCAAGCAAAAATCACCATCCAAGGCCTGCCGGACATTCCCGGGGTGGCCAGCCGCGTCTTTGGCGTCATTGGCACCACCAACGTCAACGTGGACATGATCGTCCAGAACGTGGGTCAGGATGGCAAAGCCCGGATCTCCTTCACCCTCCATAAGAATGAGCTGAAGAAAGCCCTCTCCGCGCTTGAAGCGCTCGCTCAGGAAATCGGCGGAAATGTCGAAGTCCTGAGTGACGATGGCATCGCCAAACTCAGTGCCGTCGGCATCGGCATGCGCAGCCACAGCGGAGTGGCCGCCACCATGTTCTCCGCCTTGGGCGAGGCTGGTATCAACATCCAAATGATCTCCACCAGCGAAATCAAAATCACCGTGACCGTGGAACAAACCCATGCCGACGAAGCGGCCCGCGTGGTGCACAAGGCCTTCAAACTTCACGAACCCTCCGTGTAACCAGTCACGGTTCTCCCTTAGCGCAAGGTTGCTAGAACTCCGCCGAAACCAAACCTAACGGATAGACCGGCGCGCCATCGGTTGCGGACTGAAACAGTTGTAAAACCTCGCTGCCTCGCAATGCGACATTTTTGACCTCGTCTAGAGTCATCCATGCAGCGCCCAGGCTCTCATCATCCGGCTCACTTTTCGGCGGCGCGTCATCTTCCGGCCGAGCCAGCAGAATGAAGCGCACTCTAGCTGATCCATCCCCCATCGGCGTGTGCTGAATTCGCAGGACCCCTTCAATCGTAATTCGAATGCCTGCCTCCTCCAATGTTTCCCGTTTGGCGGCCTGGATGACTGTCTCGCTGGGTTCGATCCTTCCCGCAGGAAGATACCATTTCTGACCGTGCTTGCGTTCGTGAACCAGCAGAAATTTATCAGCTTTACGAACCACCACGAGCACAAAAAACCAGGTTGGGATTGCTTCGCGTGACATCGGCTGGGTTACTCAATTAGAGCTTTTTGGAGTTGAATCATCTCCTCCGTGATGGAAGCCTCCGTAGGATGATTCAGGGTGCTGGCAACCTCCTTGCGGACCGCTTGTCGAAAGCGCGCGCGGAGGCGTTGAATCGCTTTCTCGCACGTGGCCACGTTGATATCCAGATCGGCAGCGGCTTGGCGAATGGTGTAGTCCAGACAACTCTCCGGCATGAGGAATCGGCTCACAATCTGGAACCGGGCGGCGGATTTTGGCGTCAACTCAGCTTCGGCTTCCAATTCCGCCAGGACACTGCGGATGATGTTTTTGGCCCAATGGCGCTCGAAAGCCATGGCCGCATCTTCCTCCGTGGATTTCGGGTCGGCTAGCAGCCAAGCTTCCGCTTGGTCGGCATCGATTGAAAGGTGAGGCACTCCACCGCCGCGCTTTTGGGCCAGACTGCGGTCGCGATGATCCAGCAGCATGCGGGTGAAGGCGGTAAGAATGAAGGTGCGCAGCTTACCCTTATGTTGTTCCGCCTTTTGGAAGAAATCCGCATCTCCTGTGGAAGCAAAGAAACTCTGCACCGCATCCTCCGCATCCTGTCGCTGTAGCCCGCGGTGCCGAGCGAAGGCGTAAAGTGGAAACCAATAGGCCTGACACAGTTCCCTCATGGCCTTCGCCTGCGCCATACTCCCTTCGGCCGCTTTCAGCGACAGCACGACCGTCCACTGTGTGGTCGGGAACTTGGCTGCTGTGGCTGCGGCAGGGATGGGCATGAATATTCCTGGGGAAAGCGGGTGAAACTTTGGTCAGCAACGGAACGTCCCACAGGCTAGGCGGAAAATTCGCGACCGATCCGCTTATCCTAGACAATTTTTCGGGGTAGATGCAAGCTCGAAATACAAATTACGTTATGCGTGGGGCACCCGACCAAAAGTTATCACCTGCTGCAATCGCCTGTGGCTAGGAATTTCCGATGATGACCTATGGAAATTGCCAAATTGATTGATTCAGAGAAGAAAAAACCATTGTATCTCCGATAAATTTCGTCAGTAGAAAAGAAATGGCCACCAATTTTTCATGGACTTCCCGTCGTCAGCCTTCTGCCGGTTCTTCAGTCCCGGCATGTTTTGTCTCCAGTAAACGAGCCACGGCCCCATACAGTCAGGAGCCAGTCCACGATACTGCTGGAAGGCCGCATTTGTAAAAGGTTTGGCGAGATCTTTGCCGCCGGGGCCGCTGCCAATGTGCCAGTCCTCAATGGTAGAGAGCACGGGAGCGGTATTGTCCAGATCGTAGTGGCGGCGGCCATTCGGAGGAAAATGGGCGTTGCCTCCAGTGCAGAGATAATTATCGATCCGGTATTCCCGCACGCCATGCCAGACAATCATTGTGTGCGGATCGGGATACTGGATGTCCGAGCGCCCATAATTGACGGCGTAAAGACTATTGAAGGGCATCTTGAGCTTCTTGTCCAAATTGAAACCAGCATAGTCTTGGAAGTAGCGGGTGAAATAGGGAATGGCATTGGCATTTGCAGTGCCCTCCATACCATGAGAAAGGCTTTCCATGAAACAACCCGGCCCGCGGCTCGCATTCACCGTGCCGATTCGCACCGAACGTCCCGTCCAAGGCTGATCGGCATCCCCACCGTTGCCAGCCTGCAACGAGACGCCTTTCACCACCTGGAATTTTTCGTCATACTGTGGCTTGCGTTCCACCACCTCGTAGGCCCCGATTCGCGGATTCTCTGGTGCCCCGGATAAACAAAGCCAAACTTCGTGGCAATAGCCCATCTCCAGCAGTTCATCCAATCGCAGGAAGCGCGCGGGGTTCTTGGGATCGATCACTCCGTAATGTTTGGCATACTCCTCGCTGAAGAACGCCGCATACTTCATGTTGAAGCCTGTCGTGGCCGCCACGTTCTTAACTGGCACCAACCGCGAGTCCCCCTGCTTACGATCAGCATCCCGCAGATCCACGAATTTGAAAACCTCATACTGAAGAAAAACCGGAGCCTTGGCGTCCGCATAACCATGATAGCGACTCGACTCACCAATCGCCAACCTCAGATTGGTGATCAAACCGTCCAAGTGATTGCGATCATGCACGTTGGAGAAATTGATGACCAGCAAACGTGGTCGCATCTGCCGGATCTGGTCATGATGCTGCACCAGCCAGGGATCACCATTGGCTCGGCTCGTTTGGTTCGGCCACACGTTAAGCTCCACAGGGTCCGTCCACGGTCCCGGCCCCTTCTCGGTGGCAAGAGAATCGACAACTCCCAGTCTTTGGGCCCGCGCCGTGCAGATGAAGCATGCAAGCGAGACAAGTGGAGCGAGAAGGAACTTCATAAATACTTTGAGATCAAATTTCGCCTCCTTGGATTGCGTAGGAATAATCGGCAGCTTTAATCATCTGCTATATTATTAGCGAAAGCATTGACGTGAACTACCGTAATTTCCGGGATTACTGCTGGGGCCGCGGGATGGAACTGCCGTTCCGTTTAATCCTCGGGATTCTGGCCTGGGGTTGGGGTCCAGGCTTCGCCCCATTCTTCCTGCATGATGCGAATTTTCTTTTTGAGGGAAAGTTTGGCGGCGGGGGTGGTGCGATCGATGAAGAGGATGCCGTTGAGGTGGTCGGTCTCGTGTTGGATGGCGCGGCCGAAGAGGCCGTCGGTTTCGATGAGGATGGTGGTGCCGTCCAGCAGGGTGACGGTGGCGCGGACTTCTTCGGGTCGGGTGACCGGGGCACGGAGTTCGGGAAAACTGAGGCAACCTTCGTTCATGGAGTCTTTGGGGCGCGTGGGGAACTCGAGCTTGGGGTTGGTGAAAATGAGGGGGTTCATTTCCTCCATGGTCTTGTCCACGCCATTCACGCGCAGGTAGGTTAGAGGATCCTTGGCTTCCCGCACATCCACTACGGCCAATTGCACGGCCACGCCGACTTGCGGGGCGGCCAATCCCACACCCTCGGCCGCATGCATGGTGTCCACCAGATCCACGGCCAGGGCGCGGATGGCATCGGTTACTTCCGACACCAAGGCGCACTTCTCCCGCAGGACGGGGTCACCAAAGATTACGATGTCTCGGATCATACAGTTTCTGAATAGTTAGGTTGGAAAGCAGGGGATTTCGGAGGCGCAAGAAACCGATTTTTTTCCTCAGCGAAACTAAAAATCCGAGGATTTTTCAAATTACATTTGCTCTGGGGGTGATTTCTCGCTGAAGTCGGGACATGGATACCCCAGAACTAGCCGAAGTCTTTACAATTGCCAGCCTCAAGCAGGCGAGCGCCACCGCCACCTGTCAAGGGATGGTGCGGGCTCAGTTGGAATCCATTCAGACGAAACCGACCAAGAGCGGGAATCCCTTTCTGGAATTGAAACTGGCGGATGGGCAGGATCATTTCACACTGCGGATCTGGGGGGATGCGCCACAGTTTGCGATCGCCCAGCCGCTCAAGCCGCAAACGTTCATTGCCGTGACCGGGGAGTGGACGCTGGGCACGTATGGTCTGGAGCCGCGGAACTGGTCGCTGCGCGCCCTCACGACGGAGGAAAAGGATACGCTGCTGCAGGGGCCGCCGGCGCTGCGGGAAAAGCAGGCGGTGGATTATGCCCACATTTTGGATTTGATTGCCAGCATTCACGATCCCCGCCTCCGAGGCTTGGCGGAGTTGTTTATTGCCGATTTCGGGGATCGGTTCCTGCGCACGGCGGCCGCACGTGACTATCATCATGCCCGACGCGGAGGCTTGGTGGAGCACGTAAGTATGATGATGCGTTCCGCTGCCGCGCTGTGCAGTGTTTATACGGAGGCGAATCGTGATCTGCTGCTAACGGGCGTGCTATTTCACGATGTGGGGAAGCTGTGGGAAAACAGTTATCCCGCCGATGGGTTCAACATGCCCTTCAGTGAGCATGGGGAAATGCTGGGCCACATCACTCTGGGAATTGAGTTGGTGAACAAGCTCTGGCGGAAGCTGCTGGACGCAAGTCCGCTGGAGGAATGGATGGCATTCATTCCGACCAATGAGGATGTTAGGTTGCACTTGCTACACCTCATTGCCAGCCATCATGGCGAGTATGCCTTTGGCTCTCCGGTGCTGCCGAAGACCCCCGAGGCGATTCTGCTGCATCATGTGGATAACATTGATGCGAAAATGGAAATGTTCACCAAGGCCTATGCTACGTCCGCGTTCCTGGCCAAGAACATTCAGGAAAAGATGCGCCCACTGCCGGCCAATGTGGTGACGCCGCTGGCAAAATTCCCCCGCTATGAGGGGGATGCGTCTGCCACCGAGGCCGAAGCCGAGGGGATGGACGAAAGCTGAGCGACAATACGTTCCTGAACCGCCGCAGCATCAGCCCAGCATGACGCACCTCCTCCTCGTTGGGATTTGGTGAAAGATTTTTGGTAAAAGATTGGGTTGGATAGGCTCAGACATCCTGACCTGCGGGGAAACAGGATAAGCTAAATCTGAGGCTGAAAGCTCACTGATAATTTCTTTTTCGAGCCAATTGCCGCAAAAGAACTCAAAGAGCGCAAATACCAATCGAGTTTTTGCGTTCCTTGCGATCTTTTGCGGCAATTGTTTTGTAATCAAGAAAAAGCAAATGGGCGGGGTCACGAAACCCCCTCGTCAGCGGTAGGCCCTTCCGATTAGATCAGCCTCTCTAAGGCTTCATCTTTTACCACCCATCTTTTACCAATCAGGATCATGCCGGAAATGTGGCGGGGGCTTTTGCCCGCAGGCATGTCCCAAGTGGATTCAGACGTCTGATTCACGGGGCGGGATTGACGGGCTGAAGCCCTGGACTATGGCGGCGTTACGTGGTGTTGGGTTGCCAGAACTCCAACGGTGATGGATCCTGAAGGCTAGGCCATTTCGACCACGCCGGTGGCCTGAGCTTCTTGCTGCAGGGCTTGTTCCAGCAGGGGTTCGGCGGCTACTCTGGCGAATTGCACGCCGTAGCGCAGGGTTTCCGTTTTCCAGAGTTGGAAATGCCGTTGATAGGCTTCGTGATAGCGCTTGAGCAATCGCGAATCGACGCGTCGCAAATGATGCGTCTCGCTCTCGGGTTCCACGAATTCATAATTTCCCTCCCACTGGACTCCGGCTTCGGCTTCGCAAAATGGCACCAACATGAGTCCACGGCCCTGGCGTTCACTGAGCGCGCGGAGGATGGGTTCGGGACTGCCAGGATAGAGCGCATCTGAGAGCAGGATGCGCAACGCCTGCGGCCGGAGTGAAATACTCGTTAGATTGGGGGCTTCTGGGTTGGCGTTGGCAGGAATCGCCTGCGGAATCTCTGAGACCCAGCGGTTGGTCCAGAGGAGTTCATTGCCAATCAGTTTCCCCTGTCCCCCGTTGACGAGATACGTATGCAAAGATGCTCCCGCTTTGATGGCAGCGGCGGAGGCGAAATGCATCAACTCCACCACGCGGGCCGCTTTAGTGTCATCGAACCATTGCGAAGCGGAGACGTCACAGATCAAATCCACCATCGGGCGCACCTCTTCCCGGAAGACCTTCATGGTGTATTGCCCCGTGCGGGCATAGGCTTGCCAATTGATGTGCCGTGGGTCATCGCCCGCCGCATAAGCGCGATGATCCTGGAATTCCATTGAGCTACCCGCGCCCGCTCCAGCGAACTCGCCACTGCCCCCGCGCCACACGTGGTGGCGCAGCGGAAGCCGGAATAGTTCCGCCAACTGCTGGCCCCGCAGGCGCAGTTGTTGCAGCGTTTCCTGATTCTGGAGCACGTTTGATTTCATGCTGCGCTGGGAGATCTAGTTTCGGCTTCCTCCGCCAAGTCAGCGGCGCATTGAGCTTCTACTGCCCGCGTGATGCGGAATTCCTTGGCACTGAGGTAGCACATGATGCACGCATAAATCCCGCCGAGCACTGCGGTCCAGGTCCTCCACCCTGAATCCAAGTAGTCCCTGCTGCCATAGTCAAAGGCCCCGCCCAAGATATAAGCGTTATACGGGGACCAGACCATCAGGACGTGAATCCCATCCACCTTGCCAACATTTGCCAACAGCAGCAGGAGCATGTGGAGCAGAAAAATGCCGCCTTCGATGATGATAAATACTGCCAAGGGGGACTTGGCCTGACTGAAGAACCGCCGCTGAATTACCAGCCCCAGGACCACCTGCCCATATGCCACGAGACAGAAAAGCACAAAACTCCGATCTAGCAAATGGGAGCCACGATGGTGCGCAAAGCAAAACGCACCGAGAATCGTCAAACCCGCCAGCAAGTGAAAATAAGCGAAGCCGGAATGCCATCCAGGATACAGCACCCGACCAGCTAGTTTGCCTAGAAATCCGCGTTTCACGAATGGCTGCACAATAATGGAGACCTGTTTTGAACGCTCAGTGGCCGCATCCCCTCCAGCCAATGCCAGCATCACCAGCAAGGCCATCAGGCAAACCACGGAAAGGTCCTCTTTCCAATAGGCCAGTCCGCACAGCACCGCCATCAGCAGCAGGGTAATGATCCGTCTGGCCGTAGAACGATTTTCCGCCAGTGGCGCAATCTGAGCCGCCGCATAGTCCAAGAAGTAGAACGATAGGTAACTCGCCATGAGATAAAAAAACATGGTGATGGAACCTTCCGTGCGCTTAAAACTGGCGGCATCGAAGCCCTCGCTGGCAATCAATTCACTGGTGATGAAGGCACATAAAGCGGTCAGGAGGAAACCAATCCCCAGAGTGGTGATGCCGCGAAAGAGAAAATGCTTTTGCCAGGAAAAGCCCACGGTGGCAGCCGCAAAACAGGTGCCCAAGACGAGGAAATGGAACAACCATTTAACCTCATTCCAGAGATCCAACCCTCCGGAAAAATACCGCATGATGAGATACGGCAACACGGTCAGTCCCACCAGCCACAACTGGGCCACGATGGCGATCCATTTCCCCAGGCAGATCCGCAGGGCGGACAAGCGAGTCAGCAGCAGCGTATCCATGGTCTTCATTTTGATCTCGTCAGTCAACGCATTGATCCCCCGCATGGGCATCAGCAAGACGACCGGAATGATGAAGGCCCACCAGAAAAACATCGTCATCCCTCCACGTGAAGTGTCATCCAGGCCGGCCAAGACGACCATCACCAACACCAGATGAACAATGATAAACGCCCAGACGAACATGGGCGCACGCAGGCCTTGTCGTAGTTCCTTGACTACCATGGGGCTGAGGCGATCGGGGAAATCACGCAAATCCATCTTCGAGGCCCCCGGTGGAGCGGAGGGCGGCGGAATGAGGGGCGAGAGTGGAGCGGAATCAGCAACAGTCATGGGGGGAGAACTAACGGAGAAATCATCACCTGTCCAGCACCCAATCACATCCGCTGAATCGGAGTATCTCTAAAGCGATCTGAGTCCGCATACTTGATGAACACCGCCACCGACACTTCCAAGAGCACCATCATGACGAACCAGAACCAGAAAACTTTATAGATCCCCACCTTGTCTCGGAGGGATTTGGGGGTGCAGCGCATGAGTCCCCACGCGACTCCGGCAGCGGCTATCCCCAGCACCGCCATGGGGGCGGCTACATAGAGTGACACCGGCACCACGATCAGAATCAGGGCCAAGCCAATCATGCAGCCAACATCGCTCCGCTCGAAGGCGGGGTTGGGATCGGTTGGCGGAGTCGGCGCAGAGGTGGGTTCGGTGGACATGGAATGAACCAACAGAGCCACTCTGCGCAACTTAATCAAGTGAGATTCAGGCCTCTGAACGTAGGTGAAATTGCAGAGATTGAGGCATCCAAGCAGATGTCTGAAGCGATTGGGATGTGCTCGCTCGCAGGCGCTTGGTGCAACTGAGACAGCCATCCCACGTCTTTTAGGGTGCCAAGCTGTTTTGGCGGTCGAGCGTGCCCAGCATGTCGATGAATGCATCCTCCAGATTTCGTTCTTCACGACGGAACTCAATTACGGGAAGGCCGTCGGTAATCATACGACGCAGGACGCTGGCGATGAGATCATGGTCGAGCGAATCGATCTCCAAGCGCGCGCCGTTTTTGCGCTCCTGGACAATTTTGACGTGCTGATTGACCAAGGCCCATTCGTAAAGTTTCTCCGGACCGTCGGCTAATTTAACATCGTAGAAGGCCACTTCCGCAGTGCCCCGCTGCAAGGCGGCAGCAGTGCCATGGTGGACGAGCTTGCCTTTGTCCACGAACAACAGCGTGTCACACATTTCCCCTAACTCGCTGAGGATGTGGCTGGAAATGAGGATCGTCTTCCCTTCCTGCGCCAGGATGCGGATCAACTGCTTCAACTCCACGCGCGCTTTGGGATCAAGCCCTGCGGCTGGTTCGTCCATCAGCAACACTTGGGGATCGTGCAGCAAAGCGCGCCCCAGGCACAGACGCTGACTTTGCCCTTTGGAAAGTTTGTTGATCATGCGATCACTGAGCACTCCCAGATCCGTGAAATCCATCACATCCTGAATTCTTTGCACGCGATCAGAGCCGCGGAATTCCAGCGCCCGGGCGTAGAAATCGAGGTATTCCAGCACGGTCATGTTATCATACGTGCCGAAGGCATCCGGCACCCAGCCGATGCTGCGGCGGACGGCGGCGGGATGCAGCACGACGTTTTTCCCCAGCACACTAGCACGTCCACTGCTGGGGTATTCCAAGGTGGCGAGCATCCGCATGGTGGTCGTCTTCCCGGCTCCATTCGCTCCCACGAAGCCGACGACTTGGCCGCGGGGAATCTCAAAGGAGATGCCATTGACGGCCTTCAGCGGACCGAAGAAGCGGTAAAGATTTTCCACCTGAATGGCGAGATCGGCAGAGGGCTGACTCATGGAAGCGGTGCGGTGGTGGCAATGGGACCCCAGACGAAACTCTGCCGCTGGGACCATTTGATGGAAATTAGGGTGGGGATGAATTCCGCCTTCGCATCCCGGGTGAAGGCGAAGAAATGCTGCTTAGGCAACGGAGGGATCACAGGGGAGGGATTTGCTAGCAAAAGATGGGGCTGCACGCCATACTCCCCCAAGGCTCCCTCCAAGTCTGATTCTGTGGCCGCAGCTAGGGTGGCGCTTCCACCCGTGGCTAACGATCCGTTCGTGCGCCACAGCTTACCGTCTTGATCAACGTAAAAGAGTTGCTCCAAGGCATACCCGAAGCTGGATCGCAAGACCGGAGGCTGGTCGGGAGCGCTGGCAAGCTCGATGCGGCCACGCGAACTGCGCACCATTTCCACAATCTGTGCCTGCTCACTCCGACTCTGAAACCAGTCGCCCGCAAAGGATTTGGCATCCGCTTGGTTATACGATTGCGGGGAGCCATTCCCGGGAGGTTTCAGGCGGGTCCAGCGACTCTCACTGAGCAAGACCGGCGTGAGCACGGCGGGCTCATCCGTTTGGAAGCCGGAAGAAAACAGCACCCCGGTGCGGGAGAGTTGCTCTTGGTGAATACTGACGGTGGAAGCGTTGGGATTCACGTAAACTAACGAGGTCTGCACGCCGGAACCACCCGTGCCGTCCTGAAACAGAATGAACACGATCAAGAGCAAACTAGCCCCCAGTGAAATGATCGGAGTGGTGAAAAACAAGCGATGCCGCTGACCCGCTTTGGCAAAATAGAACAAATTAATCGGCCCCACCAGCAAGCCAAAGAGCACCAGAATAATTCCGATCTGCCACGCGGCAAAACTCCGTTCGCCAAATTGGTTCTGCAATTTCGTCCAGAACCGTTGCCCACGCGCGTCGGCCAGGTTCGACTTGGGTGGGACGTTTTTGGATTTGCCATTGGCCGGATACGCTTCCCGCAAATGATCCTGGCGTAGCATCAGTCCGTCCCACGGCAGCAGACGCACGCGACCCAGGCCATAGGTTTCCTGCGACGGAGAAGGGAGTCGAATTTGGAGTTGGTCCAGCTTTTCCTTGGACTGGGTGTAAAGTGTCAGGGTGCCGCCAAGTTCCACCCACTGGAGCACGCTGGCCCGGACCGCTGCAGTCAACTGCAACCATTCGTTGGTCGCGAAGCTAACGTAATCGAATCCGCTCAGCGCCCGCCAGTCGGACGGGAGGAAGGTGTGCTCGAACTGCACCGCAAACTCGCGCGGCCGACCAATGTGAGCCGTGGGTAACGTCGTGTCGGAGTTGAATTTTTGAATCTGGTCCGTGGTCAGGGATTTGGTGAATGCGGCCATTTCCTTGGCCTCATCGAAGGAATTGGTCCCGAAATTACCACTGGTTGCGCCTGTCAACTTTAGTGACAGCCCTTGCCCGCCTCCTGACCAGCCGCCCCCGCTGTCCTTGGGCACACTGCACATGGGGATCAAAAGCGTGTGATAGGATGTCTGCTCCGATGGGGCCGCAAAGGGATGCTGACTCTGGGTCGTGTGGGTTTCCCGGTAACCTCCCTGCCGGGCACTTCCGCTGAGACTAAAACTGAGGGCAGACTCCGTGTCGTTGCGAACCGTGACTCGCACCACCGCCATGCCAGCGGGCGGACACGAGGAGAAGACCGACTCCATTTCCACGTAGGAGGTGGATTTGGCGGGATCACCAATCGGAAAGCGCGAGCTACTGGCAGCGCTCGCCAAGGATAGGCCGCAGCACCAGAGCAACACCAGCGAAGCCAGCTTCGGGGGGAATGCACGATGGGTGGTCCTCACGCGCTGGCTTGAGTTAGGGGTTTGGGCAGTGCGCCAGCCCGGGCGGGCACTTCCTTTAAAATATCCGCCACGACATGGGCGGTGGTGCGACCGGCAATTTTGGCGGCGTAGTCCAGGATGATCCGGTGATTGAGCACCGGCAAGGCGAGCGCGGCCACATCCTCGAAGCTGGCATTCAGTCGACCTTCCATCATGGCGCGGGCTTTGACGGCAGACGCCAAACTCAAGGCCGCCCGGGGGCTGGCGCCAAATTTTACCTGAGCCGAGGCGGCCGATTGTCCTGGATGCGTGGCGTCCACGATCCGGGCAATGTAATTTGCCACCACATCGGGCAGGAAAATTTGTCTTGTTAGGCGATGCAGATCGGCCAGTTGGTCGTGACTCAAGACCGCCTCCACGGTGGGCTCCACGCCCAGTTCGCGATCTTTCACGATGCGCTCCAACGTGGTTGCATCGTTGCGCAGCACTTCCACTTTAAATAGGAAGCGGTCCAACTGCGCTTCCGGCAACGGATACGTGCCTTCTAATTCAATAGGGTTTTGCGTGGCGAGCACGAAGAAAGGATCCGGCAAAATGTGAGTTTCTCCCAGCACGGTAACCCGACGTTCCTGCATGGCCTCGAGCAGCGCAGACTGCGTTTTGGGGGAGGCTCGGTTAATTTCGTCTGCCAGCACCAAGTTGGTGAAAATCGGTCCCGGGGAGAAAACAAACTGTCGTCCCTGAGCGGTTTCTTGGAGGATGGGGTTTCCGGTAATGTCCCCTGGCAGTAAATCCGGGGTAAATTGAATCCGGCGGGTCCCCAGTTGCAGCGTTTTGCTAAGGCCCTTGACCAACTCCGTCTTCCCCAATCCGGGCAAGCCCTCCAGCAACATGTGCCCCCGGGCGAACAACCCCACGAGCACCAAATCAATCAGATCGGGCTTGCCAAAGATCACTTCATTCAACGTCTTCCGCAAAGCGGCGATTAACGGACGGGAGGGCAAAAGATCGTTTTCAGTTAGCATGGTGCGAATAAATGGTGACTGCCCGCACTCAACAAGGGTTTCGGGAAATTGGCAAGTTTTCTAACGGAGAAATTACAACGCGCAGTCCAGCGGACTGCTCCACTCTCGCTTACTTGGCGGAGAGTAAGTGTTGTTGGGTTTGCTGACGCCAGTCCGAGACAGCGTCCGGTGAGCCAATTTTCCAAGTCTGAGCGCTTGGCATTGGCATTGACTGCCGCCTCCACCAGACCTTGGATGATCCCTGCTCCGCGCCTCGGCTGAACCGCCCATTACGGCGTGTAGTTCACCTGCACGCGCATGAAGTTGCGGTTGTCCTCGGAGTAGGCCAGCGGGGCACGGTAAACGAAGGTTACGGAGCCGTCGAGGTTTTCCGTGCGGATGGTGAGGACAGCGGTGTTGGTCCAGGATGGATTAGTGAGGTCATCCGAGATTTGCACCACAAAGGACGCGTCTTCGGTGCCGGGGGCGCGGGTGAAGGTAATGACTTGGTAGTCGGCGGCCACGTTATTCACCACGAGGTTAGCGACGCTGGCGAAGGGCATTTTATCGGTGCTGCTGCTGGTCAGGCTGCCGCCGAAGAAGTATTCCAGCAGATCGGAAACGCCGTCTTGGTCGCTGGTATCGGCATCTCCAAGTGTGGACGCTGAGTTGGCGGCGGCCCAAGCGCTGTAGCTGGTGCAGTCTGGTCCGCCGGGGTTGCCGTGGAAGAGGGCGTGGGTGAACCAGTTGGCGGGATCATTCCCGGCGGAGACAGCCTCGCCTCCGGCGGCACAGGTAAAGACGAGCGTGCGGCCGCGGCCGTCTGGGAGCTGTGGCCAGTCGGCATCATCACCGTAAGTGAAGTTGCGGATGTCACTTCCGTTCTGGGCTTTGAGGACGATTTGCTCGCCACCGTTGTCTAACGAGCCGCTGTAGGTTCCGACAACTTTAGCGGAGAGGCCGGGGTAGCTGGCGTCTGGGTAGCGGGTGGCGAAAGCGACAGGGTCCTTCACGATCACCAGACGTTCTCCAGCGGGGAGGATTTGTCCCAGCGGGAAGTTGTAGGTGATGCCGGTGGTGAATTTCACCCCCGTGAGATCGATCGGGCTGGCACTGATGTTCTGCAGTTCGACGAACTCGAAACTTTGACCATCGGTGCTCGTCAGGGTGGTGTTGTCAGGGTTGTAGTTCATTTCCGTGATGAGGAAATTGGCAGCGGATGCCACTACCCCAACAATAAAGTCCCCTCTGCTGAGTGCAGACCAGTCTTGGGCCACGCTGTCATAGACGCGAGCCACGAGGGCTCCGGTTACCGTTAGGGTTGCATTGCCGCTGACGGTGCCATTGACTCCGATGCTGGAGGTGCCGCCCGCAGGGGCTCCGCCGCCGATGGGCCGTGGATCCACTCCGATCGTGCTGTAGTAAATCGTCTGATTGGCGATGGAACCTGTGTTCGGATTGGTCAGGGTCACGGTGGTGTTGGTGGGAACCACGCCACCACTCAGGCTGAGGGTTGGGGCATCGATGCTGGGGAACAAGTTAGGCACGACATAGGCTGCGGCACCCGTGATATTTGCTGCCGGAGGAGTAGTTGGCGTCACGAGGCCGAAGGCAGCCACCGCAGTAACGTTGGCGTTGGTTTTGGCGTAACTGAAGGTGGTGATGGTTGGCACGGCCGTAATCGTGTAAGTGCCGTCAAATACTGCGTCCGCCGGAGTCATAGCCACGGTCACTTGTTGGTTCACGAGGTAACCATGAGGCGATGAAGTGGTCAGCGTTGTCACGTTGGTCGCGAGTGCTTTATTCGTGATGGTAAAGTTTTGCGCAGATGGAGTTACAGTTCCACCAGCCCCGGCAGAAGCGACGTTGGTAGGATTGGTGCGGGCGTAGGTGAACGTTGTTGGCGTGGGGACACTGGCAATGGTCCAAGTGCCGTCAAACACTGCATCCGCTCCGTTCAGCACGATGAGCACCGGTTGTCCGACGACGAAGCCATGGGCGGGATTCGTGGTGATAGTGGCGACGTTGGATGTTAGGGCCTTGGTAGTCACAGTGGCAAACCCGCCACTGGAACCGCCGTCCTTATAGGCTTTGAGCTGGGAAATGAGCAACTCAGCACGTCCAGGGCCTTGGACGTTTGTGCCAGCCCGTGGGATGACTCCGCCAGCTTCATAGATGGGCAGGCTGTTGAGCACATGTTGGTTGGATCCTTGAATGACCCAATCTTTCATATTCTGCACGGCTGCGAGCCAGGCATTTTTGTCGTAGTTAGTGAGGGCGACGCCTTTGGCATTGCCCCAGCGGGCGGATTCTGCAATGACGGCATTTTCCAACTGAACTTTGCGGGCATCGATCCGGGCCAGCACTTTGGGGGTAGTCAATGGCCCGCCTTGGCGGAGCATGACTTGAGCGCGGTCGGCAAACAGGCGACGGTATTCGCTGGAAAAGGCCAGCATTTCATGCAGGAACTGAGGATTTGAGCGGGCTAGATCATTTCCCGTGTTATAGTAGAAGGGATCCCAGAAATATTCCGGATTGGTGCCACTGAAGTCTCCTCGATATTGTTGGAACGTGGGTAGAGGAGCCCGCGGATTGAGGGTGACGGCTCCGTTACCAAAGGCCCATGGTCCCAGGCGATTGTAGGAACGGTAGCTTGCCTGGGTGGCGTTGCCGATGGTGGAACCGACAAATTTCACGTTGCTAGTGGCGCTAGGATCAACGTCCAAGCTGTAGCCCGCAGTGAAGTCCCCACTGAGCATGTCCGTGCCCAAGCCGTGCTCGAAATCCCATACGAAGTAACGGAAACCACGATTGCCCGCGCGATCCCGCATGGCGGTCCAGTTGTTGGAACCGGAGGTGGTTACAAACGTGGACAGTGGAGCATCGTAGGCACCCGCGTAGCAGGTAATGAGGATGTAATCGACGAGGTTGTTCACGTCCAGCAGCACAGGATAAGCGGGATTCGGCGTGGCGGTCTGCGTGCTGGGATTGTAGTCCATGCCCATGAGTTTATAGAGGCGGACGTTACGATCGTTGATGGCAGCCGGGGTGAGGAGGTTGCCGTTGCGCTGACGAATATCGAGCGCGCCTCCGTAAAATTTGGCCCAGGCGCTTTGGTAGTTGCCGTCCACGGTGGCCGTGCCGGTAATACCACGGGTCATATCTCCGTCGGTAGCTTCCGTTTGGTAACCGTTAGTGCTGCCGGAGGATTTGATGACGTCATAGTTATTCTTGTCGCCTCCAAAATATTCTTCACCAAACGAAGCCTCCGCCCGTTCTTGGAAATAATGCAGGCCCCAATAAATGCCGTTGATGTAGAGATGGACGTATTTGTTGCGGGTGCCATAGCCGCTCATGTCAATTTGCAGATCCCGGCTGGCCAAGTCCCGCACGAACGTGTTGTAGCGCCATTGGAACGTGGTGGTGGTATTGGAGCTGTTGGTGTAAGCCAAGGTCCGCAGGTTGGCGTTTTCCGGAGCGAATGACCATGAGTAATTATTGGCGGTGGCGAGATCGATCTGCTCGAAACGGTTGGTGCCTTCAGTGCCGTAGAGGGAATATTTCAAACGTCCGCCGTAACCGGGGTCGTTGCGGAAATAGAGGTGCCAAGAGTGCTTGGGATTGCCATCACTGCGGCTGAATCCACCGCGCGAACGAATTCCTGCTTCGATTTGGAAATTGCCATTGAGATCACCCTTGTCGTTGAGCAATTCGACGGAGCAGTTGCGCTCGAACGCCCGGCCCCGGAACTGGCTCTCCACAAAGATCCCGCAGTTCGGGTCGGTGAGGTTCGTGATGTCCGTGACTACGGAGACCGTGGGGATGGCTTTGAGCGCATTTTTCACTTCCGTTTCCTTGCCGGCCACGATGGCCGCATCCATGCCGAAGTCGAACGTCTGTCCGGCCACGATAGAGTTCGGCCAGCCTTTGGCGAGGGCTTGGACGGTGTTCTGCGTCAACACATCGTCCAGGAAAATGTAGGTCTGGGTGTCGGAGTTGGTGGGAATGGCACCGGCTCGCATGGCGATGGCCCGCACTGCGGTAGTGACGCTGATGGGAATGGGGACGGTGTAGTTCTGGCCATTGAGGGCCGTGGGGATGGAGCCATCCGTGGTGTAGCGAATGATGGTTCCTGGGGTGGTGTCGCTGGCCGTAATTTCCAAGCTAAACGCCGCCGTTTTGATGCCTCGATCCACACTGAAATGAGTGTCGCCTGTGACCAGACTGGCCGCTCCGCCCATGTTCAATTTCCCCGGAGTGGGCGTGCTGGAATAACCGATATTGGTTCCATCATACCAACCGTAGGAAACATCTCCGCGCTGGTTGGGGTAGTTGAAAGAGGAAACATTGAGATACCCACCGGCACCATCGCTCTTCTTCAGAGCCACATAACCCACGCCACCACCGAGGGTGAAATTCGTGTGGAACTCTGTGGCGGGAGGCGGAGGAATGCGGGTCGCTTTCCCGGAGGCAAAGACGATCAGATAGCCACCCGCTGGGACGCTCGCGGTGTTGGGGAAGGCCCATTTATTAGGAATGGCAGCATTGTCTGTTAGGAAATATCCATTGAGGCTAATGGCGGCAGCGGTTCCGTTGTAGAGTTCGATCCAGTCAGGATTGTTGTGCTCCAAGTCCTCCAGCGTATTGTTATTCACGGCCATGAATTCGCTAATAACGACGTCCGTGGTTACAGGAGCGGTCGGACTGGCACTCACGATGGGCAGGGGCTTGATGCGGCATTGGTCATCCGGATCAACGAAGAAGACTTCCCCACCGGAGCCACCAGCACCTTCGAAATACATGTATTCAATGGGATAGGCGCCGGCTTGGAGGGATACCGTGGAGGTGAGTGGGAGGGTGCCAAGGAAGCCATGGTAAGTTTCATCCTGCACCAGCGTTTCCCCTCCGTCGCTGAAATCACCATCGTTATTCAAATCGATCCGCAACCGCCCACCGTCATCGTTGTTGATCCCGATGGTGTAGTCGCCTGGCGCATTCACCACCAAGGTGGCAGTGGCCTTGAGGGCATACTGGTCATAGGTAACCCCTGCGGTCAACGCTGGAGGTGGACGAACGCTGCCGGGAATGCTGCCGGTGGCTGCGGCCGCATCATCATAGTTGATAACCGCCACGCCCGTTTCGCGATAGCGCATGAGCAACTTCTCGCCAGTGCCGGGTTGAGCGTTCGGAGGCACGGCCGGGCCGCTCAATGCAGGGGTCGTTGTATTCGTGTTAACCGTGGCGAGCGGTCCGCGGTCACCCAGCGCTGCGTCTGTGATGGCAAACATTTCGTCACTTTGATAGGCTGCTGCCGTATGGGCATTGCGAATTCCAAAAACAGGATCGGTGTATCCAAAGCGATTCCAGTAATCCACCTGCACTGTCCAGCCGGCTGGCGAAATTCCAAAGCGCTCTGGCATGGTTATCGTGGTCGTGGCTGAGGAACTACCGTAAATGTTGGATGCGCTCAGGGTGTAAGTAGTGGTCAACTGGGGTTGCTCCACACTGGTGCCCGTATTGGGGACGCTGGTGGACAGCGATGAGTTGTTAAGACGCGGTGTAATCGTGGCATTGCCGCCGTCCGTGACCGTCCAGTTTAGCGTCAGGAAGGAACCCTGCAGCATCGTGGCCTTGTCTCCTGTAAATGTCAGCGTCGGACCAGTCCCGATATCGATAAGGGTGGTGCTAACTGTCGGAGGGGCGAACGTATTGGTAGCCGTGAGGCTGTAGGTGGTATCCGCCGCAGGAGCAGCTATGGTAATGAATCCACTCTGAGTGCCATCGGGGGCGGTGGTCGTATTACTGGTGACGTTCGTGTTAGTAACGCCATTACTCAGCGTGAAAGTGGTGCCGAAGAGGCTGGTCCAACGCAGCGTCAGCGGAGCCCCAGGGAGCAACGTGGCGTCATCTGCGGCAAACGTTAGAATCACCGGCGGGGAATTTACATAGACCGTCACGGAGCGGGTCACGGGCGTTCCCGATCCACGAATCCCAGTGATGGTGTAGGTCGTGGTCGTGGCTGGCGTGGGCAGGGTCCGTGAGCCAGAACCATTGAGGGTGACAGCAGTCACATCTTCATTGGCGAAAGCACCACCGTTGATCTTCACATTCGTGGCATAGCCAGCATCCCATGTTAGCGTCTGCGTGGCTGGAACCCCGCCCGTGACCAAGAGCACAGTGCTGCGGATGTCCATCATTGGCGTGTGATCCACCAGGCTCAGGCCGCCCGCAGGATCCCCGAGTTGTTTGAAGGCGACCGCATCATAAGCCACGAATTCCCCCTGAGCGTAGAGCACTTCATTGAAGGCGCCGCCCGTCGCTTCACTATAGGAGTAGCGGAAATTATAGTCCCCCGCCGTCGGGAAATTCACCACCGCCACATTATTGGTGTCCCCCGTCGTCATGTGATTTTGCAGCGTGTCTCCCACGATGGAACCAAAGTTATTACCAGCAGTCATCGACAGCCACGTAGCCCCGGCAATGGCCAAATCAGCCCCGTCATCACCTCGCAAGGTAAACGTATATTTCCCCGGAGTCGTCACCCGGAAACAGCCCTGAATCATTTGCACCATATTATCCTGGGCGGCGGGAATCGAACTCGTTAGGAATTCATTTTGCGCACCATCATAGCCCGTGGCGATACTCGAATTGTCATCACCAAAGTTGATGGACGTGGTGGTGCCACGCACAATGGGATAGTTGATAATTCCCGGCGTGTAGCTCGGAGCATTCAAGGACCCCCACCGCGCATACATGATAGGGCTATCCCCTGTGTAAACATTAGCATTGCCCGAAGAAGATCCATCTGGCCGACGCAGATTGCCGTTGGCGCGCTGTTCGAAGATCCCCATGTAACCTGGCCCGCCCTGCGGCATCAACGGCCCGCCCGTGTAGCCTGCATAGAAGCTGGCCACAGACAAAGGTCCCATGTAATTTTCCGCCACCCCCAGGATGGGATTTGCCGGTGCCAGCACCCCAGCGCCCGTGGCATCTGTGGTGGGGTAAAGTTGGAATTCCGCTAACTGGAACAGCACCTCGCCCCCGTTCATCGGGAAGACCACTTTGTAGGAGGTGTAACTGGTGGAATTTGTCAGCGTCACCACCGGTCCCAACGTCGTCCGAGCGAACGGCATGGTTAAGCGGCCTTGTTGAATCAGCGTCCAGTTTTCCGCTTTACCGTCTGTGTTATTCAGGCTCTTGATGGTATCATTCGTGCCGTAGATGGCATAGAACGTGGGATCCCGTCCCGGAGTATCATTGGCGGTCGTGGCGCGGAAGCTTTGCACCACCGAAGCCGCCGCAGGTGTGACAATGAAACCAGTGCCCGCTCCGGCAGTATTTAAATATTTCGTCGTGGTAACGCCATCAATCACCTTGGCCACCTGCTCCGCCCCCTGATGCCAGGATTGGCCATTGGAAATCGTTGGCTCAGCAATCGCCCGGGCCACACTGGCTGGCAAGAGCAACCCTACTCCCGTGCCGTCCGTGCTCGTAAAATATTGGATTTCCGCAATCTGCATCGTCTTTTCCGTCGCCCCAGTTAGGGTCGGGAACACGATCTTGTAATTCAAATACGTCGTCGAGTTCGTAACCGGAATCGTCACAGTGGTCCCACGGGTCGCAGGTAAACCCAACGCGCCGGACTGAATCAACGTCCACGCCTCCGCCCGGCCACCACTGTTGTCTGCGCTCGTTAACGCAGATGCCGTGCCCCACAGTTCATACGTTGCAGGATCCCGCTCTGGATTAGCCGCCGCCGTGGTAATCGTGAAACTCTTCACAATGTTCGTGGCAGGCAAAGTCGTCATCAACCCGCTGTAAACGCCCTTCAAATTAATGTAAGCCGTCGCCAAATTCCCATCCAAGGCATTGGCGGGCAAACCACCGGTGCTCAGTGGATAGGCGGCTCCCGTCGGAGACAAATTTCCCGCAGCATAGGCTGGTGGATACGCGCTGTTGTAAGGCACCAAGTTAGGATTCGCAGTAGGCATGGCGAAATCGAATGGACGCCATTGTGTGCGCAGCGGAGTCAGCGGACTGGCTCCCCGTGCCAAATCTTCGACCTGCCCAGGCGTCAGCGCTTCATCATAAATACAAATTTCATCCATCCGCGTGCGGGAGAACTTCAGCACATTAACTGCATTGGCCGTAGTATAATCCACCCCGAAGACTAACTTAGCCGTCGTCCCGATGTAAGTGGCACCAGCAATGGTTTCCGATTTATTATGGAAGCCGTTGATATACATGTGCTTCCGCGTGCCATCCCAAACCATACAGGCATGCTGCCAAGTGCCAGCCGCCAAATTGTCCGTGATATTTCCAATCGTATTGTTGGCCACATTACCCACTGCCACTACCACGCCATTGAGCGAAGGAGCCGCCAGCGTGCCGCCGCTGCGATTATTATAATCCGCGCCACCATCCAAGTCCCCAGTGTTCGCCCAACTGCCGCGCGTCACCCAATCCATGCGCACATTTGTGTTATTTTTACGCACCGCCCAACCTTCAAAAGCCTTACCGGCATTCCCGTAAGCCTCCCCGCCCTTGGAAACATAGTTAGAATATGTCTGCACCGCATTTCCCTTATACCAGAAAGCCACCGTGAACCGAAACCCCGTGGCCGCCACGGACGTCCCTGTGGTATTTCCAAGGTTAAACGCATTCCCCGTCGAGTCAACCGCCCCCGCAGCTGCGGTCGTCCCGCTGCCATCCCCAGCTGCATCAGGCTCAATCACCACATAGCGATTATTTTCCGTGCCCGCCGTGCTATTTCCCGTCAGGTCTAAGCAGTAATTCGTATTCCCGGGCGGCACCAAATACGGGGCCCGCGGCACGTCCACCGCATTAAAGAACACGCGATTCACCCCCGTGCCCCCACCATAATTCGGATCCCGACCATGATAGCCATTGCCAGATTTATCCTTCAAACGATCCGAAGTCGAAGTCGAAGACGGACCATCGAAATTCCAGTAACCAAGCAACTTCGCTTCAGCAGAGGAAGCCAGTAACAACGCCGAGCCACACAGGCTGGGCACCAGACGAAAAAGGGGATTTTTCATAGAGCAAAGGGGGGGAAGATACTACGATGGCACCTTGGCAGGGAAACCAGAGGCGGAGGATTAATTTGATAACGAGCCCTTTATAAAAAATTAATCACCAACTGACCATCTAATTCTTATTACTAGTGCGCATTTAGGGGATTTCCCTACGCGCGACTCACTTGGCTTGGGATCACGCAGCCATGCCATCCATGATTTCCTCCACCTCCCGCTTGCGTGGTGAACTGACGGAGTAGGATGTGACCGCCCTTTTTCATTTTCCCGTATGCCCCACAACTCCAGCTTATTCGACCTTGCCGATTCCTCCTCCCGCATCCACCTCATTGGCGTGGCCGGAAGTGGCATGAGCGGCATTGCCGCCCTCCTCATCGAACTCGGGTATCAAGTCTCCGGCTCTGATAAAGCGACTACCACTGAGACCGAACGACTGCAGCAACGCGGCTTGGAGTTCTTTTGTCCCCACACCGCAGAGAGCGTGGCGGGAGCGGGATTGGTGATTTACTCCTCGGCCATTAAGCCCGGAAATGTTGCCTATGATGCTGCCGTGGCTGCGGGCATTCCACTCTTCCGACGGGCCGAAGCCCTGGCCGCCATCATGCAGCGCAAACAAGGCATCGTCGTCGGCGGCATGCACGGCAAAACCACCACCTCCAGCATGTGTGCCCACGTGCTGCGGGCTGGGGACCTGCATCCGAGTCACTACGTCGGGGCGGAAATCCCCCTGTTAGGCACCAACGCGTTCTGGGATCAGGAAGGGGACCATTTCGTGGCCGAAGGAGATGAGAGCGATGGCACCATCGCCCTATTTCATCCGCAGCATGTCATCCTCCTAAATGTCGAAGAGGAGCATCTGGATCACTATAAAAATCTGGAAGAAATCAAGGCCACCTTCACCAAGCTGTTGGAGCAGACCAAGGGTTCCGTCTATTACTGCGGAAGTGATCCCGGGGCTCACGATGTCTGCTCCCGCAGGGAACGCAGCGTTTCCTATGGCTGGGAGCCCGCGCTGGATTACGCCGCCGTGGAAGTAACTTCATTGGGCCAGAGCACCGAGTTCATCGTGCTCAAACATGGCCAACCGCTGGGACAAATGATCCTCAATATCCCTGGCCGCCATAACGTTTTGAACGCGTTGGCAGTGATCGCTCTAGCGACGGACCTGGGTGTGCCCTTCGATCGTATCACCTGGGCGCTGGGCACCTTCCGGGGTGCGAAACGTCGCTTCGAGGTGAAGTTGAAATCGCTCCATTTCACCGTGGTCGATGACTACGGTCACCACCCCACGGAAATTGCCGCTACCCTGGCGACCGCGCGAAACTTCGCCACCGGCCAGGGTCGGGGCCGCGTGATCT
This sequence comes from Verrucomicrobiales bacterium, assembly GCA_031411295.1. GTDB lineage: Bacteria > Verrucomicrobiota > Verrucomicrobiia > Verrucomicrobiales > V1-33 > JAGNEJ01. The sequence continues at coordinate 10,079 of JANOAV010000105.1, read as the reverse complement.
GTGTCTTCCAACCCCATCGCTACACCCGCACCCAACTGCTCCGCAAAGAATTCGGTCAGGCCTTCCATCATGCGGACGCGGTCTTCGTGCTGGATGTCTATGCCGCCAGCGAAACTCCCATCCCCGGCATTTCCGGACAGACCGTGGTGGATGAAATCAATGCCGTGGAGGGAGATCGGGTGAAGACGTTTTACACCCCGCAGCGCGAAACGGTGCATCAAGCGGTGGGGAACTTCCTCCGTCAGGGAGATCTCCTCATCACCCTGGGGGCCGGCAACGTGCATGAAATTGGGGCCCGCCTGGTAGACGATATCCAAACCGCGGAAGGCCTCCAATCGGCTCTGGGTGAGGATCCTGGCCCCTTGAAACTTTACGAACCCATGAGCCGCCACACCACCATTCTGATTGGCGGGCCCGCGCAATACTGGGTGGAACCGCGCACCGTGGCTGGTTTCAGCCGCTTAGTGAAACATTGTCGGGAACAGGGACTGCCGATCCGCGTGGTGGGACGCGGCTCGAATTTACTCGTGCGCGATGGCGGCATTCGTGGGGTGGTCATCCACCCTAGCAAGGGTGAGTTTGATGAAGTGCGCGTGGAAGGTAACAACCTGATTTGTGGCGCGGGCGCACGGCTGAAGAAAATCGCTTCGGCCGCCCGGGAAGCTCGCTTGGGCGGATTCGAATGGATGGAAGGCATCCCCGGCAACCTCGGCGGCAGCGTGCGCATGAATGCCGGAGCCATGGGCGTGGAAACGTTCGACCAAATTGTCAGCGTCACTTATCTGGATTCCGCTGGCGAGATTCATACCCGGCCGCGCAGCGAGATTGAGGCCAACTACCGCAGCGTGCCGCAATTCACCACGAATTACACCGTCTCCGCCGTGCTCCATGGCAGCCCCAATACCGTCTTGGCGGAGATCGATGCGAAGTTGGAGGAATCCAAACAGAAGCGTCGCACCGGACAACCGATTGCCGCCAGCGCCGGCTGCATTTTCAAGAACCCCAGCGAAATCCCGGCCGGGAAATTGGTGCAGGAACTCGGCTATAAAGATCGCGCCGTGGGCAGCGCCAAAGTTTCGGTAATCCACGGCAACTTCATCACCAACGAAGGCGGAGCCACCGCCAAGGATGTCTTGGAACTGATTGATCACATCAAAAAGGAAGCGCGCGACGAACGCGGCATCGTGATGGAGACCGAAGTGCAAATCATTGGTCAGGACGGCTTGCTCTGACCCACGCTCCCCTCCCCCACCCTACCCTCTACCGCGTCTATGGCCATTTCCCCCAAGCTCATTCGCGGTCTGAATCTCTCTGCCACCACCGCCCTGGTCATGGGCACCGTCATCGGCACGGGCATATTTCTCAAGGCCGCCCCCATGGCCCAGAGTGTGGGCTCCCCCCTGCTGGTGCTGGCCGCTTGGGTGGCCGCAGGTCTGCTCTCGCTGGCCGGCGCACTAACTTACGCCGAACTCGGAGCCATGATGCCGGAAGCGGGAGGCGAGTATGTTTACCTGCGCCGGGCCTATGGTGAAGGGGCGGCATTCTTGTTCGGTTGGCAACGTTTCATTGTGGCCGGGAGCGCATCCATTGCCAGCCTGGGCGCTGGCTTCGCGATCTTTCTGGCCAGTTTTCTGCCGCTGGATGCCGTTTGGCTAACGCATGATTTCACCGTCTGGGGGCAGCCATTTCACTGGCAGTTAGGCATCAAACAAGTGGTGGCGGTCAGCGTGATCGTCCTGCTCACAGCACTGAATTGCTGCCACGTGGCTTTGGGCGGGAAAGTGCAGACCATCCTCACAGCGCTGAAGCTGGCCGGGATGGGATTCATTATTTTTGGCGTTTTCTTTGCCTCCCATCAGGCCACCTGGACGCACCTGGCAACTCCGGACCACACGCCGCAGTGGAGTGGATTATCCTTGTTCGGCACGGCCATGCTGGCTGCGTTGTGGGGGTATGACGGTTGGAATAACATGCCCATGGCGGCCGGGGAAGTCAGCAACCCTGGACGCAATATTCCCCGCGCCTTGATCTTCGGCATGGTGGCAGTCATGGGACTCTACTGCTTATTAAACCTCGCCTATTTTTACGCCCTGCCGTTTCAGGAAATCGTCAGCAGCAATTCCACCGCGCACCGGGACGCTTTGCCCGTAGCGGCCAAGGCTGCGCAGACCTTCTTGGGAGACTTCGGCGGCCGCTTCGTTTCCATGATCTTTGTCGTTTCGGCGTTCGGGGCGTTGAATGGATCCATTCTGTCCAACGCCCGCGTGCCCTATGCCATGGCCCGCCAAGGAATGTTTTTCCCCAGCCTGGGGCGCTTGCACGCGTCCAGCCATGTGCCGGTCATAGCGCTGATCCTTCAGGGGCTCTGGGCCTCCTTGTTGGCGCTGTCAGGCACGTTCGATCAACTCACGGATTGCCTGTTGTTTGCCTCCTGGATCTTCTACGCCTGCGTGACCTCAGCCGTCTTCGTGCTGCGGCGGAAAATGCCCAATGCTCCGCGGCCCTATCGAACGCTGGGCTACCCCGTCGTGCCGTCGGTGTTCATGCTTGTCGCCTTGTGGTTGATTGGCAATACGCTTTATACCAAACCCGTGGAATCCCTTGTGGGACTTGGCCTGGTGGCATTGGGATTGCCGCTCTACGGATATTTCCGCGCCAGGCAATCAGGCCGCACTGACTGTTAGTGCAAATGGCGGACAGAGTCACGCCACTCCCAGTAAAAAGAAACGCGGGCTTCTGCCCCATCCGGTGCACTTCGCCAATGCCTCATTTGAGCCGCGCGCGGAGCACCAGATTCGTGCCTCCGCCGGGGGATGTTTCCACCTGCAAGGCCCCCTTGAGGCTTTCGGCACGTTTCTTCATGCTGCCCATCCCTGCTCCTGATTTTTCCCGTGTAAGATCGAAACCCTTGCCGTCATCCCGCATTCCCAACACGAATTCCCCACCCTCCAACCCAGCGCGGATTTCCACCTTGTTGGCTTGCGCATGCTTCAAAATGTTATGCAGCGCCTCCCGGTAAATCAGAAAGATTTCCCGCCGCACCTCGGAATTCATCGGACGCACTAACTCGGCTCCCAGCGTTTGAAAATGGATCTCCATTTGCTTGCCCAGCATCGACTCCGCCGTCTCGCGCATTTTCATCAGCAAATCACGCACCGTATCCACGTCGGTGCGATTGAACCACACGATGTCCCGCACCGATTCGGCCATGGCCATGGAGAGCCGATTGATCTCCCGCAGATCTTCCTTGGCATCCTCCCAATCCCCATCCTGCGCCATCCGGCTCAGCAGGGAAATAGTTCCCATGCCACTCCCGATTTCGTCATGGATATCCCGCGCAATGCGCGATCTCAATTCCTCCACGACCCGGCGTTTCTTGAGCAGGGAGCGGAAACTCAGATAGACGAACAGAAGCGTGAATCCACCAATCACGTAGCCCGAAGTGCGAATCACCGTCTCCACGGCTCCTTTGGACTTCACTTCACGTTCCTGTCTTAATCGCTCCATTTTCTCCTGCGCATCTTTGCTTTTTTCCAGCAGATCGAACCACTCAGGCCAGGGCACCAAGTGGCCCTGACTGGTCGTCCCATCCACCAGATACTTGGGGTTCCAACTAGCTTCCGTGGTTAGGCTGGACGCCGTCACTGGCTTGTTCAGGGCGAAATTTTCGACATCTGAGTAAATTTCCATTTCCCCCATTGCCAATGCGTAAGTGTTTTTGCTGATACTCGCCAAGTTGGTCGCAGTCAGCCGAACATAACGCCCCTCCAACTCATTGCCTCGAATCGTCACGGGATTGGAGTTGGGCGAGACAGGATCGTTATAAGTGCCCACGAGTTTAGCGCCCTCCATGTTCGGATAGTCGGAAATCTCCACCTTGAAAGCACTCGGAAAGCCATAGCCTTGGGTTCGTGGTTCATCAGGATTCCACGCCGGGAACAGCCGGATTTCCTCAATCGAGACGACGTTCTCCAAGTCCACCTGAATCCAGGCAGACGCCTCCTTCTTTTCCACTGGCTTGGTCATGACGCCCTTGGTCCCCGGTTCTCCTATCACGGGCGGGCCCAGGATGCTTTGACCATCGACGAGATAGGCCGCCTTGAGATTCTTGTCCTCGGGGGAGTCTCGACCACCACCGGCGGTGGGGGCGGGGGTGACATCGATATTCTTGGCCGGCAAACCCGCCGCCAAATTCACGTTGCCCCGTAGCACCATCAATTCGCCTAACGCAAAAACCTGCGCCCCCACCAGCTCACTGCCGGACTTGCTCTTCCGCTGCCATGGTTTGGTGACCCAGACCCGCACATACTGCCCTGAAGTGGAGGGAGTATAGACTACTGGGTTGGATCCGGGGTTGGGGATATCAATCCCATCATCCTTCGCAATTAGTTCGGCATTGGTGAAATCCGGATTCGAGGCCACTTCTACTCGATAGCGCGCCGGGAAGCCGTAGCCAGGCCCGGGCCAGCCGTAGAACCGGCTATCCATGGGCACGAGCACGATTCGATCAATATTGACGGGTCGTCCCAAATCAATCGTAACATAGCGGGCATTGACGTTGGAGGAAAACATCGAGCTGTAGCCCAAATGCTGGGTCTGCTGATCGGGCAGCGGCGTGACATTGGATAATTGCTTCAACTGCGCCATCTCCTCGTCGAGTGATTTCAAATCATGGCTGAAATAACTCACCAAGCGATCCAATGGACCATCCGGCTCCAAGGCCCTGACTGGGGAAACCCCAAGGATCAGCCCTCCGATTGCCCAACCACCGTATGTAATCAACTTGCGCATCCTGTCAGTTAATCCGTGCCGAAAAAATTTCAACTCCCCAGATTGCCATGCTTACCGGAGCGGTGGATGAGGGTTTTGGAACAGAAGATAGGAAGGAAAGACAGAAGATTTGCCTTGGCGGTTTGGCGGCATTACTTCAACTCCTTCCTAACTTCTGTTCAAATCCGCCTTGGCACCCTGAATAGGTAATTGACGCGCCCCCATCAACCAGCGCAACATCCCCCCATGATGAAGCAACTATTCCGCTGGTGCAGCTTGGCGCTCACCCTCACTACCGCCCTGAACGCCGAAACCACGGACCTCCGTTCAGCCCCGCCCAAGGACCTTAACGGTTACTTTCCATTCACTGTTCCCGCCACGGCTGAGGCCTGGAAGACGCGTCGGGCGGAGTTGAAACAGCAGTTGCAGGTATCGTTAGGTTTGCTGCCGCTGCCCGCCCGCACTCCATTGCAGACTGTGATTCATAGTCGCAAGGACATGGGCGACTATTTCCTGGAGAAAGTTTACTTCCAGAGCCTCCCCGGCGTTTATGTCACCGGTAGTTTGTATCGGCCGAAATCAGCCACGGGCAAAGCCCCCGGCGTGCTCTGTCCGCATGGACATTGGGAAAACGGACGTTTCCTGGAGGAACCCGAAGCCAGCGTCAAGAAGTCCATCGAAGCCGGTGCCGAGGAACTTCCCTGTGCCGCCCGCAGCCCTTTGCAGGCTCGTTGCGTGCATTTGGCGCGCATGGGCTGCGTCGTGTTCCATTACGATATGCTGGGCTATGCCGATAGTATTCAAGTGTCCTACGAGACGGCCCATAAATTTGCCACCCAGGCCAAGGCCACGCCCGGTGGCTTCTTCACCGCCGAGGCGGAGGGGAATCTCATCAGCATCATGGGCCTGCAAACTTGGAATGGCATTCGGGCGCTGGACTTCCTGGAAAGCTTGCCGGATGTGGACCCCAAGCGCTTGGGAGTCACGGGAGCCAGCGGTGGTGGCACGCAGACATTTCTGCTATGCGCAGTGGATGATCGCCCCGCCGCCGCCTTCCCCGCCGTCATGGTTTCCACCGCCATGCAGGGCGGATGCACTTGCGAGAACGCCAGCCTGCTGCGCATCGGCACGGGAAATGTGGAAATGGCCGCCCTCTTCGCCCCCAAGCCGCTCGGCATGACCTGCGCCAAGGATTGGACGGTGGACATGCCCACCAAAGGCCTGCCGGAACTGCAGCAACTGTATAAACTTCTGGGGAAACCAGATCTCGTTAGTCTAACTGACACCCGACCCCACGGGCATAACTATAACCACCTCAGCCGCGTGGGTATGGAACAATGGTTCGCCAAGCATTTGCTCAACGGAGCCACCGCCCCGCCGGAACGGGAATTCACCTTCCAGACCGCCAAAGACCTCACCGTCTGGGACGCAGAGCATCCCGCTCCCGCCACCGGCCCCGCTGCGGAACGCGCCGTCGTCCAGGCCATCCACACAGCCAATACCGCCGCGCTAGCCGCATCGCCCGATGCCATGGCCGCAGGTTGGCAATCGATCCTGGGTCGCACTCTGGCCAACACGGGAAACTGTATTTATAAACTCACCGGAGACAAAACCGAAACCGCCACCTACTTCAAAATCAGCGGAGAAGTGCGCAACGAAGCGCATTCGGAAATCGTGCCCGTCACCTTCCTGCATCCCAAGGCTTGGCGGAATCGCGTGGCCATCTGGGCGTCCGAGAAAGGTTCCGCCGCCCTGTTCGGAGCGGATGGCTCGCCCGTGGCAGAAGTGCAGGCCCTGCTGAACAAAGGCTGGGCCGTGGCCGGACCGGATCTCATCCAGACCGGAGCCACCCGGAATCGCAAAGTAGAAAACCCACGCGAAGCCGCCGCCTACACTTATGGCTACAATTCCCCACTCCTGGCCCAGCGCGTCCACGATTTATTGAGCGTTATCAAAATGGTGCAAACCAACCCCGACTATAAAACCGAGAAAATAGCCCTAGCCGCCGCCCCCGGTGCCCCAGGAAACACCGCCCTCACCGCAGCCGCCGCCGCCATGTCGGGCGACACCCTCACCGCCTGCACCTACGACGAATCCACCTTCACCTTCAGCAAACTCACCGACATCTACGACCCCAACTTCATCCCCGGAGCCCTGAAATACGGAGACCTCCCAGCCCTAACCCGCCTCGTAAAACAAAAGTGCCCACTGGCGGAACTGGCTGGGAAGTGATTGGGGCAGGCATCAGGTTAATTTCCTCAAGTCCTGCAAGGACGAGATAGCGAAGCCCAAGGCCAGCAGCAGCGCAGCCTATGCCACAGTGCTGGAACTCGACGAATGAATGATTATCCCAGTGGCGTTGGTTCGGCGCGTAAAACCAATATCGACTTCGAGAGGACATTAATATCAGTTGTCCACCCTGTGCGAAGCAGGGCTGCTCCCACTATGTTCATTACCTTGGGTTCTGAGATCGCATTCATCTTTTCAAGGCGATCATAGTTCCTACGAAACGTCTGAGCAGCAAGATCCGCATCGAAAATATCAGGAGAATCGTTGTCGCAAGAATCCTTGACAGCCCCCGACACGAAAGCCTCCCAAAAGAAGATACCTTCTGACGCCTTGCGAAACTCACCAATGTCAAAATGAACGGTGGGAAGCTTCGTAAGCTTCGACTTCAAGGAGGTTAAGATGTAGGGAATCTGGACCAAAGCCGCAACAAGAACAGGAGCACCTGCGCCTGCGCTGAATGGTCGGCCTGCCTCTCCTGCACGTTGTTCAAGTAGAGTGCTGGAATCATTCCTCAGCGGAACAAACAGTGGAGCTTCAAATCCGAGGGCGATTTTTGGATGAGTCCCAAGCGTCTCTACGATGTAGGCAACGAAATCGTCGATCTTAGATCCGTGTTTGGGCGGACGATCATAACGAACACCGCACCAACCGAACTTACCGCGGGCTTCAGTGCCGATGTCCGCGCAGAATATATATGTGTCGTTTAGTAGTGGCATCTTTCGGGGTAATGTTGGCGCGCTACGGCAACCAGTAGCCGTGCTGACGCTGAAGATTTCGAAATAATCTCCCCGGCTACCGCTAGTCGGCAGCCGCCCTTTGCTCGGCTAGGGTTGGAGATAGCATGGAGAAGAGTTACGCGTGAAGTGGTTAGCTAACAATGGATAGGATCAAACTTACAAGCGCTCCAATGGTGAAAAAGGCAATGGGAATCTTGAAGTCATCGGTCACGAATCTCTGCGCTATCCGTCCGAAAACAAAACGGAAAATGGTCGGAAATGCGAGCATCCCAAACGCAACTAAACCAATCCCTCCAGCGACACCGAATATCTTAATCCCTATGGTTAGAAGAGCAATCCAATTGATCAGCGACCAAAAAGCAAATGCGGGGTTCTTGGGCATGATCTCGATCTGCTCTAGAAAGATGCAGAAATCCCAAAGAATTATCGTAATAAAACACGATGTGATACTAATGGCTTGGATTGTAGTCATGTGAAAAATATTAAGCGAGCAGTTTGTAGGTATACGCGCGGCAATCTGAGTAGCGTGGGTTGTGGACAGCAAACCAGCCAGGGTAAGAAATTGAAGCGGCAATAAGCTCCACGGTTCCTTTGCAAGCTCTGAGATACGGCGGGCCGTTGACCTTGCCGTCACGATGCTTTTGGCATGCTTTTACGCGCAGACGGAAGCGTGTTCCCAATGGAAACCGTTCGCGTTCACGTCTCGGAAATTCAACTCGTAGGTTGGATGAAAAGTGACTCATCGGTCTTAGCCTTGGACGCGTAACGCCCGCATCGACTCCAGCTACTAGCTCAACTACGACTCCGTCGGTGAATTCACCTTCTATGGGGTGGAGCATGTTCATCTTTCTGGCCGAACGTTAGAGCGCTGCGGCTAGCGGTAGCCGTGCTGATGCTGAAGATTTCAGAAAAAACACCGAGGCTACCGCTAGTCGGCAGCCGCGTTTTTGTTCGGCTAGAGGACTGTGATGGAGGTCGGGTGTCATGATGGAAAATGATACTGACAATGATAGGAAAGTCAATGACCGCGCAAACAATCAGTTATCGCGATCCTCGACTGCAGGCCACTTCATAAACGCTAGCATGAATAAAAGAATGAGGGGGCCGAAAGGAATCAGTCCGATGAAGGAAAGTCCTGGGGAAAGCCCTGCCTTCTTGAAGATGAACCAGAAGGGCAACACCACAAATAGCCCTAATATGATCCCCATTCCAATGAGAACTATTAGTTCAGGTCCTTGTAATCCGAGTATTCCTGCGATCATGAGTGTTTGTATTAATTTTGGGTTTGCCGAACTAGTTGATCACCGACAGAAGTGTCGATTTTTGCCGAGCTTCTTTATAGGCGACAGATTTGTCGGTTTTGGCGCGGGGCAGTGATTTCATAGTGGAATTTTGGTGGGATTTAGCCGCAGATGCACGTGATAGTCAACGGTATTGTCGAGTTGCGCTCAGATGCGCGTGGTTTCCCGCAGATTATGACAACGGGAAATGAGACTACATTTGTGGGCCAACTGAACTGGCTGAGGATGCCTTTTCTCGCGTCCCTGCCGGGACGCTTTGTTTTTTTGGCTGGGGTCCAGGGATTCCGGTCGTGCCTCCCTGCATCCCTGGCTAATTTCTGATACCCCTCCAGGGCGTCGAACCGGGATTTTGTTCCTGTGGGGCCGCATTTTCGCCTCCTTAAGAGATTCCTCCGAGACGCGGTTTTGCCAAAGATCGGGTGGCCCTGACGGGATTGCGCCCGTCAGGGCTCCCACACCACCGTGCATGCGGTTTTCCGCACACGGCGGTTGGATCTCTGTGCGCTTTACCGCACAAGCTCAGATGGCATGATAAATCCCCATTTCTTCAAATGACGATTGCTCAGTGTGCTTTGCATCACGGGACTGGCGGCCATCCGCCACGCGCCTCGTGAGCTTCTCCCTACGGCGGCGGCTTTCGCGTTCGCTCCTAGTTTCTTTAGCGCGGCTTCTCGGCCTTTGCTTTTGTGCCATTTCTGCCAATGCCATTTCCTCATATGCCGTCTGATCCAGCCTTCGGTTTGAAAGATGGGTCGGCGGTCCTCCACGTGCTGATAATAGCCCCACCAGCCTTACACGTAGCTGCGCCACGTTTCTATCCTTGCTTGGCTGGTCATCGATGGTCTTGCGTCCCACTTTTCCCTCACTTGGTCTTTGAACTTCGCGAGGCTCGTGGGGGCAATTCCGATCAATAGGCTCGCGGTGATGATGAAGCCAAGGAACTTGCGTTCCCATGGCCTCCCCACCCCACTCTTGCTGGCGT
>JANOAV010000104.1:0-48414 GCA_031411295.1 Verrucomicrobiales bacterium | reverse complement strand
AAAACGGATCTGCGAAACGCCATCGAAGCCTTTATCCAAGCCACCAATAATCACCCGCGACCATTTGTGTGGCGCAAGAGAGAGGTCAAAGGCGCCCAGCTTAGAAATACAATTGTTAACTTGTGCAACTAAGCACTAGCGCTCAACCCCCGGCTAATTTCTGTCAAGCCTCCGGCTTGAATCAGATAAGATTTCATCTTGAACGCAACCTAGGGAGGCTGTAAAGGCGGCGGGCGGTGAACTTTCCTGGGCGGAGGCATTGATGGATCGAATGTGGTATTGAATTGGCCGCAGCAACTCATGGACAACGCCCCGGAGCTATCCTATGGGGATGCTGCCGCCTCTCCCTCCCGCCATGAATCTTACTTCCGATCCCATCCCGAAACTCGTCCGCACCATCGCTATTCCTGCTAGTGTGGGGATGGTGTTTCAAACGTTATACAACTTTGTGGATACTTATTTCGCAGGGCGTGAATCGACCGAGGCGTTGGCAGCATTGACGTTTTCATTCCCGATTTTCTTTCTCGTGATCGCGTTCGGCAACGGACTGGGGCAGGGGACAACCGCCTTGATGGGGAATGCGCTGGGGGCGCAGGAACCAGAGAAGAGTAAACAATTCTTCTGCCAGGCGCTGCTCTACTCCGTGGGGTTGACGGTGCTGCTAACCATCGGCGGATTGTGGTCGGCGGAGTGGTTATTCCGTCGCCAGGGGGCGGAGGGACTGACCTTGGAATATTCGCTCCAGTATATGAACGTGATCATGGCGGGGAGCGGATTTTTCCTGCTGCAAACGGTGTTGAATGCGGAGTTGAACTCACGGGGAAATACGAAAATTTACCGCAACACCCTGATCGTGGGATTCTTTGCTAACTGTGTTTTGGATCCTTGGCTGATGTATGGCTGGCTGGGCGTGCCTGCACTCGGCGTGGCCGGTTTGGCGTGGGCCACGATTGCCTGTCAGGTGGGGACCTGCGCCTATATGTGGGTGCATCTACGGCGCACGGTTTTGTGGCAGGGGGTGACGGCGGGAGATTTCCGGCCGCAGTGGAGTGTGCTCAGACAAATCACCGGGCAGGCGTTGCCGGCAGTGTTTAACATGCTGACCGTGGCCTTGGGAATCTTTGTGATCCAATATTTCCTGGCCAAATTCAATCGGGAAGCGGTGGCGGCCTATGGAGTGGCCACCCGCATCGAGCAAATGCTGCTACTGCCCGCCATGGGATTGAACTATGCGGTGATCAGCCTGGCGGCTCAGAATTATGGTGCGGGAAGGTTGGATCGAGTGCGCGCGACATGGTTCACGACCATGCGTTACGGCATCGCGATGATGGCGGTGGGCGGGGTGGTGCTGTGGTTCACGAAAGGCTGGCTGATGAGTTTATTTTCCAAGGATGCCACCGTCATCGCGCATGGTTCCGACTATCTGGGCATTGCGGCCATAACGCTGGCGGCTTATGTGATTCTGTTCCAAACGGTATTTCTGCTGCAGGGCATGAAGCGTCCTGGCTTCGCTCTGGGAATTGGCTTGTGGCGTCAGATCGTGGCTCCGCTTCTGGTGTTCAACGGTCTGGCCTACGGCTTGGGCTGGGGGCTGTGGGGCATTTGGTGGGGGATCACCATCATTGTTTGGAGCGCGGCCCTGTTGCTTTGGTTGATGGGCGGGCGCATCCTGGCACAGAAACTGCGATCGCAGCAACCCAAGGATTCCCTCTCAGATGCGCCAACGTTTGCAATCGACGCAAATTGAACTTTTTTGATGCCAGTCGGGAAATCCCGTCTTTAGTTGTGATCCCCTGCATTTCTTCCCCTACCACTCTCCCTCTCAGTTACCAAACTCATGTCCCACCCCATCAAAATTCCCACCGTCGGTGAATCCATTAGCACCGGCCTTATTTCTACCTGGCACAAAGCCGACGGAGAGGCTGTGGCCGTGGGCGATCTGCTGCTGACCTTGGATACCGACAAAGTCTCCACGGAAATCCAAGCTGACTCCGCCGGCACCCTAAAAATTATCGTAGCCGCCGGCACGGAAGTGGCCATTGGCAGTGTGGTTGGGGAAATCCTGGAGGGGGCCGCCCCGGCAACTCCCGCCCAGCCGCCCACCCCGCCTCCAGCGGCTGCAGCACCAGCGCCCGCCATCGCCCCAGCGGTGGAAAAGCCCGCTCCATCAGTCGTCCCGGCCCCGCCCGCAGCACCAGCACCAGCAAAGCCCGCCCCGCCGCGGGATGAGAACGGTCGCGTGACGCGCACGAAGATGACGCCGCTGCGCAGAAAGATTGCCACGCATCTGGTCAACGCCCAGCACACGGCGGCCATCCTAACTACCTTCAATGAGGTGGACATGACCGAAGTCATGACCTTGCGGAAGCAGATTCAGGAAAGTTTCCTGGCCAAGCACGGAGTGAAAGTAGGGTTCATGTCGTTCTTCATCAAAGCAGTCGTGGATGCGCTGAAGTCCATTCCGCAGGTCAATGGACGCATCGAGGGGGATGAAATCATCCGCCACCACTATTATGATATCGGCGTGGCCATCGGCACCGAGAAGGGTCTGATTGTGCCGGTGTTAAAAGATTGCGATCAAAAATCATTCGCTGACTTGGAAAAAGAAATCATCGCCTTTGCCGTGAAGGCCAAAGAAGGAAAGATTGCCTTGCAAGACCTCCAGGGCGGCGTGTTCACCATTTCCAACGGCGGGGTTTACGGCAGTCTGCTCAGCACCCCAATCCTGAACCCTCCCCAAAGTGCCATCCTTGGCATGCACGCCATCAAGGACCGTCCCATGGCCGTGAATGGCAAAGTGGAAATCCGCCCCATGATGTATCTCGCCTTGAGCTATGATCACCGCTTGGTCGATGGCAAGGAAGCGGTGACGTTCCTCAATCGCATCAAGGACTGCCTGGAACAACCGGCGCGCCTCCTGCTGGAAGCCTAACCAGATTTCCACGAGGGTGGCCGCAGCGGGCCCGGCTACTGCTATTCGTAGTGTCCTCGAAGCGTATCCTGACTTGCCAAGTCGTGAAGCATTCGACATCTTAACCTCATGCCCCCCCGTCTTGCTTTACCTTTACTGCTAAGTGGAATCGCTGTGCTCCCTGCCTGCCATCGCACTCCGCCGCCGCCCGCCGTTAGTGCCGCCGCCGTGGAGTCAGCGGGGGACATCATGGTGGATCTGGAGCCCGTGACCTCCGGCAAGCGAATGAAGGTGACCTGGGTGCAGAGTGCGAAAGCCAGCACCGCAGATACCACTGCTGCGGGGAATGAACTGCGCCTCATGGGATTGGATTCTGCCAGCGGGAAGGGCATCGTGGCTTTGCTCCCTGTGGTGGGGAGTTATTTCCGACCGCTGATCCTGCCGAATGGAAACCAAGTCATTTATACGGACCGAAGCGGTGAACCGAAAATTTACGCAGTCCCTTGGGACGGTGGGAGCCCCCAGGAATTGGGCCCGGGCGTGGCTGTGGCCACTTGGAAAGAGCCAGTCCTGAATCACGAGTGGATTTACGCGATTGAAGAAATTGACCACGGGGCGCGCGGAGGCTTATTTGGCAAACGTTTGGTGCGATTCAAGTCAGACCGCTCCGCTGACCGGGAAATCGTGTGGGCGCAGACGCCGATTGATGCTGACGGGTTCCAACTATCGCGCGATGGCAAGCGGGCCTCGGCCCTGCTGCCAGCTCCAGAGGTGTGTCGCATCAATTTCCCTGACAGCACGTGGAAGAAACTGGCCTCCGGGGCCTGGCCATCCTTGGCACCGGATGATAGCTACCTAGCTTGGTCCTTGGAGGCCGACAGCGCCACGCTAAATTTCTTCCAACCAAATCAACCCGAGGCCTGGGCGTTGAACCTGCAGAATGTGGCGGAGATTGGCGCTGGCAATACCTTGTGGCATCCCCGCTGGAGCAATGATCCCACGCTGATCACCTTTACGGGCCCCTATCCTCTGGCCCCCAGCCAACCAAAGTTCGAAGCTGCGAAGGATGGGGTGAATGCCGAAATTTTCGTGGCGAGGATCGGACCAACAGCGACCGAATTGCTGAACGTGGTGCAAATTACGCATAACGACCGGGGTGACGCTTATCCCGATGTTTGGCTGGAAAACGCCCAGGCCGAAAGCTTGGCCAATTTCCCGCAAGCCCCAGAGGAGATTGTGGTCACCTCCAAGCTGCCATGGCCAGCGAATCCCGCCGGCCTGCAATTTATCCTGACGCATGCTGGCAAGGATACGCCGCTGCCAGCTTCGGGGAATCTTTCCAGTGGGGAAACCCGCCTCGCCCGCGTGATCGGCCATCAGTCCGCACGCTTCGGTAAAGATTGGGAATTGGATGTATCGCGCGGCTATTTTACGGCGGATGCTGAGTCGGCTGCGGCCATCGGCCAGGCTTGTAAAATGAGCGGAGCATTTACCGTGGAAGGCATCTTTCGGGAGTCGCGCGAGAGCTACCTTAAGCCGCTGAGTGTTCGCTTGGCGAGTTACCGCTTGGCGGATGATGCCGAGGCCTTTGGCTTGTATCGCGTGGAGAATTTCCTGGTGGCACGCATTCGCTTGGGGGCGGATCCGGCCACGGCTAAAGTTTACCCCATCAAACTGGCCAACTTCCGGATCGAATCGGAGCGTCCCTACCATCTCATGGTTACCCTGGACCAGAACGTGCTGCGGACTTACGTGGATAGTTCACAACTTTCCGAAGTCTCGTTGGAAACCAGCGGATTAGCCGCATGGGGCCCGGGCGAATGGCAGTTGGGCGACCCGGCCCCGATGGGGGAGGACGATTGGACTGGCACGGTGGATCACACCAGCTTCTACAGTCGAGCCTTGGGAAGCGATGAAGTGCAGCAGAATTTCTCCGCCATCCAATCCCTCTTGCAGGGGAGAAAAGCGGCGGATCGGGTGAAGCTAAAGGGCACCTTGGAATCTGTGACTCCGCTGGCAGGCCCCGTAGAGCAATCGCCCTACGCTCGCATTCTGACTAGCCGCACCTATCGCGTGGCACAGATCGAAGCCGGGATTTATCAGCCCCAATACATCGTGGTCTTGCATGATGCAGCCTTGAACCGCCAACCCGTGCCGGATCTTCCCAACCAACTGGGGGAAACCTACTCATTGCTAGTCGAGCCCGCCGCGCAGCATCTGGAACTGAGGGCGGCCGAAGTGCTGAATCAATCCTCGCTGACAAACTTGCCAATCTACGTGGAAATTACGCCGCCGCCGCGTCTAAAGCGTTAGCGCGGATTTCCGCCGCCTAGTGCGCCCGCCGACCGCCAGGATCGCGCAGGACTTACGGAGTCACATCCCAGACTTTCACATCGTCAATCAAGAGCGATTCGCCCTTGGTGACGAAACGATAGTTCTTCTTCTCCCCGTCCAGGGTCGGATTGGTCGTTTCAATTTTGACTCCATTGTCCGTTTGAAGCACGATTTTGTTGCCCTTCATTTCCAATTGCATGGTGTGCCATTCGTCGGCCTTGAAGGAAGTAGCCGCTTTTCCCAGCACGACTACTTTGCTGGATTCGTCCTTCTTGTCCTTGTCCAAGTTGACCACCACTCCGGTGGCCGTGGCTTGCACGCGGAACAGATGGCCTTTGGCATTATTCAGACTGAGATGGAACAGGGATGCACCCGCCATTTTGAAGGAAAACCGAATGACCGAATCCTTCTTCGGGAGGTCCAGCGAGAGCACTGCATTATGCTTGTCTTCTGCCTTTTCCTTGCCGACCACGGCTCCATCCTTAATTTCCCAATCGCCCTTAGCCACGCTCCAAGGCTTCTCCAGGCTCGCTGCGTCGAACGTCGATTCGTAAACTGGCTTCTCCGCAATGTGAATGGTTGATTTAATGTCCGCATTTTTCCCAGCAAAGGCCAGGGAGGAAAGGGAACTGAGAGCTAGCACGAAGGATTTAGTGGATGGGAACATGTAAGGGTAAATTAAAGGTGACAGATCCATAGCGTGGGCCGGCAGAAACTAGGACAAGAATCAGCGCTCAAAGGCCCCATGATTCGGCGTGCGGGAAACTTGCATGGCGGGCACGGGCGGGAGATCGCGGACTGGCAGCATGGTCACATGCTTTTCCCGCTCGACCGCGCATTGCTCTTTGAAATGCAACCAGCGGTCCCAGTCCAGATCAGGCGCATACTTTATTTGGCGCAGCAGGCTCATCCACTCAATCAAGGCGCGCTCGAAATCTCCTTCGCCAAAATGTTCCGTTAACAGATCTTTGCGCCGATTCGGCTTGCGGATAATCTCTGCCAGCATATCCGCCACCCCTTCGCTGTAGCCTAAGGGCAGGCCCATTTCTAAGTAGCCTTCATAGTTGGCTGCACCATACGCCCCCAGACAAGCGGCGGCCAACCGCTCGCTGCTGCCAGTGATTTCCTGCGGAATCTCCAACTGCCGCTGCCCACCGCGCAGATTCGCCAAGTGCATCACTAGCTCCTCGAGGGGATAGGTAGAATCTTCCAAGGCTGCCGCAATCGCGAGCCCTTCACCACTTTGGAAGTAACTGAAGACGATGCCGCGTCGGGTGGGGGTGCCGTCTGCTTCCATGAGGCCCAACTTGCGCCAGGCATAGGCCGCGGTATTGCTGGGGGCCATGCGTTCTTCGCCCTGCTCGTCTTTGAAACTAGGAGCCACTTCCAATCCCACGGTGCGCTCCTCCGGGGAGATGATCGGAACGTCGAAAGTATCGAAATAGGCTTCGTGCTCAGTGCGGCTGAAGTCCACTTGCACCACTAAGATTTCGCCCCGCCGCACGATCCCGGAGACTCGCCCGCCACACAGAAAAGGCACCAGCAGAGGAATGACCTGATCATCCAATTGATCATAGCTGCATTCCTTTTCGCCCGACAACTGCAGCATTTCCCGAATGTTCTTGGTGACATGGAACACCCGGGGTTCGCGCTCAATCGCTAACGGGAATTCCTTGCCATAGACCCAGTTCCCATGGCTCTTGTCCACTTTGCTGACGCGCCCAATTGGAAACGCTTGATTGACGAAGGGAAACACGTGCAAGGCGTGTTCCAGATGGTTCTTGAAGAAAATCTTGATTTGCGCCAGCGGCACTTTGGCAAAGCGTGCCGCATCCTTCTCTTCCCACTCCCCCCGACTATTGAAGATGTCGATCCGAGTCGGACCGAGGCCGAAATAGTTATGTGCACTCAACTCGGTCCGGGCGGTGGCCCGCTTGACGGTGGCGGGGCGCACTTCGAGTTGCTTCTCGAAACCCAGCAATAAATGTTGCCGGCTGAAGAGTGATTCGCAGAGACGCTCTGCCGCTGGAAACGGGCTCTCACCAGCCACCGATGACCGATGCATCACCCGAATCAACGTGGGCCAGTCCACTTGATTGGCCCGCCGAAGTTGCTTTTGACTGGCATCGCTCAGACGCGGGCTGCGTTCGGCCATGATCACATAGCCGATCTCGTCCATCCCTCTGCGTCCGGCCCGTCCGAACATTTGCAGTAGTTCGTCCGGGGCGATCTCACGCTCCACCTTGCCATCAAAAAAGACCGTCTCGGCCACCATCACACTGCGCATGGAGAAGTTAATCCCTGCCGCGAGTCCCATGGTGGCCACGACGACCCGGAGTTGCCCGGCTTTGGCCAGAGGTTCAATGATCCCTGCGCGTTGCAGGAAGCTCAGCCCACTATGGTGATACGCTACGCGCTGGCGCAGCAGTCCAGCCAACTGCGGCCCCAGGACTTGATCCTGACGATCGGTGAGGGTCAACGTTTCCGGGGTCGGTAATTGGGCGGCAATATGCTTGGCGATTTTCTCCGCCTGATGGCGATGCGGGGCAAAGATGAGCAGCGGCCCGAGTTGATTTCCTAAAACATCTCCGGCCACTCGGGCCCAGTAATTCACTGCGGTGCGCGGGGCGCGTTTCCCCAGCGTTTCCAGGTAAACTTCCTCCAAGGGCACGGGTCGCGTCTTGGAGGTCACGACCTCCACCTGTCGCCCTAACCGCCGCAGCCAGTCCGCTACGTCCTTGGCGTTGCCCACACTACCGCTCAGCAGGAGTAACTGCGTTTGCGGGGGAGCCAGAGCCAGGGAAAGCTCATAGGTCAAGCCGCGGAGCGGATCCGCCAACATCTGATATTCATCCACGACCAGGAGGCGCGGGCCATAGCCATGAAGGAAATTTTCCCGTTGGGTCTCCAGCGTCGCCACGACGACCGGGGCGTCCAAATTCTCCGCAATATCCCCGGTGGCGATCCCCACATCCCAGCCTTTGGCAGTCCATTCCAAGCGCTTGTCATTAGCCAGGGCCCGGGTGGGCACGGTATAGATGGCCTGACCCTTGAGCGCATTGCTCTTGACCATCAATTCAAAAATATGGGTCTTCCCCGCCCCCGTGGGAGCATCCACGATGACGTCCTTCCGGGCCTGCAAATGGCGCACCGCCTCCTGCTGCCAGAGATCTGGCAGCGCTAAATTAATGGGAAAACCTGACATGCCAACAGGTGTAGAGGAGTTTACCCGCATTTCAAGGGTCAACGCGCACTGGAAGTATTTGGCTTGGAGAGTGGATCACGCATGCCGGGAGATTTTGTCATTTGCATTCCGATCATTCCCTCTTTTCCTGCAAACTCATATGAAACGTTTCTCTCTTTTCCTGCTCCCATTGGCAGCGCTGGCTGGCGCTGGTCTCTATCTTTCCACGAACACCACGGCTCAGGCCCAAGATGCCGCCGCTCCCAAGCCAATTAAAGCGCTGCTGGTGCTCGGCGGTTGCTGCCATGACTACAACGCCCAGAAGGACATCCTCAAGGCTGGCTTGGAGCAACGCCTGAACTTGGAGGTCGATATCGCCTACAATCCTGACAAGGGCACCAAGGTCGTCTTTCCGCAATACGAAAAGGATGACTGGGCCAAAGGCTACGACGTGATCATCCACGATGAATGCGCGGCGGACGTGAAAGATCTGGCCTACGTGAATCGCGTCCTCCAACCCCATCGCGATGGCGTTCCGGGCGTGAATCTACACTGCGCCATGCACTGCTACCGCACCGCAGCCAATTTCGGTAAACCCGTCGAAAAGAACACCAATGATTCCCTCTGGTTCGATTACCTCGGTCTGCAATCCAGCGGTCATGGAGCCCAGAAGCCCATCACCCTAACTTGGGAAGACAAGACCTCCCCCATCACCGCAGGGATGGCTGAGTGGACCACGATTAACGAGGAACTCTACAACAACATTCAACATTACGACACCGCCAAAGCGGTGATTCGTGGCAAACAAGACGCAGGCGATAAAGTTGGTTCCAACAACACCGTGGTCGCTTGGACCAATGAATACGGTGCCAAGAAGACCAAAGTTTTTTCCACGACGCTGGGCCACAACAACGCCACGGTGGGGGATGACAAATATTTGGACATCGTAGCCCGCGGCATCCTCTGGGTCACGGATAAAATCAATGCGGACGGCTCACCCAAACCAGGTTTTGCTGCCGCCAAGGCCGCTGCCAAGTAACTGCTTTCTGTCGCTAAACGAAAACAACGAAACAGGCACACTCACAAGGTGTGCCTGCTTTGCGTTCACAGCGCTAGCATCTATCGCTATGCCAGCGGCCATGGGAACTTTGACGTCAGAATGTAATCGCGTTGGACATGGGATGGTGGACAATCAGGACATGCCACTCGTGGATAAACTCGAAAGAATCGGTGCGTTGCTGCAAAACGGCACGCTTTCACCGGAAGAATTTCATCAAGCCAAGGATCACCTCCTCAAGACTGCCCCTCCTGGGAATGATCCCCTTGGAACCGCTGCCCCGGCGCGTCCTCCCATCGATTCCGCTAAGGAGGTGGCCAAACGTGAATACCACATGGTGCGCCATCACTGCTTGGTGCGTGACCGACATTTTGCCCTGCGGGAACCCCGGCTCTCTCACCTTGTGGGGATCTCACTCGGGTTGGCCCTCTGGCTCAGCCTATGGACGATTGTCGTCGCTGGCTTCCATGCCCTGAATCCTACCCTGGCGGCACTGCCATTAGGGGTCATGATCGTTGGCGTCATCTTCATGCTAGGATCAATCTGCGCCCATATTATAAAGGTCCTCCGCTTGCGCACGGCCAAACGAAAGTATCACCAAAGCTAACCCGGCAGCCAACCGCCACGCAAATGAACTGCCAGACTAGCTTAAAGGCATCAAAGCTGATAGGCACGAAAGCGGAAAGCGCAGATTCCGAGGCGAAACGTCTCCCTACTAGCCGCTTTATCGATCACCATCTCCTGCACCCTGCATTCCCGCTGGGGACTAAAATAATCATTGCCCCGGGTGTCGCCCACTCTTATCGGGAAATTGCGGTTTCGATGCATTCCGAATCCGCATTGCTCCATGCGTCTCTTCCACGTTTTCTTCCTGACGATCGCTCTCTGGGCGACCTTATTTCTCCCTGGGCTCGGTGATACTGAACTCAAGGGCGAAGAGGGGCGTCGTATCCTGCCCGCCCGGGAAATGTTGCGGCGGGATAATTACGTCCTGCCTTATTCCGAGGGGAAACCCTACCACCGCAAGCCGCCTGGCATCAACTGGGCGATTGCAGCCTCCTTCAAGCTCACCGGCGTGCAGAACGAATGGACGGCTCGCCTGCCATCAGTGCTCGCGGTGCTGGCGCTGGCGCTGACTGGGGTCTGGGCGGGGATGAAGCTGCGCGGTCCCTGGCTGGGGTTGGCGCTGGGGATTGCCCTGCTGGTCAATGGCGGGATGCTGGAGAAAGCACGCTTGGCGGAGATCGAGTCCCTTTACGTTTCCCTCGCAGGGATCGGGATGCTAGCCTGGGCCGCCAACTGGGGCTCGCAGCAGAGTTCGTGGAAAGTCTGGCTGGCCACCGTCATTCCCTTTGCGCTGGCCAATTTGGTGAAGGGACCGGTTTACCTGGTGTTCTTCTATCCCATTGTGTTGATCGCCTGTCGCCAATCCCGCACCGGCCGACAGCTCTTACATCCAGCCCACCTCACGGCTCTGGTTCTGGCGCTGGCTCCCATGATTATTTGGGGCATCCTGGTGAAACAGCAACTAGCCGATGTTCCGCTGCAATCCATCACGGATGATGATGGCAACGAGATTCTCGTCAAAACCCCAGGCGATGTCTGGTGGCAGCAAATCTCTGGGCGGCTCAGTTTCGCCAACATCAATTTTGGAGATTGGGCGCAGTTGCCGTTGCGGGTCCTGCTTTTGTTAGCTCCCTGGCCGCTGCTGGCGTGGTTTGTTACTTGGAAATCTCCCTCTGCGGTAGATGGCGCAAGCCCTCGCTGGGAAATATTACGTCGCTCGCTGGGGTGGGGGGTGCTGCTTAGTATCGGGCTTTTTTGTCTGCTCCCGGCCACCCGGGCCCGCTACCTCATGCCAGCGCTGGCACCGTGTGTCCTCTGGGCGGTCATGACGATTTTTTCCACCACGAACGTGCGACGGCTGGTGCTCTGGGATCGACTGGTGTTGGGAATGTTTATCCTGGCGAGTTTGGCAGGCGTCATCGCCCCCTGGTTTGTGCTGGCTCAGCCCGGTTATGCGTTTGCACTGAACGTTGTCTTCATAGCGCTCACATGGTTCTGGTGGCATCTGGTGCGTCGGGTGAATCATCCCACGCGTTCTTTCGCGTTGACAGCCTTTCCCTTCCTCGTGCTCTCCATTCTCCTGGCCACCACGGTTCTGCCGCGTGCCAAATTAAGCGAAAACGTGCGACCGACCGCAACCGCCATCAACGCGCTGGCCACCGAGCCAGGAAGTATCGTGGCGATCCAACCGGGTCCGCAGCCATTCCTGTTCTACCTTGGTGAGCGCTGTGCCGAGGCGTCGAAGATCTCGGATTTTCCGGAGGATACCGCCTACGTCCTGATGCCGCCCAAGTTGTGGAATGGAGACTCGGAAACCCTGAACAAGTTGGTAAACCGTCGTTTCACCAAGGTCTTGGCGCTGCTCAAGGACCAGCGTTTCGAGGATGGCAGTGGTCGGGAGTATCTCTTGATCGGCCGGGAGCCTGCGGCCGACTCCTCAACGAATTCCACGAATTCCAAAGTTCCCTAATTCCATGCTTCCCACGCGACCAAAGAATTGCTTAGTTAGTTGTGTATTCGCATGGAAATAATCACCTCATTCCCCACCCGTTCACAGGACGCTGCGCTGAACCAACCGGCCATCGTGTCACCACGATCATCGTGGATCTTGCTGCTGGTGTGGTTGGGCAGCTTTGCCTGGGGGTATCATTTCGTGGCCAGTCATCTGTTGGGACAACCTGATAACTCGCTCTTGAAGGCATCGGATCATGAATTCGTCGTGCTCAAAGCCACCGGGGAGCAGGTCACGGAAATCCATCAATCGCATCTGCCATCTTTCTCCAAAGGCTATTATCAGTGGTTCCCGCACGCCACCGTGGAAGGGGTTCCGCCCCTGTATCCCTGGCTGCTGGCGCAGACGGCTTCTGCTGACGGCAAACTCGAGGCCATGCCCGTCGTTTATGCTCGGGGGCAATGGGTCAACGTCTGGCTGGGACTTGGGTTCCTCATCATGCTCGGCACCTGGCTTTGGAGTAAAGGCAGTCTGCTGGTGGCCGCCAACGCCATGGTGCTGCTGGGATTTGGGGTGTTCCTTCCTCAAACCATTTTCTATGAGCCTAACGTGTTGAGCTACGGGTTGCATGGCTTGGCATTTGCGCTCGCCCTGCAACTCCTAACGCGCAATGGGGCCTGGCCGCATGTGGCTTTCGGTCTGGTGGCGGGAGCGGCCTACCTCACAGATCTCAGTCTCCTGCCGTTGGTCCTGAGTTGGGCGTGTGTCACCACGGGGCGATTCTGTTGGGAAATGTTTCGTCGCGAGACGCACCGCTCCTGGAACTGTCCGGGACATTTCATTGGGTTGCTCGGAATGGCCTTTGGCTTCTTTGCCGTCGTTGCCCCCAATCTGCAGTATCACCATGCGCGGCACCAGACGTGGGAACCACTCCGCCAAGCCTATCTGTCGGTGGAGGCTGAAGATCCGGCCCAACCGAAGGTGCCGCTGCAGGAATTCCTGGGAGATAATGCCCATCGAGCCGATCTCCCGCAGGCTTGGCTGCGGAAACTGCACCGCGTGGTCTTTCCTCGCGTGCTTCCTGCGACTTCCCCCGAGGGCGCGCCCCACATTTTGCCGTGGCGCAATGTTTATCTCTGGGGATTGCTGGCGGTCTTCCTGATCGCAGGTCTGCATGCGCGGACCCGCGGACCAGCGTGGTTTCAAGATGGCCCCGTGGCCGACAGTCGGGCGGGCACGCGGGTCGCTTTTGTGCTTCTGACCACCCTCTTCAGTCTGACTGCTGCAGCCGTGTATCAGGGACGGGACGGCTCGGAGCATACGATTCTGCCGATCGTTCAGGGGCTGGTGTTGGCGCTCATTTTGGGTGGGGAAACGCTTCGTCAGTGGGCGGAGCGACGCGGTGGTGGCGGTCGTGGCGGTCGTGGTTACACCGTGGCTTACCGTTTGGGGCTATTGATTCTCTTGACGCATCTTATTTACTCTGTGGTTGCCTTTCTCCAGAAGCAGGGTTGAAGATGTCGGATGGACCTAACTAACGCCCCCGCCACCGATCCCACTACGCTGCTTCGTTACCGTGATTGCCTCTATGGCGATGACATGCTGGTAGCTGGATTGGTTTGGCTGGATTTTTTCACTTGGTTAGACAACCACGGTCCCGCCACCGAGGGTGAAGTCTGCGCTCATTTCCAGACCATGCCCCGTCCCACCGATGTCATGCTCACGTGCTTCCGCGCCCGTGGCTTACTGATCGTCGAGGGCGGCCACTTCCAACTCACCGCAGAGGCGCGGGAACATCTTGTGGCTGGATCACCGTGGAACCTGGCCCCGTATTATGCCTCCTTGAAAGATCGTCCTGTCACCAAGGACATTCTGCAAGTGCTCAAGACTGACAAACCCGCCAATTGGGGCAGCGTGCAGGATCTCAACGACTGGCACAAGTCGATGGAAACGGATGCGTTTGCCGAACAGTTCACCTCCGCCATGGATTGCCGCGGCATCTTTCTGGCCCAAGCTGCCGCCAAGAAACTTGATTTCAGCCAGCACCATCATCTACTGGATATCGCAGCGGGCTCAGCCATCTACGCCTGCTCGTTCGTGGCCCATCACCCTCACCTGCGTGCCACCGTTTTGGAGAAGCCTCCCGTGGATCGCATTGCCGCCAAGGCCATTGCCAAACGCGGCTACACCGACCGCGTCAGCGTTCATGCGGCTGACATGATGGCGGATCCACTGCCGACTCACGCCGACATCCATTTGTTCTCCAATGTGCTCCATGATTGGGCCATTCCTGAAGTCCAGCAGCTGCTCCAGGCATCCTATCAGGCTTTACCCAAAGGTGGGATGCTCGTGGTGCATGATGCGTTTCTCCATGCCGACAAATCCGGTCCGCAACATGTAGCCGACTATTCCGTCATGCTCATGCACGCCACCCAAGGTCGCTGTTACAGCACCCGGGAAATCGAAACTTGGGCCAGCGCGTGCGGCTTCCACACCTTCCAGTATCAGGACACCGCAGCCGCTCGCGGAGTCCTCACGGCACTGAAATGACAGGGTGGGGGACGATGCCCCTACTCCTCATCGACCCGTTCATCCCGTTGATAAATTGGCAGTTGGCGGAAAGGCACCGTCATTGCCAGCACCATCACGCTAGTGCTGTAAGTCTTGCCGAAGCGCTCTCCTTCCCAGCAACCGTCAGGCTTCTGCTGCGGCAGGTAGAAGGAATACATCCAGTCGGCATACGTTTTCCAATACTTTCCGCCTAACTGAAACATTCCTTGCGCGTTGTAGTAGTTACCGTAGAATTCAAATTCCGCTTTGGGCAGTTTCGTGTGATTTGCCAGGATCCAGTCCGCCGCCTTGATGGATTCAGGTGCGGCGTGTTTGCCGCACAGCTCCAGACACAGCAAACCAGCTCCGGTTAGGCTTTCCTTGTGCTCATTGGGCGAAGTGTAACCCACGTGGCCAGCCGTGGGTTCCTGCATTGCTTTGACATACTTTACCGCGGCTTCAATGGCCGAACTTGGCACCGCCGCACCATTCAGTCTCGCGCTGCGCAACGCCATCAGAGCCCAGCCGGAGCAGGACATGTCGCTGTCGTTGCTGTTGGGTTGATACCGCCAGCCACCCTGATTCCGCGAATCCTTTTTCACCGCCTGCGCACTCAGCAGCACTTTAATCGCCTTGCCGAGTTGGGTATCAATCTTCTTCTGCCGCTCCGCATCTACCATGCCGGAGCATTCACTAAGAAACAAAGCAGAAATGTTATGGGCATACATCGGACCATTGCCATGATCGCCACACGAAATCACGCCATCCTTGTCCACATGTGCTAAAGCGTAGTCAATCCGACGATTAATCGCCTCCCCATAGCGACCATTTCCAGGCGTGGCACCCGTGCTCAGCAACGCCATGCCCACCAGGCTGGAAATCCCCGTGGACCGACCATGCGCCTCCGGAAATGTGCCATCCGCCTGCTCCTGTCCCAACAGAAAATCCAGCCCCCGATTCACGGCCTTCTTAACATCCGGTTCGTATTTCTGGAACACATCGCCCGCGTCTTGGGCCTGTGCTGGCGTCGCCACTAGCAGCACCCCCAGCAGCAATTTCATCGAATGGGTAAATTTCATTTTCATAAATTATTGGTTAAGTGGAGGGCGACGTTAGGAGACCAGCAGCACGCCAAGCAATTCCCGTGCATCCCGTTCCCGGTCTCGTTACCTCGCCTTCCACACTCTGGCTATCCAGTGCCCTCATTTCGCCTCCCGGGATAACGCTTGGAAGTAGCCCCGCACCAACTCCCGATACTCTGCTGGCACTCGATCCCCCTCGCCACTTTGCGCTCCGGAAATGACCCCGCGCAACTTCGCCCAGTCCTCTTTTGTTAGTCCTAGTTTGGCCAACTCCGCTGGCAAGCCCTGGCTTGGTTGATCCTGTTGCGGCTCGGCTTGTGGCTGTTGTCCGTCGGGCCCTGGTTTTCCTTTCTGGCCTGGTTTTGGCTGACCCGGTTGGCTTTGGGCGGTCATGCTGCTTAGGCTCGGCAAGCCCATGCTTTGTTGTGCCGCGGAGGCCGCTTGCGCCAGCGATTGAGCCGCCTGCTGCGCACTCTGGGCCGCGTTCGCACTGCTGGGGGTGGTGTTCGGTGCCTGCGCCTGGCTGCCCTGCTGGGCGGCGGCCTGCGCTTGCTGACTCCCTTGCTGTAACGCTTGCGCTTCCTGCGCGAGCGACGCTGCTTCGGCGGTCAGCGCAGCACTGAGCTGATTCAGAGCCGACGCGGCATCCGCCAGCGATTGCTGTGACGCTTCCGCAGCTTGTCCGGCGGAAGGTTGTCCCTCGGCCGGGGCTGCTTGTCCTAACTGCTGCCCTGCCTGCGCGGCTTCCTGCGCACCCTGGCCCAGCTCCTGACCAGCCTCGTTGGCCGCTACCTGTGCGGCCGCACTTTGATCGATCTGATTGGCCGAATTGTTATTCAAGTCATTCGCCTGCTTCTGTAAATCCGTCGCCTTCTGACTGAGTTGCGCTTCCTGCTGGGCCAACGATTGCTTGGCCTCCGGGGTGCTGGCGGCGGCCACTTGGTCAGCCAGCGCATCCTGTTGTTTCGCGAGTGCCTCCGCTTGCTCGGCTAGTTTTCCGGCTTGTTGCGCGGCTTGTTTCAATGCCTCCTGTTGCCCTTGGTTGTTCTGTTGACTCAACTGCTGAGCCAACTGTTGGGCCTGCTGCGCGACTTGGTTTTGCTGCTGCTGCCATTGTTGCTGCGCCTGTTGAGCGGCTTGCTGTTCCTGCGGCGTCATGGCCGGCTTCCCTGCCAACTGATCTGCCAATCCAGCCTCGGCGGCCAAATTGTTCGCCAGTTGATCCAAATTCTGGGCGGCCTGGGCCAATTCCTGAGCGGAGTTTTGCGCTTCCTGCTGACTTGCCTTGGCTTCGTCCTTGCCTTGAGCCACGGGCGTTGCCTCCGGTGCCGTGGCCGCATCTTTCGCTAAATTTTGCGCCAGTTGCTTCAAATCATCCGCTGCGGCCTGCAAATCTTGCTGGGCTGCCTTCGCTTCCTGGCTGCTGGCTTGAGCGTCATCATTGCCTTTGTTGGGCGTTTGCTGATCCTGCTGTGCCGCCGTTTGAGCCTGCTGGCTGGCTTGTTGCGCTTCCTTCTGCGCGTCCTGGGCATTTTGGGCCGCTTGCTCCGCCAACTGTTTGTTGGCCTGATCAGCATTCACGGCCGCCGCTTGTTGGTTCTGTAAATTTTGCGTCTCCTGGGCCAACTGCTGTGCTTCCTGGGCCAACTGTTGTTGTGCCTGCGCGGCCTGCTGGGCGGCTTCCGGGGTTTTGGCTTGGGCGGTTTGTTCCGCTTGGGCCTTTTGCTTATCGGCTAGGGATTGCGCCTTGTCCGCTAATTTCTGCGCCTGCTCTGCGGCAGGTTTGGCTTGTTCCTGGGTGGCTCTGGCCGCTGGCTGGGGCGGTTGTTGGTTTTGCTGTGCGGCCGCTTGAGCCTGCTGCTGCGCCTGTTGCGCGTCCGTCTGCGCTTCGGCAATGTCCTGCTGCGCTTGCTCCACGCGTTGCTGATCCGCTGCGTTTTGCGCCAGTTGATTGGCATTGTCCTGGGCAAATTTCTTCGCCTCTTCCTGCAATTTTTGCGCAGCCTGAGCCACCTTCTCCTCGGCCTTGGCTTGTTCCTGCAGTGCTTGGGGCGTTTCCGCCTTGGCGGCATTCTCCGCCACTTGCTTTTGTTCGGCGGCCAGATCTTTCGCCTTCTCCGCCAGGGCCCGTGCCTGTTCGGCGGCTTGTTCCGCCGCTTGCTTCTTGGTCGCTTCCGCTTGCTCGGCTAATTGCTTTTGTTGTTCGGCTAACGATCCAAGTTCGGCCACTTGTTTGGCATGTTCCTTTTCCTGAGCCAACTGATTCTGTTCGTTGTTCAACTGCTGCAACGCTTGATCCAGCTTCTGGGTGGCTTCGTTGGCCAACTCCGCCCGCTTCTTGCGGTCGTCTGTCAGCGGAATGTTTTCTTCCGCTTGGGCGGCTGGCTTGACCAAGTCTTCCGCCAACTTCCGATAGTCCTCTGCCTGCCGCGCATAGGCAGTTTTGTCCATTTTCTCCGCCAACTCTTCCAGATGTTTGGCCGCGTCATTGGCAATCTGCGCGGATTCCTCAATCTGCTTCTGCGTCTCCGGCTGGATCTGATCCTGAGCCGCCAACTCTCCGGCCTTGCTTTGGATGCGCGATTTGGCTTCGGCCAACTCCTGCTTTACCTTTTCGATGTCCTGCTTCAATTCCTCGGCTTGCGCTGCCACGGTTTGCTCCAGCAGGCTCCGGGCGTCATTGCGAATCCGGAGAATTAACTCACGACTCTTGCCCGTCTGTGGGCCTTTGAGGTTGGCAGGCAGGGTGTCGGCCACTTCTAAATGTAGTTTCACTTCCTGCGCTCCCCGCAGCGGGAGGTCGGAAATCTTCAGCATCACTTGACCGGCATAATTCGTCGGATCATCCGCCGAAGGCGTCGGCAACGCCTGCACGAAGCTGGCGTCCTTGGTCGGGCCGTTGAGTTTTGCTTTCAACGTCACGCTGGCAATGCCAAAATCTTCATGTGCGGTATAAGTCATCGGCAACGAATCGGTGGGTCGCACTTCCAATTCCTTTTCCACCGGGGTTTCCAGCGTGATGGTCGGCGGTAGATCAGTAGTGGCATGGATGCGACTTTCCAGCGGAATACTCTTCACGCCCAAGCTGTCTTCCAACTGATATTGCCAGGTGGAATCTTGCTCTGGCCTCAATGTCGTTTCCCAGGTTAGGAACGTCTTGCCCGCTTCCGTCACTAATTTAGCATCGACCAGTGGTTCATTATCAATCGTCACGCCACCTTTGGCGATGGTCCGATTCACTTGTCCCTTGAGTTTCACGGTGGTGCCTGCTGGAGCCACAATTTCGCCATAAGTTTGCTCGGTTTTGTCCGGCTTGCCGAGATAGCTGGGATAAACGTAAGTGATTTGAAATCCATCGACCAAACGCGGACGAGTCACTACGGTAACCGTTTGCGGAGTGGAAATGGCATCGCCCACTTGAATGCGATAACTGATGGGCACGGGAGCATTCCAGTCAATCTTAGGGGCGCCAGAATCACCCTTGGTGGCTGATTCCGCCACCTTCTGTTCACAGGAAGCCAACGCCAAACAAAGGAGCAGGGGCGGCCCGCCCCTGCCTACAATATTCATCATTCCGTTGGGGCGAGCCGCCCCAACTCCTTTATTGCTATCATCAAAATTCATTTTCATAAGCGTCAGGATTTAAGGGTTGGTTTCAGGCAGAGTGGGAAGACGGAAGCTGAGTGGACGTTCGTCCGGCTTGAGGCCGGCCACGCCAGGATCTTCGGTCATTTGTTCACGGACTTCGGTGCCGTCAGGGTAGGTTAGGATTATTACCGCGCGTTTCTCGCGACTCGCCTCATACCCTGCCTCGATGTTAAATGAATCGCCTGCCGTCACGACTTGGTGGTCCGGGGTGATAAAGCGAATACTGTTGGCGTAAGCATTTCCCAGATTGGCATACGGAGCCACCGCGCGGGCAAACAGGATGGGCGCAATCTTTGGGAAGCAGGCAAACATGGCCCCCAGCAAGCCCACGGCAGTGATCGCAGTCCACTTCGGGGTGCGCGCCGCGCTGGTGCTCAACTCCGATTTCGGATCCAGCTTCCCGGCATCAATCACCGCTTCCTTGATCACTTCATCGATCAATCCCTGCGAACCGGCATCGCCCTTGCCAGCGAGTTCCACGGCTGTGGAAATGCGTTCCTGCATTTCCGGGTGGTGATTTTCAATCCATCGTGCCACCGTGGTCAGGCCGATCTTTCGCGTTAGCGGTCGCAGCAAATAGCGCCAGGCCGTGGCCAGGGTAATGAGCAGTCCCGTAATGCTCAGCGCCCATCGGATGGCTGGCAGCTGGATATTGAACGCCCAGTCGAGAATCATCACGCCCATGATGGAAAACAACAATGCCGCTGCCGTGGCGAGTGCACCTTTGAGTAATTGAATGCGTCGCACGCGGGAAATGACCCGACGCAGACTGGCTGCGATTTCTGGTGGAATCTTATTCATAAAATTGTGGTGGCATGGGCGTCCCGCCCATCAGCCGATAACGTTGCCGGGTTGTCTGATCTTTCGATCGAAAAATAATGCATTAGTCCGCGCGTGGCAATCGCATCGGCCTCATGTTCCTGGCTTACGGGCGGGACGCCCGTGCCACGTTTCTTGCCACGTTTCATATCAGCCCTCCGCTTCTGCGAGCAATCCACTCGCTTGTTATCATTCCCAGGAAGCCAGCGAGGATAATCCAATTATCCCACAGTTTGGTTTCCTTTCGCTCAGTCTTGGTGGTGGCCGCAGGGCCGAATTTCTCCAAGGCGCGCATCGCACTGGCAGGGGTGAGCACGACGCCATTGGTATCGGCTGCCAGGCGATTTGCCAATTCCGAGTTCGTGGTTAGATCCCCGAACTCCACGGGATTCACGGCACTGGCGATGGTGAATTTCGTCTTGATGGCCGTGCCTGCTGCGAGCCGTTCCACGTCGCTTCCGCTCAGCTCCAGACTGTAATCTCCCGGCTCCGTTAGGGAATCCAGGAACCCTTCATAAATCCCGGGCGAGTCTGCTTGGAACGTCAGTTTCTTCTGCGCCACCTTCTCCGTGCCGCGATACACCGTAGCGGTTGTCGTGGCCTCGGTCACAGGCCGATAATCCTGTTCAATGGTCTTGTTCACGATGCTGATTTTCTCGCCCGGTTCATAGGTTAGATTGTCGGTGCCCAAACGGACCAACTCGGTGCCGGCGCGTAAATTATCACCAGCTCCCCAACGCAGCAGTTGGCCCCAGAAACGGTGGTGATAGGTATCGCCCACGCCATAACGGAAGCGCCACGTGTGATCGAAATTCATCATCGCCACTTTGCCGCTGCCGTATTGGCTGGTGACCACCAGGGCATTTTTCGCCTCGCTGGCCTTCTGTTTACTGAGCGCGGCGGGATCCAAGGATGCGGTCACGGATGATTGGGGGATCTCGTTATCGCCCGCATCCAGCTTGGCAGGCTGCGCATAGGCCAGCACGGAAGCAGTTGGCTTCACGCCAGTGATCGTGTGCCGCCACCGCAGCAGGGGCATCGATTCCCAGATGCGATTCGTTTCCAGCGTGCTCTTGGATTGTTGGAACATCAAATGTTGCCGCCCTTCCGCCGTGAGCATCAGCCGATACGCGGGTTCCGGCGGAGCCTGCATGGAAGCCGTGGTGGCTTCGTAAAGCACCGGGCAGAGTTCCTTGAAAACCTCGTTGGTGTAGGCGTGAGGCATCGAGTTAGGCCCGGCAATCATCACGAGCATGGCCCCGCGTTGACTGACACATTCGCTGATGATCTTCCATTTGTCTGCACCCAGCGAGGCCGGTGGAATATCGCCCAGAATGATGACATCGAATTTCTTCCAATCCTCTAATTTCTCTGGCATGGCGGTGGCTTCGGAATCGCCAAACTTCGCGCCCGCGGAGGCCACTTTGGGCTCATGCGTGGCTCCTTCCACGTCGTCCGGATGCAGCAGGACGTATTGTAAATGCACCGATTTATCCCGACTATCAAAGAGGTTCCGCAAGTAACGGAATTCCCAACGTGGACGATCATCCACCATGAGCACCGCTGTGCGATCTTCACTCACAGCGGTCTGAAACCCCCATTCGTTGTTGTTCTTAAACAATTCGCCTTCGATGGGGTCGATCACTACCTTGTGCGAAAATATGCCCGCTACCTTCGGCTGATAAACCAGGCGAATCGTGGTGCGATAACTGTCCTCCGGCACGGAAACTTCCTGGGTGGCGACTTCATTGCCATCCTGCAACAAGCGCACTTTGAGCTTCTGCCCGCGCAAGCCATCGGCTTTCAAATCAACCTTCGTGCGAATCCGATCCCCCTCATAAATCGCCTGCGGTCCATTCACCGCCAGGATGGATGCGTCCTTGGAGCCTTTGGCAGAGCCGATCAGCACTGGCACAATGGGACTTCCGCCGGTGCCGATTTTCCTGACGATATCGTTCGTCGGCGTGTCTGTATTGTGTCGGCAATCCGAAAGCAGCAGCACCCCAGCGAGATTTTCCGGGGGATAGGTCTCGGAAATTTTGGTTAGTGCGCTGGTTAGGTCCGTGCGTAGCCGGAACTCCTGATCTTCTCCAGAGGCTGGGAAAGCGAAGTCCGCCACTTCCGAGGATTTCTTGCCGAACCTCACTAACTGCACGCCATATTTCTCTTGTAGTAAGGAAGTCAGGCTCTTGTTCCCGCCATCTGCGCGAGGCCGCTCCATGGTTTCCGCCGCCAGCTTGGCGCGGGTTTTCAGGGCCAGATCATCGATCTCCTTGCGCGCTTCCGGGCTTACTTTTTGGTAGAACACTTGATCCACTGCATCAGTCAGGAATGGGGAGCGCGACGTGACCCGCGAGCCGATTTCACGGGCTTGCTTGAGTGACGATTGCAAGTCGTTGAGTTTCTTTTGTTCCAAGCGTTGCGCGGCATCCGTGAGCCGATCCTTGAATCCTTCCCGTAGGTTGCGCTCGATTTCGGCCGCCACTTGCTTGGCATCTTCCGGCAGATTCTGCGCTTCCTGCACCGCTTTAGTGAGGGCTTCGGCGTTGGCTTGCAGTTCCTTGATGGCGGCGGAAATGGGGTCTTTCTTTTCGGTCAGTAGAGCCATTTCCGCTTCTGCGCCAAATCCTTCCGGCAGCGTCAGGGTTCCCAATGTCTTATCCAGGGCGGTCACGCTGGTTTCGAAAGCGGTAAATTTTGGTTCCAGTTGCGGCCGATCTTTCAACGCTGCCAGACCATAGAAGTTGGCCAGGCTCATTTTCTCCGCCACCGTCATTTGCGGATCTGCAATGCCCATGGAACCGGAATCGTCCACTAGCACGACGACTTTGCGTTCGATCTGACGATTGGTATCGCGTGCAAAAACGGGTTGGATTAGAATGGTCAGGATGGTGGCAATCGAAACCACGCGCACAGCCAGGAGAAATTTTCCCAGGCGAGGGGTAATGAGCTTCTTTTCCAATTGATACACCACCATGGCGAATTCAATGGCCACGGCTCCGATGAAAGCATTGCCCCACAGCGGCCAGTTGGACTCTAACACCAGCGAGCGAGAAACAGCCTGATATAAGGCCCAGAGAGCCACCATGCCGAGGATGATGCGCCCGGCCAGATAGCCGAGTTGCAGCAGTTTGGTAGTTAGGCGATCCTTGAAACGATGAGAAACGAACCAGGCAACTAGCAAGAAAGCAGCCAGCAACCACAGCACCGGAGTGGCGATTTCGGAGCCCAGCAGATCGGGTCTTAATGGATTGGAGTCAGGCATGATGGGATCAGGCGGCGGTGGCGGCTTTGATTTTGGAGAGTTGATCGGTGAACTGTTTGGGAGCGGTGAATTTGTGTTCAAAGTCCAAACTCACTTCCTCCCCGGCCCGCCGATTCAGAGCGATCCAGCGGGTCAGGGCGACTTCCGCCAGTAGAATGAACAACGCTCCGAGCGCGAGGTATTTCCAGAGTTCCTCACCAAACTCCCGACCTGCCAGGATGTTCGTGATTTCCTTGGCTTCCTTCGGTTGGAAGAATTCGAAATGGGATTTGACCATGGCCAATTGCTGCTCCGTCCATTGCGCGAGGCGGGATTCTGCAGGATCATCCGCCACGGAGAAAGGAAGTTCTCCGGCCGGATTCAGCAGCTTCGCCAAGTCCGCCCGCCGCTCGTCCGGCACCTTGATGCGGTAGATTCCGGGAATGACATCTGAATTCAATCGGGCCTGCAAGCCTGCTCTGGTGAAGATCAGCGGCATTTGCCGGGCCACGCGGTCCGGTCCCAGTGCCACTAAATTTCCCACCACGGATTCCTTGGTGTCCTCGCCTGGCAGGAACGGCAGCAGCGCATCGGCGGGAATGATTTCGCGCGGTTGAGACTGGCTGCTCCAGTTCAATTGCCAAGTGGCGTTTCCGTTAGTCTGGGTGAAATCGATGCGGAACGCCACATACTTTCCGGCCTCCAGTTTCGCCTTGCCCTCGCCTCCCCGGCTAATGATTTTCTTATCGTCCAGATAGACATCAATGCCGTCATCACCCCAGCCATCAAAGCGATATTCTTCGCTGTAACGTGGCAGGAGTGCTCCGGTTAGTCGAACGCTGAAATTATCCTTTCCCACACTGCCAGGGGTTCCCTTCTCAGAATAATTCACGTCCGTCTTGTTCTCCACCCGACTGGAGATGGCTGGCGGATTCCAGCCTTTCCCGCGGAAGAAATCCGCCTTCAGGCCGCCCTCCGCGTTTGAGCTGGTGAGTGCCAAGCTGATTTGCTGCGCAGGCTGACGTTGCAATGGTTGGCCATCTGGAGCCGTCAGGTAATAGACCAACTGATGCAGTAACGGCACGAACGCTTGCCGCGTGGCGAGATTTCCACTGCCGGTATCGAAGCCTGCGGATGACAGCATCACCGAGCCGATTCCCAGCGGACGCATCGTGAGAAAGGGATCGCCATTAGCCAAGCGACCGCCCACCGAAGCCCCGACCGCCAGTGGGCCCTCGGCATCCACGCGCCAATATTTCTGGAGGACCGTGCCGCCCAGATCGCTTTGTTTGGCATCCGCCACCAGCTTCAGGGCTGGATGGCTGAAGGTGTTCAGCGCCAAATGCAGTGGGTCTTTGTCGGCTGCGATCACTTTCTGATCCAGCATTTTACCTGGCAGTAAATTGAGTCCATCCGCCGTCTTCCACGCATTGTAAAACGCCGCTTCCGATTCCCCTCCAGGGGCAATCAGTAACCCGCCACCCGCCTGCACCCAGGCTGCCAAGCGACGCGATGCAGAGTCCGCCAGACGCGGCACGTTGCACAGGACCACGACATCGTAGTTGGCGAAACTCTTCATGCTCGGGAGCCGCGTGTGCGGCACCACTTCCGGGTCTAGCAGCGCGCCTGGCTTCACGCCCTTGTCCTGATTCTTCTGCTCGTTCTTTTCCACTGCCTTGCTGGCTGCGCTCAAGGTGGTGCTGGGAGCCAGCGCCAGGGAGGTGAACGTGGCGGCTCGTTGCAGCACATCCGCTCCGGGGTTGCCTTCCACGATCAAGACCCGCAGGCGGTCCTTCACGGAGGCGACTGTTTGCGTTAGGTTGTCCAGCGACAGATCGTCGTTTACCACGACTCTGGCAGACACGACTTGGGCTCCAGAGCCCTTGAACTTGTGGCTGAAATGAACGGTTTCTTTCATCCCCGGCTGGAGCTGATTCAGCTTCACCTCTTTATATTGCTTGAAATTTTCATCC
Source organism: Verrucomicrobiales bacterium (assembly GCA_031411295.1). Classification (GTDB taxonomy): domain Bacteria; phylum Verrucomicrobiota; class Verrucomicrobiia; order Verrucomicrobiales; family V1-33; genus JAGNEJ01. The sequence goes on along the minus strand of JANOAV010000104.1, from coordinate 23,094 downwards.
GCCGGGGCTGCGGGCGCGCCTTCCTTCACTTCTTTCGGAGCGTCCCCTATATTCAGTTCCAGTGAAGTGGGAGAAATGGCCTCCGTGCCGGTGTTCTCCAGCGTTACGTCGATTCCCACGGCTCGATCGGTGCCGATGACATCACGGCTGAATTTCAAGTTGGAGACGCTGACGTTTCTGAACGCAGTCGGCAGGGTAAACTTGCGATAAATGATGGGCGGCTTGGTCTTGAGCTGGTCCGCACTGCCCTTCAGCGCTTCCCAGGCGGAGTTCGTATCCAGATTCCAACCCAGCGCCTGACCATCAGTGAAAACGATAATTTCCTTCCCCAGATTTGAGCCCCGATTCAAGGCTGTCATGGCGGTGGAGAGTGCCCCGAAGCCATCCATCTTGCCCTGCATGGGCTTCAATGAGTCGAGGACTTGGCCCACATCGTTCTTGTTCACGACAGGATCGCTGATTTTCACTAACGGAACCGGGCCGCCCAAGATAATGCTGAATCCATTGCCGCCCGCAGATTTTTCCACCACTTCCCGCGCCTCCTGCACCGCGCGATCGAAGTTGGTGGTGCCGCCATTTTGAATCTGCATGGAGGTGGAGCCGTCAATGATGAGGACAATGTCCTTCTTCCCACTGTTGCCGAAACGTTTCAGATTCCAATACTGCTCGTAAGCCACCGCCAGTCCACTGACCAACAGCAACGCCAAACCGCCGCCAACCAGCCACCAGAAATATTTCCGCGTCTCGCGCAAAATGATGCCAGTCGTGATCATGACGAGTGAAATCAAAAATGCCGGTAGCACAATGACATAAGGAACCGTCCCGCCTGGCGGCTGAAAGGGCCGCGCCACCGCCAGCGCCACGAGCCCGCAAAGCAAGCACCGGGCGGCCAAGAGCAAGGCTTCTTCCAACTGGATCCGCCGCCGTCGGGACTCCACCGAGTCCAGCAGAAACAGCATCGCGCCCCACTCAATCTGCTTGGCCGACCGCCGATTCAGCAGGTGCAGGATGATGGGAATTGAAATCCCGGCTAGGCCGTAAAGCAGGGCTTGATTGATGAATGACATGGAATCGGGAAATCAGGGAAAGTGGACTTCGGAGACGGAGCACGAGCAACGGCACCGGGGAGAATGAGGGAGCGTAAGTAGGACTGGCGAGTTGTCACATACTTCTGAAGCCTTGAAGCTACGTTTCGGCGTAGGATTAGGCTTGCCTAGGGGAATCGCTCAGGGGATCTTCGCCTCGCTGCTCTGGTTGATGAGGCTGCCAAGCTTCATGGCATGCAATATTATTCCAACAGGCATTGAATTTGAAAAAGTAGCACTTGGCGGCCGGACGAACTTTCGCTACCACTCGGGGCATGAGAGCACTTTTATTTTTCCTTTTCGCTGGTGTCACTGTGGCTGCCGAACCTTTGCCGAACATCCTCCTGATCATGGCGGACGATTTGGGCTATGGCGATGTTTCCTGTTATGGATCAGGTAAGCTCGCGACCCCGAATATGGATCGGTTGGCCAAGGATGGCTTGCGCTTTACCGATGGTCATACGACTTCCGCCACCTGCACGCCGTCCCGCTATGCGCTGCTGACCGGCAGGTATCCTTGGCGGAAAAAGGGCACCGGCGTGCTGCCGGGGGATGCGGCCTTGATTATCCCCACCGATATCCCCTCGCTGCCAAAGGTCCTGAAGCAGGCCGGCTATGTTACCGGCGTGGTGGGGAAATGGCACTTGGGCTTGGGCGGGGGAGCCTTGGATTGGAATGGGTTAATCAAACCAAGTCCAAATGAGATTGGCTTCGATCATAGTTTCATCATGGCCGCCACCGGGGATCGGGTGCCCACGGTGTTCGTGCGCGACGGGCGGGTGGCGAACTTGGATTTGACGGACCCGATCGAGATTAGTTACAAGGAGCCATTTGCGGGGCTGCCGACCGGCAAATCGAATCCCGAACTCCTGAAGATGGGGCTGACCCATGGTCATGATCAGGCAATCATCAATGGGATCAGCCGGATCGGCTACATGAGGGGAGGGAAATCAGCCCTCTGGCAGGACGAGGACTTGGGGGATACGTTCAAGAGCGAAGCGATCAAATTTATCGAGCAGCAGGCCGCCAAAACGTTCTTCCTCTACTATGCCAGTCACGAGCCGCACGTGCCGCGGGTGCCGCACCCGCGTTTCGTGGGCAAGAGCGGCATGGGACCGCGGGGAGATGCGATCTTACAGTTGGATGCGGCGGTGGGGGAGGTGTTGGATAAATTGGAGGAGTTGAAGCTGACTGAGAAAACGATGGTCATCCTAACGAGTGATAACGGCCCGGTGCTGGACGATGGCTATGTGGACGGGGCCAATGAAAAGCTCGGGGCGCACACGCCGTCTGGGCCGCTGCGGGGTAATAAATACAGTGCCTACGAGGCCGGGACCCGGGTGCCGTTCATTGTGCGCTGGCCCGGCCGCATTGCGCCTGGCACCAGCGATGCACTCATGTGCCAGGTGGATTTGCTCGCGTCTTTGGCCACGTTTACCAAGCAGGCCGTGCCCTCGGCTACGGACAGTGAGACTCATTTGGAAGCCTTGCTGGGGAAGGCCAAGCAGGGGCGGGAAACGTTGGTGGAGCAAGGCGGTCCGCTGGCGCTGCGGCAGGGCAACTGGAAGCTCATCCCCAGCAATCAGGCTCCGCTCAAACGCACGGAATTTACCAATGTAGAGGTCGGCGGCGGACGGGAACCTCAGTTGTATGACCTCAGTAAGGACCTTGGGGAGAAAGAGAATGTCGCCAGCAAGCATCCCGAGAAGGTGGCGGAAATGACCAAGTTGCTACAGGCGGCCCAGGCAGCCCGGACGGATTGATCAGGAGAGTGGAAGCAGTCCGCTGGACTGCGGTAAAAATGGCGCTGGACTCTGAGGATCACAGCAGTCGAGCCGACTGCTGCCACACTCGCTTAAGCCCAAAAACGCGATGATGCAGGCAACGGCTCGAATGGCATTTGTCGTGTCATCGACGCTGCCCACTCGCCGTCGCGCGGCACCCAGGAACCCAAAGTGCCGCACGGGTCAGTCTTAAAACACTTGTAAAAGGTGATGTTCCATCTTGTTGCCAAATGGCATAGATCTCAGGGGCTCATCAGTTCGCGAAACTCTGGCTCCATCATTTCCAAGGCCTTGGCGGCGGCCACTGGTTGTTGTTTGAGCCATTGTTGCATGGCGGTCTTCATGGCTTGGGATTTACTAACTTCATTTTGCAGTTGCTTGGCCCATCCGAAGGCGCGCTCGGGATCAGTGCCTTGGATACTACTTACCAGTGCCAGGATGCTGACTTCCCTCTCGGCGGAAGGCGGCAGGCTAGCGATCCATTGGGAGGCTTGGGCGGCATTTTGCTTGAGCCAGGCAGCAGAGAACTCCTGCTGTATCGCTAACTTCAGGGCCGTGAGTGGTAACTGCTCCACCCAGGTCTGGGCGGTTTCGATTCCTCGATGTTTGATCAATTGAGCGACCACCGATTCAGCCAATGGTTGCCAGTTGAGGGCATCTCCCGGGAGGGATTTCCAACGGGGGATCAGCTCCAGTAGCTGCTTGAATTCGGTCTCGGAGGCGTGCTGGCCACAGCGCGCGAGGAGGGCACGCCCCAGTTGGACTGGAGGCTGAGCGATAGCCCAGGCGAAAGATTCGTCCGGGTTTTGCTGCTGCCACTGTGCCATCGCCTCCTTGAGGAGCTGGTCGTCGGCCTGGCTCATGGCAGCGGCCACTGCAGCGGCGGGGTTGGATTTGGACAGGAGGGTTAACTCCAGTTTGGCGAGCAGGGCTTTGGCTTCAGGCTTCAGGTCGGGGGATTTGAGTTGCGTTAGGCTGGCTGGATCTTTGCTGGTAATTAATTTCCAAGCTCGATCCGCCAATTCATCCTCAACGGAATCGAGGTGCGTCAGCAACCATTTCCCTGCCAAGGCAGGTCGTGCAGCCGCAAGTCGCTGGAGGACGCAGCCGAGACCCGCGTTCAGGCCTTGATCAGACTGGCTTTGCGCACCGGCGGTGAGCAGCGCATTTAGCAATTGCTCCATTTCCTCCGGGCTCAGGGCGGCGGTCTGGCTAACGAAGTCAAAGTAACCTAAATTTGGACCGTCGGCCAGGGTGGCGTCATTGACCAGCGTCGTCGCCAACTTCGCCACATCGGCATTTGGCAGAGCTGGCGCTGGGGAGTGGGAGGCTGGGGAGGTGGTATTGCTCGTGCCTCGCACCAGCCAGCCGCCGACCAACCCGACAGCCAAGGCTGCACCTGCGAGCAAGGGCCGGGAAACGGTGTTCATAGATTCAGGGGTTCAGGTTGGTCTCCGCCGCTGGAATGGGAGCTTTAGCAGGGGACGGCCTGGAGGCCGAACTCCAACGTAGTTCTCCTAGCCGACGAGGAGGAAGAAGTCTTCTTGGATTTCACGTGTGGCGGGTGGTGCCACTGGAGCTGGCATCGGCGTGGTGTTCTCCGTCATCTCCGGGACAGCTTCCTCCACGATTGGCTCAGCTGGGACAGTAGCGGTGATTTGTTCCGTCACTTCGGTGGGTTCCATTGGCTCCACGACGGTTTCCATTTCCGCAGAAATCACGGGCTCAGGCGGGGTAACCTCAACCACCGGGGCCGGCAGGGTTTTCTTTAGGCGCGGAGCTTTGGCCGGGGCTGACGCGGGCTTGACGGCACGCACCGTGGGGGTGGCCACCAATCCTTGCGGGATGACTTGCAAAGGGATGCGGAAACTGATTTTCATGAGGCCGGACACCCGATCCTCACTGCGGGTCACAGGCAGCCCGAGGACTTTGGAAAACATCATTTCTTCCATCCGCGAAACATTCGGAAATTGATCTGCGATCTCTTTCAACGGACTGTGATACTCCACGACGCGGTAGCCGTTCGCTTCATCATACTCGATCTGCGCGCAGCAGCCTTCCGCATCACGCAATTTGACAAAGCTGACGGCTTTCTCGGTAATCGTGGCTCCTTTGAGCTTTTTTAGATACCCTTCCGCCTTCTTGTTGAAGTAGTTAAAGAGCAATTTGTCAGGCGCGGTCTCTCCGTAGAGCTGCGCGATGGACTTTAGCAGATCGAGCGTCATTTCATTCCCCACCTCAGGATAAAACGAAGCGGCCTTGGCGGTCAGGCGATACGATTTCTCCGGACGCCCCATCGTGGTGGGCCGACGCCACGTGTCCACGAGGCCTTTCTTTTCGAGTTCAGTGCAGTATTGCTTCACGCCCATGTAGCTGAGCTTGAGGGCTTTGGCAATTTCATTTACGCTCAGTCCAGTCGAGCGTTTGAGTAAATCCAGGACCGCAAACGTCTGTGGACGCGCGATGGCACGAGCAACTTTGAGAAACATGGCTAATTGATTGGGTTGAGGTTAATCTGGGCGAGGTTTCCAGATGAGGTTATTATCAAGTTGTCTTAAAAACTCAGGCGAGTCAATATCATTTATGCGATTTTTCCAAATTTGCGAAAACATAGACCTGAGCGGCTGAAAATTTGGTTAATGAACATTGAACCACAACGAGTTATGGAGGAAAGGATGTTTTCCTTGTAACGCCAGGTTTCGGATAACGAGGACAGGCAGTTGCGGCTTCTGGATGTCATTGCGGGTTTGAATTGTGCGATGCTACTGGCAAGGGAAGGAACCTGAATGAATGACTATGGAATTAAGTTTGGCCGAAAAAAGCGAGAGAAGTCGAAAAAAGGATTTGGAGGTAGTTGGTCAGTGATCTCATTTTTTCGGACTTTTTTCGTTTCTTTCGGCAGAGGAAAATGAGTTCTGGCTGGTTCGGGCGGCATACCGCTTTCGGCTAAAACCCCGGTAGTCCGGGGCTTCAGCCCGTTGAGCACGCCCCGTGAATCGGACGTCTAGATTCAGCCGGGCATCTTTGTGGGCTGAAGCCCTGGACTACGGTTCGCCCCAGTAGGGCTCAAGATCGTGGAACTCGTCGAATTGATTGGCGGAGAAGGCGTCCCTGGCCTCATTCCACGGGAGCAGTTTCAAAGATAGCTGCTGTCCAGGTTTTAGTTTTGACGCTGGTTGCCACGCCCGCTGCTTGAACAGCCATTGATAGACCGTAATGTCCCTTGGTAACAAGCTTCCGCTAAGAACTTGCTCCACCCGGTATTTCACGGCCACGACCGCGTTGGGATAGGTGGTTGCTTGAGGGTTCAGATCGGACGCAATCGGAGAAATCTCCACGACCGTGGCCATGACCCTGGCTTCCGTAAATTCCCCCACCAACTCGCTTGGTTTCAGCACTTTAGCAGGAAATTTTACTTCTTCCCAAGTCACTTGATTTGCCTGTGATTCGGCACGTCCAAGGAACAAATCGCGCGCCGCTAGGACCCAAATCACAATGCGGATTCGATTCAGCTCAGCCGGGGTCTTGGAAGCAAAGCGCTGCCGCACTTGGCTAGCCCCGCCGCCATTGATGCCGATGATCTCGATCGGTTCCCCCAAGGCCGAACTGAGTTGCTCCCCGAACCCCGCGCCCTCTCCAAAGCCCAAGCCAGGGTCGCGATAAATATTTACAAAGGAGTCCCCCAGCAAAGTGATGCGGGCAGCGGCAGCGCTGGTGATTCGAGGCGGCACCTGAATCGAAACCTCCTCCGGCTTCCCCTCGACACCAAGATCCAGTTTCTCCGATAAATCCCCGGCTCCAGTCACCATTTTGCGGAGCGCCTGCGGAGTCTGGACTTGGCCCAACTTTTCTGCCAACAACGCTGCCACTCCTTGCATTGCCCGCGGAGCCCAGTGGGTATCCGTGCGCAGATAGACCGGCCCCTGGGTGGAATCTTGCAATTTCATGTCCCATAAAAACTGATTCAACTCAATAATTTTCAACCCATTGGCAGATAATGTTCCATAGAACTCCGCCTGATCTGGATGCACTACTGGCCCGCTCGCTTGCCCCCCGAGCAGCTCGGGATAAATGGATTCTTTCATGGGAACCGGGACCAGCCAAAGCTCGATACCACGTGATTGGAGTTGCTCAGCAAAATCGAGGATTGGCTGCAACGGCGGCTGCCACGCTCTCAAGCTGGGATCACTGGCAACCGACTGCGGCTCCTCCCGCAGGGGGCCGTATCCTGTCAGCGCTTTAATTTCCGGCCGATAAAACATCCACCCCTCGCTCCCTAGAGCAACCTTGTGATTCCCCGCCCCCAGCCATTTCGTTTGCTGACGTTGGGCCCATTGGCGAAGTGGTCTGGCCCATTCCAAATGCTGTTCCAGACTCTGCTCATACGTGCGCAGCCGATCCGCCATGGCCCGGCCTGGCGCATCGACTCCCCGCACCGTCCTCACAAACTCCACCGCCGGAATCCACCCTTGATCACGCGACCACTCCCTGCCGTCCTGCCACAGAGACGGCACCGTGATGAGGGCAAGAAAACACACCGTCAACGCCCAAGCGACAGGCCGTCCCAGAATCAATGCTTCTGGGGGCAACTCATGTTCATAGGGATTGGGCAGCGGTTGAGACATTCGATTAAGGGATAAATTCCGTTCGCGATTCTGCAAATCCTAGTTTGACTCAAGGGGGAGATTCCCCCATGCATTAGACTCCCTCAAAATCCTCTACCAATCTCATGAAATTAATCTACGAAGGCAAGGCCAAGCGCCTCTACGAAACTGACGAACCGAACGAAGTCCTAATGGAATTCAAGGATGATGCGACCGCATTCAACGGAGCCAAAAAGGCCTCGTTCGCGCAAAAGGGTCGTATCAACAAGGAACTCAGCGTCCTGCTCTACGAAATGCTGGAGAAGGAAGGGATCACGACCCACTTCCTGAGAGATCACAATGAAACCGCCGTCATCGTGCGGCGCGTTGAGGTCGTCAAAATTGAACTGGTGATCCGCAACATCGTGGCCGGAAGTCTGGCCAAGCGCACCGGCCTGCCCGAGGGACAGAAACTGCGGCAACCGATTATCGAGACCTACTACAAAGACGACAACCTCGGGGACCCCATGATCACCGACGAGCACATCCGCGAATTGAATCTGGCGCGCCCCGATGAGTTGGAAAAAATCAAACGCAGTGGGCTGAAAGTGAATCAGATTCTAACCAAAGTATTTGCCAAGGCCGGCCTCACCTTGGTGGACTTTAAGTTGGAATATGGCCGCCTCTATCCCAACAAACACAACATCGTCCTGGCCGATGAAATTTCCCCTGACACCTGCCGCTTGTGGGACGATAAGACAGGGGAGAAGCTGGACAAGGATCGTTTCCGCCAAGATCTGGGGGATCTCATGCAAGGTTACTCTGAAATTCTAGACCGCATCAAACATGTCCTTTAAAGCCGAAGTCCTCGGTCGCTATGACCACGCTGCTGATGCCAACAAGCTCCTCTATGCTCCGCTGGCGACTCCCCTCACCTTCCGTGAATCCCGCCGCTACACCGTGGAGGCCTCGGGAGATGAGCGGGCCTGTGAAGCGTTCCTGACCCGAGTTCTGAGCGACGCCACCAGCCACGAACTGCACTTGAGCGAAGCTCCGGTGCTGGGGGGATACAGTTTCTATCTCGACTACGGGATGAAACCCGGGGCGCTTGATCTGGAGAAGGAAATGATCCTGACTTATTTTAAAAGTCTCGAGAATCCACCTTTCAAGCTGGAGAAACTCAAGATCGAGCGGCGCGTTTACCTCTATGGAGCTGAGGCCCCTCAGGTCGCAGAACTGAGCGATCGCTTCGTGAAAGATATCGTCAATCCGGCGGTGCACCATTATACAGTGACGGCCGCCTAAGCCCCAGACTATGCCCCGCCAACTCGATCCCGCAGTGCAAAAGCGCGTTGATGATTTCATCACCGCGAAGGGATTGAAGCGCACCAAGCAACGCCAAGTCATCATCCAGGCCGCCCTGACGACCAACGAGCATTTTACCGCAGACGAACTGTGGGAAATGGCGCGTTTACTGGATCGGACGACCTCCCGCTCCACCTTGTATCGCACCTTGGGATTGCTCGTTGAATCGGGACTCCTGCGGGAAATTGATTTGGGAAGGGATCAAACGGTGTATGATCCTAACTTTATCGATAGCCCCAACCACAACCACCTCATCTGTCTGGATTGCCAGCGGGTGGTGGAATTTGAAGACCATCACATCAGCCTGCTGGAGGACTGCATTACCCGGCGCCTCGGGTTTAACCCTGCCAGTAAATCCATTCGTATCGAGGCGCACTGCGATGAACTTGAAAAACATGGCATATGCAAAAATCGACGTTAGTTAAACCGAGCCTTGCGCTGTGCTTGCTGGCATGGGCGCTGGCCTCCTGTGATCGCGAACCCCACGGACTCACGAACGAAACCAAGGCGCTCCCACCGCTCGAAGTATCCCGCGCCCCCGCCCCTGCGGCCAAAGCCCCAGAAGGGATGGTGCAGATTCCCGCCGGGTCATTCCTCATGGGTGAGGAAGACTCCGCCAAGCCCCATATTGGTCCCATTCATAAGGTTACCCTGAAGGGATTCTGGATGGATGTCACCGAAGTCACCAACGCCCAGTTCAAGGCGTTCGTGGAAGCCACCAAGCACGTCACGCAGGCCGAACGCATGCCCACGGCGGAGGAATTTCCCGATGCTGATCCGGCACTCCTCAAGCCTGGAGCCAATCATTTCGTTGGCACCACTGAACCAGTGGAAACTTTTACCCCGCAGGCGGAAATGCAATGGTGGGAATACAAAGTCGGGGCCAACTGGCGACATCCCGAAGGCCCGGAAAGCACCATCGAAGACAAGCTGGATTTTCCCGTGGTCTGCATTTCGTGGGACGATGCCACCGCCTACTGCAAGTGGGCCGGCAAGCGCCTGCCGACGGAAGCGGAATGGGAGTATGCCGCGCGCGGTGGCTTGGAGCAGCAGCCTTTCGTGTGGGGCAAGGAAATGAACCCGGAAGGAAAATGGCTCTGCAATATCTGGCAGGGAGATTTCCCCCATGCGAATTCCTCCGCCGATGGCTTTCGGGGCTTGGCTCCCGCCAAATCTTACGCCCCCAATGGTTACGGTCTCTATCAAATGGCGGGAAATGTCTGGGAATGGGTGAACGATTGGTTCGCACCGGATTACTACTCCCGCTCTCCGGACTCCAATCCCCCCGGCTCCCCCCCAGTGCCAGATCAATTGCATGGCAACAACGTGCCGTGCAAAGTCATCCGCGGTGGCTCCTGGCTCTGCAATGATTGCTATTGCAGCGGCTATCGCCCCAGCGCGCGCCAATGGACCACTCCGGACACGAGCGCGAACCACACTGGCTTCCGCTGCGTGATGGATCTGTAAGCTCCCTGGCCAAAAATCGATTTTACCTCTACCGGGGTCGGAAAATGCTGAATCTCCACTGGCATGCGACGGATTCGTGCTTATGGAGAGATGCTCTTCATGAAATTTCCTCCTCCTCCTCCCGATACCGCTGACTGGCCCAAACCCTGGGTGCAGTTGAAGTATTTCACTTATCAACCGACGGTCTATCCGCGGTTCATCGCCCATGTCTCTGCGGGCGTAAAGCGGGGGGATTTGGTGACGGTGTATGATAAGGAGGGTCAGCGCTTTGGAGCGGGGTTCTGGAATCCGGGCGCCCGGGTGCCGCTGCGGATGATGTCACATCGAACGGATGGCTTTGCGGAGGAGGATTTCCCGGGGTTGTTGCAGCGTGCAGTGAGTCTGCGGCGGGACCTGTGCCAGCTCGATGAGACCACGGATGCCTATCGCGTGATTCACTCGGATGGCGATGGTCTGAGCGGCTTGATCGTCGATAAATATGCTGACGTGTTGCGGGTGGAAACCCACAGTTTCGGCGTCTGGAGCCGCCTCCCGCAATGGCTGCCGATCCTGCACGAAACGCTGGGAACCAAGCGACATCTCATCAGCGTGGATCGAGATATAGCAGAGATTGAAGCGATTCCGCAGCGGGAAATGGAGAACCCCTCCAATGTTCGCAGCGCGAAGATTCGCGAACATGGCGTGCGTTATTTGGTCAACTTTGCCGAAGGCCACAAGACGGGGTTCTTCTGTGATCAGCGGGAGAATCGGCGGAAGCTGGCCCATTTTACCAAAGGAAAGAACGTCTTGGACCTTTGTTGCTACACGGGTGGATTCTCCCTGGCAGCCAAGGTGCTGGGCGGAGCGGAAGAGGTCACTGGCGTTGATCTGGACGAAAAGGCCATTGAGCAGGCGAAGCAAAATGCCAACCTGAACATGTGTCGGATTAACTGGGTGCACACGGATGCCTTTCAATATGCGCGACAAATGCAGGGGCAGGGTCGCAAGTGGGAGGTGGTGATTCTGGACCCGCCGAAGCTGGTCTTCAGCCGCGAGGAGGACGACGGGGGCAGGCGCAAGTATGAGGATCTAAATCGCCTGGCCATGACCCTGGTGGCTCCGGGCGGAATCATTGTCACCTGCTCGTGTTCCGGCTTATTGAGCACCGAAGAATTTGAAACCATTGTGATCAGAGCCGCGCATCGCGAAAAGAAGCGCCTGCAATTTATCGATCGCACGATAGCTGGCCCGGACCATCCAGTGATGTCCAATTGCCTGGAGAGCAGTTACTTGAAGTTGCTCTGGGCCAGAGTGTTTTAAATAATGCACTCATGAATCCGCCCCCCACCAAAGTTCTACTGGTGCATCCCGATGTGGCTCTGTCCCGCTTGGTGAAAGAGACGTTGGAGGCGTTTTGTGAGTGCCAAGTGGAGGCCACTTCGGCTTCGCTGGCCGGGTATGAGAGGGCCCTGCAGCGGGAGTATCGGCTCTATGTCTTTGCTCTGAAAATGGAACCGTTGGACGGTGCCCTGCTTTACGAGTTGATTAGCACGGCCCATCAGCACGCGCAGGGCGGGCGGATAACTCCGGCCATCATTTTCCTCTGCGATGCCTCTGAATCAACCAAGCAGGAGCACTTATTACGCGATGCTCGGGTCAAGGGTTTGCTGCTCACGCCGCCCAAAATTGGGCAGTTACTAGACAAAGTGTCAGGCATTTTGCCAGCTAAGCTGGGGATGCTGGGTTCCCAGTTTGGGCCGTAACCCAAGCGAGGTAGCTGGGATCCCCTGCCGAAACATCCGTGGGTATCAATGGATTAAGAGGTGGCTCATTGCTTGAGCAAAATCGCCCCCCGCAGCTGCATTAAGCTTTGCCCTGGCGGTAAGTTGGCTGGGGCAATCACGAACCGGTAGATTCCCGGGGTGACAGTGATCGAAACATCCTCGGTGCTGACTGGCTGGGTGTCGCTGGGAGATTGCGGGACGATTAACGGGAGGGATGGTTTGCCAACGATGAGGCGGTAAGAAGCCGTTTCTTTCGCAGTATTAGTCAGCGAGAGCCTGATCCGAACCTCTCGCTGCGCTTTGAATTCGACATCCCAACCAACGAAGTTTTCGGGACTGGTCCAGCCGACGATGCTATTGGTGGCGGGATCCAGCGTGGGTGCTCCCAGTAACGGCCCCATGATGTAAGCCTCGCTCGCAGGCAGGAGCAGATCCGCCCCGGGTGAGGCAACCTTGATCTTGGCGATGGCAGCAGTCACCATTTGCTCCGCCGCAGGGGCTTGAAGTTCTTTAGCCAAGACCTTGGCTGAGGGATGGGCAATCGTGGAGACCGCTTGAATGAGGGAATTCTTGCTGGCGGGCGAGGTCGCTAGGGGCTGGGCTTTTTTGAGGAGAGCAACTCGGTCTTCCACTTTGGTTCCGAACCGGCTAGTGAGGAATCCATAGGCAGCGAGAGCATTGTCTAACTCTCCAGCCTGCGCACACTTCAGCAGATCATCTGCTACGCTGGTCTTGGGGAAGAAAGCGGAGACGGCTTTGAGGGCCGCCTCCCGCACATCAGCCGAAGCATGGTTCAGGTCGGCGCGGAGGAGTTGGGAACTATTCATCAGTTGTTCTGAGCCAATGATCCGATGCAGGCGAGTGCGCTCTGCAGGACTGGCGGAGGCTAACGCTGAGGCCAGAAGCGGGATGCGCGCCTTTTCGACAGGAGGAAGTTTCGCCACGACACCTGCCAGGTCAGATCCCAGGAGCCCGTCCAAGAGAGCCTTGCCAGCCGAGCTTGGGGCAACTGCCGGGGCTGGAGCAGGCGTAGGCTTCGGGGCCACCACCACCGCAGGTTTAGGCTTGGGCTTCTGAGGTTCAGGAGGAGTTTGGACCGTTGGCTTGGGTGCCACTTCTGGTGGGGTGGGTGGGCTCTCCTTCGGGGCTGGCGGGGGCGGTGTAACTGGGGGCGGAGGGGATGTCGTGACGGTCTCGGCCACAGGTGGCTGCGGTGCCAGAAACAGATAAGCAATGCCACCAGCCAAAGCTGCGATCAGAACGGACAATCCAATCCATAATCCCTTGTTGGACTTGGGCTTGACGATCTTTTCCACCACTGGCGTGCTGCTGCGGGCAGCGGCCATGGTGCCCTGAGCTTGGATGGCTTGACTTGCATTGCCCGCGATGGGGCCTGTGGTGGCGCCAACCGCTCCGGGACGATAGACTGGACGAGGTGCGCCTAGGCGACCAGACGTCCCGGACCCCGCAGTTGGGGGCGGCGGCACGCCCTTGAGCCCGTGCTGTTGGGCAGTGAAGTATTCCAAGGCAATGCGGGCATCCGACGGGCGATCATCCATTTCCCGACTGATTAACCACATAACCCAATGGCAGAGCCAGTCGGGCAGATCACCGCGCACTTGCTTCAGGGGCTTGACGTGATGCTGGAGGTGGCTGGCCATGACCTCTGCGCCCGTTTCCCCGTCGAAGGGGTGTTTGGTGGTCAATATTTGATAGTAGATGCACCCAAGGGAATACATATCCGTCCGAGCATCCAACGGGAAACGCTCGAACTGCTCGGGTGCCATGAAAAAGATGGAACCGAAGATTCCTCCTCCCTGATCTTCGGTCTGAGGCCGCGCTTTGAGTCCAAACTTCGCCAATCCGAAATCGAGAATCTTAATCTGAAATTTACCACTCGCGAGCCAGATCACCATCAGGTTGCCGGGCTTGAGATCACGGTGAACCAATCCCACGGCTTGGGCCGCCAACAGTCCTTCCAAGGTTTGCATCACCACTTGCTTGAAATCGTCCAAGGTCATGCCGCCGCGCTCAATGACCGCGTCCAAGGTTTCTCCTTTGAGTAATTCCAAGACCACGAAAGGACCATTCTCATCCTTGCCGACGTCGTAAACCGTAACAATGTTAGGGTGTTGTAACGCCGAGAGCGTCTTGGCCTCACGTATGAGGTCCGCCGACATCGCCTCTAAATTTCCCCCCTCAGGCACTTTCACCCGCTTCAGCGCCACGTCCCGGTCGAGTTGGGTATCCTTGGCCAGATACACTTCTCCCAGGCCTCCTTGACCGATTTTTCCTTGAACTTGGTAGCGTTGACTCATGGCGTTGGCTAGCTTCGGGCTCGTTTGGAAGCCTGAATGCGTGAATGTTGGTGACTCTAGGGGAATTCTCGGTTGGATTCAATCCTTATTCGCAAGGAAACACGGCTTTTTCTAGCATCAGAGCGCTGGCGCAGAAAATAACAGCAGACGGGCAGAATCTCATGGAAAATGTAGACAGGTTCAGTTAAGGGATCAATTCTTCCAAGGAGTCAGCCCCGGTTGGAAATGACAAACTAGTTTTGACTTGAATTTTTTGCAAATTGATATTTCGTATCTGCAAATTTTATTAAACGTGAGATTAGGTGGTTGCCCGACTGCCTGCTCAATGCCTTCTTGGGTTCCCCGCCTGACCCTTCCCCGTTCGTTGCTCTCCCCACATGCCAGCCATACCGATCATTTCCAATTACACCCTCCACGAAATCCAAGGCACTGGAAGCTTTGGGAAAGTCTATCGTGCCGAGTGGGATGGCCGGCTGGAATGTGCCGTAAAAATATTTGATAAGCGTTCAATTAACGAGGCTTACGTCAGTTGGTGCTTGGAAAAACTCCGGGAGGAAGAACGGCATCCCAACATCATTCCAGTGCTGGGCTTCGACTTGGCCCAAGTTCCAGGTTATGCCGCCACTGCTTGGGTGCAGCCTCCCGCCAACGGAATTCGCTCCTTGGATGATGCTACTAGGAAATGGTCCTTCACTGAAAAGGGAGCCGCACTCAGTGGCTTGGCTTCCGCCATGTCGTGGTTGCATGAGCGGGGCATCATCCACACTGGAATAACTTCAGGTAACGTATTGTTGCTCAACGAGTCACCCGGTAGTGTCTGCGTGACGGATGTGGGCCAGGGGCTGATCGATGCCAGCCAAGCAGCGAACTGGTCCGCTCACGCCCCCTTCCTCAGCCCAGAGCGTTGCCGCCATGAGGCCCCCCAGGGCGAGAGTTCCGGGGAAGCATGGGATGTGTATGCCTTTGGGATGGTCGCATTTCACCTGTTAACTGGCCGCAAGCACGCGCGAGCGGTGGATTATTTCAAAAAAATCGCCAAGCTGCGGCCAGATGCGGAAGGGAAGGTCACGGTCAATTTAGGAGAACTGGCCCAAGCCTTGGAGCAAGAGCCCGCCATCGCCTGGCGTTCCCGTCCAAGTTCGGATGCAGAGTCCCAGTTGCGTGCGTTGGTGGAGCGTTGCCTGGCACTGACTTTGACTGAACGCTATAGCCATATGCGTGACGTCAGAGCGGACTTGGAGCTAATCGATTTTGCAGCAGTCCAACCAGCGTTGAAAACGGCCACCGCGCTGGCCCAAGCCAGAAGTATTCGCTCTCAGCGCAAAGACGGGGCCACCGAAAGCCGCAAGCCCACTGTCCTGCCCGAGCTGGGAACTTTACCGGAGCCCAGCATCGCGAAATCCGAACCAAAGCCATTGGTGGAAGTCAGGGAGCAAGCGCCAGTCGCCAAAAAGGCAGCACCATCTGAACGCAAGCTGGCTCCGCCCACTTTCCCCTTCAGATGGTGGCGCAAATTCTCCCAATTTGGTTTGCGGCAAGGTTCAGGTGTAGCTTTGGGCGCTGGAGCCGCGGCCTTATTGGCTGCATCAGTCGCTGGATGGCAATATCGGCAGCGGAATCACGCCGAGGCGGAAGCCAAAAGATTGCAATCGGTCGCAGATCAACTGCTCACAAATTCGCAGAAAGAAGCGGCCACGACCGAAGCGCAAATGCTCCAAGCAAAACTGGCGTTGGATGAGCAGCAGCGACTGCGACGTAATCTGCGGCAGGAACAAGAATTAGGCGACTCGCTGTTGGACACCCTGCTGGGGCAGCGACCCACCGATGAACGCGCCAATGAAGCATGGCGGGCCAGCTTAAGTGATTATACTGCGCAAGCCTCTGAGCGTCTTAAGCTTATGGGTAAAGATCCCAGCCTCAGAGAATCAAGTGCCCGCACCAGATGGAACATGGCCGGCATTGCCTTGGCCTTGGGGGAACCCCAAGCTGCGGCCGGATGGCTCAATGAAGCGCTTGGCGAAGTGGAAGCGGCGGCGGCGGCCACTAACAATAAAGAACGCCGGATTGAGTGGGATCTACTGGGCGGCAAAATCCAATCCCGCAGGGGGGAATTGAGCCTGCAAAAAGGCCAGTCCGCCGAGGCCCTCCAGCAACTGGGACAAGCGCTGAAGAGCTTGGAGGGCTATCTAAGCGTCCAATCGGAGGATTTCTCCGCCCTGCGCGAGTTGGCCCGGGCCGCCTGGCTGACTGGTCGGGCCCAGTTATCCAAACCCGATCCCACGGCGGCTCTGGCTCCGTTAAATTTAGCGGGCGACACCGCGACCCGCCTCATCTTGTCCCCCGCCATGCGCGACAGCGATGTGTTTCTGTTTGTGGATTCCTTTCATGATCTGGGCCGGGCTTACGTGGCTTTAAAACGCGACGACGATGCGCTGAAAAGTTTCCTTCAACCGTTGCAAAAACTGCGTGATTGGGATCGGGAACATCCCCAATCCGAAGAAGGGCGCTACCGCTTAGCGAGTGGATACTTGGCCATGGGGCGCATTCTGGCGCGTGGTCCGGACGGAGCCAACGCCGCTAGCAAAGCTTTAAATCAAGGAATTCGGATTCTCTTGGAACTCGTTACGGAACAACCAGATAAGGAGATTTACACTTTTGACCTCGGTGATGCCTATGGCGATGTGGCAGACCTGGTGGCTGGTCCCATGGGCTTGGCAGACGCACTAACGTTTGCGCAGAGTGCGGTCAACTATCACGCAAATCTGACAGAGCGAAATCACGCAGAGCCGCGCTATCGATTGCACTTTGCTGCGGCTCTGTTGCGGGTGGCGGAGTGGCAAACCGATACCGGTAAGCATGGCGAAGCGTTAAAGGGTGCGTTGCGCGCGCGCGCCATTCTGGACGAACTGGCAGGGGAAGCAGGACTCGCCAGCGATGATCAGGCAGCTACGCTGCAAGGGCAGGCCCGGGGCCAGGCGGCCCTGGGGAGGATCTACGAGGCCTTGAGCAAAAAGGCCGACGCGCTTGAAGCCTTCACTGAGGCCGCGGCACTAGGGCAGAAAATCGTGGCTTTGGAGCCGCAAAATGAAGCAGCCAAGAAAGCCCTGAATTGGGCTCAAGACCAACTACGCAGACTGGGTAAATGATTTCCATTACTTGAACGAACCCCAACGGAAAGGCGGCTGCATTCAGTTAGAGATGGGTTAGTTAACGCGTTTTGAGGGCCGAGGTCTCATCCAATACGCGTCGCACGGTGCGGGACATGTCTTCAATGTCGTAGGGCTTCTGCAAAAATCCATTAGGCACCGAGCCAGTCTGTTCCAGAAAACCACTTAGATCGACCAAGTAGCCACTGCAAATGACCACTGGCACGTTGGGGGCCTGCCCCTTCCGCATGTGGCGGAAGGTGTCCATGCCGCTAAGCCGGGGCATCGTCATATCCATTAGCACCAGATCGATTTCTCCATCATGTCTGGCTAGCTTATCCAAGGCTTCTTCTCCATCACAGGCAGTCACAATGCTATATCCGTGCTTTTTCAGGATGGCCTCAGCGACTGCTCTGACCACGAGTTCATCGTCCACCACCAAGATCGTCTCCTGTCCCCCAATGGTTTGCGGTGGGCGCTTTTCTGGTGGCGGCAGGGCCGCTCCAACCTCATTCCGGGGAAGGAAGATATGGAATGTGGTGCCGTGCCCGGGCACTGAATCACAATTGATCCAACCTCCATGCTGCTGGACAATCCCGAAGCTTGTGGCCAAGCCCAACCCGGTCCCTTTCCCTTGCTCCTTGGTGGTGAAGAAAGGCTCGAAAATCTTCTCCCGCACCTCTTCAGTCATCCCAGTGCCTTCATCGGTCACAGATATCCGCACAAACTCTCCTGGGGCGGAGCCTGGAATAAAGGTAATTCGGTCGGCCGGAATGACGATGTTCCTCGTGGTGAGGATGAGACTCCCACCGTTGGGCATGGCGTCTCGTGCGTTCACGATCATATTCATAATGACCTGCTCGATCTGGTTCCCGTCGGCGTTTACCCCCCAAATCCGCTCTTGGAGGTCTGTGGTCATGGTGATGCGGGGATCGAAGGTGGGACGGACCAGAGCCTCCGTCAGCTGCAGCACCTCATTGACGTCACATCGGCTCAGACTGAGATGGGTTTGACGGGAAAATCCAAGCAACCCTTTGACCAACTCGGCCGCCCGGAGACCGGCGTTACGAGCGGAGTGAACACAACGGCGGACGTCCTCATGGGAGCGCAACACAGGGTCTTGTTGCACCAAGAAAAGGTTACCCAGAATCCCTTGCAGCAAATTGTTGAAATCGTGTGCCACCCCTCCCGCCAAGCGACCCACGGCTTCCATTTTTTGGGCCTGACGAAGTGAGTCCTCCAGCAATCGTTGATTGGTGATATCGCGGAACATCCAGAGGCGAGCAATCGCTTGCCCGGCTTGGTCCAACACCGGGGAGGTATAGATGCTAATCGTCTTGGGGCTGGGGGCGATGAGAACCCACTCGGTCTCGGAAATGATTGCTTGATCACTCAAGGAAGCTTCCCAGAGCGAGGCGAAAGCATCTGGATTGCGGAACCGGACACAAAGGTCATGACCAATGTCCGCCAACGGACGTTGCCGGAGTTGATCGGAAGTCAGGCCGAAGAGGTCCTTCATCTGGCCGTTGGCGGTGATAACTTCACCAGCGCGATTGACGACAAAGATGCCCTCTTTGGTGGCCTCATTGGCCGCGTGGAGTTGGGCGGTCGTTTCTGCCAAAGTGTGCTGCGAGTCCTGATACTTGCGCGTGCGGCTCGCCACCATCAACTCTAATTGCTCCTGATGTTGGAGCACTTGAAAGGTCATTTGATTAAATGCTTGGGCGAGTTCTTTCAATTCTTGAGCCCCGTGGTCTTCCAAGCGGGTTTGCATGTCCCCCCCCGCCACTGCCCGCGCCGCACGACTGGCGGCCTCCACAGGCCTAGCGATGCTGTTGGCCAAGAGGTATCCAACGACCGCCGTAATGGTTATGAATAACGAGGCGATACCCAGGGCGGTCCAGCGCGTATGCCGGACTAATTCCATGGCCTCAGTCTTGTCCATGGTCGTGATGAGCTTCCAATTATTGGTCGGGAAGACCGCCCCTTTGGGAATTACCAGACTATCATAGATCAAGGCGTCGTTGCCTTGAGCGAATTCCCCCCCCTCAGGCATGATGGTAAAATCCACCCCGGAAATTGCGGTAAAGTTGCGCAGCAAGTTTTCCGACTTTTCATGATAAAGCACATTATTACGGCTGTCCAACAGCACGAATTTTCCATTCTGCCCAAAATGGGCTTCACGCAAAATGTCGGAAATAGCAGTGAGTGAGACATCCGCCCGGACGGCACGCAGTCCCTTGCCAGTTTGGTCCGACACAGGATAATAGAATTCCACAAATAGCTTGTGCTGATCAGCTGGGTGGATCGCAGGGGCAAATGCCTCGGGTTTGCCGCTGGCTACGATGCCTGATACTTTGCGATCTTGCTCCCGGTCACTCAGGGGGTCCGAGCAGGCCTGCACGTAGCCGCTTGACGACAGCAGCGTCATCGTTTGGCAAAATCTGGAAGTTGATGCAATTCGCTCCAGATCACGTTGGAGATCAGCCACTGAAGTATCGGGATGGGTGAAGGATGGGGTGTGCGCGACCGCCTTCAGTTCCAATTGGATCGCTTCCACGTTGTGGTCGATTTGGCGCTTAATTTCATTCGCAAAATTCCGCATCTCCGTGTGTTTGGAATGCAGCAAGGTCCCCTCAGTAAAGAAACCGTTGATTAGCAAACTGAGCCCCAAGGGGATTAATCCAAGGGTAATCAGGATGATCAAAAGTCTAGACTGGAGGGACTTCATACGGGAAAAGGGGACGGATCAGTCTATTTTGGTTGGGCTGGTTCGACCCCCAGGGATTCACTCGGCTCTGCGGATGGAGTTGCGGCATTCGTGCGTGAAGGAATGGGGGAGTCTCGACGCGCGCGCAGTAAATTTTCCGCCTCTTGGGCGATTTTCCAGCCGGCATTCATGAGGCGCTGCTGCTCTGGCGTCCAAGCAGGAATGGGGGTGCAGCGTTGCCGGACTTCCTGAGAAGGATAAATCGTTCGATCACTGAGCAAGCTGGCCTCAATTAGATCACCCGCTTTCAGGTTTGGTGAAGCGTAGCGCAGAAAATTGGAACTTTCGGCAGCATTCTCCTTTTCAGTTAGGAAATCAATAAACAAATGGGCGTTTTTTGGCCTTGGCGTGTCCCGAGGAATGGCGCAGTAGTCGATCCAAATGGTGGCGCCTTCACTTGGAATAAAGAAGGAAATATTGGGGTTATCCTGCGCAATGATAGCCGCATCCCCGCTATACATTAAAGCCACGCTGGACTCACCGCTCAAGAGATGTTCCTTCATTTGATTATCCGAACCGAAACGGGCTTCATGCTTTACAATGAGATCCCGCACCAGCCCCGAAGCCACCTCAAACTGATCAGCCTGTGCTGTAGCTGGAATCGCCCCCATCTTCAGCAGCGCCATCATATAGCACTCATTGCGCTCGTCGAGCAGGGACACTTTCCCCTTTAAACTGGGATCAAAAAGCAAATCCAAGCTTTCACGCGGCGGTGTCGGGAAGTGATCCTTACGATAGGCCACCAAGGTGGTTCCCCAGAGATAAGGCACCGTGTATTGATCATCTGGATCGCATGGCTGACGCAGGTATTGCGGATCGATATTGGCTTTTTTATGGGGCACTAACGCCGGATTCAGTGGCAGCAACAAACGACGCTCACTCAAATCCGTTATCGCCGATTCCTCGGTTATAATCACATCGTAGGCATCCGGGGCCGCGCGCAGCAGTTGCTGCAATTCGTCGGTGCTCTCAATCGTTTTGACCTCAACGGCAATCCCGGTGCGGGTGGTGAAGGCTTCCAGCACTTTGGGCGCAAAATATTGGTCGAAGTTGATCACGACGACTTTTTTTTCCTCTTCCTTAATGGGCACCGTCGCGACAGGCGGAGTTTTGTCGCAACCGACCAAGCAGGTTAGCCATAGCGATGCCAAAACTGCTACCGGACCTCCCGAACGCTGAAATTGGGTTGGGTTGGGGGAGCAAGTTCCGCGGAATAGGTTGGTGCCGAGGTTGATGGTGGCCATTGATCTATCGAGGATTCATGAGATTTACAATTATTATAGCAAACACAGTTCATTTCAATCGAAATTTCTTTATTTGTCAAATATTTAAGTTTAATTAAGCAATGATTTCTCGGCCCCGCGATGACGCACGTCGACTGCTCCAACTGGGACTGCCGATGGTGGTCACTGGCTACAGCACTGTGCTCATGATGGTCACGGATGCCTTGATGGTAGGCAGACTAGGCCCTGAGGAACTAGCCGCAGTAACACCGGCGGGCTTGATTGTCGGCCTGCTGCTGGTGTTCGGCAGCGAGACCCTCACCTCCGTAAACACGTTTGCCGCAACTTCATTGGGAGCCAAGCGCCCTTGGGAGGCAGGTCGCCATGCTTGGCAGGGAATTTATGCGGCCATCCTTTTCGGACTTGCGGTGCTCGCCTACAGCCCCACAGCGGAGGTGGTGATGCGGACGCTCCTGCCTTCGGTTGGTGAGCGGATTCTGGCACTGGAAGTCAGCTACTTTCAAATTTGCCTGCTTTCTGTGCTCCCAACCATGGTCGTTTCCGCTTTATCGGGATTTTTTGTGGCCTGTGAGCGCCCGTGGATTCCCATGGCCACAAGCGTGGGGGGGGTGCTGCTCAACGCAGGCTTAAATTACGCCCTAATTTTTGGCACGGACCAAATTCCAGCCATGGGGTTTGTCGGTGCCGCGTGGGGCACCGTGATGGCCACGGCGGCACAGGCCGGCTTTCTCCTCAGCTGCTTTCTCGGGATGAAAAGCCTTCGGGTCTATGGACATCGCGCTTGGCGGTTCTCGCGCCAGCGGATGACTCAATTGCTCAAAGTAGGCGTGCCCAGCGGCGTGCAGGGGGCACTGGATTTGTTTTCCTGGGGCGTGCTCTTAGCATGGTTAATCGGTCATTTCGGTTATAAACACCTCGCGGCCCAGACGATCCTTTCTGCCTGCATTCGCTTTTCTTTCGCGCCCGCTGCTGGGTTGGGGCAGGCATTGGCCACCCTTGTAGGGAAGGCTCAAGGAGAGCGGGATTTCCTTCAGGCAAAGCGCCTCTGCAAAGTGGCCTTCCTCATCATTTCCACCTACATGGCAATCATGGGCGTAATCTATTTCTGCGCAAAAGGCACCATCATGAGTTGGTTCACAGATGATCCCGAAGTCATCGCGCTGGGGGTCCAAGGGATGATCTGGGTGGCTGCGTTCCAATACTTTGATGCCATGAATGTGACCTACATTGAAGCCCTCCAAGGCGCAGGAGACACGGCTTGGCCCACCGCTATGCAGATCATCCTCACGGCCTGCATTTTAGTGGGCGGCGGGACTTTAATGATTCGATATCATTCGGCATGGGAGTCCTCAGGCGTATGGGCTGTGGCCGCCATTTATGTGGCCTGTCAGGGGCTGGCGTTTCGGATTCGCTGGCAGCGGGGAAAATGGCGTCGCATTCGCTTGCTTGCAGAGCCGGTTTTGGTTTGATGTCCCATGCTCGAATCTGCTTCTGCCATTTCACCCCGCACCCACCTCATTACCGGAGCCAACGGTGGCTTGGGCATCGCCACGGCACGCGCTTTCCTTG